>NZ_JBITXV010000003.1:0-704027 GCF_044544845.1 Streptomyces sp. NPDC053474
GCAGGAAGCGCCTGCATCAACCGGCCCCGCGCGGCCACCACCCGGCACGCATCCTCAAGGCTCAGCACACCCGCCACATGCGCCGCCGCCAACTCACCAATGGAGTGACCGGTCACGAAGTCCGGCACCACACCCAAGGACTCCACCCACCGGAACAACGCCACCTCAACCGCGAACAACCCCGGCTGCGTCCACCCCGTCTCATCCAGCCCCTGCCCGCCGAACACCACATCCTTCAGTGACCCCGGCAACAGACCTTCAAATCCAGCGCAGACCTCATCAAAGGCTGCCGCGAACACCGGGAAGGCCTCATACAACTCCCGCCCCATGCCCGGGCGTTGGGCGCCCTGTCCCGTGAACAAGAACCCGGTACGCCCCTCAGCAGCAACCCCCGACACCACACCCGGCACCGACTCACCACGAGCCAACGCCTCCAGACCGGCGACCAGTTCACCGCCGTCGGCCGCGAGTACCACCGCGCGGTGCTCGAACGCCACCGACCGCGAACTCGCCGCCGACAGACCCACATCCAACGGGGACACCCCGTCCCCGGCCACCGACACCAACCGCCCCGCCTGCGCCCGCAACGCCTGCTCGGTCTTGGCCGACACCGCCACCGGCACCACCGGCAGAGAAACGGTCGACTCTACCGGGTCGCCGGGCTCGGCCTCCGGGGCCTGCTCAAGGATGACGTGGGCGTTCGTGCCGCTGATCCCGAAGGAGGAGACCGCCGCGCGGCGCGGCCGTCCCGTCTCCGGCCAGGGGCGTTCCTCGGTGACCAGCTCGACCGCACCGGCGGTCCAGTCGACGGCGGGGGTGGGCTCGTCGACGTGGAGGGTCTTCGGGACCACGCCGTGCCGCATCGCCATGACCATCTTGATGACACCCGCGACACCGGCGGCGGCCTGCGTATGACCGATGTTCGACTTCAACGACCCGAGCAGCAACGGCTGGTCGTCCGAGCCGTCCGTACGCGCCTGCCCGTACGTGGCGAGCAGCGCCTGGGCCTCGATCGGGTCGCCCAGCTTCGTGCCGGTGCCGTGCGCCTCCACCACGTCGACCTCGGCGGGCGAGAGATCGGCGTCGGCGAGGGCCTGGCGGATGACGCGCTGCTGCGACGGGCCGTTCGGGGCGGTGAGGCCGTTGGAGGCGCCGTCGGAGTTGACCGCGCTGCCCCGGACCAGGGCGAGTACGGGCAGGCCGCGCTCCCGCGCCACCGACAGGCGGGCGAGGACGAGGACGCCGACGCCCTCGGAGAAGCCGGTGCCGTCCGCGGCGGCCGCGAACGCCTTGCAGCGGCCGTCCGGCGCGAGGCCGCGCTGGCGTGAGAACTCCACGAACACGCTGGGGCCCGACATCACGGTGGCGCCGCCCGCGAGGGCGATGTCGCACTCCCCGTTGCGCAGCGCCTGCTCCGCGAGGTGCATCGACACCAGCGACGACGAGCAGGCCGTGTCGAGGGTCACTGTCGGGCCCAGCAGGCCGAGCACGTAGGAGATGCGGCCCGAGGCGACGCTCGTGGTGCCGCCGGTGAGCACGAAGCCCTCCAGCTCCTCGGGCGTCTCCCCCGCGCGCGGCATGTACTCCTGCGGGATCACGCCGACGAACACGCCGCCGGAGCTGCCGCGCAGCGACGCCGGGTCGATGCGGGCGCTCTCCAGGGCCTCCCAGGACGCTTCGAGCAGGACGCGCTGCTGCGGGTCCATCGCCTGCGCCTCGCGCGGCGAGATCCCGAAGAACTCGGCGTCGAACCCGGCCGCGTCGGCCAGGAAGCCGCCCTTGGTGAGGTACGTGGTGCCGGGCGTCTCCGGGTCGGGGTCGGAGAGCCGGTCGAGGTCCCAGCCCCGGTCGTCGGGGAACTCGGTGAGGGCGTCGCCGCCGTCGCGGAGCAGCTCCCACAGCTCCTCGGGGGTGCGGGCGCCGCCCGGGAAGCGGCTGGCCATGCCGACGATCGCGATCGGCTCGCGGGCGGCGGTCCGCGCGTCCTGCAGCTCCCGCCGTGCTCGCTGCAGGTCCGTCGTGACCCGCCTCAGATACTCTCGAAGCTTCTGCTCGGTGGAGTTGGACATCCCGGGCAGCCCCCTTTCGTTCGGACTTTCGTTCGGAGAGGCGAGATCAGGCGATGTCGAGTTCGCCGTCGATGAAGTCGAAGATTTCGTCGTCGGAGGCCTCGGTGAAGTCCCGCTCCTCCCCGCCCGCGTCGACCGGCGCCGCGAGGCGGCGCAGCACCTCCTGGAGCCGCTTGGCCAGCACGTCCCGCTCGTCCTCGTCGAGGTCGGCCACGGCGAGCCGGTCGAGTTCCGCCACGAGCGAGCCGACGGTCGTCTCCTCGGCGGGGACGAGCAGTCCGTCGAGGAACGCGGCGAGCCCGGCCGGTGTCGGATGGTCGAACACGACCGTCGGCGGCAGCCGCAGGGCCGTGGCGGTGCCGAGGCGGTTGCGCAGCTCCACCGCCGTCAGCGAGTCGAAGCCGAGGTCCTTGAACGCGCTGTCCTCGTCGACCGACTCGGCCGTGCTGTGGCCGAGGACGACCGCCGCGGACTCCCGTACGAGTTCAAGGAGTTCCTTGCGGCGCTGCCGCTCGGGCAGCTCGAGGAGCCGGTCCGCCTGGGTGGTGGCCGCGGCCCGCGCGACGACGCGCCGCCGGACCTGCGCGGCCGGGTCGAGTGCCGACAGGAGGTCCGGCACCGGCTGTCCGCTCTCCCGCAGCCGGGCCACGTCGACGGGCACCGCCACCGCCAGCGGGCGGTGCAGCGCGAGCGCCGCGTCGAACAGGGCGAGCCCCTGCTCGTCGTCGATCGCGCCGAGGCCCATCCGGGCCAGGCGGTCCTTGTCGCCCTCGCTCAGGTGGCCGGTCATGGCGCTCTCCCGCGCCCACAGGCCCCACGCGATCGACGTGCCGGGCAGGCCGAGGCCGCGCCGGTGCTCCACGAGTCCGTCGAGGTAGGCGTTGGCCGCGGCGTAGCCGCCCTGGCCCGCGCTGCCGAGCACCCCGGCGACCGAGGAGAACAGCGCGAACAGGGCCAGGTCGTGGTCCTGCGTCAGCTCGTGCAGGTGCCACGCCGAGCGGGCCTTCGTACGCAGTACGGCGTCGAGGTCCTCCCGCGTCAGGGCCTCCAGGACCCCGTCGGAGAGCACTCCCGCCGCGTGCACCACGCCGGTGAGCCGGTGCGCGGAGCGGACGAGTTCGGCGACGGACTCCCGGTCGGAGACGTCGCACGCCACCACGGACACCTCGGCGCCCGCGGCCCGCAGGTCCGCGACCAGGGCGTCCACGCCGTCGGCCGCGGGACCGCGCCTGCTCGTCAGAAGGAGGCGCCGTACGCCGTGTTCGGCGACCAGGTGCCGGGCGACGAGCCCGCCGAGCACCCCGGTGCCGCCGGTCACGAGGACCGTGCCGTCGGGGTCGAGCGGCGCGGGCAGGGTGAGGACGATCTTGCCGACGTGCCGGGCCTGGCTGAGGTACCGGAACGCCTCCGGCGCGCGGTGCACGGGGTACGTGGTGAGCGGCATCGGCCGCAGCGCGCCCTCGTCGAACAGGACGCGGATCTCCTCCAGCATCTCCGCGATGCGGTCGAACCCGGCCTCCATCACGTCGAACGCCCGGTAGCGCACGCCGGGGTGGGCCGCCGCGATCTCGTCGGCGTCGCGGATGTCGGTCTTGCCCATCTCGATGAACCGTCCGCCGCGCGGCAGCAGGGCGAGGGACTCCTCGACGTGCTCGTGCGCCAGGGAGTTGAGCACCACGTCCACGCCGCGCCCGCCGGTGGCCTTCGTGAAGTGCTCGGCGTAGCCGAGGCTGCGGGAGTCGGCGAGGTGGTCGTCGTCGAAGCCCCAGGCGCGCAGCACGTCCCGCTTGCCGGAGCTGGCGGTGCCGAAGACCTCGGCGCCCCAGTGCCGGGCGAGCTGGAGGGAGGCGAAGCCCATGCCGCCGGTCGCCGCGTGCAGCAGCAGCGACTCGCCCGCCGTGAGCCCGGCGAGGTCCGCGAGGCCGTAGTACGCCGTCAGGTACACCACCGGCACCCCGGCGGCCTGCGCGAACGTCAGGCGCTTGGGCATCGGGACGACCAGCCTGCGGTCGGTGACCGTGACCGTGCCGAGGCCGCCGGTGAACAGGCCCATCACCCGGTCTCCGGGGGTGAGCCCGGTGACGTCGGCGCCGGTCTCCAGGACGATGCCCGCGCCCTCGCCGAGGGATGACCACTCGTCGCGGGCCACCATGCCGAGTTCCAGGAGCACGGCCTTGAAGTTCAGGCCGCCCGCGCGCACCGCGACCCGCACCTCGCCCGGCTCCAGCGGGCGCAGCACCTCGGGGCACGGCGTGAGCGACAGGCTGTCGAGGTCGCCGCGGTAGGTCAGGCCCAGGCGCCACGGCCGCTCGGCCGGTTCGGGCAGGGCCGGGGACGCGGCGGCGCGGGTGAGCCGGGGCACGGCGGCGGTCGCGCCGCGCAGGGCCAGCTCCGGGTGGTCGCTGGCCATCGCGGCGGGCAGCGCGGCCCGCGCCAGCGGGTGGTCGTCGGCGTCGATGTGGCGGAGGCGGCCGGGGTGTTCGCTGCGCGCGGTGCGCAGCAGCCCGGTCACCGCGCGGTGGGCGAGGTCGTCGGCGCGGGTGAGGACGGTGAGCGGGACGTCGGTGAGGTGCGGCTCGGCAAGCCACTCCCGTACGACGTGCAGCGTCCGGTCGACGACGTCCTCGACCTCGCCCTCGGGGCAGGTCCACAGGGCGGCCGTCGCCGACACCGGTGCGGCCGGGCGGCCTTGGCCGTCGGCGCCGAGCTCGATCCAGGTCCGCTCGGCGGGCGGCTCCGGCAGGTCCACCGGCACCAGGTCCAGGGCGAAGAGAGCCGAGGTGTCGGCGCGCCGGTGCCCGAGCGCGGCCACGTCCACCGGCCGCAGGGCCAGTTCGCCGACCGAGGCGACGGCCTGCCCGGCCTCGTCGGTGACGAGTACGGCGACCGCGTCGGGCCCCGCCGGGGTGAGGCGGACCCGGGCGGTCCGCGCGCCGGTGGCGTGCAGGCGCACGTCGCTCCAGCTGAACGGGGCCCGGACGCCGTCGGCCCCCAAGAGGCCCGCCGCGTGCAGCGAGGCGTCGAGCAGCGCGGGGTGCAGGCCGAAGCCGGTGACGTCCTGCTCGTCGGGCAGGGCCACCGCGGCGTAGAGCGCGTCGCCGTCGCGCCAGGCCGCGCGCAGGCCCTGGAAGGCGGGGCCGTAGGCGTAGCCGCGCTCGGCGAGGGTCTCGTAGAACCCGTCGAGGGACACGGCGGCGGCGCCGGGCGGCGGCCAGGCGGTCAGGTCGTCGGGGGCCGGGTGGCTCTCGTTGGTCAGTCGGCCCGTCGCGTTGCGGGTCCAGTCGTTCGTCCCGGCCGGGGCGGTGTGGACGCTCACCGGGCGTCCGTCACCGCTCTCCGCGCCGATGAGGACCTGGAGGTCCAGGTCGGCGTCCAGGACGACCGGCGCGTGCAGGGTGAGTTCGGCGAGGTGTCCGCAGCCGACCTGGTCCCCGGCGTGCAGGGCCAGTTCGACCAGGGCGGTGCCGGGCAGCAGCACCGAGGCGCCGAGCCCGTGGTCGGAGAGCCAGGGCTGCGCGCCGCGGGAGAGCCGTCCGGTGAGGACGAGCGTGTCCGCGTCGGCCGTGCGCAGGGCCGCGCCGAGCAGCGGGTGCTCCGCCCTGCGCAGACCGAGGGCCGAGGTGTCGCCGACGGCCGCGGGCTCCTCAAGCCAGTAGCGCGTGCGCTGGAAGGGGTAGGTGGGCAGCTCCACGGCGCTCGCCGCGCCGGGCGGGATCCGCCAGTCGACCTCGACGCCGTGGACGTACGCCTTGGCGAGCGCGGTGTGGAAGCGGGCCCGTCCGCCGTCGTCGCGGCGCAGCGACTCCAGGACGACGGCGTCGGCCTCCGCATCCTCGACGCTCTCACCGATGGCGTTCACGAGGACGGGGTGCGCGCTGACCTCGACGAACACCCCGTGGCCCTGGTCGAGCAGGGCGCGCGTGCCCTGGGCGAAGCCGACGGTCCTGCGCAGATTGCCGTACCAGTACGCGGCGTCGAGCTCGGGTCCCGCCACGACCTCGTTGGTGACGGTGGAGTGGAACGGCACCCGGGACGGGCCGGGGGCGATGCCGGAGAGCGCGGTGAGGATCTCCTCGCGCAGGGCTTCCACGTGGGCGGAGTGCGAGGCGTAGTCCACCGGGACGAGGCGGGCGCGGACGCCGTCGGCCTCGCAGGAGGCGACGAGGTCCGCGAGGTCCTCGGGTCGGCCCGAGACGACCGTGCTGCCGGGGCCGTTGACCGCGGCGACCTCCACGGAGCCGCCGTACGCCTCGATGCGCCGCTCCGTCTCCCCCTGCGGCAGCTGCACGGAGGCCATGCCTCCGGTGCCCGCGAGCCGGGTGATGGCCTGGCTGCGCAGGGCGACGACGGCCGCGGAGTCCTCCAGGGACAGCGCCCCGGCGACGTACGCGGCGGCGATCTCGCCCTGGGAGTGGCCGAGGACCGCGTCGGGGGTCACGCCGTGGTGCTGCCACAGCGCGGCGACCGAGATCATCACGGCCCACAGGGCGGGCTGGACGACGTCGACGCGGTCGAGGGGCCCGGCGAGCGCGTCGAGCAGGTCCCAGTCGACGTACGGCTCCAAGGCGGCGGCACAGGCGTCCAGTTGGGCGCGGAAGACGTCCGAGTCGCGGTACAGGTCGAGCGCCATGCCGGACCACTGGGAGCCCTGCCCGGGGAAGACGAACACCGTCTTGCCGCGCGGGCGCGCGACACCGGTCAGGACGTCCCGCGACGGCCGCCCCTCGGCGAGGGCGAGCAGGCCCGCCGCCGGGTCGTCGCCGGTGACGGCCGCGCGCTGGGGCAGCCGGGGCGCGCGGGTGGCGAGCGCGACGGCCAGGGGCCCGCCCGTGGCCGCCGGGGTGAGGGCGTGCAGCTGCTCCGCCCTGGCGGCGAGCGCGGCCGTGGAGGAGGCGGAGAGGAGCAGCGGCAGGGCGGTGGCGTCGGGGAGCCGCGCGGGCTCCGCCCCGGCGACCGGTTCCGTCGCGGTCCGCGCTCCTGCCTCCGCCACGGCCGACGGGGCCGGGCCCGCCTCCGGGTCCGCCCCGGCCGACGGCTCCGGCGCCTGCTCGATGATCAGGTGGGCGTTGGTGCCGCTGATGCCGAACGCCGACACCGCGGCCCGGCGCGGCCGGTCGGTCTCGGGCCAGTCGCGCGCCTCGGTGAGCAGCTCCACCGCGCCCGAGTCCCAGTCCACGGCGGGCGAGGGCTCGTCGGCGTGCAGCGTCCGCGGCAGGTGGCCGTGGCGCAGCGCCTGGGTCATCTTGATGACGCCGCCGACCCCGGCGGCGGCCTGGGTGTGCCCGATGTTGGACTTCAGGGAGCCCAGCCACAGCGGCCGGTCCGCGGGGCGCTCCTGGCCGTAGGTGGCGAGGAGGGCCTGTGCCTCGATCGGGTCGCCGAGGCGGGTGCCGGTGCCGTGCGCGTCCACGACGTCCACGTCGGCCGCGGTGAGGCCCGCGTCGGCGAGGGCCTGGCGGATGACGCGCTGCTGCGAGGGGCCGTTGGGGGCGGTGAGGCCGTTGGAGGCGCCGTCGGAGTTGACCGCGCTGCCGCGGATCACCGCGAGCACGGGGTGCCCGAGGCGCTGGGCGTCGGAGAGCCGTTCCAGGACGACCATGCCCGCGCCCTCGGACCAGCCCGTGCCGTCCGCGGCGGCCGAGAACGCCTTGCAGCGGCCGTCCTCGGCGAGGCCGCGCTGCCGGCTGAACTCGACGAAGGTGTCCAGGGTCGCCATCACCGCGGCGCCGCCCGCGAGGGCGAGCGAGCACTCGCCGCCGCGCAGCGCCCGGGCGGCCAGGTGCATCGTCACGAGCGACGACGAGCACGCCGTGTCCACGGTGAGCGCGGGCCCTTCGAGGCCGAGGAGGTAGGCGATCCGGCCGGAGGCGACGCTGGCCGCGCTGCCGGTGCCGCCGAAGCCCTCGCCGCCCTGCCCCGACTCCTCCGCGCCGAGCCCGTAGCGCTGCCCGCCGTGGCCCATGAGGCCCACGAACACGCCGGTGTCGCTGCCCCGCAGCGCCTGCGGGTCGACGCCGGTCCGCTCCAGGGCCTCCCACGACGTCTCCAGGAGGAGGCGCTGCTGGGGGTCCATGGCGAGGGCTTCCCGGGGCGATATCCCGAAGAACTCGGCGTCGAACTCGGCCGCTTCGTACAGGAATCCGCCGCCGCGGGCGTAGTAGGTGCCCGGCACGCCGGGGTTCGGGTCGTAGCGGCCCTCGACGTCCCAGCCGCGGTCGGCGGGGAACGCCCCGATGGCGTCCCGGCCCTCGGTCACCAGGTCCCACAGGCCGTCCGGCGAGACGACGCCGCCCGGGTAGCGGCAGGCCATGCCGACGATCGCGATCGGCTCGCTGGCCGCCCGCTCCAGCTCGTGCAGGCGCTCGCGCGTGTCCTGCAGCTCGCCGACGGCCTGCTTGAGGTAGTTCCGCAGCCTGCCCTCGTTCTCCATCGTCTCGTCACTCCTCCGGCCGGGGTACTCAGCTCGGCCAGTCAACATTGCGGGGGTGGTGGGCAGCCGGGTTCGAGAACACCGGACCGGGCGGCGAATTTGGCCCCCGGAACCAACCGGTGGGCGCGTTCTCAACTGGCGACATGGCAGAGCCTCACCAGACGGGGGCCCCGGGGTGCCTCGACGCGTGGTTCGACGGCCACCGGTTCGAGGGTCATCCGGCTGGCGTGCCGCTGCCCCGCGCCCCACCCCGGGCGCCTGTGGAACAGCTCGGGGCGGGCCGCGGCGACCACGAGCACCGGGAGGGGCCGCGGCGCGTCGAGGAGGTCCTCGACGAACTCCAGTACCGCGGGGTCGGCCCGGTGCAGATCGTCGGCGAACACCACCAGCGGGCCGTGCTCGGCGAGCTTCGCCACGTTCGGCGTGCTCGCCCCGGTGGCGGCGAGGCGCACGGTCGCCGCGTTCTCCACGCGCCGCTCGAACGCCGCGAGCAGGGGCGACTTCCCGATTCCCGGCCCGCCGACGACCAGGACGAGATGCGGCCGCGAGCGGCGCCTGACCCGCTCCAGGAGGCTGTTGAGCACGCCGAGTTCGGGCTCGCGGTCGAGGACCTCCGCCTTGGCGAAGGAGTCGCGGTAGCGCCCCTTGACCGCCCAGCGCGGCCGGGTCCCGCCCTCACGGCCGTACGCGATGGCCGCTCCGGTCAGTCTCCTGGTACGGCCGCACACCACGATCTCCGTGTCCTCGGCTGCCTGGAGCAGGGACTCGCTGTCGACGAGCAGCGCCCCGTTGACGGGCAGGGGCTCCCGGGCGGATCCGCCGGGGCGGCCGCGCATCTCGCCGGTCGCCACGGCGACGCGCAGCACGGGCCGCTCGCCGTCGGGGACGTCGAAGCAGATCCGCTGCCGCAGCGCCATCGCGGCCCGCACCGCGCGCTCGGCGGCCTGCGCGGTGCCCTCGTCGCGCGGCGTCGCGGCCCGGAACAGGGCGAGGGTGACCGAGCCGGTCGACCCGGCGACCACGCCGCCGAGCCGCCCCACCTCCTCGTGCACGATCCTCGCGGTGCGCTCCAGGGCCCGGCCGACGTCCCTGACGCGGCCGCCGGTGGCGTAGTCGGCGCGGATCAGTACGGTGCTCACGCCGCTCCGGGTGACGGAGCGCTGCGCGGGGATGAGCTGGACCGGCCGGGCGACCGGGCGCTCGCGGGGCTCCGTCTCCTGCCCGAGGCCGGAGATCACCACCGGTCGTGCGGGCGCCGCGGGCGCCGCGATGGACGGGTCGTGCACCAGGATCGCGTGCTGGAGGAGGCGCAGCTCGCGCCCGGGTTCGAGCCCGAACTGCTCGGCGAGCCGCACCCGCACCCGCCGGTAGGCGGCGAGGGCGTCGGCCTGCCGTCCGCCGCGGTAGAGCGCGAGCATCAGCTGGTGGCACGCCCGCTCCCGCAGCGGCTCGGCCTCGACCATGGCCTCAAGCTCGCTGAGGACGGCCTGGTGGCGGCCGCCCGCGAGCTCGGCCTCGTAGTAGTCCTCCATCACGTCGAGCCGCGCGTTCTCCAGGGCGGTGAGCTCCGCCCAGGAGTGCCCGGACTCGACGAGGTCGGCGAGGGCCCGCCCGCGCCACAGGCCGAGCGCCTCCCGCAGGGTGGCCGCGGCGGCGCCGGGGCGGGCGGCCGCCAGCTCCGCGCGGCCCGAGCGCGCGAGGCGGTGGAAGCGGAACATGTCGACCTGTTCGGGGTCGACGTCGAGCCGGTAGCCGTGCGCGCACGTCAGCAGGGCGGGCGGCCGCGCGTCGCCGTGCGCGTGCTCGGCGAACGTGACGCGCAGGCCCCGCACGGCGTTCTGCAGGACCTTGCGCGCCGTCACGGGCGTCTCGTCGGTGCCCCACAGCCCGTCGAGGAGCTTGCTCGTCGCCACCTCCCGGTTGGCGTTGAGCAGCAGCAGGCCGAGCGTGGCCCGGCGGCGGTCGCCGCCGAGCGCGATCGGCGTCTCTTCGTCCATCAGTTGCAACGGGCCAAGTACCAAGAACTGCAAGACATCCCCCGTAGATCGTGCGTGTTCAGCGTGAGCCGTGCGTGCTGTCCCCGCCTACCGCCACTCCGCCTCGGCCCCGCCGACGAGCGGCTCGGGGGCCAGGACGCGCAGGGTGGTCGGCGGGTCCTGACGGACCGGCTCCAGATGCAGGCACTCGGTTCCCTCGGGCGCGGAGAACGCGGCGAGGCAGGCGCACTCGGCGGCGGCGAACCCCGCGAACCGGTAGGCGACCTCCATCATCCGGTTGCGCTCCGTACGCCTGAAGTCGGCGACGAGGTGCACACCGGCGCGCGCGGCGGCGTCGGTGAGCCAGCGCAGGAGCACCGCGCCCGCGCCGAACGACACGACCCGGCAGGAGGTGGCGAGCAGCTTGACGCGCCAGGCGCCCGGAGTCTTCTCGATCAGCATGACCCCGACCGCGCCGTGCGGCCCGAACCGGTCGGCCATGGAGACCACGAGCACCTCGTGGTCCTCGTCGGACAGCAGGGAGCGCAGCGCGGCGTCCGAGTAGTGCACGCCGGTCGCGTTCATCTGGCTGGTCCGCAGGGTCAGTTCCTCGACCCGGGTGATCTCCTCGTCCCTGGCCTTGCCGATCCGCATCACCAGGTCGAGCGAGCGCAGGAACTCCTCGTCGGCGCCCTGGTACTCCTCGCGCTGCTGGTCGCGCTGGAACCCGGCCTGGTACATCTCGCGGCGCCTGCGCGCGTCGACGGTGACCACCGCCGGGCTGAACTCGGGCAGGTCGAGCAGCTGGCCCGCCTGCTCGGCCGGGTAGCACCGCACCTCGGGCAGGTGGTAGGTGACCTCGGCGCGCTCGGTGGGCAGGTCGTCGATGAACGCGATCGTCTTCAGGGAGAAGTTGAGGCGCTCGGCGATGGAGCGCACGGACTCCGACTTCGGGCCCCAGCCGATGTGCGGAAGGACGAAGTACTCGGCGAGGCCGAGCTCCTCCAGCTTCGCCCAGGCCTCGTCGTGGTCGTTGCGGCTGGACACGGCCTGCAGGACGCCCCGGGCGTCGAGCTCCGTCACGACCTTGCGGAGGGTGTCGTCGACCTCGACGTGGCCGTCCTCGACGAGTGTGCCCTGCCACAGGGTGTTGTCGAGATCCCAGACCAGGCACTTCACGATGGGTTGTGCTTCTGACATGTTCGCTCCCCCGTTCCGTGGGGCCGTTTCAGCCCGCCGCCGCGGCGGCGTGCTCGGCGAGTATGAGCTGGCAGATCTCGTTGCTGCCCTCGATGACTTCCATCAACTTGGCGTCCCGGAAGGCCCGTTCCACCACGTGTCCGCCCACCGCTCCGGCGGAGGCGAGCACCTGCACCGCGGTGGCCGCGCCCCGGGCCGCGTTCGTGGCGGCGACGTGCTTGGCGAGGACCGACGCGGGCACCTGCTCCGGCGAACCGCCGTCCCAGGCGGCGCTGGCCCGCTCGCAGGCGAGCGTCGCCGTCCGCTCGGCGGCGTACAGCTCGGCCAGGTGCCGGGCGACGAGCTGGTGCTGGAGCAGCGGCTTGCCGAACTGCTCGCGGGTCTTGGCGTGCCGGGCGACGGCGGCGAGGCAGGCGCGCAGGATGCCGACGCACCCCCAGGCCACCGAGAGCCGTCCGTAGGTGAGCGCGATGGTGGTCAGCATGACGACCGGCTGGCCCGCCACCGCGAGCAGGTGCCCGGCGGGCAACCGTACGTCGTCGAGCTGGACGGTGGCGTGTCCGGCGGCGCGGCAGCCCAGCGGCTCGGGCACCCGCGTCACCTGGACCCCGGGGGCCGTGGCGGGCACCACGGCGACGGCCCCGCCGCCCTCGTGGCGGCCGAAGACGAGGATCCAGTCGGCGTACCCGGCGACCGTGATCCACGTCTTGGTGCCGCTGACGACGATGTCATCGCCGTCGCGGCGGATCTCGGTGCTCATCGCGGCGAGGTCGCTGCCCGCGCCCGGCTCGCTGAACGCCACCGCGGCGAGCTCGCCGCCGGTGAGGCGGCCGATGTACTCGGCGCGCTGCGCCTTGTCGCCGAACCGCTGGAGCGTCCAGGCGGCCATGCCCTGCGAGGTCATCACCGACCGCAGCGAGCTGCACAGCGCCCCGGTGTGCGCGGTGAGTTCGGCGTTGTCAAGGCCGGACAGGCCGAGCCCGCCGAACTGCGGCTTCGCCTCGGCGCACAGCACGCCCTTGGCGCCGAGGCCGCGCAGCACGCCGAGCGGGATCTCGCCCGTGACGTCCCACTCGCTCGCGGCGTCGCCGACCGTCTCGGTCACCAGCGCCGTCAGGGCGTCAAGCACCGGTGCCCCCGCCGCGCAGCCGGGTCACGAGCGCGCTCATGGTCCGCAGGGTGCGGAAGTTGTCCAGGGCGAGGTCGGGGCCCTCGACCTCGACGTCGAAGGTGCTCTCCACGAACACCACGAGTTCCATGGCGAAGAGCGAGGAGACCGCGCCCGAGGCGAACAGGTCCACCTCCGGCTCCCAGGTCATCTTGGTCTTGGCCTCAAGGAACGCGCCGATCTGCTGCTCGATGGCGGCGACGGGCAGTTCCGTTGTCGAGTCCGTCATGGGAAGTCCCTTTCTCACTGCGCCTTGTTCTTGCGTGCCAATGTGATGCCGTCGGCCATGGGGAGCAGCGAGAGCTCCACCCGGCTGTCGACGTGGAGCGAGGCGTTGAGCTCGCGGATGGCCTCGGTGTCGGCGTCGTGCGCCTCGGGGTCCGCGACCCGCCCGAAGTAGAGGGTGTTGTCGAGCACGACGAGGCCGCCGGGCCGCAGATGGGTCAGCGCCTCTTCGTAGTAGCGGGCGTAGCCGGTCTTGTCGGCGTCGATGAAGACCAGGTCGAAGGTCTCGGGGCCGTGCTCGGCGAGCAGGGCCGCCATGGACTCGGCGCCGTCGCCGAGCCGCAGTTCGATGCGGTCGGCTACCCCGGCGCGCTCCCAGTACCGCCGGGCGATCTTCGTCCAGCGCGCGCTGATGTCGCAGGTGACGATGGACCCGCCGACGGGCAGCGCGCGCGCCATGCACAGCGTGCTGTAGCCGGTGAACGTGCCGACCTCAAGGACCCGCGATGCGCCGGTGAGACCGACGAGGAGGGCGAGCAGCTGCCCTTCCTCGGGCATGGTCACCATGGCGTTCAGGGACGGCATGAACGCCGTCTCGTTGACGAGGTCGCGCAGGATCTCGTCGTCGCGCAGGGACACCGAGCGCACGTAGTCCAGGACGCTCTCGTTCAGCTCTACCTGACCGGCCATCAGCGGACCTCGTACTCGTAGAAGCCGCGCCCGGTCTTGCGGCCGTGGTGGCCTTCGGCGACCTTGCGCAGGAGCAGCTCGCTGGGGCGGCAGCCCTCGTCCCCGGTGCGCTCGTGCAGCACCCACAGGGAGTCGACAAGGTTGTCGATGCCGATCAGGTCGGCGGTCCGCAGCGGGCCCGTCGGGTGGCCGAGGCAGCCCTCCATCAGGGCGTCGACGTCCTCGGCGGTGGCCCGGCCCTCCTCGACGACGTTCGCCGCGTCGTTGATCATGCGGTGCAGGACCCGGCTGGTGACGAAGCCGGGGCCGTCGCCGACCACGATGCCCTTGCGGCCCAGGACGGCGAGGAGTTCCTGGACGGCCGTCATCGTCCGCTCCGCCGTACGCGGGCCGCGCACGACCTCAAGGGTGCCGATCAAGTACGGCGGGTTCATGAAGTGGATGCCCGCCAGGTCCTCGGGGCCGGGCACCTGCCCTGCCAGCTCGTCGACCGGGATGGACGAGGTGTTGGTGACCCGCAGCGTGCCGGGCGCGACCGCGGCGGCGATCTCCCGGTGCACCTTGGTCTTCAGCTCGGCGACCTCGGTGATCGCCTCGATCACCCAGGTCGCGTCCGCCGCGGCGGCCACGGAGTCGGCGAGCTGAAGCTCACCGGCCGGTCCGCCGCGCGGCAGGGCGCCCATCATCTGCGCGAGCCGCAGCTCGTCGCGGAGCCGACGCCGAGCCGTGCCCAGGCGCTCCTGGTCCACGTCCACGAGCGTCACCGGTACGCCGCGGCCGACGGCCAGCGTCGCGATGCCGATGCCCATCACGCCCGCGCCGAAGACCGCGAGCCGCCGCTCTCCCCCGTTGCCGGTCATCGGACGACCACACCCGTCCGTTCCCGAGGGGCCGGGGGGTTTCCCGGCCCCCGACCGGTGCCACACACGACAGACCCGCTCATTGAGCACACCTCAGCTTTACGTCCGACAGAGATTTTCCGGAAGAAAATAGCCGAATTCAGAGAATCGCGCTTGATGTATGCGAACACGAAAATGGATCGGCGGATCGGCCAAGCCGCATGCGCGGCGCCGACGATTGAGCCCTCGCCACCGAGGACTTTACGACACTCGACCCAAAGGAAGTAACCAAGAAATATTAAACATTCGCATGGGTCGCGCGCCACGAAACTCGCGTGCACCGCCCTATGCGCAGATTACCCCGCCGCGATGGCTTCGGAGGCACCACATGTACGGCCCCGACAGGCCTGCGAAACGAGGAATGAATGGATGGACGCGGCCCCCTTGGTGTTCAGCGAACAACTCCGCGGTTGCACTGTTGCAACGGCCCACAGTGTCTGACAGAACGCACGGCGGCTCCACCCCGTAGCCCGCTCATCAAGCTGCACTTCCACTTGAGGAACCTCCCCCGCGCCCCGTCCGACCTGGGCACACCTCGGCCCCGGGGCAGGGCGGGCCCACCGGTGCGGCGGGCGCGGGCCAGGGCCCCGGGGCAGCGCGCGGCCGCGCGGCGACCGGCCGTGTTGCGTAAGGCCGGACGCCGTGCGGCTTCCTCGGATCGCGCGTCAGACGTCCTCCTCCAGATTCGCCTCCTTCACGAGGTAGCCGAACTGGAAGCGGCTTGTCGCGCCGAACATCTGCATGACCTGACCGATGTGTTTGCGGCAGGTGCGCACGGATACGCCGAGGCGCCGGGCGATGGCTTCGTCCTTGGCGCCGGAGATCAACATCTTGACGATCTCCTTTTTCATGTCACCGCCGATGACATCGATTTCCGCCCGCCGGGTGTCGAACTCCTTCGCGGTCGCCCAGACGTGCTCGAAACAGGAGTGGAGGAAGTCGATGAGCGAGCGCTCCTGGATGACGACGGCACCGCCGTCCTCGCCACTCGCCGGGATGTACGCCGTGGTGCGGTCGAAGATGACTATCTTGCCGAACAGCGCACCGGCCGTCCGGATCTCGGCGCCGGACTCGATCAGCTTGCCCGCGTGCTCGCGGGTCGGCGTGTCGAACCTGGCGGCATGCTGGTAGAGGACTCGCAGACGCACCCCCCGCTTGAGCGCCTGAAAATCGTTGTTCTGCGACTCGACCAGATCGTCGGCGGGCCAGCCGCTGCCGGGCTGCATGCAGACGACTTCCTGGGAACTGTTCGCGGCCGCCTCCGAGAGCAGCAGTCGGACCGTCTCGGGGACTTTCACAATATCGAACGAGTTTGTATATTGACTACCGAACTTGCTCGACCGGAAAAGCAGCGAGAGCCGCGCCAGGTCGTTTCTGAGCTGGCCCACCGCCAGCTTGCGTTCGAGCAGGTCGAGCTCGCCCTGGTTCAGGAGCTGCGAAGAGGCGATGCCCGGGTCCGTCGGAATGAACCAGGCGTCCCGGTCCCGGGACGGCTGAATGAGCTGGAGCTCCAGGAGCTTGGCGACGATCTCCTCGCTCTCGGCAGGACGGAAGCCCAGCTCGTGGGCGACGTCGTCGACGGCGAAGCCGTCCCTGTCTAAACTCCATTCATAAACTTCAAAAACTCCAGCAACCGGCTTGGGAAACAAAGGCGCTCCAAGTTCACTAAGTATCCCCTCCAATTCCCCCAGGATGGGATAATCTGCCCGAGCGGTGTTCGATGTTTCTACCAATACGCCAATGTATAGGACTCACCCCCGATGAGCCAGGTGCCATTAGCCGTGGTTGCTAGCATAGGTCTGGTTTATTAGCTTCTGAGCCGCCATGGGCGACTTGCGAGAAGAAGAATCGTTTCTGCGGGCGCGCCGTGCCTTCGCTCCGGCGATCGGAGAGACGAGGAAGTGCGCGGACCGGGGCGCCGAACGCGCGATTCCGCTCCTCCACCTAATGCCGCTGACCTGCAAAGAGGCGCGGCAATCACCCATCACGCGGGGGCATATCAGAGCGGTGGACGCGGGCGGGCGCGGGCGTGCCGACCACCGTTGGCCGCGCCGCCGCCCACCCTGACACAGTTATCCGGACCAATGAATTCCGGAGATCGGCTTTTGCGGAAAGTCCAGATTCTGGACAGCACATGCCCCAGTCCTGTTCCACGGCCGAAGCCGCGGTACGGGACGCGGGCGGCTTGCGCCCCTTATCCGTGTGCGTATCCGTAGGCGTATCCCCGCGCGTATCCGTACGCGCCCGGAGCTACCGGCGGCACGCGTCTGCTGCCGCCGACCGCCTGCCGGGGCAGCGCGGCCGCGGCGCGCGGGCCGCCGGAAAGCGGTTCCACGCTCTCGTGGAATGTCCCGAACTTCCCGCGGTGGAACACCAGCGGCGCGGGCTCGTCCGGATTCACTCGCAGCGCGGTCACCCTGGCGATGATGATGACGTGGTCCCCGGCATTGTGCTCGACCTCGATGACACAGGACAGCCAGGCGACGGCACCGCCCAATTCAGGGCCGACGGGCGAATCGGTCCACGGAACACCGGCGAACCGGTCGATGTCCTTGATCGAGAACCGTCGGCACAGTTCTCCCTGGTCGCTGCCCAGGATATTCACGCAGAATCTGCCGCTCCGCCGGAGATCGACCAGAGTCGCCGACGCGTGCCCGGCGCAGAACATGACCAGCGGCGGATTCAACGAAACCGACATGAAGGAGTTGCAGGCCATGCCCACCGGCTCACCGAGCTCCCCGGTGCTGGTGATGACCGTAACCCCGGTCGGCAGATAGCCGAGGGTCCGCCGAAACTCCGTCGCGTCGAACGGGGCAACCATAACCGACTCCTCGACTAGCCGACTCCTCGATATATCGAAAGTATATGGAGCCCCGAGAACCCCATGTTGGGACGAGCCACCAAGACCGTCACCCGGTTTTGGCCCTCGAACGCAGTCGCCCCTTCGGGGCGGCCCGGCCCCACGCGAGCGCGCACGTGGGCGCCCCGGGCCTGACGGCCCCGCAGCCGCCAGGCGAGGGTGGGGCCGCGCGGGCCCGGCCCCACGCGCCGACCGAGGCCCCATCTGCGACACATGGACACACAGCCCTGTCGACAACGACCAACCAAGGCTCAGGCCGACGCGTCTCTATAGGCTTGGCTCCAGCACGAGTTCGCGTCCAACTGCGGCGACGGGGAAGGGGTTTGCGGCACCTATCAGTGGTTTGCACGTACCCAGACGGAATGCCGGTATCTCGAGAAGTAAGGGAAACCCCGCTGCCGACGGTGCAGAACCGCAGGTCGCGGCCTGTGGTCCCCGCGCGTGCGGGGGTGGTCCCGCTGCCTGAAGGCGCCGTACTTCATGGCCGCAGTGGTCCCCGCGCGTGCGGGGGTGGTCCCAGGTCGTCAGCGAGTACCCGGCCGGATCCGCGGTGGTCCCCGCGCGTGCGGGGGTGGTCCCCTCAACGCCATCGACGACGCCCTCGCGAACCTGTGGTCCCCGCGCGTGCGGGGGTGGTCCCGTCGACATCCTGCGCACCGTCGGCGTCACCGTGTGGCCCCCGCGCGTGCGGGGGTGGTCCCGGCTTACGCCGCGCCACCTTGGCGAGCACCACGTGGTCCCCGCGCGTGCGGGGATGGTCCCGGGCCGAAGCCGCCGAACACCCCAGCGGACTTGCGGTCCCCGCGCGTGCGGGGGTGGTCCCGCACTCCCGAATGCGGCGTCGATTTGAACGGTGCGGTCCCCGCGCGTGCGGGGGTGGCCCCCTCGGCGACGGCGACGACCCGTGGCCAGGCGTGTGGTCCCCGCGCATGCGGGGCTGACCCTCGCACGCATCAGCGCGCCCCACCAAGCCCGTCAAGGACGACGCCCCCCGCCCGGCCGAGCCGACCGCGGCGGAGACCACGGCGTCAGCCGGGCGGGCATCCCCGAGGTACGAGTGCGCGTACGCGTACGGTTGACGGCGACTCAACCGCGGGGCTGACGACAGGCGTTGAGCGTGGGCCTACCATCCACCGATGCAGGTGAGATCAGTGCGGTCCGTGGCCGTGCAGCGGAGCGTCTACGCCGCGCTCGCCGCCGGGCTCGCGGTGAGCGGAGGTGTCGCGGGGCACGAGTACCACCCGGAGGGGTGGGCGCCGTTCGACGCGCGGGCGTACCTGCTCACGTGCCTGGTCGCGCTGCCCCTCGCCTGGTGCCGCTCGGCCCCCGTCGTGGCCCTCGTCGTCTCCTGCGCGGCGTACACCGGATATCTCGCGCTCGGCTACCAGCCCTCGCTGAACTGGTGGGCTCCGATGATCGCCCTGGTGAGCGTGGCCGCGACGCGCGCGCCACGCGTGTCGCTCGCCTCGGCCGCGCTGACCGGCGCCGTGCTCCTGTACAACGGGGTGTGCGGGCGCCTTCCCGCGATCCTCGTCCTCGCCCAGGGGATCCTCATCCCGGCGATCGCCCTGGCCTTCGGGCACGCGATGCGTCTGATCACCCAGCGCAATCTCGAACTGCGGCGCCTCAGCGCCCAGTTGGCCAACGAGCAGGCGGCGCACGCGCGCAACGCCGTCCTCGGCGAGCGGGTCCGCATCGCCCGCGAGCTGCACGACGTCGTCGCCCACCACCTGTCGGCCATCTCCGTGCAGGCCGGTCTGGCCGCGTACGTCTTCCACTCCGACGGAGCGACGGCGCGCTCGGCCCTGTCCGCCGTGGCGGACTCCAGCCGGGAGGCCCTGGACGAGCTGCGGCGCCTGCTGTCGATGCTGCGCGTGGACGACGTCGGCGACGAAGAGGGCGGCGGCGCGCCGCGGCACGCCCCGCCCGGGCTCAGCCGGGTCGGCGAGCTCGCCGAGCGGCTCGGCGCGGCGGGCGTCAGCGTCACCGTCGACACCCGGGGCACCGCCCGGAAGCTGGCCCTGGGCCCGGACCTGTGCGCGTACCGCGTCGTCCAGGAGGCCTTGACCAACGTGGTCAAGCACGCGGCGCCCACCAGCGCGTACGTCCACATCGCCTACGAGCAGGACCAGGTGACGGTCGTCGTACGCGACGATGGCAGGGCGCCCGGCGGCAGTCACGAACCGGCCATGTCGGCGCCGGAGAGCGGGTACGGCTTGATCGGGATGCGGGAACGGGCGAACCTCTGCGGGGGTTCGCTGTCCGCCGGACCGCGGCGCGACGGGGGGTACGAGGTCCGGCTCACCCTCCCGACCGGCGCCGCGACACCGGCGCCCGACGCGCCGGACGGCAGCGAAGCTTAAGGGGGAGCTCGTACATGACCAGTGTTCTCGTCGTCGACGACCAAGACCTGATCCGGGCGGGGGTGGCCGCGCTGGTGCGCGCCACGCCCGGCTTCACGTCCGTGACGGAGGCCGCGGACGGCGAGGAAGCCGTGTCCCTGGCCGAGCGGCACCGGCCCGACGTCGTCCTCATGGACGTCCGTCTGCCCGGCATCAGCGGCCTCACCGCGGCGGAGCGCATCCTCGCCCTGGACCTCGCGCCACCGCCGCGCGTCGTCGTCCTCACCACGTTCGACGTGGACGAGTACGTGTACGACGCGCTGCGCATCGGCGCCTGCGGCTACCTCCTCAAGGACACCCCGCCGCAGCGGCTGCTCGGCGCCATCGCCACCATCGCGGGTGGTGACGCCCTGTTCGCGCCGACGGTCATGCGCCGCCTCATCGAGGCGTACACGCCCCGCCCGGGTGCCGCGCTGCGCCGCCCCGAGCAGCTGGCCGAGCTCACCGCGCGGGAACTCGACGTCCTCACCCTGGTGGCCCGCGGACTCACCAACGACACGATCGCCGCCGAGCTCTTCCTCAGCGAGGGCACGGTGAAGACGCACCTGCACCGCATCATGACCAAGCTGGACCTCAAGAGCCGCGCCCAGGCCGTGGTCGTCGCCTACGAGAGCGGACTCGTGGTGCCGGGGTCCGGGCCGGGAGACTGAGCCGGTCGGCTGCCGCGCAGGTTTACCCCGGTTACGTGCTCGGTTGACGAGCAAGGTCTAACGAGCGGCGGACGCGAACCCCGAGGCCCTCCCCTTAAGTTCTCGTGTCGAGCACACCACCGGAGAACAAGGGGGAATCACCATGCGCACCTCACACGCGTTGACGGGCCTCGCCCTGGGCGCCACGCTCGCCCTCGGAGGCACGGCCGTGACGGCCCAGGCCGCCACGGGCGCCGAGAGCCGCGGCGCGGCCCTGGCCGTGTCGGACCCCGGCACGACCTACCAGAGCGGCGGGTGGTGCCACTACAGCAACTGGGGCGGAAGCTTCTACTGCGACAGTCAGCTCAAGCACAAGCTGCCCAATGGGCAGTGGCAGGTCTTCGTCATCGGCACGAACAAGCAGGCGTACACGAAGTGGGGCTCCGGAAGCGGCACGAGCGGCTGGACCTCGCTCGGGGGGCAGTGCACCCAGCCCGGCAACCACTCCATCGACATGGCCTGGGCCAACGGGTGGAACTTCGCGATCACTTGTAAGGGCACCGACGGGAGGGCCTGGTACAAGGAGCGGTTCAACGGCGGCAACACCGGCGGTGCCCCCGGGCACTGGAGCAACTGGCGTCTGAACAAGTACTGAGGCACTCAGCGCGGTTCCTGACGGCGGGCGCCCCGTCCGGTACCGCCGTGCGAGCGCAGAGCCCGCGCGCCAACGGGGGAAGCGGGCCCGGCCGCGTCACGCGGCCGGGCTCGCACCATGAGCGGATGGCTGCCCCAGGGCGCCACACCGCCGGATCAGTCGTCGTAGAAGCCTTCGCGCGTCACGATTCCGTACGTCCAGTCGTCCGTGTCCTCTTGCAGGGTGAGGGACAGGGCGCCCTTCACCCCCTTGAAGCGGATCTTCACGTCCACGTACTTCTTCGGGCTGACCAGGAAGTTCGCCACCATAGGCTTCTGTGCGGCGTCACCCCACTTCGTGACCCACCCTTCGGCGCTCTCCTCGGCGTGTTCGCCGTCGTACGACAGCTTCGCGAGACCCTCGGCGTCGTGCCGCTGGATGCGGACGAGCGCCTTCTCGACGAGGGCCAGGGTCTTGGGGACCGGCTGGCCCGTCACGGACAGGTCGAGGCCGGCCGTGCCGTCCTTGACGTACGGCGGGGTGTGGTCCTGCGCGGTGCAGGCGCTCAGGAGCAGCGCCGCCGCGGCCAGCGGGCCCGCGACGCGTGCTCCCCTCACTTGCGCCTCCCCGGCCTGATGACGCTGATGGCGGTGATCTTCTTGGGCTTGAGCCACTGGTTGAGGGTGGTGTGGTTCTTGCTGCCGTGCTGGGTGATGTTCAGGTTGCCCCGCTTGCCGCCGGTGACGACGCCGGCGTGGTTCCACTGCCGGTCCTTCTTGTAGTACGCGAAGATCACGTCACCCGGCCGGGCGTCGTAGCGGGAGATCTCGCGGCCGCCCCGGTGCTTCTTCAGGTGCTGGCGGAGGTTGGCCGCGGCGGCCCACGTGAAGCTGTCGACCCGCTTCCAGAAGATCTTCCCGCGGTACCAGCTGGACAGGTTCCTGCGCGGGCCCTTCCGGATCTTCATCTTGCCGCCGTGGTGCAGGGCCTTGGACACGAAGTTGGCGCAGTCGTTGCCGTGGTCCCAGCCGATGTTGACGTTGCGCTTGGCCCAGGAGGCGGTGCCGCTGTGGTTCGGCGCGGCGTAGGCGAGGGGCGGCCCGGACGCGGCCGGGTCGTCGACGAGCATGCCGTCCTCGTCAAGCTCGGTGGGGAGCGCCTCGTCCTCGGGGGGCGCGATCTCCGCCACGCTGTCCTCGGCGGGCGGCGCGACCGTGGCGGCCTGGACGGCGGCCTGGTCGGTGGGCATCGTGACCTCGACGGCGGCGTCGTTGGCCTCCATGCGCAGGACGCCGTCCGCGAAGACGAACCGGCCGGGGGCCTCGCCCTCCTCGGGCTCCTGGGTGCCGTCCTTGTGGGTGAGGACGGTCCGCTCAGTGACCCGGCCGCGCACCACGACCGTCTTGTCCGGGCCCGGTCCCGTGAGCAGGTCCTCGAAGGTGGCCTTGACCTCCGAGAAGTGGCGGTCGTGGCGGGTGTGGGCCTCGCGGGTCCGGGTCAGCTCGGGCTCCTGGTCGGCGAGCAGGTCCCGGAACATCGCCCCGTGCGGGGACGCGGCCGCGGCCTTCTCCGCGGTGGAGTGCGTGCCCTTGAGAAGCGCGGCGCGGGCCGCGAAGTAGTCCCGTACGGCTTGGGCGTAGCGGTCCTGAGAGGCGACCGCCACCGGCTTCGCGGTCTGCGAGGTGGCCGTCTTCGACGTGCCGAACTCCGTGGCCGCGGTGACCGTGACCGTGTGGGCGGCGCCGTTGTCGAGGCCGGAGAAGACCGCGCGGGTGTCCTCCACCGTCTGGCGGGCGACCTCTTCCTTTCCTTCGCGAAGGACCACGGTGTACTTCAGGGCGTCGGTGGCCGAGCCCGAGTCCTGCGGGGCGTTCCAGGTGGCGAGCAGCCCGCCGTCGGCCGGAACGGCCTTGACGTCCTGGGGGACGCCGGGCGCGGCCGCGGGGATGTAGGAGATGACGAGCTTCGGACGCTTCGCCGGGTCCGTGGCGCGCGAGGAGTGGTAGACCACGCCCGGGGCGGCGTCCTTCTCGTCGCCGAGCTGGAGGCTCAGGCCGTCGTTCTCGCCCGTCTCCAGCCAGCCCTCGACCAGCGGACCGATGTTCAGGTCACCGAGGGCGAGCGGCAGTCCCTCCTCCGTCTCGAACGCCTCGTCGCTCGCGGCGGCGGCGAGGGCCTGGCCGCTCTGCTCGGGGCCCCACGCCTCGGCGAGGTCCTTCAGGGTCGCGGCGGGCTCGGCGCAGTCGTCGTCGGCGGAGCAGTCCGCGCGGTGCAGCTTCAGACGGGCGTCGGTGATGCGCGCTCCGGCGGGGACGGCGGCGAGGTCGGCCTTGAGCCAGGAGCGCCAGGAGGCACCGCCGGGCGTGCCCACGCGCAGCGTCTCGTCACGGACGGCGGCACAGTCCTTTCCGGCGCAGTCCTCGGCGCCGACCGGGGCGGTGGCGTCCGTCAGCGCCGCGATCTCCAGCGTGCGGGTGTCCGGGACCGGGTCGGCCTTCGGGGCCTTCGCGGTGAACGTGCGCTTGGGCGTCCACGGGGAGCACGCGGCCTCGCCGCAAGCGCGCATGGCCCACTGGTACGTGGTGCCCGGGACGAGCGTGTCCTCGGGGATCACCGTGGCCACACGGCTGCCGCTCTCCTCGGTGGGCGGCGGCAGGGCGACACCGGACAGGGCCTTGCCGGAGGCGTCGTAGAGCGCGAACTCGCCGCTCACCCGGGTCTGGTCGCCGGAGGTGACGACGCCGGAGAGCAGCGGCGTCGGGGTGTCGGTCGCGCCTTCCTGGAGTGTGGTGGGTACGTCCGGGACGGGCAGCGCGGCGGGCTTGGTACCGACGCCGAACTGGAGCGTGCTCGTGCCCGAGAGCAGCCCGGCCGAGTCGACGGTGCGGGCGTGCAGGGTGTGCCAGCCCTTGGCCGCCTTGAGCTTCACGGTCTGCGGCTTGCCGCCGGTGCCCGCCGGGTCATTGACCTGCTGCGGGGTGTTCGGGTCGTCCAGGCCGTACAGGAAGCCTCGGCCGTCGCTGGAGGTGGTGGTGAAGGTGCAGCTCAGCTCGCCGTTCTTGGCGGTCCACTCGTCCTGCGGATATCCGTCGCAACTGACCGTAGGGCGCACGGGCTTGAGCGTGTTCACCCTGAAGGGCGCGTACTCGCTCCACGGGCCGTAGGCGGAGCCGTCGTGGGCGCGGGCGCGGACACGGTAGGCGAAGGAGCCGAGCTTCTTGTCTGCGGGGAGCGTCACCTTGGCGACGGCGCCGGACGCGACGCCCGTACTGGTGCCGGTCCAGGAGTAGGAGCCCGCGTCACCGGGGCCCGGGTCGGCGGTCACCTCGAACTGTGCCTTGACGGTGCCGCCGTCCGGGTCGGAGACCTTCGCGGAGAAGGTGGGGGTGTTGGAGGTGGCGTACGTCCGCTTGTTGAAGGTGTTGGACGCCGAGGGGTCGAGCTTCACGGCGCTCGGCGCGGCGGGCAGGCGGTTGTAGGTCACCGAGATGACCGGCACGTCGCGCGCCGCGTTGCGGGAGTTGAAGCGCTTCCAGGCGTACGGGTCCTTCTCGTCCGTGGCCCGGATGCCCAGGACGTTCTCGTTGTACGGGTTGGTGGCCCACGCCCGCGCCAGGTTGGTGATGTCGGCGCTCACCCACCCGTCCTCGCAGCCGCTGCCGAAGCCCTTGGTCTGGGTGGAGGTCGCCCACTTGCGGTTCCACTTGGGCTGACTGTCCCAACGGGTCGCGGTGCTGGCCGAGTTGGTGTCCCACACCTCCCAGGCGCGGGCCTGGCAGGACCACGCGTGGTGGTTCCAGAGCTTGAGCGTCGCCGACTTGATCTCGGCGTGCTTCACCGGCCGGTTGTCGAACTTCAGGAAGGAGCGGGCGACCTGCCCCGACCCGTTGTTGCCCAGCTTCAGCTCCTTGGCGGTGGACTGGTCGGTGGTCCAGCCCTCCTGGACGAACGTGGTGAAGGTGGACAGCAGGTTCACGGACGGGTCGACGGTGACCGGGAACCGGGTCTCGGAGTCGGCGAGGAAATCCGCGTCCGGGGTGAGCGTCAGATCGACCATGTCACCGCGCTGGGCGAAGGCCATCTCGACCGGCGCGCGATGCGGATGCTCCCCGGAGCGCGCGTCGACGCGGGCGTCCCACATGACGGGGGCGGGCAGCGTCCCAGCCGCCTTCCCCGTCTTGGCGTCGATGAAGGTCACGCCACCGTCCGGCGACGCCTTGGCGGTCAGGCCCTTCGCGGTGAGGGTCATGCGCAGGGTGCCCGCCTCGTCCACGGCCGCGCGGGACTTGAGGGACAGGAACTGTTCGAAGCCCGTACGGGTGGCGTCCACGACGAGATCGGCGCGGGGCAGGGCTTCGGGATAGGTCGCCTTGGTGCCGTCGATCCGGGGCGCGGGCAGGGCACCCCGCCAGCCGAGTTCGACACGCTGCCCCTCCGGAGACTTCAGGGACACCAAGGGAGTGGCCGCGGGCACCGGCTCACCGGCTCGGAGCCGACGGGTGGCCGCCGCGTCGGCGCGCTCGGGGGCGGGGCCCGCGAGCGTGAGGCCCAGCGGATGGGCCTTGGCGGCGACACTGCCGTCCGCCCGCTCGGCAAGGTTGATGTCGACGCTCCGCCAGGAGCCGTCCTCCGCGCGGAAGCGCACGGGGCCTGCCGCCTGGTCCTCCGTCAGGGTCCCGTCCGGGTTCGCCCACAGGGTGCGGGTCTCGGTGCGACCGTCGACGACCTCGACGCGTTTGCCGTCGAGGCGCGCCTTCAGCACGGCGCCTGAGGCGTCGGTCGGGGGCTTCGGCGCGGGCCCGTTGTCGGCCTCGCTGGGCCGTGGAGCGGCGGTGGCGGTAACAGCGGTGGCGCCGGATACGACGGCCTCGAAGGCGAGCAGTCCGGACAGCGCGAGACAGGTGCTCAGCACCGCCGCCCTCCGGAACGAGCGCCTCGGCGGGCTCTCTGACACGGGTCCCCTCCCAGTTAAAGAAAGCGTCAAGAAGGGGCAAAGGTATCCATGCGTTCGCGGGCAACAGGGGGCCATTGGTCCCAAAACGGGCGGGGCGAAAGTCCGTAATGTCGCTGCCTGGGTGCCGCGCTCGACGGGCTTCACTGGCCGGATGCACGGCGGCGCCCCGCGCGTACGGGGAGCCCCTCCACCGGCCGCGGCCCACGCGGTGGGGCGGGTGGCCCTGCGGCATTGCCGGAGAGTCGGATCTGTCCACGTGATTCGCTCCCGCCCAGGCCGGGGCGAGACACGGCGACCTACCCGAAACGGCGAAGGCTTTTGCTGACGCACACGCAGCCACCCAGCATGGGCAGGGGCGCACCCGGCCCCTGCCCATGCCGCCCAACCAAGGCTCACGGCGACGCGTCTCTACAGGCGTGACGCCATTGCGAGTTCATTGCCGGGAGGCTGTGGCTGGGGAGGTGCTGCGGTTCGTGGAAGGGGTTTGTGCGCATCCAGGTGGAATGCCGGTTTCTCAAGAAGTAGGGGAAATTCCACTGCCGACCACGTAGAGCCGCAGGTCGCGACCTGTGGTCCCCGCGCGTGCGGGGGTGGTCCCGTCCAGGTGGACGTCACCGGCGCGATTGATCCGTGGTCCCCGCGCGTGCGGGGGTGGTCCCGACGCTGCCGTCGGTCCGGAACAGCTTGACCTGTGGTCCCCGCGCGTGCGGGGGTGGTCCCCACGGCCTCATCAGGCATGAGCCAAGCGGGAGGTGGTCCCCGCGCGTGCGGGGGTGGTCCCAGGACCCGGCGCGGGCATCCACGTCCGCCGTCGTGGTCCCCGCGCGTGCGGGGGTGGTCCCCGCGCGCCGTCCGCCCGCCCCGGCCCGAACGTGTGGTCCCCGCGCGTGCGGGGGTGGTCCCGCTGCGGCCAGGTCGTCCTGCTTGTCCCAGCCGTGGTCCCCGCGCGTGCGGGGGGGGTGGTCCCCACACGGTGGGCGCGCCCGCGGCCGTCGTCCGGTGGTCCCCGCGCGTGCGGGGGTGGCCCCAGGGAGTCAGTCCCGTACAGGCTGGAGCGCTCGTGGTCCCCGCGCGTGCGGGGGTGGACCCGGCCAGCAGCGACCGGGCCGCCGTGGCGGGCCGTGGTCCCCGCGCCTGCGGGGCCCCACCAAACGGCCAGTACTGCGCCCTGCTGCGCACCACCTCCGGCCTCACCGCCGAGTAGAACCCACAAGTTTCGCCGCCCTCTAGGCTCCACGGGCCCCTCGATCAAGCACTCATGGCGCGCACACAAGTCCCGCCACTGTCGCATCCGCACGACCGCCTGCAACGGTCTGCGCGATCGTGAGGCCGCGCCGCACGACCCGGAATCACGCGACAGCACTCACGGTGGGCGGCCGCGAGCCAGACGAGCGTGAGCATCTGCTGCGGGGCGTGAGCCTTCCGCCGCTCCCGCGGCAGCTCCACACGGGTTCAGTGTGTCGGTTCGCATCAGTCAGGACGCGCTGCGGTACTCCGCCTCACCACCAGGTTCCTCAACGCCCCAGGGACGGCCGGGGCGCTTCTGGCCAGCGAAGCGCTGTATCGCGCCGCCTTGGGCCCCCCACGCCACGCTTCGGTCACCAGTTCGGTAAATCTTGCGCCTCCGTGCCGGACGAGCCCGGCACGTGCCGAACAGGAGAACGCCCCATGACAAGACCGTGGTTGGGCATATCGTGCCGCACGACCCTGGCCGTCGCCTTGGCCGTCACCGCCCTGCCCACCGCCGCACCCGCGCTCGCCGACGACGGCTCGGACGCAGCTGTGCTCACCTACGCGCTGCCACTGGGCACGCCCCTTCCTTCACTCACGCAGCTTCAAGCCGACGGCGGCCTGGAAGGACTGCACGCGATGGCCCGGACCAGCCGAACGCAGAAGCCCCTCACCGCAGCCGAGACAGTGGGGCCTGCCGCCGCCCATGGGAAAGTCGCCAAGGAGTCGTCCTTCGCACCCACGCCGCCCGCCTCACTGCCCTCGGCCCTGGCTCCCGGTGACGCCATCTACCCCGAGCCCTCGCGGAAGATGACCCTGGACGAATGCAGGAAAGGGCTGGGAAGCGACAAGAAGTTCTTCGTCAAGTCCCGCTTCGCCGTGTGCACAGGCACGTCCTTCCTCCAGACCTGGCTGAAGAACGGACGCGTCAAGGGCAAGAGCTGGTTCAACCTGCGCGTGGTGGGCACGGTCGCCAAGAACAGCCGGGAGACCGACTACGAGTTCCACTTCAGCGAGATGGGCAAGGTCGGCAGCGTCCCCGCCAACGCCCTCAAGATCTCGGTGAAGCCGGAGATCACCCAGAGCTGGCCGTCCCGCGCCCGCTACACCTACGGCGGCACCATGCCCGGCACCAAGACCTTCGCCGAGGCCAAGCGCCAGAAGTCGTTCACGCACACCGTCCATGCCAAACCGGGCCAGGGCAGCGGTCGGCTCGACACGATCTTCGCGGTCTACCAGCCGACCATCACCGTCACACCTCCCGCCCCGTGGACCGTGAAGCCCCCTTCCAGCACCAAGCTGTTCCTGCTCGCTCCCCGGTGGGAAGCCGCCGGCTATCTGGCCAACTCCACCGGCAGCGGCAACCCCGCCCGGCGCGGTGCAGCGACCTTCAGCTACGCCGTCCCGCTCGTGTACAGCGCCAAGAACGGAGCGGTGGAGCAGGAAGTCGCCAAGCACATCCGGCTCGCCTTCCTCAGCCCGGACGACACCAAGCCGTACATGTCCGCCAAGAAGGTGCCCGGACAGAATCCCAATGCCCCCTTGCACCGGACACGAGACAGTAGGCGCAACGAGGACAACGGCAAGGCCGCCATCGCTCAATGCAAGAGGTACTGGGGCCCGAACTATACGGAGGGCGGCAAGAAGCAGTGCGATGAGTACCCCTTCCGCTCCACACTGGAAGGAGCCGCCGAACATCAATACGACCCGGACGCCCGGAAGTTCAACTTCTCAGCCAAACCGGTTCGGGCAGAGCACAACCGCGACGCCGGACTGCTGCTGAAAGGTTTCTACGCCAAGAACAGGATGCTCGCTGACACCAAGGACGACGCCTTCCTCGTAAAAATCACAACGTGACGAACCGGGGGCGGTCGCCGCCCACCGGCCGCCCCCGTTCCAGTCAGCAGCCCGGGAAGAACTGCACCAGATAGCGCTCGACGCCCACAATGGACGCTTCCGAACCCCTCAACGCGGCCACCTCCTCGCGGCCCGCACAGTGCACCCGCACCCGCCACGAGCCCTTGCCGCCGAGCTTGATCAGATCATCGGTGCGCCCCAAGGTTGGCGTCCACACGGCGACTTCACCGCTCACCGACTCGAACCCGGTCTCGTCACTCACATCCCACACAGCGGCACCTTCAGCAGGCGGCGCTCCGTCCCACACCTGCACCTTCACCGCGGCAGTATGAATGTGACCGGCACTGGACACGTCCACCCGGCCCGGAAACGCATTCACGAACACATCGGCGTTCAAGCCGTCGGGAAACTCGACCGGCAGCTCGGCATCCCACGACTCCTGAAAGGCGAACGCGTAGTCGTCCACGAACACCTCAAGCAGCTGCTCCTGAACCAACTTGGCCACGAGACCTCTCCCTGTCCGTCAACCCCAGACGACCCTCAGAATCGTATCCCCGCACCCCAAACTCGCCGTGACATCCCAACAATCCACCGATGCACGGCCCTCAAGGCACCATGGGTACACCAGCGAGCCAACACCCATCACGCACAAGGGCGTTCCACTGACAGACATCATCGAGATCTCACGAAGTAAGGGGAAATCCACTGCCGACGACATAGAGCCGCAGGTCGCGGCCTGTGGTCCCCGCGCGTGCGGGGGTGGTCCCGTGCTCGGAGTGCGGTCCTGGTACCGGACCGTGTGGTCCCGCGCGTGCGAGGTCCCCCCTGATCACATCGTCCTCTGCTGGGACTCCGCGCAGAGTGCATCGCGGTTCTGGAGAGACTCCGCGCGGCCGCCGCCTTCACTCCTCGCCCGTGAGGGCGACGGCCAGGGCGAGCGCCAGCTATCAGGCGGCGGTCAGCCCCGCGGCCGCGGCCAGTTCGCGTACGCCCGGTGTCCGTGGGTGTTTGGCGCGGAGGTCGGAGATGATCGTCCGGATCGCGGGGCGGTCGCGTACCTCGCCCGGTGAGACCCGGGCGGCCGAGAGTAGCTCCGTCGCCGTCTGCTCGGGCTTGCCCCACTGCCACCACGCGCGGCCGAGGTCGGTGTGCAGCCTGGCTTTGCGCTCGGGTGTCCTGAAGTGGCCGGGATGCAGGCCACGGCCCACGTCGAGAGCCGTACCCGCGTCGCCGAGTGCCCAGTGCACCCCGACTGCGTACAGGTCGACCGCGGCCGGGGTGAGAGGGAACAGCCGCCCCTCGGAAGCATGGCTGGGAAGGTCGCGGGCAGCGCGGCGGGCCTCTCCGATCATGGTGAGGGCCTGGTCGCGGTCGTTGGCGCGGGCCGCGGTGTACGCGGTGGTGCAGAGCATCTGGGCGTACGCCGAGGCCTGGGCGTCGGTCCTGAGCCCGGTCTGCTCGACGCCCCGGAGGGCCTGGTGGACCAGCCGCTGCGCGGCCGGGGACTGGTCCTGGTGGCGCAGGACGATGCTCAGCTCGCGGGCGGCGGCCGCAGCAGCCAACGGAGATCCGGACAGTTCGGCGTGAGAGGTGGCGCGGTCGGCGGTCAAGCGGGCCTGCGGGTAGCGGCCGATCTTGATCAGGGCGGCTGTGGCCAGGCCGTAGCAGACGGACAGGCGAGCGTGGGCGTGGTCGGTACCACGCGTACGAACGTCGTGGTGCAGGTCTCCGAGGAGGCCGGGCAGGCCCTGGAGGAATGCCGTGTGGCGGCCAGCGTCAAAGGTGGCACGGGCTGCGGCCAACCGGGCGTCGAGAGGGACCGGTGACCCGGTCGGGTCAGGCGTGACGGCCAGCGCATCGTCCAACGAGCTCAGCAGCGCGGCAGGGCCGACGAACCCCGCGGCGGCGAGAAGCGTACGACGGCGCATGGGATCGGCCTCCTCGGCGCAGCGTGGCCTGTCGCGGGCCACCCTAGTGGCTGGAGAGGCGCTGAGCCCGAGCGACGCAGCCAGCACGTGTGTCGGTACGCCCACCTCGCGGGCGGCACGCCGCAGGACAGTGAGGTCGGTGCGTCTGCCGCGCTGTTCGATTCGGGAGACGGTGGAGGCCGAGCAGCCGATGCGCTCGCCGAGGTCGCTCTGGCGCCAGCCGCGGTGCTCGCGGCCCAGCCGGATCAGCCCGCCCGGGTCGCAGCGGGCGACGAGGGCGCGGGCGAGTGCGCTGTTCCACAGCGGGTCGGTACCGGTGGCAGGCATGCCCACCTCCGCTCGCGGGGGCAGGAACGTCCACGGTAGAGGCCCGGGCGCGCGCCGTCGACCACATGTGCACGGCCTGCAAGCGCCATGCACGATGAGGGAGTTGACTGCCGCTGCGCTCTCACCGGCGCTTTCGTGGAGGCATGTCGACCCCGACGGGCGGTCGGCGACACCGGGCACCAGCACATCGGGAGGGCAGCATGGCCACAGCAGTCGAGACCTTCGTACACGATCCGCGTACGTACGTGAAGCCGGAGGTGTGGGAGCGCGAGGTACAGCTCCTGATGCGCGACTACCCCTTCGACGAGGTGATGGCCACCCGCCTCTTCCACGCGGCCGTGAGCTATCTGATCACCGCGATGGAGAAGTGGGGCCAGGGACTGGAGATGTGCTGCGGGCGCATCGTGGACATCGCGGTGCACGTGTTCATCCTGGACACGCGGAACTACCGCGAGTTCTGCGCCGAGCACTTCGACGGCCTCTTCCTGGAGCACATTCCGGAGATAGCCTTCAAGTACGACGGCTCGGTCGAGCGCACCGCGCGCATCATCGCCGACAACGGCTTCGAGGTGGACTGGAAGCTGTGGGAGGCCGACTTCGCCAAGTGCGGCCCCTGCCGACCGGGGTCGAACTGCCACTGAGAACCGGCCTCACCCGAACGGGCCCGGAAGCGCACCGCGTGCTTCCGGCCCGTTCCCGTTGCTCCTTGAGCCGGTTGCGTCCTCTCCCTGCGCGGGTGCGGACGGATCGGTACGGTGGCCCACTCCACCGGCCCCGTCGCCCCCTCAAGGAGCCTCATGCCCCGCGCGCCGCAGACCCCGGCCGAGTACTGGGACACCTACAAACCCCACCGCGGCGAGGGCCCCGCGCCGCGGCCGGACGCGGCGGTGTTCGAGTGGACGCAGTACCCCGGCCACGGGCCCGGCGCCGAATTTCTGGGCACTCCCCTGCCCTGGCGCGCCCTCGACCTGGGCCCCGCGGAAGGCGCGGAAGCCGCGCACCTCGCCCGGCAGGGCGTGGAGGTGACCGGCGTGGACCTGTCCGCCGTCCAGGTCGCGCGCGCCCGCGCCTGGTGGCAGGACATCCCGCGGCTGAAGTTCGTGCACGCCGACGCCGTGGAGTTCCTCGCCAGCACCTCAATGACGTTCGACGCGGTCTACAGCGTGTGGGGAGCCGTCTGGTTCACCGACCCCGACCGGCTCCTGCCCCTCATCGCCCGCCGCCTCGCCCCCGGCGGCGTCCTGGCCTTCGCCCACGCCGAGCCGACCGGCGGGACGTACGGACCCCAGCCCATGCGCGGCAAGTGGCTGGAGGGCCGCGAGCACGAACTCACCGTGCTGCGCTGGCAGTACGGCCCCGAGGCCTGGACGGACCTGCTCAAACGGCACGGCTTCACCGACGTGGAGGCCTCGGTCCTGCCATCCCCCGCCGACGAGCCGGTCGGCACCCTTCTGGTTCGTGCCCACGCTGCCGCTGACGGCCGCGCCCGCCTCACGGCCAGCGAGGACAAGGGCCTGCGCTTCTGCGGGAGCAGGTCGAGTACGAGTTGACACCGAGACTGCATCCGCAGCAGATATAGGGTTAGGCCGTCGACCTGGCCATCAGCCACTGCCTGAGGCTTTTCAGCGGCTAGTAGTGCTTGATGGCGAATAGAGCGGATGACCCCCGCGCGTCTGCTGGGACTATGCCTGCGCGCGGACCTTTGCATCGATAGCTCCCGGAGCACCCCCGCCTGCGGGGACCACGGACTGCATGGTCTGACGAGCACGGACACCACGGGGCCACCCCCGCACGTGCGAGGGTGGGCCCGCGGCAAGCTTCTCAAACCCATGGGCGGCGAAGTGCACAACGTGCGTTCATGGAGGGCTTCTTCCCAACAGCGGAGGCTCAAGGCCATGCTCCTCCCATGCGCCCCCGCCCCCTACCGTCGATCAGCCCCAGCCACGGGCGTTGTAGCGGCCACCAGAGCACCCTCACACGGTTGGCTTGTGAGGGTGCACAGCCCCGCGACGCGGGGACCACCAAATCGACTTAGCCGAGGTCGGAACACCCCTGACCAATCCAGGGACAACACGCGCATCATGTCGCAGACCTCCGGTCCACGGGCAAACTTCGCTTCATCACCACCTACAGCAACCACCGTGTTCGCACTACGACTTACTTGAGCTTCCCCTCTCGCTCCAACCCGGCGCACTACATTGAAACACCTCCGCTAAGGCCTCATAGGCACTGGAGGAATCCCTGAGATGTCGAAGCTTGACAAACACACCAAACCCACCTGGCTCAACTTCTCGGTACCGCTGCCTTTTCTCCCGGTCTGGAGCTTCCTCGCCAGCATCGCCCTCGGTATCCGGATCTTGCAGGAGGAAATGGGAGCCACCACCATCTGGGCACTGACAGTCCTCGGCTGCGTCGCCATGGTCTGCGAGACGCTCGGAACCGTCCTCACCCAACCTGTGCCCTGACGGGGCACCTTCACCCAGCCGCCTCGCGCCCGCCCCTGATCGGCCCCAACGTCAACAACCCGCACCCGTACGCCTTCGCCGGGCCGATGCCGTTCAGCAGGTGGTGGGTCAGTGACTCGGCGTTGGTGACTTGGAGGTGGCCCTCGAAGGTGACGCTGTTGACGATGACCTTTGGTCCTCTGCCGTTCTTCGTGAAGGTGCGCCGGTGGCGGGCTGTGATGCGTACCTCTCGGGGGGCCGAGTCGATCTGGGCGACCTCGCGGCCCGAGCCGGTGGAGGTCGCGGCGCCCACGGGTTCCAGGCCGACCGCTGGTGGGTCCGTGCGCGATGCCGGGACGGTGAAGCCCCACCGGTCGATTCGCCGGAGGAACCAGCGGAGTTGTTCCGCGGCCGTGCGGTGGGCCATGCGGAAGCCGCGTCGGCGAGCAGGGTCCTGTTCCGCAGCGATGCGCCTTCGTTGCGCGGCGGTGGGAGACGTGGGCGTCGGGGAGTTCTCCACGGGGTTCGCCGTGAGGCGGAAGGCGAACTCGCGTCCCGGCTCGATGAGGGCGAGCAGGGGCGCGTAGTCGCGTACCAGAGCGTGTTCTCCGGTCGCGTCCGGCCAGCCCGCTCGCTCGACGATGTGAGACCAGTCGGGCCGGGTGCGGGTGAGGACGATCAGGTGCGGGCGGTGCGGGTCGTCCGAGTCGATCCTCCACAGCGGCCGCTCGTCGCTCGTGGAGGCTGGCAGACCGCCCATGACCGCTCCGTGCACGGCACGCGGGCTCTCCAGATAGCGGCGGCTCTCCGCGCGGAGTGGGTTGATGCGGATGCGGGACAGGTACGGCATGTGTTCACCGGCCCAGGAGTTCGAAGGGGTCGTGCAGGTCGGCGCCCGCCTCGGTCTCCGTGGCGGCGTCGGGGTCGGGGAAGCCGGTGGGAATCCGCAGCCACTCGTGGCGTACCCGGCGGCCCAGGAAGGCGCGGTCGTGCGGGCCGAAGGAGAGCGGTACGTCCTGGAGGACGTCGTCGCCCTCGGCATCTTCCAGCGTCACCGAGCACGGCACGGTCGCAGGCCGGAACGGTCCTTCGAGGCCGCGCCTGTGCCCCAGCTTGTAGGCGTAGCTCTCCTTCGCCCGCGTCGACGCCTGCCAAGGCAGCTCGTGGAGTACGCCTTCCAGGTCTCCTTCCTCAATGCCGAGGACGAGAGGCTGGGTCGGCGGACACGACCGGCGGCCGAGGGCGAGGGGAAAGTGGGGCGCACGCACAGCTGTGTCGAGTCGGACGAGCAGGTCGCGCGGGCCCGCCAGCGCGGCGACGAACAGCGCGTCCTGGAGGTAGTACCGGGTGGTGACGTGCGTGTACTTGGCGGGGGCAGTGGGCCTCTGGACCCCCTTGGCCGAGACGCCGGACTGCGGCAGCGGCTTGCCACGGAAGTCGCTGACGACGTGGTAGTCCCGCAGCAAGGTGCCCGGGACGTCGGCCCGCACCCCGAGGCGGAGGGCAAGCAGCTCGTCCAGTGCCGCTCCCCGCGAGAGGCCAAGGGCTGCCGCGAGGAGCCCTGTCACACCGGACTTGGTGGGCTCGGGCTTGGTGCCCCGTACGTTGAACGCCCCCTGTGCGCCCCAGGACTGTAGGGGGGCGGCCAGCCTGAGAACGAGGACGGCCCGGTCGTCGGGCTCGGTTCGCGGCGATTCGTCCGGTGCTCCAGGAGTCATCGACCGGCCTCGGCGATCGCGGTGGACAGGTGCTCGCCGAGGCCATTGAGCAGCTCGGGGAAGGTGACCGCGGGTCCGAACGCCCCTTCCAGTAGCTGCGCCGTCTCGTCCCGGAAGGCGTGGCAGACCGCGCTGAAGGCGGGGGCGTCGCCCCACGCGTCGACGGCGGTGCGGTGTTCGGCGGCCAGGCGGCGGGCGGACTCCGCGGCGATTCCGGAGGAGGGAGTGACGGGTTCCTCGTACGCGGTGACGAGATTGACCGGTTGGTCGGTGCGTACGGCGACGGACACCAGGCTGGGCAGCGTCTGGTGGGCGAAGGAATTGCGGTATCCGCTGGGCACCGAGCGGGCGAAGGAGGTGATGAACTTCCGGACGCCCTCGACGGCGGCCGCGTCGTCGCCGAGGTTCTCCCGGAGCTGGTGGAGGCCCACGGTGGCGTACCGATAGAGCGTCGCTGAGTTGAAGCCGATGGTGCCGATCATTCCGGCTCCGGTTTCCCGCTCCTCCTCCGCGCGGTCGTCGACGGCGGTGAAGTAGTCGAACTCCAGGATCGCGGAGTGCGTGGAGAGGGCGTGGGCGACTTGGACCGCGGCGTCCACGCGCAGCGCGGCGATGTCGGCCACCATGCGGCCGAAGAGGGCCACGTCCAGGGAATGGCCCGTGCTGAACTGTTCCTCCACAGGCAACTGCTCGATCTCGGCCTGCAGTTCTTTGTCATCGAGGTCGATGAGTTCGGCGGCGCGGTCGCTGACGAGCGCCGCGACGTTGTCGAGCTGACGGCGTCCGTAGAAGAGCAGGTAGGCGGTGTCGCCCTTCTTCCGGCCCACGCTGATCTTCAGGGGTGCCAGCAGTGCGTCCGCGAGCCTGCCCGCGGGTTCCTCGGCCAGGCCGGTGCGTTCTCTGAGGTTGCTGGTCAGTGCGCTCGCCACCCGGCGCGTCCGGGTGGCGAGATCGTGCGCGGGCATGTGCTCGGTGAAGTGCATCCGGGTGGCGCGCTTCCACGCCTGAGACGAGACCCGGGAGCGACGCGTGCCTCCGTAGTAGGCCTCTTTGGGGTTGCCCTGGTCGTCTCGGTTGAGATTGGCCGGAGGCACGGTCTGCAGGATGTGCACGTCGACGTACAGACGAGGCGGGAGAAGCGTCACGGAGGCTCCGGTCGGGTCAGACGGTTCGGTGGTGGTCAGGTTCCGGGTGGCACTTCGGTGGTGCCGCCTGCGGTGCTGTCGGCTGCCGTGGCGTCGTTGCTGTCGGCACTGCCTTGACCGCCGCGCGCGTAGTAGGCCAGGCCCCACCTGCGCCGCACCCATTGCCGCCGCTCCGGGTGCGACCATTGGCGCAGGTCGCGCATGAGCTGGTCGTAGTCCAACGGAATTCCCTGGCCCCGCAGTTGGGTGATCAGGCCGCGCAGGCGGTACAGCAGGGCGGGGACGGACGTGGTGGTCGCCGCGGCCTCCACTCTGCGGTCCAGGGCGCTGTCGAGGAACTTCTCGCTGTCGCGGAGTCTGCGCAGCGCCCGGCCGAGGTTGACGTGCTTTTGGTGCATAGGGCGGTTCTGGCCCTGCTGGTGCAGGCCGTAGAGGGTCACCGCGCCGTGCTCGGCCAGGAGTTCGGGGGTGAGCTCGCCATCCGTCTCCGTGGCGTAGTACGGCCACAGAGCCATCACCGATCCGGCCGGCTGGCCGAGTCCGGACCTCAAGTCCGCCAGTTCCTCACCAGGAGGGCCGCTGCCCTCCACCGAGGGGATCCAGGTGCCGTCAGTCCTTAGGTAGCGGCGCCAGTAGGGGACTCGGCCCGGCTCGGTGCTCTCCGGCCCGGGGAGCGGAGGGTTGGTCACGGTGGTCACTGCTCCGTCGTCGGCGAGTTGTCAGTCGTGGGCGGCCGTCCCTGATGGTGAGCGGCGCGGCGGAACAGGATCTTGCGGAGGTTGGCCCTGAAGAAGGCCTCGGCGGTGCTCTCGCGCGCGATCCGGGTCTGGCCCTCCTTGCCCTTCACCTCTCGGCCGGAGAACGCTGACGCCGTGCTGGTGGTCGAGAGCAGGTCGTCGGCGATCTTCCACGCCTCCCGGTAGGCCCTCTCCTCCCAGGCAAGGAGGCCCTGCTCGGTGCGGTCGAAGTCCTCCTCGCCGACTTCGCGCAACCCGACCAGGAGCCGACGTACCAGCAGGTCGAGGGCGTGCAGCAGTGTCTCGCCGGGGTACTGCCAGGCCCCGAGGGGCGGGGGTGGTGCTCCCGCCGCGCGGCGCAGCTCGGCGGAGAGGGCGTTGACAGCCCTGGCGAGCTCTTCGGCTTGTTCGACGATGCCGAGGAGGGCGCCGCGGATGTCGCTGTCGGGTCGCAGGGCGGCGAGCGGCAGCGGGATCTCGTCGTGGTAGGCGTCCTCGATGTTGCCGAGCTTCGTTCCGTAGCGGATGCCTGTCAGCTCCACCTGGGCGCCGTACCCGCCGGGCAGGTAGTCGCCGACGTCGACGAGCTGGCTCAGCAGGATGCTGGTGTGGAAGCCGTCGCCCTTCTTCGTGGCGTGTTGTTCCACGGAGGACTTGCGCACGGCCAGCAGGGCGTCGAGTCCGCGCCATGCTGCCCGGCCGGTCCGGTGGCGTACGGGACGGAAGTGCGCTCCCTCATCCGGCCGGTCGCCGCGTCGCGCGGACCGCCCGGCCCGGGTCTGGGCACTGTCGACGTGCCATGCGGTGTGCGGCTCGTGGTCCATGTCGGGGAGCAGCCGGTCTCCGGCGGCGACGACGGCCCGGGACACGCGCAGTTCGCCGCGGGAGGTCCGCTCGGGCACGAGGCGTACGCGGCGTGACTGCCAGGTCCACACGTCGAGCAGCCCCCGGCCGGCCCGGGTGGTCCAGGCCGGTGTCGCGCAGGAGAGCGTCTGCGCCACCTCGCCGTCCTTGGCGCGGCGCAGCCATTGGGGGAGGTCGTCCTTGAGGGCTTGCCTGCCGTACGGAATGTTGAGCAGGAGGGTCTCGTACACCGTGGTGCCCAGGGGCATGACGACCCCGAGCTGTCCGAGGGGTCCGACGGGGTTGCCTGTCGTCTTCCCCGCCTTCGTGTTCGGGTCCCCTGTCGCCCCCGTCTTGATCGCGCCGGTGTCCCAGCAGTGGACGTGCAACAGCCACCGGGCCGCCTGTGCCGGAGTCAGCTCCAGTGGGTCGCCCTCGGTGCGGGAGGAGAACAGCGGCACGTTGTTCCCCAGGGCCGCGGTGGCGACCAGGACGGCGGCGCTCTTGGTGGCGTCGCCGGACGTGGTCAGACCGGCGACTTGGGCGAAGGGATCGTCGGCTGCGAAGAGGTCGAAGAGGTGGTGGTGTGCGTCGAGGTAGGTGGACAGCTGTTCGCGCTCCTCGTCGCGGAATCGGCCAGCGGTGAACTTGCGCCCCCACTCAGTGGCGTCCGCAGGGAAGCCCAGGGCGTCCACCACTAGAGGCAGCAACAACTGTCGGTAGATCGCCGGACGTTGGGTGGGGGCGTCGACGAGGAGTTCGGCGTACAGATGGGAGTCGAGTAGCAGCTCACGGACGCAAAGCTCGCGAGGACGTGCGGACCAATGGTCCCCCGTCTGGCTGCCGCCCGGGCGGGCGCGCACGGGCAACCACGGCTCATCCAGCAGGTTCCACAACGCGCATCCCCCTCGGCACGGTCATCTCCGCCCCGCCCGGACTCCGGACCCGGCGCCAGCTTTCCACAACGGAATCGCACGCATAGGGCAAACAAGCGATTTCCCGGTGTCCGGCGCTACGGCCCGCCCACGACGCCCTCGTCGACCAAGCCGAGCTCGGCGTCGTATCGCAGGCGGCGGCCCTCCAGCACAACCTGGTACCACGCGTCGAACACCAGCGCCCGACGGACGCTGAGCCGCGGCTCCGCCGCCTCCCCCTGCTCACGCGGCCACTTGTTCCACGCGGGGAGCGGGTGGAGAACGGGTGGATGCAACGGGGCGTAGTCCGCGGGGAGTTCGATCGTGTGGGTGAGCAGATCATCGATCTGTGCGGCGGGTACCTTTCCGCCCTCGCCAAGCCGTATGCCCGACAAGGTGCGGTAGCCGCGGCCGTCCCGCACCACCACCACGGCCTCGGCAGAGGGCTCCTCGCCGCGTACCAGCGCCGCCAGGTCGCGGCCACCCGGCAGGACGCGGGCCGCCACATAGTGCAGCCCGGCCAGGGTGCCGCCCTCTCCGCTGCCGCGCCGTGACAACAGCAGGCGGCGCGCCTGGTCGGCACGGGCTCTCCGTACGTCCAGCCACTGCCGTTGGGCGACGTCCGCGTCGTCGCGCCATGCGGCGGGCAGGCTCGACGAGTCGCCGTACCCGGCAGCTGTCAGGGCCGGGATCCGGCGCGGCAGCACCCACGGCTCTCCCGTGCCGGTGGCGGCTTCCGTGACCACATGGGCAGCGATCAGCAGCGGGTAGCGCCCGTACCGCTGTTCGCACGAGTGCAGGAAGCCGGGCATGTGCGGGGAGCTCATGGCGCTCGCCCCCGCGTCGCCTGTGGTCATGCCGGTGACCAGGATCCGAGGCACGCCCAGACGCGCGGGGCGCTCCCTGAGGGGAGCGCGGTGCAGTCGGCCTGCCCTCTGCAGCAACAGGTCGACGGGGGCGGGGTCTGTGACCAGCAGATCGACGTCCACGTCGAAGGACTCCTCCGCGACCCTCGTGGCGACGACCACGAGCCGACGTGGCCGATGGCTGTCGCCGCGCGGGGAGAGAGAGCGCAGGCAGAAGTCCGTGCGCACCGCGCGGTCCCGCGCAGTCATGTGCTCGTGCAGCAGCACCACGTCATCCGGGCCGAAGTGGTCCCGAAGTGACTGGTAGAGGCTTTGGGCGCGGGGCGTCGTGTCGCGTATCACCAGGGCGCTGCCGCCGTTCTCCAGTTCTTCCGCGAGCCGCGCGGTGACTGCCGCGTCGGCGGCCTCCGGGCTCGGACGGAGCACGTCCTCGGACAGGATCTCCACGGTGTAGGCGCGGTCCGGGCGGAAGCTCCCGCAAGCCCGTGCCAGCGGGGTGCTGGGAGTCGTCCCGCCGTCGGGAGGTACACACACCGCCGTGACGCGGGCGGGCCCCTCCAGGGCCGCCGTCGAGTCACCGCCGTACTCGTCCCGGCCGGTCGCGCCGGTCAGGTAGGCCTCCAGGACTTGTCGGCGCTGTTCGGACGGCAGCGTCGCCGAGAGCAGCACCACCGGCACGCGGGCCTGGCCAAGCCAGCGCAGTGCTTCCTGGAGGAACTGCGAGCCATGCACGTCCGTTGCGTGCACCTCGTCCAGGACGACTACCTTGCCCAGCAGCCCGGCCATCCGCATCGACGCCCAGTTGCTGCGCGCGGCCGAGTACAGCAGCTCGTCGAGCGAGCTGACCACGAACGGACACAGCAGTCCGCGCCCAGAGCTGAAGAAGAACTCCGAGGGGCTCTGATCGCCTGCGCGCTCCTCGGGTTGAGTATCCGTGTCCTCTCCGCAGTGGCCCAGGGCCTCCGTGCGCTGCTCGGGCGTCGCATCGTGCAGGGCCGTCCACTCGGGCGAGAGGTTGTGCCACAGGTGCAGCAGAGCGACGTGTGCGCCAAGGCCGTCCTGCGTGGCCTCCGCCCACTCCTTGACCTCGCGGAGCATGGGGTCGGCCGTCGACCAGCGCGGCATGCCGACGAACACGCCGTCGAAGCCGAAGCGGGCCGCCAGGATCTCCGCCACCACCAGCCCGGCCCGGGTCTTCCCCTCACCCATGGGAGCTTCGATGATCAGCATTCCGGGGGCGGGCATCGTGCGGGCCGTCTCGGTCGCCAGTTGTTGCACGGGCCGGGGCGGGTCCCCATAGCGGCGCTCGAACACCTCGTCGTCGGGTACGGGAAGCCCCTCCCACCCTCGGCGCATGCCCAGCGCCGTCCAGGACCTGTGGGCGCGCTCACGCGCACTGCCGAGGGTCACCTTCGCGGGGTCGTCGATGCCGTGGAAGTACTCCTTGCCGCTGGCCATCTGGTCGGCCATCGCGATCAGCCCGGCGAGGTGCAACTGCAGTGCTCGTGAGGGAACTTCGGAGGGAACAAGGCGTGCCGCCGAACGCAGCTCCAACAGTTCGCCCACTCTGTGGAAGAGGACGCGCTGGACCTCGCGCCACCCCTGGCGTCCCTCCGCCTGTCCGCGCGTCGGCGGAGGGGGCTTGATCCCGCTGGCGAGCGGGAAGAACCCGTGGTGCCCGGCGATCAGCGGCCAGACCCATTCCACGTGCTCCGGCGGCCACCCCTCCTCGGACAGGAAGCGTCGTACGAGATGCCCACCGGCGTGCTGATGCGGCCATCCGTACCGCTCGACGGTCGGTGCGTGCCAGGTGAGCCCGGCTTCCCGGACCGCCTTCGCCGCCTCGGGGTACTTGCCCTGCCAGGCGGGCGTCGCCTTGCCCAGGTCGTGCAAGGCCGCGAGCCACATGAGCAGTGCGCGCCCCCGGCCGGGGCCCCCGGCGACGCGGTCCAGCATGCCTCGGGTGGCGGGGGCGAGGTAGTCCTCCCAGACGCGCTCCGCCACTGCCCCCGTGTCGAGCATGTGGGACAGGAGAAGATTCGGGGTTCCGTCCGCGTAGTCGGCGGTCTTGCCGATCAGCGCCCACACCTGCCGCTCGATGTCCTCGCCACCCTCACGACCCGCCTCGCTCATCACAACTCCCCCTCACACAGCTGGCGTTGTACTGCCAGCCGGAGCCCGTCGGCGCGATCTTCCTCTTGCGGTCTGTGTCATCCTGCCCCCATGACGGACGACGCGGCCCCAAGCGCTCAGGCATTGTCCGCCGCGTTCGACTCGGACTTGCTCACCGACTACGTGCCCGACGCGCTCGGGGCCGCCGACGTCCGCCGTCAGCTGGACCTCGGTCGGCCACTCGACGACGGTCCGCTCCACGTCGGCCGGATGCGGGTGCCGCTCGCCCGGCGGACGGAGACCATACCGGTCCTCTCCTGCGCCGTTCGGGCCCGCATGCTCCTGCTCACCGAGCAGGCCCTGGCCGTTCACGCGCCACGTCCCGAGGTGTTCAGCTACCGCTCCCTGGCATGGCGGTACCGGCCTGCGTACCAAGCGCGGCAGCGCCATCTCCAGGCGCTGGCCTCCCGCCCCGACCTGTCGCTGGTCCTCGTACTCGACGTCCACCGGTTCGGCCAGTCCCTCCCACTGAGCGCCCTGATCCAGGCCCCCTGGATGACCGAAAGCCTCGCCACGGCCCTCGCCGCCCTGCAAGCAGTGGCCGACCGCACACTTCTGCCCGGGCATCGCTGGTCCAATCGGCTCGGCACAGCGGCGCTCGCCCCGCTGGACGACACGGTGGCGGCACTCGCACCAGGCCGCTGGGCACGCTGGGGCGACGACCTCCACGTCTTCACGCGGGGCCAGGCCGAGGTCGACGACATTCGCTCCGCTGTAGTGGTGGCTCTGCGGCAGCTCGGGCTGAGTCTGTCGCAGGAAAAGTGCACCGTCGCTCCTGCCGCCTCCGTGCTGGCCGGTCCCGCCCGTGTCATCGACGGCCGTCCCGAAGAGATGTGGCGTACGGGTCTGGCGAGCGGCGACGTCAAGGCCCTCCGGTACGGGCTGTCGCGCACGGCGCCGGACGAGGTGGTCAGCCGGACGCTCGTCGCCGCCGTCCGGGACCATCCGGCCCTCCTGCCCCGGGCAGTCCACTATCTCGACCGCGCCGCGCACACGCCTGCTGGTCATGCGGCCATAGCGGAGCTGCTGCACACCGCAGAGGCCGACGCGTTCGCCGCCGCGCGTCTGCTGGCTCTCGCGGCTCGGCATCCGGGCCTGGCCCCTGGAGTACCCGACCGGTTGGTGGCAGCGGCGGACGGCTCCGAGTTCGTCCCGCTGCGCGAACTCGCCTTCCGGGTCGACGTGCTGCGCGGACGCCGTCACCCGCGTCCTCCGACGTCACGCATGCGGGACTGGCTGGCCTCGGGCGCCCGCCCCCACCATCAACGGCCACAGATCACTACGCTGTTGTGACATGGAGAAGGCGGGGGCGAAAGCAGGTGCGTCGAGCGCTTCCGGCTCACCCTTGGTCAACGGTTGGTACTCCCCCTCCCAGCCCGTCGCGGTCCGCCATCGTCTAGAGGCCGTCGCGATCACCTTGCACTCGTTCCAGCAAGCACTCGCCCCGGGCACCTGGTACCTCAAGGGCTCCGCGGCGCTGGCTGCCTGGATCGGCCCAGCGGCCCGGCTGCCGAACGACCTGGACCTCGTCGTGCCGGACGAATTCGGCCGCCAGTTGCTGGCGTCGGGCGCGCTGCCACCCGGCCCTCGCGGAGAGTCACTGCGGGTGACACGCCACGAGCCGGTGACCTTCAGCTCAGGAGCATCGCCCACGGTGTACCGGGTGCTGGTGGACGTCAACGGACCGGGGATGCTGCCCCCCGTACTTCTTGGCCTCCAGCTCATGCCGGAAGCCGACTTGAGGAACGATGGGCGCACCACGCTTCTCGACTTCCCTGGACCGGTGGGAGCGGTCACCGTCCCGTCGGTCACTGGGTATCGGTTCCTGACGCAGAAGCTGGTGCGCTACACCCGGCGCCGCAGTGGCGGCCGCGTCAACACCCATTGGCAGGACCTGGCCGACATGCTCCTCGCCGCGGCCCACCCCTCCTACCCGCCCCTGCGCCTCGGGGCACTGCATCGGGATCTGACGACCGAGATGAGGGACTTCGGCCGCACCCTTCCGGCCCTCCTCCCAGCACCACCTGTGGAGTGGCTCGACTTCTGGGACGCGGCAACCTTCGTGCAACGGCTGCCGTTCGGGCGGCTGCCCGAGGCCGCGGACCGCCTTGACCGCTTCTGGGAACCCGTGCTGCGAGGCCCGGGGCACGCGACGGCGGATGGCGGAGGCGCCATGGGCGCGGTGTGGAGACCGGGTACGTGGGACTGGATCACTCCCTGAGCCGTCCTCGCGGCTTCCGCCGCATGGGCGTGTCTGTCGCCAGCGAGGCCGCCCTGCCTCAGTTCACAGCCTTTCGCAGACTCACAGACGTACGAAGGCCGCGCGAACCGAAGACGGCAAGTGCTCCAGCCACCAGTTGCGCCACCGCCGGGCGTGGACCAGGTGGTGGTGGCCGACCTGACCGGCTCCCGCGCGCGCGAGACCGGTGAGGTGGTCCACCGCGTACGCCGCGCCTTCGCTGTCCAACGGCTTCCCGAACTCGTGCAGCGCTGCCTCCGGGCACGCGGTCCCCTTCAGTGTCTTCGTCACGTGCAGGCTGAAGTGGGCGCGCTCACGTGCCGCGGCCAGGCCCATGGAGGACAGCGGCGCCACACCGACGCCGCTGTGCATGCGCCCGTCGGTTCGTCGGTTGGCGGCCGTGACCGCTGCCCGCATGATCTCCGCGTCCGGTACAAGGCCGCTCAGCCCATCGCCCAAGGTCGCGTGCAGCTGGCCGGTCGGCCGTACGGCGTCGCTCAGTGTGCGTAGGTGCTCCACCAGGTCGGACTCCCTGGCCAAGCGGCGCCGGTACGTCTCCCTGAGGACCGCTGCCGTGCTCAACCTGCCCGCCAACCAGGCCTCTGCCCACGGCAGGAGTTCGTGAGCGTTGCCTTCGGTGAGGCGTGCTCCGCTGGGGCGGCTCAGCGTGCCCCACTCGATGTCATGCACGTCCGTGACCGCGTAGAAGTCCGTGGAGGCGCACCCCTCCGCGGTCTTGGTCCAGCCGTCGGCAGACGGTACACCGGGCATGCGCGGGTCCTCGTCGAGCGCCGCACCTCGTACGCCGTGTCCCCCGCCCAGGGGCCGCACCAGCACACCGGCCAGCAGCGACGCCGCCTGCGCCACCCCCAGGACGCGCGGTACCTCGCCGATCACTGAGGCGGCGCGAGCCTCTTGGGTTTCCGGCCGGTCACGCCTCAGTCGGGCGGCCATCGACATCTCATAGCAGGCGAACAACAGGGACTCGCGCCGCTGGATGCTGTCCCCGTCGAGCTCCACGCGATCCCATGCCCACCCATGTCGCACCCCGTTGGTGAACCGCATCCGAGGGGGATCTGCCGCGCCAGGACGGATCAGGACCAGGTCCTTGCCGTAGTACGAGGCCGACCATCGGTCGCTGTCCGTGCCCCTCGCCACCAGGGCCAGGCTGTCGCGCACCTCGCGCAGTCCGGCGTCGTGGTCCCCGGCCTCCTCCACACTGGCCCGCAGCGCGCTGGTCACCACGATCATCGTGACCTCGCGTCCACCCGCCTCAGCCACCTTGCCAAGGACGTCCCCGGCGTCCGCGCAGCCGGGTGGAAAGCCTGGTGCGTGTCGTGGCGGCCAGGCGAACGCGGCGCTCACCGTTGCCTCCTGCGACGGCGGAAGAGGCTGACGAACAGGCGCCGCAGTCCTGGGAAGGAGCTCATGAGCAGCGCCGTGACCAGACAGGTGATCCCCAGCGTCCGGTACAGGGAAGCCACGTCCGCCTGCGGCAGTCCCTGCCAGATCGCCAGGCCGGTCGCCAGGGGAAGACCGATCGCGGCCAGCAGGCCCAGAATGGCGTTGGTCGTCTCGGTCTCCGCCGCCTGGACCTGCCGGGACAGCTCGCCCAGGTCACTGACCAGGCTTTGCAGCGCTTCGGGCAGACCACAGCCCCGCTGGAAGTTCCGCATGATCGCCGTACACACGGCCTGCCGTCCGAAGTCCGCGGCCCAGTAGCTGCGGCGGAAGACCAGAAGGTCCCGCTCCAACTGGCCCACCTTGCGCCGCAGCGGCTCGTGCTCCCCCATGCGGGCCACCTCCTGGCCGAAGGCGTCAAGGACGATCCGCTGCAGGCAAGCCAGTGCCAGGGCGTCGCTCTGCAAGGTCGCCAAGTGGAAGCTGGAGGCGTCGTAGTACTGGTAGTTCGGGGGCTGCTCCGGGTTGGGATCGGCCGCGGTCCCCACGAGGGCCAGTCCGCGGGCGCCGGCCACCCCCCGGATGGCGTTCGGGAGCCGCAGATGCAACTCCCGCAGCTCCTCCCCGGCCTCGTGCGGAGGTGCGTATTCCGTTGTGTACAGCATCTTCCACAGCCATTGCTCCGCCGCGGGGAGGTCCAAATCTTCGTGGAAGACGGGCAGTTCACCCCGCGACGTGACGAGCACGCCGTGCACCATCTCGCGCTCCGTCTCGGCGATGCGACAGCCTCTCGGCAGCTGCTGCGACACCCAGTGGCGTTGCTCGCCCTGGCGATGGTGCGCGTCGATGTTCGCGCAGAACTGCAACGTCTTGGGAAGGTCCGCGGGTCTGACGGCCGGGAGCCTGCCATGCAGGAGGACCACACCATTCGCCGCCGCGGGCGTGTCCATGTCCGTGAGCGCGGCGTCCGTCGGCGCACCGATCCTGATCACCTCGACGGCACTCAGCTGGAAGCCGACCGGACACACGACTGCTCCCTCGCACCGCTTGTGCCACCTGACGTCAGGTGTCCACAGCAGAGGGGCTAGCCGAGGGGTGGTGTACGAGGAGCGTCGTGCGGCGTCCGATACCACCTCGTTCGGACGGCCGACGCGCCAGCGCCGTTCGAGAGGCCCGGGAGTGAAGGATTCGTCCGGTGCTTGCTCGACTCGTACGGCGGCGATCAGCACCGCCTGGCGGCGGTGGAGCATGTCCGGATCGTTCAGCCCAGGGCCGACGGGGCCTTGAGGACCTGCGAGCGGCCCACTCATCCCAACGCCTCCAACGCGTCGCGCAGGTGCCGCCGCCTCTCGACCACGTCGAGCGGCCTCCACGGCTTCATCACGGGCATGGAAGTCTCGTCATCCAGCAGCACGCGTGCGTGGGACCGCTGCGGAAGCCCTCTGGCCACGAAGGTCATGGCGCCCGCCAGGGCGTGCGCCCGATGGAAGGCGAATGCCTCCATGCCGTAGCGCCGCCCGGCCGAGAAGACGTGTGTACGCCTACGGTCGACGACGGCCCTCTCACGGCGGGACACATCGAAGCAATGCTTGCCGACCTCGGGTTGGTAGCGCGCCACGACGAACTCATCCGCGCCCTTACTTCCGGTGGAACCGGGAGCGACGGTCACGTCCATCAATGTGTGGGACAGCTCGCCCCTCAGCACGGCGGAGGCAAACGCCCATCGGTGATCATGTGCGTCGGCGTCGGCACTGTCCGTCTGCCAGACGTGCAGGAAGAGCCTGGCAGCACCGCCCGCTGTCCGCGCGAGGGGCAGCTTGATGAATCCGTTGGGGTGGATGATGGCCTGCGGCCCCAGCGGCGGGAGGAGGCCCTCGGTGAAGCGTTGCTCCAGGGCTGCCAGCAACACCGCACCGACCAGGTCGTCGCACACGGTTGGAACACCAGAGGCCACCCTAGAACCGACGTGCTGTCCAACGACCTCACATGCTGGCACTCGCGCCATTGAGCCCCCTCGAACCCCGCGGCCTCTGGTCCCCCGCCCTGGCACGAGCGGTCCCCGCACCATCATCGGCTATGGCGGATGACCGGACTGCTCCCCGCGCGCGGGGAGGTCCTCCGGCTGCCGCCCTGGCTCCTAAACGGCCGCGCCCCCAGCCGGATCAGGTCCGGTGGGGGGCGCTGGGGGCCTCGGCGCGTGGCAGGTGTCACGTTTCTGCACCTGCGCCGCGCAGTGGGGCGGGTGGGACTCGAACCCACGGCCGACGGATTATGAGTCCGCTGCTCTAACCGGCTGAGCTACCGCCCCTAACGGCGCGTCGCGCACATTTGTGCGCGCCGTCTGCCGCAGCATAGCCGCTCATACGATCTCCTGCTCCGGCTGGTCGGCATCGCACGACCATGAGGATGCCGCTGCGGCCCGCGCGGTTCCACCAGGGGCGGAACGAGTTCGCGTGCGCGGGTCTCGAGGGCGCGGGCAAGGGGTCGTTGGGGGCGGGGCCGGGGGGCGGCTCCGGTACGCGCGAGGACCCCTGGGCGCCGTGGTGGTGCCTCAGGGGTCCTCGTCGTACAGCTCTCCCGACTGGACTCGAACCAGTAACCTGCCGGTTAACAGCCGGCTGCTCTGCCAATTGAGCTACAGGAGACCGAGCTCCCCCGACTGGACTCGAACCAGTAACCTGCCGGTTAACAGCCGGCTGCTCTGCCAATTGAGCTACAGGGGAATGACTCTTGGTGACGGAGTCACTGCAACAATGTCACCTGCCTGGGGATTCCCGGGCGGCGTGCGCTCGCTGCGACACATACATTAGCGCAAGCAGGGGGGTGCTCCGCCAATCGGTATCCCCAGGCGACCGACGTCGGCAGTCGAGGCAAGGGAAAGGGTGGCCGTCATGCGCTACCGGCTCACGTTCGTGGCAGGTCTGGCTCTGGGGTACGTGCTCGGCACGCGCGCCGGGCGCGAGCGTTACGAGCAGCTGAAGAAATCCCTCCGCGAGGTCTCGCAGAACCCCGCCGTGCGCAACACCGTCGAGTCCGCCGCCCTCCAGGGACGCGAGGTCGCGGGCAAGGCCTTCCACACGGTCTCGGAGAAGGTGGGCGACCGCATGCCCGAGTCCGTGGCCGAGCGGGTGCGGTCGCTGCGCGAGCGCGGGCAGGGCGACGCCGAGGACGACTGGGGGACCAGCAACACCTAGACAGTCCGGCGGGGCGGAGGGGTGACGTGATCGTCACCCTTCCCCTCTGCCGCGCCGCCGCCCCGGGCCGGAGCTGGCACTTTCCGCCCGGGGCGGAGCCATGCCCGGAGCCGTGCCCACCGCCTTCCCGGACGTATGTGCGGGGCATCCCCCCGGGTGCGGCAGAATCCTCGGCATGGGGATAGTCGCGGGGTTGGACAGCTCACCCGATTTCACACGCATCGTGGTCTGTGACACCGACACGGGCGCCGTACTCAGGCAGGGGTACGCCCCGCATCCGCTGGAGGGCCCCGACGGCGCGCGGCCCAGCGACGTCGATCCACAGGCCTGGCTGCTCTCCCTCGGCGAGGCCGCGGGCGGCGGGCTCCTCGAAGGCGTCCAGGCGATCGGCGTCTGCGCGCAGGAGCACGCCCTCGTCCCCCTCGACGCGCAGGGCGCGACCGTGCGGCCCGCGCTCGTCGGCAACAACCCGCGCGCCCAGGTCGCCGCGGCCGACCTCGTCGACGGGCTCGGCAGCCGCCAGGCCTGGGCGCAGGCCGTGGGCTGCGTCCCGCAGGCCGCCCAGCCGGTCGCGAAGCTGCGCTGGCTGGCCCGGCACGAGCCGGAGGCGGCGCTGCGCACGAACCTGCTCATGCAGGCCCCCGACTGGCTGGTGTGGCAGCTCCTGGGGCGGCCCGCGCGGCGTACGACGGACCGGGGCGGCGCGTCCGGCACCGGCTACTGGTCGGCGGCGACCGGCGGGTACCGGCCGGATCTGGTCGAGCTCGCGCTCGGCCACCAGGCGATGCTGCCCGAGGTCATCGGCCCCGCCGACGCCGCGGGGACGACGCCCGAGGGGCTGCTGATCTCGGCGGGCACGGGCGCGACCATGGCGGCGGCCTTCGGGCTCGGCGTGATGCGGGGCGACGCCGTGGTGTCGCTCGGCGCCTCCGGCTCCGTGATGGCCGTCCACCACGAGGCCCTGGTCGACCCGACCGGCACGATCACCTCGCTCGCCGACGCCACCGGCATGCACCTGCCCGTCGTCCACACGGCGAACGCGGTGCGCGCGCTGCGCGGCACCGCCGAGATGCTGGGCGTCCCGGACCTGGAGACGCTCTCCGACCTGGCCCTGAAGTCGACCCCCGGCGCCCACGGGCTCGTCCTGCTGCCCTATCTGGAGGGCGAGAAGACGCCGAGCCTGCCGCACGCGGCGGGCACCCTGACCGGGCTGCGGCGCGAGTCCATGAAGCCGGAGCACCTGGCGCGGGCGGCCTTCGAGGGCATGCTGTGCGGGCTCGGCGACGCGCTCGACGTGCTGCGCGGGCGCGGGGTGGAGGTGCGGCGGGTGTTCCTGCTCGGGTCCGCCGCCGACCTGCCCGCCGTGCGGGCCGTCGCGCCGATGCTCTTCGGTACGCAGGTCGTGGTGGTCCAGCCCGCCGACTACGCCGCGATCGGCGCCGCGCGCCAGGCGACGTGGGCCCTGACCGGGCAGCTGCCGCAGTGGCAGGGTGCCGTCACGCAGGTCTTCGAGCCGGGCGAGGAGCTCGCGGTGGGGCAGGCGGTGCGCCAGCAGTACGTAACGGTGCGCGAGCAGGCGCACCCAGGCGCGTTCACGCCCTGAGCCACCCCCGCACCCCCGGCGCACTGAGCTGCCCCACACCCCCGGCGCCCTGAGCTGCCCCGCACTCTCGGCGCCCTGAGCCGCCCCCACACCCCACGCCCCCGCCCTTCACCCCGCGCGCCCAGCGCCCCACGCCCAGCCCCACACACCGCGCCCAGCGCCCCACGCCCCGCACGCCGCGCCCCGGACACCCGCACGCCGCGCCCCGCCCCGGCACGCCTTGGCACGCCTTGGCACGCCCCCACACATCCCCCGGCCCGGAATGAGGCATTCCGCCACGTTCCGTGAGGGAAATGAAGCATTCAGTGTGCCCAGAACTTGACCAGGGCTGATTTTTGACCCGGTCATGGGTTAATCGGTTGCACACGGCCGGGGTCGGTGGCGCAGGATGGTGGGCGGCCCTTCGCCCGCCGCCCCGACTCCGTCCCAACTCCGAGACTCTGCCGAGAGACGAGCGTGCTCATACGACTTCTGCGGACCCATCTGGGTCCGTACAAAAAGCCCATCGCCCTGCTGGTGCTCCTGCAGTTCCTGCAGACCTGTGCCTCTCTCTACCTCCCCACCCTGAACGCCGACATCATCGACAACGGCGTCGTGAAGGGGGACACCGGCTACATCCTGACGTTCGGTGCCGTCATGCTGGCCGTCACCGTGGTCCAGATGGTGTGCAACATCGGCGCGGTCCTGTACGGCGCGCGCACCTCCGCCGAGCTCGGCCGCGACGTACGGTCCGCCGTCTTCGACCGCGTGCAGTCGTTCTCCGCGCGCGAGATGGGCCAGTTCGGCGCGCCCACCCTGATCACGCGGACCACCAACGACGTGCAGCAGGTGCAGACGCTGGTCCTGATGGCGTTCACGCTGATGGTGTCGGCGCCGATCATGTGCGTCGGCGGCATCGTCATGGCGCTCGGCCAGGACGTGCCGCTGTCGGGCGTGCTGCTCGCCGTCGTGCCGGTGCTCGGCATCAGCGTCAGCCTGATCGTGCGCCGCCTGCGGCCGCTGTTCCGCACCATGCAGGTGCGGCTCGACACGGTCAACCGCGTGCTGCGCGAGCAGATCACCGGCAACCGCGTGATCCGCGCCTTCGTGCGCGACCCCTACGAGAAGGACCGCTTCCGGGGCGCCAACAGCGACCTGACCGACGTCTCGCTCGCCAGCGGCAAGCTGCTCGCGCTGATGTTCCCGGTCGTCATGACGGTGGTGAACCTGTCGTCGATCGCCGTCGTCTGGTTCGGCGCGCACCGCATCGACAGCGGCGCCATGGAGATCGGCGCGCTCACCGCGTTCCTCGCGTACCTGCTCCAGATTGTCATGGCCGTGATGATGGCCACGTTCATGTTCATGATGATCCCGCGGGCCGAGGTGTGCGCCGAGCGCATCCAGGAGGTCCTGGACACCGAGACCAGCGTCGTGCCGCCCGCCGAGCCCGTCCGCGCGCTGCGCGGCCACGGCCACCTGGAGCTGCGCGGCGCCGGGTTCCGCTACCCGGGCGCGGAGGAGCCGGTGCTCAAGGACATCGAGCTGACCGCGCGGCCCGGCGAGACGACCGCCGTGATCGGCTCCACGGGCAGCGGCAAGTCCACGCTCCTGAGCCTCGTGCCGCGCCTGATGGACGTCACCGAGGGTGAGGTCCTCGTCAACGGCGTGGCGGTGAGTTCCTTGGAGCCCGCGCTGCTCGCGCGGACCGTGGGGCTCGTACCGCAGAAGCCGTATCTGTTCGCCGGGACCGTGGCCAGCAACCTGCGGTACGGCAACCCGGACGCCACCGACGAGGAGCTGTGGCACGCCCTGGAGGTGGCGCAGGCCAAGAGCTTCGTGGAGTCCCTGGAGGAGGGGCTCGACGCGCCCATCGCACAGGGCGGCACGAACGTGTCCGGCGGGCAGCGGCAGCGGCTCTCCATCGCGCGCACGCTCGTGCAGCGCCCGGAGATCTATCTGTTCGACGACTCGTTCTCCGCGCTCGACTACGCCACCGACGCGGCGCTGCGGGCCGCGCTCACGCACGAGACCCGCGAGGCGACGGTCGTGATCGTCGCGCAGCGCGTGTCGACGATCCGCGACGCCGACCGGATCGTCGTCCTGGACGAGGGCCGGGTCGTCGGCACCGGCCGCCACCACGAGCTGATGGCTGACAACGAGACGTACCGGGAGATCGTCCTCTCCCAGCTGACGGAAGCGGAGGCCGCGTAATGCCCCCTGGTGGCATGGGTGGACCCATGATGGGACCCGACTCCCGGTCCATGGACTTCAAGGGCTCGGGGAAGCGGCTGCTCGCGCAGTTCCGGCCGGAGCGGGCCACGATGTACGGGATGCTCACCGCCGTGGTCCTGAGCGTCGCCATGTCGGTGCTCGGGCCGAAGATCCTCGGGCACGCCACCGACCTGGTGTTCGCGGGCATCGTCGGGCGGACCATGCCCGAGGGCGAGTCCAAGGGCGAGGCGATCGAGCGGCTGCGCGCGCACGGCGAGGGCGGCATGGCCGACATGCTCACCGGCCTCGACTTCACGCCGGGCCAGGGCATCGACTTCGGCGCGGTCGGCGAGGTGCTGCTGCTCGCCACGGCCGTGTTCGCGGTCGCGGGCCTGATGATGACCGTGGGCACGCGCCTGGGGAACCGCGCCATCAACCGCACCGTGTTCCGGCTGCGGGGCGACGTCCAGGCGAAGATGTCGCGCCTGCCGCTGTCGTACTTCGACAAGCGCCAGCGCGGCGAGGTGCTCAGCCGGGCCACGAACGACATCGACAACATCAACCAGACGCTCCAGCAGACGCTGGGGCAGCTCATCAGCTCGCTGCTCACGATCGTCGGCGTCCTGATCATGATGTTCTGGATCTCGCCGCTGCTCGCGCTCGTCGCCCTGGTGACGGTGCCGCTGTCGTTCGTCGTGGCGACGAAGGTCGGCAAGCGGTCGCAGCCGCAGTTCGTGCAGCAGTGGAAGTCCACCGGCCAGCTGAACGCGCACGTGGAGGAGATGTACACCGGCCACACCCTGGTGAAGGTGTTCGGCCGCCAGGAGGAGTCGGCGAAGGCGTTCGCCGCGCACAACGACGCGCTGTACGAGGCGTCGTACAAGGCGCAGTTCAACAGCGGGCTCATGCAGCCGCTGCTGTTCTTCATGTCGAACGTGAACTACGTCCTGGTGGCCGTGGTCGGCGGTCTGCGGGTCGCCTCCGGTGCCCTGTCGATCGGTGACGTCCAGGCCTTCATCCAGTACTCGCGGCAGTTCTCGATGCCGCTCACGCAGGTCGCGTCGATGGCGAACCTCGTGCAGTCCGGCGTCGCCTCCGCCGAGCGGATCTTCGAGCTCCTCGACGCCGAGGAGCAGGGGCCCGACCCCGTCCCCGGCGAGCGCCCCGCCGAGCTGCGCGGCCGCGTGGAGATGGAGCACGTGTCGTTCCGGTACGCCGAGGACAAGCCGCTGATCGAGGACCTGTCGCTCGTCGTGAAGCCGGGCCACACCGTCGCCATCGTCGGCCCCACCGGCGCGGGCAAGACCACGCTCGTGAACCTGCTCATGCGGTTCTACGAGGTCACGGGCGGCCGCATCGCGCTGGACGGCACGGACATCACGAAGATGACGCGGGACGAGCTGCGCGGCGCCATCGGCATGGTCCTCCAGGACACCTGGCTGTTCGGCGGCAGCATCGCGGACAACATCGCGTACGGGGCCGCGGGCGAGGTCACGCGCGAGCAGATCGAGGAGGCCGCGCGGGCCGCGCACGCCGACCGGTTCATCCGCACCCTGCCGGACGGGTACGACACGGTCATCGACGACGAGGGCACGGGCGTCAGCGCGGGCGAGAAGCAGCTCATCACCATCGCGCGGGCGTTCCTGTCCGACCCGGTGATCCTGGTCCTGGACGAGGCGACCAGCTCGGTCGACACCCGCACCGAGGTGCTCATCCAGAAGGCCATGGCGCGGCTCGCGCACGGGCGCACGTCGTTCGTGATCGCGCACCGGCTGTCCACCATCCGCGACGCCGACACCATCCTCGTGATGGAGGACGGGGCGATCGTGGAGCAGGGCACGCATGACGCGCTGCTGGCCGCGGGTGGGGCGTATTCCCGCCTGTACGCCGCGCAGTTCGCCCAGGCGGTGGCGGAGGTCGGCTAGCGCCGTCGGGGCCGGGTCGTTCTGCGAGTGCGGGTCCATCGTGGCTGGTCGCGCAGTTCCCCGCGCCCCTTCGGGGCGCTAATTCCCCCTGCCCCTTCGGGGCGCTCCTCCTCAGTCCAGATAGCCGCGCAGCTGGTCCGCGAAGGCGTGGTCCCGTAGCTTGTTGAGGGTTTTGGACTCGATCTGGCGGATGCGTTCGCGTGTCACGCCGAAGATCCGGCCTATCTCCTCCAGGGTGCGGGGCCTGCCGTCCGCGAGGCCGTAGCGCAGCTGGACGACCTTGCGCTCGCGCTCGCCGAGCGTGGAGAGCACGGCCTCCAGGTGCTCGCGCAGGAGCAGGAAGGCGGCCGACTCCACGGGGCTCGCCGCGTCGCCGTCCTCGATGAGGTCGCCGAGCGCCACGTCGTCCTCCTCGCCCACGGGCGCGTGCAGCGACACCGGCTCCTGCGCGAGCCGGAGCACCTCGCTGACGCGCTCGTGCGGCAGGTCGAGGTGGGCGGCGACCTCCTCGGGCGTCGGCTCGTACCCGCGCTCCTGGAGCATGCGGCGCTGCACCCGCACCACCCGGTTGATCAGCTCGACGACGTGCACCGGCACGCGGATGGTGCGGGCCTGGTCGGCGAGCGCCCGGGACATGGCCTGGCGGATCCACCAGGTCGCGTACGTGGAGAACTTGTAGCCGCGCGCGTAGTCGAACTTCTCGACCGCCCGGATGAGGCCCAGGTTGCCCTCCTGGACGAGGTCGAGCATCGTCAGGCCGCGCCCCACGTACCGCTTCGCCACGGACACCACGAGGCGGAGGTTCGCCTCGATGAGGCGGCGCTTGGCCATGCGGCCCACCACGACCAGCTTGTCCAGGTCGAGGGCCAGCTGGGAGTCCAGGTCGGGGGTGCCTGCCAGCTTCTCCTCGGCGAAGAGCCCGGCCTCGACGGCGCGGGCGAGCTCGACCTCCTCGGCGGCGGTGAGCAGAGGGATGCGGCCGATCTCGCGCAGGTACTGGCGGAACAGGTCGGAGGAGGGGCCGCCGGTATCCGCGCGGCCGCGCGGGCTCGGCAGCTCGATCGTCTCGACGACGGTCTCGGCGGCCTCCGCGGGCTCGGCGGCCTCGACGGCTTCGGCCCCGGGCGGGTCGGCCAGGCGTTCGTCCGGCGCGAGCTCCGGGTGCCGGGTGCCGCGGCTCTGCGGCGGCACGGTCGTGATGACGTCGGCTTCCGCCTCCACGTCCGTGCCCGGCGCGGTGTCGGTTTCGGTGAGGGTCTGGGTCTGCACGGGGGCGACCTCCAGGGTGATCGCTGCTGAGGCGGGTGGCAGCGGTACAACGGGACCGGCGTCGACGGCCTCGCCGCTGTCCGTCCCGAACACGATGTGTGGAACCGCGGAATCGTCGGACCCGCAGGCACTGTCTGCGGGCCGGCCGCGCTCCGAGGACTCAGGCACCGCCACCCAGTGTGGAGTACGACACACGGCCGCCACGAGGGGCGTGCGGTGACTTTTTGAGTCCGGTCCGTAACCAGTCGGTTACCCCTCGCGGGGCGCCCCAGACCCTCCCCTTCCCGCTCCGGAGGGCTCCGCCCCCCGTACCCCCCGAAATCGGCGCTCCGCGCCTCGTCCTCAAACGCCGGACGGGCTGGGAGATCTCCGTCACGCCCGACGAGACGCACAGGTCAGAGCGCCGCCGCGCCCCGTTCGCGCAGGGCGCGGGCGTACTGCTGGAGTACCCACAACTCGTTCTGGACGTTGGCGAGTTGCTGGGGGTCGCCGTGGCCGCCGCTGAGGCGGGTGAAGGTGCCCTGGACGTCGCGGATGCGCCGGTCGACGGCCCGCAGCCGCACGGTGACCAGCTGCTCCCCCGCGTACGCCTCGTCGACCGTGCGGCGCATGATCGCCTCCACGGCCAGCTCGGTGACCATGGCGCGGACCGCGTCGTCGGGGGCGGCGTCACGGACGCGGACCAGGTACTCCTGCGGGTCCTGGGCGCCGAGCTCGGCGCCCCCCGCCTCCATGACGGCCTGGCGCACGGCCGCGTACGGGGCGGCCGTGAACTCGTCTACGCCGTACGCGTCGAAGGCCGGGGAGACCAGGTCCGGGCGCTGGAGGGCGAGCTTGAGGAGCTCGCGCTCGGTGGCGTAGACGGGGTTGCGGAGGTTCAGGGCGGGGCCCGAGGGGACCGCGGGCGCGGCCTGCGTGAGGGCCTGGGGGCCGCGCCCCGGCGCCGGGCCCTTGCCGCCCCGGTCCCGCGCCCAGCGGGCGAGCTGCGCGACCCGCTTGACGACGAACTGCGTGTCGAGGATGCCGAGCATGCCCGCGAGCTGTACGGCGACCTCGTGCTGCGCGCCGCTGTTCTTGATGCGGGCGACGACGGGTGCGGCCTCGTCCAGGGCGGCGGCGCGGCCCGCGGGGGTCTCCAGGTCGTAGCGCGCGACGATCTGGCGCAGGGCGAACTCGAAGAGCGGCGTGCGCGGTTCGACCAGGTCGGTGACGGCCGCGTCGCCCTTGGCGAGGCGCAGGTCGCAGGGGTCCATGCCGTCGGGCGCGATCGCGATGTACGTCTCGGCGGCGAACTTCTGGTCGTCCTCGAAGGCGCGCAGGGCCGCCTTCTGCCCGGCCGCGTCGCCGTCGAACGTGAAGATCACGCGCGCCGAGCCGTTGTCCATGAGGAGCCTGCGGAGGATCTTGATGTGGTCGCCGCCGAAGGCGGTGCCGCAGGTCGCGATGGCGGTGGTGACGCCCGCGAGGTGGCAGGCCATGACGTCGGTGTAGCCCTCGACGACGACGGCCCTGCTGGACTTGGCGATCTCCTTCTTGGCGAGGTCGATGCCGTACAGGACCTGGGACTTCTTGTAGATCGGGGTCTCGGGCGTGTTCAGGTACTTCGGGCCGTTGTCGTCGTCGCGGAGCTTGCGGGCGCCGAAGCCGACGACCTCGCCGCCGATGTCCCGGATCGGCCACATCAGGCGGCCCCGGAAGCGGTCGATGGGGCCGCGCCTGCCCTCCTGGGAGAGGCCGGAGAGGGTCAGCTCCTTGTCGGTGAAGCCCTTGCCGCGCAGGAAGCGGGTGAGGTGGTCCCAGCCCGCCGGGCTGTAGCCGACGCCGAAGTGCGCGGCCGCGGCCTGGTCGAAGCCGCGCTCGGCGAGGAACTTGCGGCCGATCTCCGCCTCGGGGGACTCCAGCTGGGCCGTGTAGAACTCGGCGGCCGCCTTGTGCGCCTCGACCAGGCGGATGCGCTCGCCGCGCTGGTGGGAGGGGTTGTACCCGCCCTCCTCGTAGCGCAGGGTGATGCCCGCCTTGGCCGCGAGGCGCTCCACCGCCTCGGAGAAGGTCAGGTGGTCGACCTTCATCACGAAGGTGAGGGTGTCGCCGCCCTCCTGGCAGCCGAAGCAGTGGAAGAGGCCCTTGCTGGGGCTGACCTGGAACGACGGGGACTTCTCGTCGTGGAAGGGGCACAGGCCCTTGAGGTTTCCGCCGCCCGCGTTGCGCAGCTGGAGGTACTCGGACACCACGGCGTCGATCGGGACCGCGTCCCGAACCGCCTTCACATCCTCGTCATTGATCCGCCCAGCCACGCCCAGATTCTACGGCTCGGTGCGGGTACCTCGACCTCGCGGTGCGCCCCGGGCCCGCCCCTTCCCGAACTGGGGCTCCGCCCCAGACCCCGCTCCTCAAACGCCGGAGGGGCTGGACCCCCAGCCCCTCCGGCGTTCGGCTGTCAGTCGAGCAGGGTCGTCAAGGGGCGGGACGGGTCCGCCAGGGCGTCGGGGTCGGGGTGAGCGCTCGCGCGGATGAGTTTCTGGATGGTCTCCGTGACGTCCCACACATTGACGTTCATTCCGGCGAGGACCTGGCCCTCGCTCAGCCAGAAGGCGATGAACTCGCGCTTGCCCGCGTCTCCGCGGATCACCACCTGGTCGTACGTGCCCGGGGGCGCCCAGCCCGAGTACTCCAGGCCGACGTCGTACTGGTCGGAGAAGAAGTACGGCACGCGGTCGTAGGTGACCTCCTTGCCGAGCATGGCGCGGGCGGCGGCCGGGCCGCCGTTGAGGGCGTTGGCCCAGTGCTCGACGCGCAGGCGGGTGTCGAAGAGCGGGTGCCGGACGGCGGCCACGTCCCCGGCGGCGTAGATGTCCGGGTCGGAGGTGCGCAGGCTGGTGTCCACGGCGATGCCGCCGCCGTCCGCGCGGTCGACGAGGGCGAGGCCCGCGGACTCCGCCAGGGCGGTGCGCGGGGCGGCGCCGATCGCGGCGAGCACGTCGTGCGCCGGGTGCTCCTCGCCGTCGTCCGTGCGGGCGGCCAGGACCATGCCGTCCTGCCCGGTGATCTCGGTGAGGCGGGCCCCGAAGTGGAAGCGGACGCCGTGCTCGGCGTGCAGGTCGGCGAACATCTGGCCGACCTCGGGGCCGAGGACGGAGTGCAGCGGGGTCGGCTCGGGCTCGACGACGGTGACCTCCGCGCCGTACTCCCGTGCCGCCGCGGCGACTTCGAGGCCGATCCAGCCGGCGCCCGCGATCACCAGGTGGCCGTTGTCGCGGCCGAGCGCGGCCAGGACGTGGCGGAGCCGGTCGGCGTGGGCGAGGCGGCGCAGGTGGTGCACGCCCGCGAGCCCGGTGCCCGGCACGTCGAGGCGGCGGGGCTCGGCGCCGGTGGCGAGGAGCAGCTTGTCGTAGCGGATGACGGCGCCGTCGCCGAGCCGGACGGTGTGCGCGGCACGGTCTATGGCGACGACGGTCTGGCCGAGGTGCAGCTCGACGTCCGCCTGCGCGTACCACGCGGGCTCGTGGACGAAGACGCTGTCGCGCTCCTCCTTGCCGAGGAGGTAGCCCTTCGAGAGCGGTGGGCGTTCGTACGGGTGGTCGCGCTCGTCCCCGATGAGGATCACCCGGCCGGTGAAGCCCTCGGCGCGGAGCGTCTCCGCCGCTTTCGCACCCGCGAGACCTCCTCCGACGATGACGAACGTCTGATCCGCGTCGACCACTTGATGCCTCCTCGAAACCTTTGAGTCCACTGGGAGAGTCCCGCACGCAGCGTGAGGGCGGAAGGGGTTGTACCCCAATCCGGCCACTTTCCGTCACATCCTGTGGTCACCTTCCCGGTCACTCGCCACTGTGCGCGTTCCGGGACGGTCCGGTGAGCCGGGCGTGCAGGGAACGGGCGGCGGCGTCCGTGAGGGACGCGATCTGGTCGATGACCACGCGCTGGGCGGCGCGGTCGTCGGGCGCCGCGTCGTACAGGGCGCGGAACTGGGGGTCGAGGCCCTCGGGGGCGCGGGCGGTGAGCGCGTCGGCGAGCTCGGCGACGCAGACGCGCTGGTCGGCGCGGAGCCGGGTCTGGGCGGGGCGCTGCATCACATAGCGGTCGGCGACGGCCTTGAGGACCGCGCACTCCAGGCGCGCCTCGCGCGGGACGACGAGCTCGGCGGCGTAGCGCGTGAGGCGGCCCGTGCCGTACCGGGCGCGGGTCGCGGTCTCGGCGGCGAGGCAGAAGCGGCCGATGAGCTGGCTGGTGGCGTCCTTGAGGCGGGCCTGGGCGACGGCGGACCCGTCGTAGCCGTGCGGCCACCACTCCTGGTCCTGGAGGCGGTCGAGGGCCGCGGCGAGCTCTTCGGGGTCGGTGTCCGCGGGGACGTAGCGGCCGATGGCGACCGCGTAGACGTCCCGGCGCTCGGGTTCGGCGTGCAGCGCGTTCGGGTCGATGTGGCCCGCGTGCAGGCCGTCCTCCACGTCGTGCACCGAGTACGCGACGTCGTCCGACCAGTCCATGATCTGCGCCTCGAAGCAGGTGCGGTGGCCGGGGGCGTCCTTGCGGACCCAGTCGAAGACGGGCCGGTCGTCCTCGTAGACGCCGAACTTCACGGAGTCCGGCTCGGTGGGGTGGGCGCCGCGCGGCCAGGGGTACTTGGTGGCGGCGTCGAGGGCGGCCCTGGTGAGGTTGAGCCCGACGCTGACCAGGTCGCCGGTGTCCGAGCTGACGAAGCGCTTGGGCTCGATGCGGGTGAGCAGGCGCAGGGACTGGGCGTTGCCCTCGAAGCCGCCGCAGTCCTGGGCGAGGTCGTTCAGCGCCTGTTCGCCGTTGTGCCCGAAGGGCGGGTGGCCGAGGTCGTGGGAGAGGCAGGCGGTCTCCACCAGGTCCGGGTCGCAGCCGAGGGCGGCGCCCAGCTCGCGGCCGACCTGGGCGCACTCCAGGGAGTGGGTGAGGCGGGTACGGGCGCTGGCGTCCCAGGCCTGGGATGGGGTCTCCCCTGTTCGAGCGAAGCCGAGAACTTGGGGAATGGTGCCGGGCGTGACCACCTGGGTTTTTCCGGCGAGGCGGCGCAGCGCCGCGGAGTGCAGGACGCGTGCGCGGTCCCGCTGGAAGGCGGTGCGCCCCGGCCGTTTGTCGGGCTCGGCGGCCCAGCGCTCGGCGGCGGCTTCGTCATAGGCGGAGGGGTCCGCCGTGTACTCGGTCCGGGCGTGCGGTGCGGTGCCTGCCATGCCCCGACAGTAGACGCAGGCGCCGACGGGGCGCGCCGCGGCCCCGTCAGGCGGGCGCCGGGCACCGCGGTGGCGCCGGGGCGGGATCGGCGCAACGCGCCTGGTCGTAGCGGTGCAGCAGAAGCGCGGCGAGGGCCGGGTGCGCGCCCAGCGGGGTGGCGGCGAGCCACGGCGTGGCGGCGGCCGCCTCGGTGGCGAAGCGGCCGGGCGCGGTGAAGTACGAGGCGACGGCGACGCGGCGGGCCCCGGCGGCGGTGAGGCCGCGCACGGCGGCGGCCACGCCGGTGGGGGTCGCGGGGGTGGGCGCGGCGTAGCCGGGGACGACGGGCACGCCGAGGCGGCGGGCGAGCAGGGCCGCGGCGCGGCGCGTGTCGGCGGCGTACGCGGGGTCGCGGGAGCCCGCGGCGGCGAGGACGACGCCGTGGTCCTCCGCGGCCGCGGTGGCCGTGGGCCAGCCCGCCTCCAGGAGCCGGGTGTGCAGGACCTCCGTGAGCAGCGGGTGCGGGCCCAGCGGGGCGGCCACCCGCCAGCGCGGGTGCGGGGCCGCCGCGGCGGGGATGTCGTGCCGGGCGTGGTGACCGTGACTGAGGAGGAGCGGTACGAGGACGGCGGGCCGGGGCCCCAGGGAGGGGAGGGTGTCGCTCAGGAGGGGGCGGGTGAGCTCGATGTGGGCGAGGCGGACGTCCAGGCCGGGGCGGTGGGCCCGGGTCGCGGCGAGCAGCGCGGTGGCGGTGGCCAGGGCGCGGGGGTCGCGGCTGCCGTGCGCCACGGCTATCAGGGCTGGGGCCTGGGTCTCGGTGGGGTGGGGTGGGGTCATGGGGTGAGGGTGGCGGGGGCGGGTTGCCTTGCTGTTGCAGGGCCGTTTCTGGCGGGGGCGCCTTTTGCGGGGGCCCTCCCTCCCGCCCACCCGTGGCTCCCCGGCTTCGACCGTCCGGCCCCGACGCTTCCGCGCTGCCGCTGGGTCCTCGGCGTGCCCGCCGCTACCGCGGCGGGATTCTCCCACCCGCCCACCCGTTGCTCCCCGGCTTCGCCGGACCGGCCCTAACTCACAAACGCCGGAGCGCCCCGCGGAGCTCCGCGTACCGTGGGCGTAACCCTGTGGGGCGGGGCGGGAAACACGTGCGGTGAAGGGTGGGGGCATGCAGCCCTCCCACCCCGCCCAGGCCGCCGCGCGAGGCGCCGTCACGCCCACCCACTGTCCGTACTGCGCTCTCCAGTGCGGCATGGGGCTTGCGCGTGCGGGCGAAGGCGTGAAGGTTGTGGAGCGGCCCGCGTTCCCCGTCAACGGAGGCGCGCTGTGCGGCAAGGGCCGTACGGCACCCGAGGTGCTCTCCTCCCGGGTGCGCCTGACCGAGCCCCTCGTCCGATCCCATGCCACGGGCAGGCTCGTACCGGCCACCTGGGAGGAGGCCCTGGACCGCGTGGCCGAGGGGCTCGCCCGGACGCGCGCGGCGTACGGCGCGGACGCGTGCGGGGTGTTCGGCGGCGGCGGGCTCACCAACGAGAAGGCGTACGCGCTCGGCAAGTTCGCGCGGGTGGTGCTCGGGACCTCGCAGATCGACTACAACGGGCGGTTCTGCATGTCGTCCGCCGCGGCGGCGGGGCAGCGGGCGTTCGGCCTGGACCGGGGGCTGCCGTTCCCGCTGGCGGACGTGGCCCGCACCGGGTGCGTGCTCCTCGTCGGCTCGAACCTGGCGGAGACGATGCCGCCCGCGCTGCGCTATCTCACGGAGATGCGCAGCAACGGTGGCACGCTGGTCGTCGTCGACCCGCGCCGCACCCGCACCGCCGAGCAGGCCGATCTGCACCTGGCGCCGCGCCCCGGCACGGATCTGGCGCTCGCCCTCGGCCTGCTGCACCTGGTGGTGGCCGAGGGGCGCGTCGACGAGGAGTACGTGGCCGCGCGCACCAGCGGCTGGGAGCAGGCGCGGGCGGCGGCGATGGCGCACTGGCCGGAGCACGTGGAGCGGGTCACGGGCGTGCCGGTGCCCCAACTGCGGGAGGTCGTACGGCGGTTCTGCGCGGCCGAGCACGCCATGGTGCTCACCGCGCGCGGCCCCGAGCAGCAGGCGAAGGGCACGGACACGGTGGCCGCGTGGATCAATCTGTGCCTGGCGACGGGCAGGCCGGGGCGGCCGCTGTCCGGGTACGGCTGCCTGACCGGGCAGGGCAACGGACAGGGCGGCCGTGAGCACGGCCAGAAGTTCGACCAGCTGCCGGGCTACCGCAAGCTGACGGACCCCGCGGCGCGGGCGCACGTGGCGGCGGTGTGGGGCGTGGACCCGGACGCGCTGCCGGGGCCCGGGCGTTCGGCGTACGAACTGCTCGACGCGCTCGGCGGGGACGTGCGGGCGCTGCTGCTCATGGGCTCCAACCCGGTGGTGTCGGCGCCCCGGGCCGCGCACGTGGAGGAGCGGATCAGGTCCCTGGACTTCCTGGCGGTCGCGGACGTGGTGCTCTCGGAGACCGCCGCGCTCGCCGACGTCGTCCTGCCGGTGACGCAGTGGGCCGAGGAGACGGGCACGGTGACGAACCTGGAGGGCCGGGTGCTGCTGCGGCGCAAGGCGGTGGACCCCCCGGCCGGGGTGCGCGGCGACCTCGACGTGCTCCACGGCCTCGCGGACCGCCTCGGCCACGGCAAGGGCTTCCCGACCGAGCCGGAGGAGGTCTTCGACGAGCTGCGCCGCGCGAGCGCGGGCGGCCTCGCGGACTACTCGGGCATCACGTACGCACGCCTCGCGGAGGGGGACGGCGAGGGGGTGTTCTGGCCTTGCCCAGAGGGTGCGGGTGGGGCCCCGGACGCCGGGACGCCCCGGCTGTTCCTGGAGCGGTTCGCCACCGAGGACGGGCGGGCCCGGTTCGTGGCGGTGTCGCACCGGGCGGCCGCCGAGGAGCCGGACGCGGAGTACCCCGTGGTCCTCACCACGGGGCGGGTGCTCGCCCAGTACCAGTCGGGGGCGCAGACGCGGCGCGTGGCCGAGCTGAACGCCGCCGCGCCGGGGCCCTTCGTGGAGCTCCATCCGCGGCTCGCGGCACGGGTCGGGGTGGCCGACGGGGAGCCGGTCGCCGTGGTGTCGCGGCGCGGCCGGGCCGTCGCGCCCGCGCGGGTCACCCCGGACATCCGGCCCGACACGGTGTTCATGCCCTTCCACTGGCCCGGCGAGGGGCGGGCCAACGTCCTGACCCACCCCGCGCTCGACCCGGTGTCGCGGATGCCGGAGTTCAAGGTGTGCGCGGTCCGCCTGGAGGTGCTTCAGGCGCCGGTGGGGCCGGGGTGATCCAGGAGCCGCCGCGCAGCGGCTCCGCCGTGGCCCTCAGGCGTGCCGCCAGGGGCGGGGGCGCCACGTACACCCAGGCCCGCGCCGTCGTGCCGTCCTCGCGGAGGACGGGAAGGGCCTCGCGGAGGTAGAGGCTGCGCGGGTCGCCGGGGACGTACTCCTCCAGGTGGTCGAGGTCGGCGAGCAGCCGTCCGTACGCCTCGGGGCGCGCGGTCACGAGGTCGCCGTGGACGAGGCCCGCGCCGGGGGCCCGCACCGCGTACGGGTAGCCGGGTCCGGCGTAGAGGACGGCGTCGGGGAGCAGGGCGGGCGCGCAGTCCAGGACGCGTCCGAACAGGAAGGCGTGGTTGCGCCCGCCCGGGCGCAGCGTTCCGTACACGAAGAACGGCAGCCGCTCGGTCACTCGGCGGTCTCCTCCGCGACCCAGCCCAGATAGGCCGCGCTGCCGCGGGTCACGGGGGTGGCGATGATCTCCGGGGTCTCGTAGTCGTGGGTCTGGAGCAGCCAGGACTCCAGGGCGGCGTACCGCTCCTGTGTCGTCTTCAGGAACACCTGCCACTCGCGGGCGCTCTCCACGGCGCCGTCCCAGCGGTAGACGGAGGTGACGGGGCCGTTGATCTGGGCGCAGGCGGCGAGGCGGGCCTCGACCGCGGCGCGTGCCAGGGTGTCCGCCTTGTCGGCGGTGTCCGTGGTGGTCAGGACCAGCAGGAAGGCGGGCGTGCTCGGTTCCGTCACGGCGTGTGTTCCTTTCGTACGGGAAGGCCCCGCGCGCGGGGAAGGGCCGGTGCGCTGGGGAGGCTACCGGCCTGGCCGAAGGTCCCGAGCTGGGCGTTTTCCCAGCTTTGGCGGTGGCTGTTACACAACCTCCCGGTTTCCGTGATGCGTCCTTCCTAGCGTCGACCCCAGGTGGCCGGTCCCGTGCCGCACCCCGGTGCGTGTCCCGGGCGGGCCGCCGCCCAGCCTCCGTCGTCCATCGGTCCCCTCATGACTCTGCGCCTCCGTCTCCTCCTGGGCGTGCCCCTGGCCGTCCTGACCGTCGTCGTGCTCTGCGCCTGCGGGGCGAGCGGCGGCCTCGACGCGGGTGAGCCCGCGCCGCCGGTGTCGGTGCAGCCGAGCCCGAAGCCGCTGTGGCCCGGCTGGTCCGGTACGACGCCGTCGGCGCCGGGCGCCGAGACCGCGACGAAGCTGCCGCCGCCCGAGCCGCTCGACGGCCTCGGCGAGCTCGGGCCCGGCGGCCTCGCCAGGCTCGACGTGCGCGAGCTGCTGCGCGCGGACCCGCGCCTCAGGACGCTCGCGGACCGGCCGATGATCGACAAGCCGGGGCGCTCCGGCATCCGGCCGCCGGTGCTCGTCGACCTGTCCGGGGACGGCAGGCCCGAGCTGCTGCTCGCGATCGACCTGGAGAGCGGGCGCAGCGCGGTCGTCGTCTACGCCGAGCGCGGCGGCAAGGTGTACCCGGTGCTCTTCACCGCGGGCAAGCGGATCGCCGTGGAGGTGCTCGGCACCGATCTCCTGGTGCGCAGCCCGTGCGCCGACGGCGGCGAGCAGGCCGTGCGCTACCACTGGGACGGCAAGCGGATGTCGACGGTCAGCGACACCAAGAGCTATCGGAAGCCGGACCGCTCCCCCGGCCACGGCGGCGACTCCCCGTCGCCAAGGCCGTCGTCCACACCGTCGTCCGAGCCGTCGTCCGTGCCTCCGTCCACGCCGTCGTCCACGCCCTCCGCCCGCCCGGGAACCCGCTCGTGACGCCCGGACAGGCCAACGGCACGGAGAGCGGCGCCGCTGCCGTGAGCCTCGCCGCCGAGAAGGGCCGCGCCCGGTGGCTCGTGCGCGCCCCGCGCCGCGTGCTCGCCCCGCTCAACACCCTCGGCCTGCGCTGGAAGATCGCCGCGCTGCTCGCCGCGGGCTGCGCGGTCGTGGCCGTGGCGATCGGGCTCCTCATCCACCAGGCGCGGCTCGACCAGGTCGGCGCGAGCGCGCGCTCCGGGGCGACCGCGCAGCTGGTGCGGGTGCGGCAGCTGTACGAGCTGACGGGCCAGGTCGACCAGGACGGCACCCGGGACGGCACGCAGGCCGCCCTCGACGCGCCCGGACTGCCGGAGCCGCTGCGCGCGGCCGCGCTCGCCGGGCGGCGCAGTACGTACCTCGACATGGAGTCCGGCGACCCGGCGGTGTGGGCGGCGCGCCCGGTCGGCGACCGGGTCCTGTCCGTACGCCTTCCGCTGCGCGAACAGGCCGGGGAGATGGCCGAGTTCGACCAGCAGCTCCTGGTGTCCGGTGCCGTCGTCGTCGCGCTCGCCGCGCTCGGGGGCGCCGCGCTCGCCAGCAGGCTCAGCCGCGATCTGCGGGCCGCGGCCGCCATCGCCCGCCGCATCAGCCAGGGCGACCTGGACGCCCGCATCGGCCATCCGCTGCCGCCCGGCTTCCGGCACGGCAGGAACGAGGTCGCCGACCTGGCGACGGCCGTCGACACCATGGCCGCGACGCTCCAGCGGCGCCTGGAGGCCGAGCAGCGGTTCACCGCGGACGTGGCGCACGAGCTGCGCACCCCGCTGACCGGACTGCACACCGCCGCCGAGCTGCTTCCGCCGAGCCGTCCGACGGAGCTGGTGCGCGACCGGGTGTGCGCGCTGCGCGCGCTGACGGAGGACCTGCTTGAGGTGGCGCGGCTCGACGCGGACGTGGAGCGGCCCGACCTGGACGTGCACCCGCTCGGCGCGCTCGTCGAGGGGATGGTCCAACGGGGGCTCTTCGCGGGGCAGTCCACGGACCGGGGCGTACGGTTCCACTGCGCCGGGGAGCGGCTCGTACGGACCGACGCCCGCCGCCTGGAGCGGATCCTGGCGAACCTCGTCGGCAACGCGCGGCGGCACGGCGGCGACCCCGTCGACCTCAGCGTCGACGGGGCCGTGGTGACCGTGCGCGACCACGGGCCCGGCTTCCCCGAGCACCTGCTGCGCGAGGGCCCGCGGCGGTTCGAGACCGGCGCCCGCGAGCGCGGCCAGGGCACCGGGCTCGGCCTGACCATCGTGCTCGGCCAGGCCGCGGTCGTCGGGGCCCGGGTGGAGCTGGCCAACGCGCGAGGCGGCGGGGCGGTCGCGGTCGTCCGGCTGCCTCAGGCGTGAGCGGCGCACGGGGTCAGCTCCCGTACGGCCGGACCTCCTTGGCCGCGCGCAGCGCCCACGCCCACCACGCGAGCTGGTCCAGCATCGCCTTCGCGGCGGCGTCGGCGGCCGCGGGCTCCTTGTGGTTGCCCTCGTCGTCGAAGAGGGCGCCCGCGTTGTGGAAGGAGACGGTGTCGCGGATGGTGACGGCGTGCAGCTCGGCGAAGACCGGGCGCAGGTGCTCGACCGAGCGCAGGCCGCCGGAGAGCCCGCCGTAGGAGACGAACGCGATGGGCTTGGCCTGCCACTCGGGGCGGTGCCAGTCGATCAGGCTCTTCAGGGACGCGGGGTAGGAGTGGTTGTACTCGGGGGTGAGGACGACGAACGCGTCGGCGGCGGCCAGCTTCGGGGAGACCTTGGCGAGCTCGGCGCGGGTCGCGGCGTCAGGGCGGTGCGAGAGGGAGGTCGGCAGGTCGACCTCGGCGAGGTCGATGACGTCGACCTCGAAGCCCTGGTGCTCGCGCACGTGGCGCAGCAGCCACTCGGCGACGACCGGGCCGAAGCGGCCCTCGCGGTTGCTGCCGACGACGACGGCGACCTTCACGGGCTGCGCGGCCGTGGCGGACAGGGCGGCGGCGGGGGACGGGGAGACGTCGGTGGTGGTGTTCATGCGGCAAGCCTCTTAGTTAAACCTTGGTTCAGGTCAAGCAGCTTCGGTGACTAATCTGTCGGCATGACCGCGCACCTCGCACCGGACGCCAAGGAGGCCACCGTCGGCGAGCTCGCCGAGCGCAGCGGAGTGGCGCCTTCCGCCTTGCGCTTCTACGAGCGGGAAGGGCTCATCACCAGCCGCCGCACCACCGGCAACCAGCGCCGCTACAGCCGGGACACGCTGCGCCGCGTCGCCTTCATCCGCACCTCGCAGCGGCTCGGCATCCCGCTGGCCACGATCCGCGAGGTGCTCACCCTGCTGCCGGAGGACCGCACGCCCACCCGCGAGGACTGGGCCCGGATATCCGAGTGCTGGCGGGACGACCTCGACCGGCGCATCCGCACCCTGCGGCGACTGCGCGACAACCTCACGGACTGCATCGGCTGCGGCTGCCTCTCGCTCGACAGGTGCGCCCTGTCGAACCCGTGGGACGAGCTGGCCGCGCACGGGCCGGGGCCGCGCCGCCTGCTGGAGGACTGACCCGAGGGCCCGCCCCGGCCCGGGCCCCGGGGCGGCGCCCGCCCGGCCGCGCCGGTGAGCACGTCCGTACGGTGGTCCCCATGACGACTTCGAACCCCTCCGCCCCCGACCGCCTGGAGATCGACGGGGCCCCGGCCACCGTCGAGCAGCTGCGCGCCCGCGCCCTCGACGGCTTCGGGCACTTCACCGCGATGCAGGTCAGGGGCGGCACGGTGCGCGGCCTCTCGCTCCACCTGGAGCGGCTCGACGCGGCGAGCCGCGAGCTCTTCGACCAGGGCCTGGACGGCGACCGGGTCCGCGCGGCGATCCGGCACGCGCTCGCCGGGGACGGCTCCGCGAACGGCGGAACGGGCGGCGGCGCGGGTGGCGGGACGGCCGGTGGCGCGGGCGGCGGGATGGCCGGTGGGGCGCTCCTGAACGCCGCCGTGCGCGTCTACGTGCACGCCCCGGACGGCGAGCCCTCCCTGATGGTCACCGTCCGCCCGCCCGTCGAGCTGCCCGCCGCGATGGCCGAGCGGGCGCAGTCCCTGAAGTCCGTCCCCTACGTACGGCCCGTCGCGCACCTCAAGCACCTGGGCGGCTTCGGGCAGACGTACCACCGGCGCGAGGCGGAGCGGCTCGGCTACGACGAGGCGCTGCTCACCGGCCCGGACGGCGCGGTCAGCGAGGGCGCGGTGACGAACGTGGCCTTCTTCGACGGGCGCGAGGTCGTCTGGCCCGAGGCGCCGCACCTGCGCGGCATCACCATGGGGCTGCTCGAACCCCGGCTCGCGGACGCCGGGCTCCCCACCCGGCGGGGTCCGGTGTTCCTGCGGGACCTGCCCTCCTACCGGGCCGCCTTCGTCACGAACTCCTGGGGAGTCTCCCCCGTCCGGCGCGTCGACGACCACGACTTCCCCGTCGACGAGAAGCTCATGGCGACGGTCTCCGACCTGTACGAGGGCGTGCCCGGGGACGTGATCTGAGGCCGGGTCACCCATTCACAGGGGCCGCGCCACGCCTTCGGAGTCTTTCCATCGGTACGCCGGTGACCTGCTGGAACGCGGCGGCGGCAGCGCCGGGGCGCGGACCGGGGCAGCGTTTCTGATGGGGCATCAGCAGGCGTGCGGGGCGGAGGGCGCGTTACCTCGGAGGTGTGTCCCGTACGCGGCCCGACAGGAGCACGCCCCATGCGCACCGCCCGCCACCTGACGACCACCGCCGCGCTCGCCGTCGCCTCGGCGGGCCTGCTGGCAGGCCCCGCGTCGGCGGCGGGCACGGGCGGCCTCGGCATCGCGCCGTCGCCGGTGACGCCCGGCACCACCGTCACGGTGCGCACGGCGGCCTGCGGCGCGGACGGCACCGCCGCGGGTGACGCGAGCGCGGTGGGGGCGGGCACGTTCGCCCTGGCCTCCGCCACGGGCGCGGCCGAGGCGACCGGGCGGTTCCGGGTGCCGCCGTCCGCGCAGCCCGGCACGTACGAGATCGTGGCCCGCTGCTCCGGGTCCGCCGCCCGCGGCCGGACGGTCACCGGCGACCTGACGGTGACGCTCACCTCCACGGCGGCCGCGCGCGAGCGGGCGCCCGCGCATCCCAGGGGGCACGTGAGGACGGGGGTCGGCGGCGCGCTCGGGCCCGACCCCGCGCAGACCGCGGCGGGCGTGGCCGCTCTCGCCGTCGCCGCCGCGGGCGGTACCTGGCTCCTGCATCGCCGGGCGAGAGGCGACAGGATCTGACGGACGCCCTCCGCAGTCCGCAGGTACCACCGTCCCCTCCCCCCGCCGGGCCGCCGTGTCCCTCGCGGCCGCGGCGGCGGGGAGGGGCCCCGAACCGACGAGGGGACGCCATGGCAGACCGCTCGCGCGCGGGCCGCGGCAGGGCCGGGACCGCGCTCATAGGGACCGTCACCGCGCTCGCCCTGTGCTCCGGCGCGTGGCTGCTGCACAGCGGCACGGCCGGGCATCCGCCGCCGCAGCCCTCCGCCGCGCAGGCCGCCTCGCCGGGGACGCGCTCCGCGCCCGGCGCCGCGCCGCTGCCGCCCTCGCCGCCCGACCGCGTCCGCGTCCCCGCCATCGGCGTGGACGCGCCGCTGATGGGACTCGGCCTGACCCGCCAGGGCAGCCTCGACGTGCCGCCGCCGCGGCACGACAACCTCGCCGGGTGGTACGAGGCGGGCACCACGCCCGGCGAACGCGGCACGGCCATCGTCGCCGGACACGTCGACAACGCCGACGGGCCCGCGGTCTTCTACCGCCTCGGAGCCCTCAAGAAGGGGCAGGTCATCGAGGTGGAGCGGCGCGACGGCACGGTCGCGCTCTTCGCGGTGGACGCGGTGGAGGTCTACGACGCGAAGTCCTTCCCGGACGAGAAGGTGTACGGGGCCGCGGCGCGGGCCGAGCTGCGGGTGATCACCTGCGGCGGGGCGTACTCGAAGCGCACGGGCTACCAGGGCAACGTCGTCGTCTTCGCCCACCTGACGGGCACCCGGCCTTAGCTTCCCGCTGTGGGCAGCTGGTCCGCCCAGGGGGCGAGTGGGGCATCCCCTGCTCGAGCGAAGCCGAGAGCTTGGGGAAGGGTGGGCACAGCCCAGAGCTGCCCCGGGCCCTCACAGCGCCCCCGGCCAAGGGCGGAGGGCAGCGTTCCCCGGGGGAAACACCGCGGTGGCCGTCGGGTAACACCCGGGCCGCAGGCTGCGGGGCATGACCAGTCACTGCGCGCGGACCGTCGTGGTGGGGGCCGGGCTCGCCGGAGCCCGGCTCGCCGCGCGGCTCGGCCCGGACGCCCTGCTGATCGGGGAGGAACCGTACGCCCCGTACAACCGCGTCCTGCTCGCGGACGTACTCGCGGGACGGCTCACCCCCGAGGTGATCGCGCTGCCCGCCCCGGCCCGGCACCTGCGCGCCCGGGCGGTGCGCGTCGACCGCGCGGAGCGGACGGTCCGGTGCGCGGATGGCTCCCTGGTGGCGTACGAGACCCTGGTGCTGGCCACCGGCGCGAACCCGGTCCTGCCCCCGCTGCGCGGCCTGTTCCCGCCGGGCGCCACGGACCTGCCCGGCGGCGTGCACGCGTTCCGCACCCTCGACGACTGCCTGGCGCTGTCGGCCGCCGTGACGCCCGGCTGCCGTGCCGTGGTCATCGGCGGCGGCCTGCTCGGCGTCTGCGCGGCCCGCGCGCTCGCCGACCGGGGCGCCCGGGTCGTCCTCGCCCAGCAGGGCGACCATCTGATGGAGCGCCAGCTCGACCCGGCCGCCGCGGACCTGGTGCGGGCGCATCTGACGCGGCTCGGCGTGGAGGTGCACACGCAGTGCCGGGTGCGGGGCGTGCGCCGCGCCGGGGACGGGGACGCCGTGACGTCCGTCGAGCTCGCGGACGGGTTCGTGCTCGACACCGAGCTGACCGTCCTCGCCTGCGGCGTCGCCCCCCGCGTGGGGCTCGCCCGCGACGCGGGCCTCGCGGTGCGCCGGGGCATCGTCGTCGACGACGCGCTGCGCACCGACGACCCCCGCGTGCACGCCATCGGCGACTGCGCCGAGCACGCGGGCCGCGCCCCCTGCCTGGCCGCGCCCGCGCTCGACCAGGCCGACGCCCTCGCCGCGGCCCTGACCGCGCCGGAGTCGGCGCGGCCGTACGCGGGCACCCGCTCGCTGACCCGCCTCACGCTCCCGGACGCCGAACGCCCCCTGGACGTCGCCGCGTTCGGGGAGCCCGAGGCCCGCCCCGACGACGACGTCCTGCGCCTCGCGGACGCCACCCGCGGCACGTACCGCAAGGTCGTGGTGCGCGGCGACCGGCTCGTCGGCGGCGTCCTGCTCGGCGATCTCGCGGCGGTCGGCGCGCTCGCCCGCGCCTGGGAGGCGGACGAGCCCCTGCCGGACGACGGCGCCCCGCCGCTGCATCTGCTCACCCACGACGGAGGTCACTGACATGCCGCCCACCCTTGTCCTCGTCGGCCACGGCATGGTCGGCCAGCGCTTCCTGGAGGAGCTGGCCGAGCGCGGGGCCACCGCCACGCACCGCGTGGTCGTCCTGTGCGAGGAGCCGCGCCCCGCCTACGACCGCGTCCGGCTCACCTCGTACTTCGAGGGCCGCACGCCCGACGAACTCTCCCTCACCGACCAGGAGTTCCTCACCCGGCACGGCATCGAGCTGCGCGTGGACGACCCGGTCGAGCGGATCGACCGGCAGGCGCGCACGGTCACCGCGCGCTCCGGGTTCACGGTCGCGTACGACACGCTCGTGCTGGCCACCGGCTCGTACCCGTTCGTGCCGCCGGTGCCCGGCAGGGACGCCACGGGCTGTTTCGTCTACCGCACCATCGAGGACGTCCTCGCCATCGAGGAGTACGCGACGAAGCACGCCACGACGGGCGCGGTGGTCGGCGGCGGCCTGCTCGGCCTGGAGGCGGCGGGCGCGCTGCAAGGGCTCGGACTCGCCACGCACATCGTGGAGTTCGCGCCCCGCCTGATGCCCGCCCAGGTGGACGAGGGCGGCGGCGCCGCGCTCCTGCGCACCCTGACCGGGCGCGGCCTGAGCGTGCACACGGGCGTCGGCACGCAGGAGATCGTCGCCTCCGAGGAGGGCGCCGTGGCGGCGATGCGCCTGTCCGACGGCTCTCAGCTCGCCACCGAGATGGTGGTGTTCTCCGCGGGCGTCCGCCCCCGCGACCAGCTGGCCCGCGACTGCGGCCTGCCGGTGGGCGAGCGCGGCGGGGTCACCGTCGACGGCCAGTGCCGCACCGGCGACCCGGCGGTGTACGCGATCGGCGAGTGCGCGCAGGCCGTCGACGGGCGCGTGTACGGCCTGGTCGCGCCCGGCTACGAGATGGCGCGCACGGCCGCGGAGGCCATCGCCTCCGGCACGGGGCAGGCGTTCACCGGCGCCGACCTGTCCACGAAGCTGAAGCTGCTCGGCGTGGACGTCGCGTCGTTCGGCGACGCGCACGGGGCCGCCGACGGCTGCCTCGACGTCGTCTACTCCGACTCGCGCTCGGGCACGTACAAGAAGCTGGTCGTCGGCGCGGGCGGGGAGCTGCTCGGCGGCGTCCTCGTCGGCGACGCGGCGGCGTACGGCACGCTGCGGGCGCTGACCGGGCAGGTGCCGCCGGTCCCCGCCGAGCAGCTGGTGCTTCCCGCGGGCGCGGGCGCGGCGAAGGCGCTCGGCCCCGAGGCGCTGCCCGGCGACGCGGTGATCTGCACCTGCCACAACGTCACGAAGGCCGCGATCCAGGCCTGCGCGACGCTGCCGGAGGTGAAGAAGTGCACCAAGGCCGGTACAGGCTGCGGCAGTTGCGTGAAGCTCGTCGGGCAGCTCCTGCCGGAGTCGGGCGACGAGGGGCTGTGCGGCTGCTTCCCGCACACCCGCGCCGAGCTGTACGAGATCGTCCGGGTCCGCCGCGTGACGTCGTACGCGGAGCTGCTCGACACCCACGGCCGGGAGGGCGCGCGCGGCGGCGAGGGCTGCGAGACGTGCAAGCCCGCCGTCGGCTCGATCATCGCCTCGCTCGCGCCCGCGATCGGCGCGGACGGCTACGTCCTGGACGGCGAGCAGGCGGCGCTCCAGGACACCAACGACCACTTCCTCGCCAACCTCCAGAAGAACGGCTCCTACTCGGTCGTGCCGCGCGTGCCCGGCGGTGAGATCAGCCCGGAGAAGCTCATCGTGATCGGCGAGGTGGCCCGGGACTTCGGCCTCTACACGAAGATCACGGGCGGGCAGCGCATCGATCTGTTCGGGGCGCGCGTCGAGCAGCTGCCGCCGATCTGGGCGCGGCTCGTGGCGGCGGGCTTCGAGTCCGGGCACGCGTACGGCAAGGCGCTGCGCACGGTGAAGTCCTGCGTCGGCTGGACCTGGTGCCGCTACGGCGTGCAGGACTCGGTGCGCATGGCCGTCGACCTGGAGCTGCGCTACCGGGGCCTGCGCGCGCCGCACAAGCTGAAGTCGGCCGTGTCGGGCTGCGCGCGCGAGTGCGCGGAGGCCCGCTCGAAGGACTTCGGCGTGATCGCCACGTCGGGCGGCTGGAACCTGTACGTCGGCGGGAACGGCGGCGCGACCCCGCGCCACGGCGACCTGCTCGCCCAGGACCTGGACGACGGCGAACTGGTGCGCCTGATCGACCGGTTCCTGATGTTCTACATCCGTACGGCGGACCGCCTGGAGCGCACCTCGACGTGGCTGGAGCGGATCGAGGGCGGCGTCGAGCACGTACGGGACGTCGTCGTCCACGACTCGCTCGGCCTGGGCGCGGAGCTGGAGGCGCTGATGGCCGAGCACGTGGGCCACTACCGCGACGAGTGGGCGGCGACCCTCGACGACCCCGAACGCCTCGCGCGCTTCGTGTCGTTCGTGAACGCGCCCGGGGCCCCCGACCCGACGGTGGCCTTCGTCCCGGAGCGCGAGCAGATCAAGCCGGACCTGCCCCTGCTGGCCATCGGCACCCGCCGGGCCACCGACCTGGAAGGAACCTCCGCGTGACGACGGCAACCGGTACGAGCGTCCAACTGCGGTTCGACGAGGGGTGGCTGACCGTGTGCGCCGCGTCCCTCCTCACGCCCGGGCGCGGGGTGGCCGTCCTGCTGCCCGACGGGCGGCGGCAGGCTGCGGTGTTCCTCGACCGGTACGGCCGCGTGTACGCCATCGACAACCGCGACCCGTTCTCCGGCGCGGCCGTGCTCTCGCGCGGCCTGCTCGGCTCGGCGGACGGCCGGGTCTATGTGGCCTCGCCCCTGCTGAAGCAGCGCTTCGACCTGGCGACGGGGCAGTGCCTGGACGATGACGACGTCCGGGTGGGGGTGTACGCGGCGCGGCTCGGAGCCTAGTATTGGATCGCTCGGTCCAGAATGGGGGCCGGGCCCGCCGCGCCCGCCTTCCGTAGGAGTCCGCCATGCCCGTCACCCCCCGCAACCGCTTCACCGGCCGCACCGCCCTCGTCACCGGCGGCGGCTCCGGACTCGGCCGCGCCGTCGCGCTCGCCCTCGCCGCCGAGGGCGCGAACGTCGTCGTCGCCGGGCGCTCCGAGGCCCCGCTCAAGGAGACGGTCGCGCTCATCGAGGAGGCGGGCGGCACGGGGCTCGCGCACGTCGCCGACGTCACGCGCGCCGCCGAGGTCCAGGCCCTGGTGCGGGCCGCCGTCGACCGCTTCGGCTCGCTCGACGTGGCGGTGAACAACGCGGGCGTCTTCAAGGGCGGCGCCCCCGTCGCCGAGCTCTCCGAGGACGACTGGCGCACGCTGCTCGACGTCAACGTCAGCGGCGTGCTGTTCGCCCTCCAGGCCCAGGTGCGCCAGATGCGCGCCCAGGCGGGCGGCGGCGCCATCGTGAACATCGCCTCCAACCTCGGCGCCCACAAGCGCCGCCCGGGCATCGCCGGGTACGTCGCCTCCAAGGCCGCGGTGTCCGCGCTGACGCGCGCGGCCGCCCTGGACCACATCCAGGACGGGGTGCGCATCAACGCCGTGTCGCCCGGCGCGTCCGCGACCTCCATGTCGCTGCGGCCCGGCGAGACCGAGGCGGGGCGCGCTGCGCGCATGCGCGGCGAGTCGCCGCTCGGGCGTGTCGTGGACACCGCGGAGATCGCTGCCGCCGTGCTGTACCTCGCGTCGGATGACGCGGCGTCGGTGGTGGGCGCGGATCTTGTCGTGGACGGCGGAGCCTCTTCCTGACGTGGGCGTCCTGTGCGGGTCCATCGGCCTTCGGCCTCGTCCTCAAACGCCGGACGGGCTTGATTGCCCTCGTCCGTTCTCGTGTTCGCGCGTACGCTCGCGGTCATGGGATGGACCGTTGCCGACATGCCTGAGCTGAGTGGGCGCGACGTCGTGGTCACTGGGGCCAACAGTGGGCTCGGGTACTGCACGGCGCGGGAGTTGGCGCGGCGTGGTGCCCGGGTGGTGTTCGCGTGCCGGAGCGAGGCGCGCGGTGCGGCCGCTCTGGAGCGGCTCGCCGCCGAGGTGCCGTCCGCCGCCGCGGAGGTGTGGCCGCTCGACCTCGGGGACCTCGGCTCCGTACGGGAGTTCGCGCGGCGCCACGACCGCGAGCGCGGCGGGCGGCTCGACCTGCTCGTCAACAACGCGGGCGTGATGGCCCTGCCGCAGCGCCGCACCGCCGACGGGTTCGAGACGCAGTTCGGCGTCAACCACCTGGGGCACTTCGCGCTGACCGGGCTGCTCCTGCCCGCGCTCCTCGCCACCCCGGGCGCCCGGGTCGTCACCGTGTCCAGCATGCTCCACCTGCTCGCCACCGTGGACCCGCGCGACCTCAACAGCGAGCACCACTACCGCCGGTGGCTCGTGTACGCGCGCTCCAAATCCGCGAACCTGCTGTTCACGCACGAGCTGGCCCGCCGCCTGCGAAGCGCGGGCGCGGACGTCGTCGCGGCCGCCGCCCACCCCGGCTACGCGGCGACGAACCTCCAGGCCGCCGGGGCGAGGATGGAGGGCCGCAAGGGCGTGGAAGCGGTCATGGCGCTCGGCAACCGCTTGATCGCCCAGCCCGCGGAGGCCGGGGCGCTCCCCATCCTGTACGCGGCCACGGCGCCCGGCGTGCGCCCGGACTCCTTCACCGGGCCCCGCCTGCTCAACTGGCGCGGCTCCCCCGCGCCGTCCCTGCGCGCGAAGTGGACCCGCGACGACCGGGCCGCCGTACGCCTGTGGCAGGCGTCGGAGGAACTGACCGGCGTGCGGTACGCCAGCGCCCCGTAGGGGCGCGGGGCTGTGTCGACAAGCGGCTCCGCCGCGCGGGCGCGACCAGCCACAGACAAGACACCGCACCCCGCCGACGCGTCAACACATCCCGGACGCCTTGAACACCGCCTTCGCGCGCCCGCCGTCCAAGCCCGCCACGAGCCGGTCGAGTTCGGCCGCGCCGCAGCGCAGCAGTCCGCAGGCCCTGGCGGTATGAGCCCCCGCATCCAGGCGGTGCAGCAGCAGCGGGTTCTCGGCCAGGACCCTCGGGTCGAACTCCACGCGGTGGCCGAGCGAATCGCACAGGACGAGCCGCGCGGCGACGGTCCGGCTGACGTGGACGCTGGTCAGCAGGTTCGTGCACACGTGCCGCTGCCGCAGCGGGCCGCGCACCGCGAGCCAGCCGGGGCCCGCCGTGACCCGCGCCGGGTGCAGGATCACGTACAGGAGCACCGCGAGCAGCGCCCACAGGGCGAGGCGGAGCGCGCTCAGCGTGCCCGCGGCCAGGTCGACGAGGACGATCAGGGCGAGCAGGGCCAGCGAACAGAAGACGGCGGCCCGCAGGTCGGCTCCCCAGCGCCGGTCGGTCACCACCTCGTCGCGGGTCGGCATCCGGTGCTCGCGCGTCCCCCCGCGGACGGCGCCGCGGTGCGCCGCGGCCCGCGCCCTCCAGTCAAGTCCCATGAGCCGCACCGTAGAGCGGCCCCATGGGCCCGGACCTGCTGTTGACGGACCGCATACACATTCATGCCACACCTTGACGCGAAGCTGACAGCCCTCCTTAACAAGTCGTCAAGAAGCCGCTCGCCTCCGCAAAGGAGCCGCCAAGAAGAGGCGCCGGGGCAGGTCGGCGCGCTGACGCTGAGCTCAGCCGCGTTCTTGGCCACCCCGTTCGAAAGGCACACACCATGACGACCGTCTCCGAGCGCCCCGGCGCCCCGGCCATCGAGGAGCCCCCCGATACCGGTTCCGGCGTCCCGGACCCGGGCGACCGTCACCGTCTCACCGCGCTCCAGGGCCTCGCCGCCCTCTCCCTGGACGCCATGGCCTCCGTGGCCTACGGGCCCGAGGCCATCGTGCTCGTCCTCGCCGCCGCCGGGGGCTACGGCCTCGGCTTCACGCTGCCCGTGACGTGCGCGATCGCCGCTCTGCTCGCCGTCCTCGTCGCCTCCTACCGGCAGGTCATCGCCGCCTTCCCCGACGGCGGCGGCTCCTACGCGGCCGCGAAGACCCATCTGGGCCGCCGCGCGGGCCTGGTCGCGGCCGCGTCCCTCGTCCTCGACTACGTCCTGAACGTGGCCGTGGCCGTGACCGCCGGTGTGGCCGCCCTGACCTCCGCCTTCCCCGGCCTGTACGGCGAGCGGCTGTGGCTGTGCCTGGGCGTCCTCGTCCTGATCACCGCGGTGAACCTGCGCGGCATCGTCGACTCGGCGCGGGTGTTCATCGTGCCGACCGCCGTGTTCGTGGGCGCGATCCTCACCATGGTCGCCGTCGGCCTGTTCCGCGACGGGCCGGTCTCCACCGAGGCGGCCGCGGGCCACGCCTCCGCCCTCGCCGACAACGCCACCACGGTCGGCGCGCTGCTCCTGCTCAAGGCCTTCGCGTCCGGCTGCTCCGCCCTCACCGGCGTCGAGGCGATAGCCAACGCGGTGCCGTCCTTCCGCTCCCCGCGCGTCAAGCGGGCCCAGCACGCGGAGGTCGCGCTCGGCGCGCTCCTCGGCGTGATGCTGATCGGCCTGTCCGTCCTGATCTCCCGCTTCGGGCTCCAGCCCGTCGAGGGCGTCACCGTGCTCGCGCAGCTCACGGACGCGTCCCTCGGGCACAACTGGGCCTTCTACGTGGTGCAGTTCGCCACCATGATCCTGCTCGCCCTGTCCGCGAACACCTCCTTCGGCGGCCTGCCCGTCCTGATGAGCCTGCTGGCCAGGGACAACTACCTGCCGCACGTGTTCGCCCTCAAGGCCGACCGGCAGGTCCACCGCCACGGCGTGCTCGCGCTCGCCGTCGCGGGCGCGGCCCTCCTGGTCTTCTCCGGCGGCGACACCAACACCCTCGTGCCGCTCTTCGCCATCGGCGTCTTCGTCGGCTTCACGCTCTGCCAGACCGGCATGGTGCTCCACTGGCGCGCGGCGGGCAAGCCCGCCAAGGCGTTCCTGAACGGCTTCGGCGCGGTCCTCACCGGCGTCTCCGCGGTCGTCGTGACCGCCACCAAGTTCACCGAGGGCGCCTGGCTGATCGTGCTCGCGCTGCCCGCGATCGTGTGCGGCTTCGAGGTCGTGCACCGGGCGTACGGGCGCATCGGCGAGGACCTCGGCCTCGGCCGCGTCCCCGAGCCGCCGCACCGTGACCACTCCCTGGTGATCGTGCCCGTGTCCGGCCTGTCCCGGCTCACCTGCGAGGCGCTCAACGCCGCCGTGTCCCTGGGCGACGAGGTCCGCGCCGTCACCGTCACGCACGACGACCCCGAGGACCGCGCGGCCACGGCGGCGCTGCGGCGCGACTGGGAGCTGTGGAACCCGGGCGTCGACCTGGTCGAACTCCCCTCGGCCGCGCGCACGGTCGGGCGGCCCGTCGCCAGTTACGTCCGCAGGGTGTACCAGTACCACCCCGGCACCCGGGTCACCGTCCTCATCCCCGAGGTCGAGCCCGCGCACCTGTGGCAGCGGCTGCTCCAGAACCAGCGCGGCGCCGTCCTCGCCCACGCCGTCCGCCGCGACACGGACGCGGTCATCTGCCGCCTCCGCTTCCGCCTGGCGGCACGCAAGTAGGGCGGCACCCTGTAGGAGGGTGCCGCCCTACCGGGCCGCCCGGGACTGGGGGGTGTCCGGGCAGGTCTCAGAAGCCGTACGGCTTGGTCGTGTTCCAGTTGGTGACGTCCGCGCTGGACCAGGTGAACTTCGACGGCACGCCCTTGGCGTCGAAGGCCTCCTGGCCGGTGCCGGGGCCGGTGTCGCCGCTGCCGTCGCGCAGCGCCAGGGACAGGCTCGACGAGGTGTGGGACCGCGGGCCGTCGGCGAAGAGGTTCACGGCGGAGTAGACCTTGCCGCCGGGCTTGACCGTGACGCGGGCGGTGCCGCCGGGGGCGTCCTTGGCGGAGTGGCCGAGGACGTTCACGGTGTTCCCGAGCATCACCGACGGGTACGAGGTGACCCAGCACGGCTTGCTGTCGGCGTTCACGGCGGTGATCAGCAGGTGCTCGCCGCGCTGCTTCGCGAAGCGGTGGAGCACGGAGTACGACATCTCGGTGCCGTCGCACTGCCGCACGGAGGCGGAGCGCGCGGCGCCGACGGCGGCGCCGGAGCCCTTCGCGACCGAAGCCGACGCGGTGCCGGAAGGACCGGCCTGCCCGCCGCCCGCCGCGGCCTGCCCGCCGGTCTTCGCGTCCGTGCCCGCCGCGTCCGTGCCCCCGGACTTGCCGGACGTGCCCTCGGACTTGCCGGACGTGTCCGCGGTCTTGCCGACCGTGCTCACCCGGTTCTTCGCGGCGCCGTTGTCGTCGGAGCTGCCGCAGGCGGTCAGGGTCAGGGCCAGAGCGGCGGTGGCCGTGGCGGCGAGAGCGGTGGTGCGGATGCGCGACGTACGCATGGAAGGTCCCCCTGTGCGGTGGTGCTGGTCGGTGCGGTCCTTGCGGGGTCGCCCCCGCTGTGAGCCCTACTCTCGCCGCCTCCGCTGGCGTTCCGCTTACGCCCGGCTGATGTCCCGCTGACGTGCCGCCCGCAGCCGCCGTGCCGTCCTCAGGGCTGCGCTCTGAGCCGCATCACCGCTGTGTCGTAGCGGGCCCTCAGGCCCACGTCCGCGGAGACGCGCAGCAGCGCGCCGAGCGCCCCGACCGCGCCCTCGTCGAAACCGGACGCTTCCGCTTCGTGGGCCGCGGTCTCCAGGCGGCTCACCCCCTCGCCCTCGTCGCCGAGGCCGATCAGGGCCTCCCCCGCCGTGGTGAGGAGCAGCACCCGGGACGCCGCCGACGTCTGCGGGGAGAGGTCGACGGCGAGCGCGGCGGTGGCCGTGTCGAGGGCCGCCCGCCACTCCTGGAGGACCAGGCGGTGCCGGGCCAGGTGGTGCAGGGCGAGCCGTTCGGTGTGCCGGTCGGCGGCCTGGCGCGCGAGGGCGACGGCCCGCAGACAGCCCTCCGCCGCCTCCTCGGGGTCGCCGAGGGCGGCCTGGACGAGGGACAGGTTGATGAGTGCCGTCGCCTCCCCGGGCACGTCCTCGGCGCGCGCGGCCAGCTCGGTCGCGGCCTCCAGATGGGCCAGGGCGTCGCCGGTGCGGCCCTCCTCGGCGAGGACCCAGCCGAGCAGGGCCCGCACCCGCGCCTCGGCCCGCACGTCCGCGTCGGCCCGGGCGGCGTCGAGCGCGGTCTGGAGGAGCGGTGCCCAGCCGTCCCGGTGCCGCCACACGATGTGCGGCCACAGCGCGAGCACGAGCCGCCAGGTCCTGCCGTGCAGGGCGGCGGCGCGGGCCGCGCCCACCGCCAGGGTCAGATCGTCGCGCTCGGCCGCGTACCAGGCCATGGCCTCCTCGCGGCTGCCGAACTCCCTTACGGCGGGCGGCCGGTGGAAGTCCTCGGGCAGATCGAAGCAGGCCTCCTCGCCGGGCTCGGCCGCGGCGATCGCGGCGAGGGCGGTGGCGATGTGGTGGTCGAGCACCCGGGGCACCGCGTCGGGCCCGGCGTCCAGGCCGCGCGCGTAGAGGCGCACGAGGTCGTGCAGCGACCAGCGCCCCGGCGCGGAGCGGGTGACGAGGTGGGCCGCGGCGAGCCGCTCCAGGGCGGCCTCGGCCGCCTGTGGGTCGGTGCCCGCGAGGGCGGCGGCCGTGAACCGGTCGACGTGCGTGCCCGGGTGGCGGCCCAGATGGGCGAAGTGGTGCGCGACGTCCGCGGGCAGGCGGCGCACGGTGAGCCGAAGGGCCGCCCGTACGCCCGTGTCCTCCACGTCGAGCAGGGAAAGACGGCGCGACTCGTCGGACAGTTCGGCGCTCATCGCGCCGAGCGACCAGTCCGGCTGGTCCGCGAGGCGCGCCGCGGCCACCCGCAGCGCGAGCGGGAGTCCGCCGCACAGCTCGGCGAGGCGCCGGGCGGCCACCGCCTCGGCGCGCACCCGCTCCTCGCCGAGGACCGCGGCGAGCAGGGCCGTGCCGTCGTCCGGTTCGAGGACGTCCACCGGCACGGGCCGGGCCGCGTCCGAGGCGATCAGGCCGCGCAGGCGGTACCGGCTCGTGACCACCGTGACGCACCGGGCGCCTCCCGGCAGCAACTCCCTGACCTGGGCGGAGTCGCGCGCGTTGTCGAGGACGACGAGGAGCTGCCGGTCGGCGGCGAGCGAGCGGTACAGGGCGGAGGCGCCGCCCGCCGACTCCGGTATCCGGCGCGGCCCGACCCCGAGCGCGAGCAGGAACTCGCGCAGCACCTCCAGGTGGTCCAGATCGCCCGTGTCGCTGAAGCCGCGCAGGTCGGCGTAGAGCAGACCGCCGGGGAAGGCGGCGCGCTCGCGGTGTGCCCAGTGCACGGCGAGCGCCGTCTTGCCCACGCCCGCGGGCCCGGTCACCAGGCACACGGGCGCCTCGCCCGCGGCGGCGCGGGACAGCGCGGTGAGTTCGGCGGCGCGCCCGTGGAAGCCGCGGGGCATCCGGGGCAGCAGGTCGACGGTGGCGGCGGGCCTAGGAGGCGTGGGCGCGAGCGGGGCGGGAAGCGGGGCGGCGGCGACGGGCGCGGCCGGGGCGGCTCCTGCGGCTGGGGTGGCCCCCGCGGCCGGGGCGGCTTCCGCGACCGGGGTGGCCCCTGCGGCCGGGGCGTCCGCCTCGTCGTCCGCGCCGCGCAGCGCCGCCGCGTACGCGTCCGCGAGCTCCCGGCCCGGGTCCACGCCCAGTTCGTCCGCGAGCAGCCGCCGGGTGCGGTGGAACCAGTCGAGCGCCTCCGAGCGCCGCCCCGCCCGCTGGAGCGCCCGCATCAGCGCGGCCGCGAGGGACTCGCGCAGCGGATGGGCCTCGGCCTCCGCGCGAAGGACGGCCGCCGCCCGGTGGTGCTCGCCCTGGCGCGCGTAGGCCGCGGCGAGCAGTTCCACGGAGGCGAGCCGGAGCTCCTCCAGGGCGTGCGCGGCGGCGAGCAGCGGCGGGCTCGGGTAGGCGCCGGTCAGCGCGGGCCCCTGCCACAGGGACAGGGCCTCCTCGTACATGGCCACGGCGTCGCCGGGCGCGCGCTGCTCGCGGGCCAGCGTCACCAGCTCCTCGAAGCGGTGGGCGTCGAGCAGTGACTCCGGCATCCGCAGGAGGTACGCCGCGCCCCGCGTGACCAGCTCGACCCCGAACACCTCGGCGCCCGCGTCGGCCAGCAGGCTCCGCAGCCGCGACACATGGCCCTGGATGACGCTGCGGGCGCGCGGCGGCGGCTCGTCCTCCCACAGCGTGGCGGTCAGCTGCTCCACCGGAACGGGGCGGTTGGGCCGCAGCAGCAGGGCGGCGAGGAGGCTGCGCCGCTTGGCGGGACCGAGGTGCAGCTCACCGGCCTCGGTGCCGACGGACACCGCTCCGAGCAGCCGGAACTCCACGTGCGCACCCTTCCAGGGGGAAAGCGGACAGCTTATCGGAGGGCCCGCCGCCGCTTTCCCGCACCGGTTGACCGCTTACCCGCACCGGTTGGCCGCGTTCACGCCACCTTTGGCGCGTTCCGGGCGTGGCGGGCGGAGGCGATGTGCCCGCGTTCGCGTCCCACAGTGCGGTACGTCCACACGAACCGAAGGGAGCTCCACGTGGCCCACTCCGCACCGAGACGACTCGTCGTGCCGCTGCTCGCGCTCGGCCTGACGGCGACCCTCGCGCCCTCCCTGGCCGCGGGCCCGGCGGCGGCCGCGCCCGACGACGCCGGGGCGCGCGACCTCACGCGGTACACCCAGCAGAAGCTCACCTGGAAGAGATGCGCGGCCGACAAGCCCGCGAAGTTCCAGTGCGCGACGCTCACAGTGCCGCTCGACTACAGCGCGCCGAAGGGCAAGACCCTCAAGGTCGCGGTCTCCCGGGTGAAGACGAGCAAGCCCGGCAAGCGCCACGGCGTCCTGACCTTCAACCCGGGCGGGCCCGGCGGGCCCGGGCTCGACCTGCCCCTGGAGGCGTCCGAGGGGCTGCCGAAGGCCGTCCTGGAGAAGTACGACCTGATCGGCTTCGACCCGCGCGGGGTCGGCAAGAGCTCGCCGCTGACCTGCGGGCTCACCGGCGCCGAGCAGCGCTTCCCGCGCGCCACCCGCTCGCGCGCCGAGTTCGACCGGAACGTGAAGTGGGCCAGGACGGTCGCGGACAAGTGCCGGACGAAGAACCGCGGCGTGCTGCCGTACATCAACACCCGCAACACCGCGCGCGACATGGACGTCCTGCGCGCGGCCGTGGGTGAGAAGAAGCTCTCCTACTACGGCGTCTCCTACGGCACCGCGCTCGGCGCCGTCTACACCCAGCTGTTCCCGAAGCGCGCGGACCGCGTGCTCATCGACAGCGCCGTCGACCCGGAGCGGATGTGGCGGGGGATGTTCCGCATCTGGGCGGAGGAGGTGGGACCGGCCTTCGAGCGCTGGTCGAAGTGGACCGCCGAGCGCGACGCCACCTACCACCTCGGCACCTCCCCGGCGAAGGTCCAGCGGACCTTCTGGAAGATCGTGGAGCGGGCCGACCGCGAGCCGATCGTCGTCGGCGGCGAGAAGCTCGACGGCGCCGACGTGCGGAACATCGCCCGGCCCGAGTTCTTCAGCGTCCGCGGCGGGGCCGAGCTGGTGCGGGAGCTGAAGCGCGCCGCCGGGGGCGCCACCGTGCCCGCCCCGCCGCAGGAGCCGGTGACGGACAACGAGCTCGCCTCCCAGTTCGCCGTGGTGTGCGCCGACGCGGCCTGGCCCCGCGACCCGGAGACGTACTACCGCGACACGGTGCGCGACACCGCCCGCTACCCGCTGTACGGGGACTTCACCTCCGGCATCGTGCCGTGCGCGTTCTGGCCGCGGGGCGCCGAGCCCGCGACCGAGGTGGACAACGACGTCCCGCTGCTCCTCGTGCAGAACGAGTGGGACTCGCAGACCCCGCTCGTGGGCGCGCGGAACATGCACCGCGCCCTCAAGGGCTCGCGGATGATCACCGTTGACGAGGGTGAGGGCCACGGCGTCCTCTTCGGCGACCACCGCTACCCGTGCGCGGAGAACCCGTCCATGCGCTACCTGGCCACCGGCAAGCTCCCGGCCAAGGACGTGACGTGCCACGTCACGCCCGGCCAGCGCCGCGCCGGGGCCACGCCGAACGCCTTCTAGGCAGGCACGGTGAAGTCCGCTGCGGTAGGGGAGCGCCCCGTAGGGGCGCGGGGCTGTGTCGATATGCGCTCCGCCGCGTGGGCGCGACCAGCCACGACGAGGCCGCGGACACCCGACGTCATGGCGCGGCACGTCCAGCAACGCGCTTAGCGCCCCGGCGGGGGCGGGGCGTCAGTCGTCGATGCCCGAGCGCTCCACCCCCGCCACGATCCACCGCTGGAAGAACAGGAACACCACGAGCAGCGGCAGGATCGACACCGCGGCCGCGACGAACAGCTCGTGCAGCCGGATCACCTGCGAGGTCGTGAACGAGGCGAGCGCCACCTGGACCGTCCAGGCCTGCCGGTCCTGGCCGATCACCAGCGGCCACAGGAAGGAGTTCCAGGCGCCGATGAACACGATGGTCCCGACCGCCGCGAACACCGGCCGCGTGTTCGGCACGACCACGCGCCAGTACGTGCGCCAGTAGCCGAGCCCGTCCACGCGCGCCGCGTCCTCCAGCTCCCGGGGAAAGCCCAGGAAGTACTGGCGGAAGACGAAGCAGGCGAAGGCCGAGAACAGCGTCGGCACGATCAGGCCGCGCAGGGTGGAGACCCAGCCGAGCGAGGACACGAGCACGAAGCTCGGCACGAAGGTGACGGCGGCCGGGACCATCAGCGTGGCGAGGATCGCGTAGAACACGTGGTTGGCGTAGCGGTACGGGATGCGGGCCAGGCCGTAGCCCGCGAGCGAGGCGAGCAGCAGCGTCCCGAGGGTCGTCAGGACCGCGATGAGCGCCGAGTTGAACAGGGAGCGGGCCATGGGCACCGTCGAGTCCCTGAACAGCTCGGTGACGTTCGAGAAGTGCAGCGTGGACGGGAAGAACGTCCAGTCCGGCGAGGTGATGTCGGCCTCGGACGCGAGGCCGTTGCGCACCAGGAGGTAGAACGGGACCAGGAAGAGCAGGGCAAGGGCGATCAGCAGGGCGAGCCGCAGCGCCCGGCCCACGCGCACCCACGCGTCGTGCATGGCTCAGGCTCCCTTCTCGTCGCTGCGGCCGAGCCCGAACCAGCGCGCCTGCCCGACCGTCACCACCGCGATGATCAGGGCGAGGAGCACCGCGCCCGCGCTGCCGAGGCCGAGGTTCTGCCCCTGGCCGAGCGCCGTGTAGTAGAGGTAGACCAGCGGCGGCCGGGCGTACGGCGGGTAGCCGCGGGCGTCGGAGAGCAGGTTGTAGAACTCGTCGAAGGCCTGGAAGGCGTTGATGACCAGGAGCAGCGCCACGGCGACGGACGTGGCGCGCAGCTGCGGCAGCGTGATGTGGCGGAGCACCTGCCAGCCGGGCCGGGCGCCGTCCACGGCGGCCGCCTCGTACAGGGTGGGCGGGATCCGCTGGAGCCCGGCGAGGAAGAGGACCATGTAGAAACCGGCCTGGAGCCACAGGCGTACGGTGACGATCACCAGCCAGTACCAGGGCGGGTCCGTGGTCGAGAGCCAGGCCGTCTGGTCGGCGCCGAACCAGCCGAGCACGGTGTTCGCGAGCCCGAACCGCACCCCGTTGAAGATCGACATCTTCCAGATCAGGGCGGCCACGACATAGCTGCACGCCGCCGGAAGGAAGAACACCGAGCGGAAGAACGCCTGGGCGCGGCGCAGCCGGTTCACCATCAGGGCGAGCGACAGGGACAGGACGAACGTCGTCGGCACGATGAAGGCCGTGAACACGGCGAACGTCCACAGGCTGTCGGTGAACGCGTCGTTCCGCAGCATCGCCGTGTAGTTGTCGAGGCCGACGAACTCCGTGGGCGAGACGGTGTTGTGGGCGTCGAAGAAGCTGAGGTAGACGCTCCAGCCGAGCGGGACGTACGTGAAGACGAACAGGCCGAGCGCGAAGGGGCCGACGAACACCCAGAACCACAGATTGCGGTTCTGCGGCCCGGCGAGCCGCCGCGCCAGGCCGGGGCGGCCGCCGCTCACGCGGACTTCTTCCGCACGCGGGTGAGCTCCGCCGACACCTTGCGCACCACCGACCTCAGTTCGCTCTCCGGATTCGCGCCGGACTTGATGATGCGGCTGAGCGCGTCCTGGTAGGCGACGCGGCTCGCGGGCGTCCACAGGAGCGGCTCGGCGTGGCCGTTCTCGGTGGAGAAGCGCACGGCGTCCGCCGCGGGGCCCTTGGCGAGCGCGTCGGCCTTCTTCGCAAGCGAGAGCCGGGCGGGGATGTGGAAGCCGTAGCCGAGCGCGAAGTCCCGCTGGTACTCGGTCTTGTCGACCCACAGCCACTTCACGTACTCCTTGGCCGCGTCCTTGTGCTTCGTACGGGCGCTGACGGCCGCGCCGTACGCGCCCACCGGCACGGCGGGCTTGCCGCCGGGGCCGTCCGCGGGGAACGCGAGCACCCCGAAGTCGTCCCCGAGCGCCTTCTTCACCGCGGGCAGCGCCCACAGGCCCGACCACTGCATGGCGGTGAGGCCCTGCACGAACGCCGACGGGTCCGACCAGTCGGAGGGCGCGCCGAGCAGCAGCGCCTTCGCCCGGTACAGCTCGCGCACCTTGGCGAGCGCGCGGGCGGCGGCCGGGTCGTCGAAGCCGACCTTGCCGTCGTCGGTGACGAGGGTGAGGCCCGCCGCGTACAGGGGGGTGCCGCCGAGGACGCCCGCGCCGCCGTCGTTGCCGAGGAAGAGCCCCTTGGTCTTCTTGTCGGTCAGCTCCTTCGCCGCGTCGACGAGCGCGTCGAGCGTGCGCGGCGGCTCGACGCCCGCGTCGGCCAGGAGGCTCTTGCGGTAGTACAGCAGCTGCATGTCGACGACCTGCGGGATCGCCCAGATCCGGCCGTCGTACGTCTTGGGCGCGAGCACCACCGGGTTGAAGTCGTCCTTCACCCCGTCGAGCAGGTCCGTGACGTCCACGACCTGGCCGCCCCGGATCTGGTCCAGGCTGGGCCCGTTGACCTCGAAGACGTCGGGCCCCGACTTCGTGAGCAGGGCGGCGGCGGTCTGCTCGTCGTAGTTGCCGGGACGCCACTGGACCGCGACGTCCGCCTTCCCGTACGCGGCCGCGTACCGCTTGACGGCCTGCTCGGTGCCCGCCTCGCCGTACTGGTGGTACCAGTGCGAGAGCCGCGGCCCCTTGCCGCCCGAACCGCCGCCGCCGCGCCCGGTGTTGGACCCGCACGCGGTGAGCGTCCCGAGCGCGGCGGCCGAGCCGAGCAGTGTCCTGCGGTTGATGGTCATGACGTGTCCCCCTGCGTGGATCGACGGGTACGTGCCGGGCCCAACGATCAACCATGCAGGGGGATTACGACAGGCGTATTGCGGCCGTGTGTTTGCCCCGGCCCACTCCTGCTCAGGCCCCGATCGGCCCGCGGTGGGAGGCCCACTCCCGAGCGGCTGCTGTGAGCGCGGCTCGGTGCGGCAGCGGGTCCGCGCGCTCCATGCCTTCCCACGCGGCGAGCACGGTGTGCGCGAACGTTCCGACATCGACGGGGTCGGCGTGTCGGTACGCGGGCACTTGCCGGGCGACGGCCTCGGCCTGTTCGGGGGCGTGGCCGGAGGAGATGAGCCGCAGGACGGCGAACGCCGTGTCGGCCCACGCGGGCGCAGGGCAGGCGAGTGCCCAGTCGAGCATCCTCAGACGGCCGTCGGCAGTCACCAGCATGTTCAACGGGGACATGTCCGTATGGCCGAGGGAACGCCCTTGCAGCCCGGCCGGAACGCCGTCGGGCAGGAAGTCGGCCCACCGTGCGTGCATCGGCTTCTTCCGCGAGGTCTCGGGCCACGACGCCTCGGACACGGCGGTGAGCGTACGGACGAGCGAGCTGACGTCGGGCGAACCGGGTGAGAGGTCCGGGTGTCGGCCGTCGACGTACTCGTATCCGACGAGCAGCCATCCGGCGGTCTCGACGTCCCAGAGCACGCGCGGAGCGAACGGGGCGTGCCGCGTCACCTGCGCCTCGTGCCGGTACACCCACGCCGACGGGTCGTCGAGCAGCGTGCCCTTCACGAACAGTCGTCCAGCGCGGGCGTGCACCGTGCAGGCGAGGCGTGACATCACCCCGTGACTGGCCGTCTCGGCCCGCTCGACCTGCCCCGCGTGACGCTCGGCGGCACGACGCACGGCGCCCGGCAGATCATGCCATGAGACGCGGTCCACCCTGGGTTCTCCTCGGTCACGTCGGACAAGCGAGACCGGTCTCCGGTCCGGCCACAGCGTGGCACAGACCAGAGACCGGCGCGGGGCGTGCCGACTCAGACCGTCTTCGGACCGTTGGGACTGTCGCTGCATCCCGCGTGACACTGCGTGCAGTCCGCGAGGTTCAGCTCAGGCCAGAACTCCATGTCGAGTTCGTACCCGGCGAGCGTGATCACGTCCACGGTGCGCTCGCGCAGCGCCTTGCCGCCGTGCTCGCTCTTGTCCAGGAAGCCCGGTTGGTGATGCACGAACCTGCCGAATGTCTGCTCGCAGAAGTCCTGGTACGCCTTGGTGTGCAGCAGGAAGGCGTGCCAGAAGTCGTCCACCAAGGGCGAGGGGCTGAGCGTCTTGTCGCTTCGAGCACTGGCCGCGACGAACGCGAGCATCTGCCCGACGCCCCGTTCCGCCTTCTCCTCAGTCAGGACCGGAGACTTGCCTCGCACGGCGGCTACGAGGGTCGCCCTCAGCTCGCTGCTGATGAGCCGACGCGCGTCGACGGTGGCGCGCTCTTGAATGGTGGTGGTCACGTTCCTTGCCTCCTTGAGTTGGTGGTGCAACGGACGAGATGGGTGATTCGCGACTGCGGCCAGGTGTCGTGGCACGGACCGCGCGTCGCAATGGCACGCTCCAAGGGATCCGCACGAAGCCGTACGCGTGCGGGCGCGCGGTGCGCGGTCACTGCTCGGCCCCGTGCCTCCCGTTGCGCTGATCGATGAGGCGCCCGACCTGGTAGGCACAGACCTCCATCTGATCAGGGGTGAGGATGAGCGTGGCCTCGTCGGCCCCGCCGTCCTCGTAGTGGACTTGAACAGGCAGGGAGCCTTGTTGTGCGCGCGGGTCGTAGACCGCGTCTCGCCGTATCGGCGTGACGTGGGTGACCCGGGCGGGGACGGGGCGCAGGGTCGTGCCGTCGGCGGGGGCGGACCAGTCGTTGCCGCCGCCCGGCGGGCGCAGGTGGTAGGTGCGCCGTTCCTCGTCGGGCAGGGCGACGACGACGCCGATCCGTCCGTCGCGGGCAGTGTCCCGAGCAAGGTCGCCGAGTCGTGGCAGGAAGGGGGCCGCTGTGCCTAACTCCCCACCCTGGGCAGGGAGATGAGGTGTTGGTCGTGGCGTCATGCCCCTGACGCTAGGAGCGCGTCAGGGGCCCAATATGAGGGCGAGGAATACGACCCTCATCCGTCCAGGTGGAAGCGGTCGGACATGCGCCGTAGCTTCTCGCGCGTGGCGGCCCGCTCGGCGTAGACGATGCTCCGGAGCGTGGAGCGGGCAATGGGGTGGTTGCGTACGAGCTGCGGCGCGATCCGCTCGGCGGTCTCCAGCTCGGCGAGCGCCGTGTCCCGATTGCCGTCCCACAGCCACGCCCGGGCAAGGTCCATGTGGTGGTGCCCTTGGCGGGAGTTGGGCAGTGCCGCGACAAGCTCAGGACTGGTACGGCGGTCTATGGCGAGCGCCTTGGCCTGCTCCCCTGCCTCCAGGGCCACGCTGATCGCGTGAATCTGCACGTTGCCGGGCGAGAAGGTGACCGAGTGGCGGTCGTAGACCGGTGGCCCCTGGTAGTCGCGCATGCGGTCGGCGGCAGCGCGCGCGTGGCCGATGCGGTCGTCGGCCTCGGACGGCCGTCCCGCCCGCGCCGCCGATACGGCGGCCCGGAGCTGGAGCGAGCCCCACATGCGCAGGGCGAGCGGGGTGCCCCGGTCGTAATCCTCCTGGAGGCTGGCGAGTGCCTTGTCGGACAGGGCGAGGGAGTCGGCCCAGTCCGCCGTTGCCCACATGTCCCAGACCCGCATCCAGTCGGCGAGCGAGGGCATGACGGGGTCTCCGGAGAGGCGAGCGGACCACGCGGCGCGCTCGGCGGCCATGGCGATCAGTTCGGCATGACCGAGGGCGTGCGCGGCGGTGTGGGCGAACTTGCAGGCGACCGCGTAGACCGCGTACGCCTCCTCACGCTCGTGCCCCGTGGCGACCTCGGCGAGCGCACGGGCCTCGCGCAGCAAGTCGGGCAAGACACGCAGGATGGCGACGTTGGCCGCCGCGTCCCGCAAGCGGTGCAGGCGAGTCATGTCCCGCCACAGCTCGCCGGACGGCCGAGGGGTGCCGTCGAATACCGGGGCAAGGTCGTAGCGGCGCAGCTCCCGCATGATCGATGCTGCGGCAACCTGCCACTGGTTCTCGGCGGGACTGCTCGTGTACGGCCGTCCGATCAGGTCGTTGGGATGCACGTGCAGTTCGGCGGCGATCGCGTTGAGCAGCCCCACGCGATCGAGTTCGATCTGCCCGCGCTCCATCTTGGACACCCATCCCTGGGTCTTCCCCAGAGCGGCGGCGAGGTCCGCCTGCGGCATCCCCAGGCGCAGGCGCGCCCGGCGTACGCGACGGCCGATCTCCTCGGCTTCCTCCAGCACCAGCGCACCCTCCAGACTGCGGCGGGCCCACCGCGCTCATGCCGTCGGCAGGGCGTCGGGGCACCATCCGTTCGGGCCTGTCCTCCAGCAAGGTACCCGTGCCCACCACGGAGCGGGGAAGCACAGTCTTCGCGCTCCCGAGGCGAAGGGGCGGCACCCCCGCACAGGGTGCCGCCCCATTCTCGTGGACCGGGCCCGTCGCCGCATCGGTTGAGGGTCGGGGACACGGCGACGGACCCGGGGTCTCTTCGGGCGGGGGGCGCCGCCCGGGGCTCTACCGGTGGTCGCTGCCCTGGGCCTGGGAGGCGGCGCGGCCCGCTTCGAGGCGGGCGACCGGGATGCGGAAGGGCGAGCAGGAGACGTAGTCGAGGCCCACCTCGTGGAAGAAGTGCACCGACTCCGGGTCGCCGCCGTGCTCGCCACAGACGCCGAGCTTGATGTCGGGGCGCGTGGCGCGGCCCGCCTCGACGGCGCCGCGCACCAGGGCGCCGACGCCGTCCTTGTCGATGGTCTCGAAGGGGCTGACGCCGAAGATGCCCTTCTCCAGGTACGCGGTGAAGAACGAGGCCTCCACGTCGTCGCGGCTGAAGCCCCACACCGTCTGGGTGAGGTCGTTCGTGCCGAAGGAGAAGAACTCGGCGGCCTCGGCGATCTGCCCGGCCGTCACGGCGGCGCGGGGCAGCTCGATCATGGTGCCGATGGAGAGCTTCAGATCGGTGCCGGTGGCGGCCTGGACCTCGGCGATGACCCGGTCGGCCTCGTCGCGGACGATCTCCAGCTCCTGGACGGTGCCGACCAGCGGGATCATGATCTCGGCGCGCGGGTCGCCCTTGGCGTTCTTGCGCTCGGCGGCGGCCTCCGCGATCGCGCGGACCTGCATGGTGAACAGGCCGGGGATGACCAGGCCGAGGCGGACGCCGCGCAGGCCCAGCATCGGGTTCTGCTCGTGCAGCCGGTGCACGGCCTGGAGCAGGCGCAGGTCGTTCTCGTTGGCGTCCTTGCGGGACTCGGCGAGCGCGACGCGGACCGACAGCTCGGTGATGTCGGGCAGGAACTCGTGCAGCGGCGGGTCGAGCAGGCGGACGGTGACCGGAAGGCCATCCATCGCCTCGAAGAGCTCGACGAAGTCCTGCTTCTGCTGCGGGAGCAGGGCCTTGAGGGCCTCCTCGCGCTCCCCGTCGGTGTCGGCGAGGATCAGCTTCTCGACCATCTCGCGGCGCTCGCCGAGGAACATGTGCTCGGTGCGGCACAGGCCGATGCCCTGCGCGCCGAACCGGCGGGCGCGCAGCGCGTCCTCGGCGTTGTCGGCGTTGGCGCGCACCCGAAGGCGGCGCTTGCCGTCGGCGAAGGCCATGATGCGGTGCACGGCCTGGACGAGCTCGTCGGCGTCGTCGGCACCGGCGTGCATGCGGCCCTCGAAGTACTCGACGACCGGGGACGGCACGACCGGGACCTCGCCCAGGTAGACCTTGCCCGTGGAGCCGTCGATGGAGACGACGTCGCCCTCCTCGACGACGGTGTCGCCGACCGTGAGGCGGCGGCGCTTGGTGTCGACCTCAAGCTCCTCGGCGCCGCAGACACAGGTCTTGCCCATGCCGCGCGCGACGACGGCCGCGTGCGAGGTCTTGCCGCCGCGCGAGGTCAGGATGCCCTCGGCGGCGATCATGCCGTCCAGGTCGTCGGGGTTGGTCTCGCGGCGGATCAGGATGACCTTCTCGCCGGAGCGCGACCACTTGATGGCGGTGTAGGAGTCGAAGACGGCCTTGCCGACGGCGGCGCCCGGCGAGGCGGCGATGCCCCGGCCGAGCTGCTCGACCTTGGCCTCGTCGTCGAAGCGCGGGAACATCAGCTGCGCGAGCTGGGCGCCGGTGACGCGCTGGAGAGCCTCGGCCTCGCTGATCAGGCCCTGGTCGACGAGCTGGGTCGCGATGCGGAAGGCCGCGCCCGCGGTGCGCTTGCCGACGCGGGTCTGGAGCATCCACAGCTGCCCGCGCTCGATGGTGAACTCGATGTCACAGAGGTCCTTGTAGTGGGTCTCCAAGGTCTCCATGATCTGCATGAGCTGGTCGTACGACTTCTTGTCGATCTGCTCCAGATCGGCGAGCGGGACGGTGTTGCGGATGCCCGCGACGACGTCCTCGCCCTGCGCGTTCTGGAGGTAGTCGCCGTAGACGCCCTGGTGGCCGCTGGCGGGGTCGCGGGTGAACGCCACGCCCGTGCCCGAGTCGGGGCCGAGGTTGCCGAAGACCATCGAGCAGACGTTGACGGCGGTGCCCAGGTCGTGCGGGATGCGCTCCTGGCGGCGGTAGAGCTTGGCCCGGTCGCCGTTCCAGGAGTCGAAGACCGCCTTGATGGCGAGGTCCATCTGCTCGCGCGGGTCCTGCGGGAAGTCGCGGCCCGCCTCGGCCTTGACGATCTTCTTGAACTTGGTGACGAGCTTCTTGAGGTCGGCCGCCTCCAGGTCGGTGTCGACCGTGACCTTCTTGGCGTCCTTGGCCGCCTCCAGGGCGTCCTCGAAGAGGTCGCCCTCGACGCCGAGGACGGTCTTGCCGAACATCTGGATGAGCCGGCGGTAGGAGTCCCAGGCGAACCGGTCGTCGCCCGCCTGCTTGGCGAGGCCCTGGACGGACGTGTCGGAGAGCCCGATGTTCAGGACGGTGTCCATCATGCCGGGCATGGAGAACTTGGCGCCCGAGCGGACCGAGACGAGCAGCGGGTCGTCGGCCTGGCCGAGCTTCTTGCCCATCTTCTGCTCGAGGGCGTCGAGGTGCGCGCTCACCTCGTCGCGCAGCGCCACGGGCTCCTCGCCGCTGTCGAGGTAGACCTTGCAGGCCTCGGTGGTGATGGTGAAGCCCGGAGGGACGGGAAGGCCCAGGTTGGTCATCTCGGCGAGGTTCGCACCCTTGCCGCCGAGGAGGTCCTTGAGGTCCTTGTTGCCCTCGGTGAAGTCGTAAACGAACTTCACGCCCTGAGCTACGTGGGGATCTTTGTTTTCCGACACGGGTCTCGACTCCTCGAGGACGCGGCTGCCCTGACGGCGAGGAACATACCCAGATCGAAGGCTTCTGGGTACGTCCACTTGTGGGTCATGCGGCCGCAACCACCCGTGTGCCAGCAGATCGAAAGTAACGCGCGAGTAATGATCTTGACGAGCATGAGTTCACCTCTTGAAGACATGAATGCGTAGCGTGAAACCATGCGCCGGATCGAGCACGGAACGTAGCAATGCGATCGATCATTTGAAGTGTCAACGCGTGGCACTCAGTGCCACCCCTTGGAAAGGTGCAGCGGGGCAAGATCCGCTCATCTGAGCGTAGGGGTTATCAGGGGTGGCGAGAATCACGCCCTGACTTGCCAGAGTTTTGGCATCTGAGCGCCCCTCGGCTCACCCGAGAGGCGGCCGGAGGGGTGGGGCGAAGCTCGGGGCACCCCGTGCCCGGCTCAGAAGCCGAGGGCCGCGAGCCGTTCCTCCGCACGCTGCGGCGCGTACAGGTGCTCCACCACCAGGGCCCCCGCCCCGGCCACGGCCGCGCGCTCGCCGAGCCGCGAGGTGACGATCTCCAGATGAGCGGTGGAGCGCGGCAGCGCCCGCTGGTAGAGCAGCTCCCGCACGCCTGTCAGGAAGGGCGTTCCGGCCAGATCTCCCGCGATCATCAGAACGCCCGGATTGAGGAGCGTCACGACCGTGGCGAGCACCTCGCCGACCCGCTGCCCCGCCTCGCGCGCGAGGCGCACCGCCTCCGGGTGCCCGGCCGCGAGCAGCTGCGCCACGTCGGAGCCGGAGGTCACGTCCGCGCCACAGGGCGCGGGCACGCCCGCCGCCGCGAGCCGCCGGGCGAGCGCGCGCCCGCTGGCCACCGCCGCCAGACAGCCGTACGAGCCGCAGCGGCACAGGGCGGACCCGCTCCCGGGCACCCACGGCACCCGTATGTGCCCGATGTCGCCCGCGCCGCCGTCCACGCCCCGGTACACGGAGCCGTCCACGACGACGCCCGCGCCGATGCCGGTGGAGACCTTGACCAGGGCGAAGGCCGAGCAGTCGGGGTAGGCGGCGCGCTGCTCCCCGTACGCCATGAGGTTGGCGTCGTTGTCGACGAGGACCGGCACCCGGGCGGAGCCGCCCGCCCGCGCGGCGAAGGAGCGGCGCAGGCGTGCTCTTATGTCGTAGCCGTCCCAGCCCGGCATGATCGGCGGCTGCACCACGCGGCCCGTCTCGCTGTCGACCGGGCCCGGCACGGCGAGCCCGATGCCGCACACCGCGCGCGCGGCCCGGCCGCCCTCGCGCAGCAGCGCGGCGAAGCGGACCCCCAGCTCGTCCAGGACCCGCTCCGGGCCCTCGTCCACCCGCAAGGGCCCGGTGTGCTCGGCGAGGACGTCCCCGGTGAGGGTGAGCAGGGCCGCGCGGGCGTGCCGGGTCTCCAGGCCCGCGGCGAGGACCACGGCGTGTCCGTCGTCGAACTCAAGGCGGGCCGCGGGGCGGCCGCCGAGCGGGGAACCCGCCACCGTCGCGGAGCCCTCGCGCAGCCAGCCCGCGCGGAAGAGGCGGTCCAGGCGCTGGCCGACCGTGGCCCGGGACAGGCCCGTGACCTGCTGGAGGGCGCCGCGTGTGGTGGCGCGGCCGCTGCGCACGAGGTGCAGCAGGTCGCCCGCGCTCGCCTGGGCGGTCCCACGCACCGAGGTCCCGTTCCTCATGGCCACTCCTCGTCCCCTGCTCCCTTGCCTACCCACATCTCCCCTTGCGCGCGTCAACTCGACGTTACATATTGGGTTTTGCGTGTTAAGTAGACGTAACCCTAGGGTGGAAACAGCCGAACTGACAGCCTGTCGGCACGGGAAGCGCGCTGCCGGGCTGAGGGAGAGACGCGTGGACCGCACCACCACGGGCGCCGCGGTGACGGCGCCGTCCTCCCCGGCGGCCGCGGTCCTGGCCGACGGGGTGACGAGCGGCGCGAGCGCGCCCAAGAGCACGGCCGGAGCGGGCGCGCGGGGCGACCCCTTACGCACGGCCGCCGCCCGGGTGCTGCACGGCAACTGGACCGGCACCTCCACCGTCCCGTCCCGCGAGCTGTACCCCCACCAGTGGTCCTGGGACTCCGCGTTCATCGCGATCGGGCTGCGCCATCTGTCGCCGCTGCGCGCCCAGCTGGAGCTGGAGACGCTGCTCGGCGCGCAGTGGGGCGACGGCCGCGTCCCGCACATCGTGTTCAACCCCTCCGTGCCCCTTGACGCGTACTTCCCCAGCCCCGACTTCTGGCGCTCCGCCACCGCCGGGCGCGCGGCGGGCGCGCCGGGCGGGGTGCAGACCTCCGGCATCGTGCAGCCGCCGGTGCACGCCCTCGCCGTCTGGCTGGTGCACCTCGCCGACCCCGGTCTGTCCCGGGCCCGCTCCTTCCTCGCGCGCGTCCACCCGCGCCTGGCGGCCTGGCACCGCTTCCTGCTGCACCGGCGCGACCTCGGCGGCGCGGGGCTCGCCGCCGTCGTGCACCCCTGGGAGCAGGGCATGGACAACAGCCCGTGCTGGGACGGCCCGCTGAGCCGGGTCTCCCCCGCGCTGCCGCGCACCTTCCGCCGCGCCGACCTGGACCACGGCTGCCCGCGCGACCGGCCGACGGACCTCGACTACGGACGGTACGTACGGCTCGCGACGGACTACCGCGACCGCGGGTACGGCGCCGCCGACCCCGGGCCCGCCGAACAACAGGGCGACTTCGCCGTCGAGGACCCGGCCTTCAACGCCCTCCTGATCGCCTCCGAGCACGCCCTCGCCCGCATCACCGGCGAGCTCGGCGTCGCCGCGACGGCCCGGCACGAGCGCGCGGAGCGGCTCACCCGGGCCCTGGTGGAGCGGCTGTGGGACCCGGCGTCCGGGATCTTCCGCTGCCGCGACCTGCGGGCCGGGCCCGACGGGGGCGCGCTGGTGGCGGAGCGCGGGGTCACCGGGCTCGTCCCGCTGCTGCTGCCGGGCCTGCCGGGCGAGGTCGTCACCGCCCTGGTGGACACGGTGTGCGGGCCGCACTTCGCGCTCGGCAGCCGGGCCCGGCTCGTCCCCAGCCACGACCTGCTGAGCCCGGCCTTCGACGCCCGCCGCTACTGGCGCGGGCCCGCCTGGATCAACACCAACTGGCTGGTCGAGCGCGGTCTGCGGCTGCACGGCGAGCGGGCGCGGGCCGACGCCCTGCGCGCGGCGCTCCTTGACGTGGCCGCGGCCTCCGGCTTCGCCGAGTACGTCGATCCGTATACGGGGCGCGGCTGCGGCACCCGCGGCTTCAGCTGGAGCGCGGCACTGGCACTGGATCTGCACCTGGACGCGGACCACGCGTCCGCCCACCACACAGCGGGGGCTGGCAGGAGCGAGAGGGCCCGACATGACTGACCGGCACGACCACCACCTGCTCGTACGCGGTACGACGTTCGCGGCCGTCGGCCCGGGCGGCGACATCCGCGGCGTTCCGGGCGGCGGCTCGCCCGACGGCCTCTTCGTGCGCGACGCGCGGCACCTGAGCCGCTGGCAGCTGACCGTGGACGGCGCCGTCCCCGAGGTCCTGAGCCCCGCCGGGGGCGGACAGACCGGGACCGGCGGGCCCGCCCCCGGGACCGGCGGCAGGGGCGTGGGCGCGGACGTGGCGCGCTGCGTGCTCGTGCCGCGCGGCGGCCGTCAGGAGCCGCCCGCCTACACGCTCTTCCGCGAGCAGGCCGTCACCGACGGCACGCTGGTCGAGGCCGTGCGGATCACCAGCAACCGCCCGGTGCCGACGACGCTGCGGCTCGCGCTGACCGCCGACGCCGACTTCACCGACCAGTTCGAGCTGCGCGCGGACCACCGTACGTACGCGAAGCCGGGCGCGGTCCGCTCCCGGCGGGTCCTGGAGGCCCCGGGCGACGCGGACGAACGGGGCCCGGGCGGCATCGAGTTCGCCTACCGCCGCGGGGACTGGCTGGCCCGCACCACCGTCACCGCCGAGCCCGCGCCGGACGCCGTCGAGGAGACCGGCACCGGGGCCCGGCGGCTCGTGTGGGCGCTCGAACTGGCCGCGCACGCCTCCGCCGAGCTCGCCCTGACCGTCGCCGCGGCGCCGCACGGCGCGCCGCCGCTGCCGCCCCCGCCCGCGTCGCCGAGCGCCGCCATCTCCCAACTGGCCGATGTACAGCGGGAGTTCACCGCCGACGTGGCGCTGCCCGCGGCCTGGCCCGAGCTCACGGCCGCGTGTACGCGCGGGCTCTTCGACCTCGCCGCGCTCCAGGTGCCCGCGCGCGGGCCCGACGGCGAGGAGCTGCGGGTGCCCGGTGCCGGGGTCCCCTGGTTCCTCACCCTGCTCGGCCGTGACGCGCTCCTGACCTCGCTCTTCGCGCTGCCGTATCTGCCGCGCCTGGCCGCCGCGACACTGCCCGCGCTGGCCGCGACCCAGGCCACCGAGGCCACGCGCGGGCGGGCCGCGCAGCCCGGCAAGATCGTGCACGAGGTGCGGCACGGCGAGCTCGCCCACTTCGACCAGGTCCCGTACGGGCGCTACTACGGCTCCGTGGACGCCACCCCGCTCTTCCTCGTCCTGCTCGGCGCGTACACCGAGCAGACCGGTGACACGGCGCTCGCCCGCCGGTTGCAGGCGCACGCACGCGCCGCCGTCGGCTGGATGCTCGACCACGGCGGGCTCACCGCGCGCGGCTACCTCGTCTACCGCGCCGACGAGGGCGGGCTCGCCAACCAGAACTGGAAGGACTCCCCCGGCGCGATCTGCGGCGCCGACGGGGACCGGCCGACCGGGCCCGTCATGGCCGCGGGCGCCCAGGGCTACGCGTACGACGCGCTGCGGCGCACGGCCTGGCTCGCCCGGGCCGTCTGGGACGACCCCGTCTACGCGGACCTGCTCACCCAGGCCGCCGCCGACCTGCGGGACCGCTTCCAGCGGGACTTCTGGATGGCCGCGCGCGGCTTTCCCGCGCTGGCCCTCGACGGGGAGGGGCGGCAGGTCGACGCGCTCGCCTCCGACGCGGGGCACCTGCTGTGGTCCGGGCTCCTCGACAAGGAGTACGGCGAGGCGGTGGGGCGCCGCCTCCTCGAACCCGACTTCTTCTCCGGCTGGGGCGTGCGCACGCTGGCCGCCGGGCAGGGGGCGTACCACCCGCTCTCCTACCACCGCGGGTCGGTGTGGCCCCACGACAACGCGCTCATCACGCTCGGGCTCTCGCGGTACGGGCTGCACGACGAGGCCCGGGTGGTGGCCCGGGCCCTGGTGGACGCCGCGGCCACGGCCTGCGGGCGGCTCCCCGAGGTCCTGGCGGGCTACGAACGCACCGCCTACCCCGAGCCGGTTCCCTACCCCCACGCCTGCACCCAGGACGCCCGCTCAGCGGCCGCCCCCCTGGCCCTCCTGACAGCCACCACCATCGGCTAGCCGGTACCAGCCGTCCCGCTGTGGGCAATCGTCCCGCTGGGCGAGTGGGGTCTCCCCTGCTCGAGCGAAGCCGAGAGCTTGGGGAAGGGTGGGCACAGCGCCGAGGCGCCCCGGGCCGTCCCACTTGGGCTGGCGTTCAGGCGGGGCACGCAACCCGGCGGCGCGGGGTCCGCCCTGTGCCCGCCCGTTCCGCCCCCTGGGCGGACCAGCCGCCCACAGGGAGGGCGGAGGGAAAGCCGTCAGCCGCCCGAGGTGTCCAGTTCGGCTTCCTCGGGGACGCCCGCGCAGTCGTAGGGGTCGCGGAGCCACCCGTCCGGCAGGACCACCCGGTTGTTGCCGGAGGTCCGCCCGCGCGGCCCGTCCGCCCCGTCGGGCCACGCCTGGTCCAGGTCCAGCTCGTCGAGCCCGCCCCGGAGCTCCGCGAGCGACGACGTGACCGCGAGCCGCTTGCGCATCTCGGAGCCGACCGAGAACCCCTTCAGGTACCAGGCCACGTGCTTGCGGAAGTCGATGACGCCCCGCGCCTCGTCCCCGATCCACTCGCCGAGGAGCGCGGCGTGCCGGACCATGACGTCGGCGACGGTCCGCAGCGTGGGCCGCGCCAGGTCCTCCGTACGACCCTCGAACGCGGCCACGAGGTCGCCGAACAGCCACGGCCGCCCCAGGCAGCCGCGCCCGACGACCACGCCGTCGCACCCGGTCTCGCGCATCATGCGCACGGCGTCCGCCGCCGACCAGATGTCGCCGTTGCCGAGGACGGGGATCTCCGGGACGTGCTCCTTGAGGCGGGCGATCGCGGACCAGTCCGCGGTGCCGCCGTAGTGCTGCGCGGCCGTCCGCCCGTGCAGGGCGATCGCGGTGACGCCCTCCTCCACGGCGATGCGCCCCGCGTCCAGGTACGTGATGTGGTCGTCGTCGATGCCCTTGCGCATCTTCATCGTGACGGGCAGGTCGCCCGCCCCGCTCACGGCCTCCTTGAGGATCGCGCGCAGCAGGTGGCGCTTGTACGGCAGCGCGGAGCCGCCGCCCTTGCGCGTGACCTTGGGGACCGGGCAGCCGAAGTTGAGGTCGATGTGGTCGGCGAGGTCCTCTTCCGCGATCATGCGGACGGCCTTGCCGACGGTGGCCGGGTCGACGCCGTACAGCTGGATCGAGCGCGGCTTCTCGCTCGCGTCGAAGTGGATCAGCTGCATGGTCTTCTCGTTGCGCTCGACGAGCGCGCGCGTCGTGATCATCTCGCTGACGAAGAGGCCCTTGCCGCCGCTGAACTCCCGGCACAGGGTCCGGAACGGCGCGTTCGTGATCCCGGCCATGGGCGCGAGCACGACGGGCGGCTGCACCAGGTGGGGACCGATCGACAGCGTCGACGGTGCGGTCTGCGGCTGGGACATCGGGCGGCTCTCCGGGAACGTACGGGACTCTCGATGAGGAGCGGGCAAGCATCCATTGTCCCTCAGCCCGCGCGCGCCCCGTCCGCCAGCTCCGCGAGCCGCTCCAGGCGCTCCTCGGTGCCGTCGTCGGCGGGCACGTACGCGACGAGGCGGTAGGCCTGCGACTCCGGCGCGAGCCACATGGTGCGGTGCTCCAGGCTGAGCAGCCCCACCTGGGGGTGCTCATAGCGTTTGACGTGCGGCGACATCGCGCCCAGCTCATGGCGCCGCCACAGCTCGCGGAACTCCGCCGACTCCTGGAGCAGCCCGTCGAGCCGCTCCTTCCAGGCGGGCTCGGCCACGTGCTCGGCCATGCCCGCGCGGAACTTCGCGATCAGGTCGCGCAGCATCTCGTCCCGGTCGAGGAAGGTCTCGCGCCAGCGCCTGCTGGTGACGAGCAGCCACAGGCAGTTGCGCTCCCGGGGCGGCAGCTCGGTCAGGTCGCCGAAGACCTGCGCGAAGGGGCCGTTGTGGGCGAGGACGTCGTAGCGGGCGTTCTGCAGGGTCGCCGGATAGGGCGCCATGCGGTGCATCAGGCGCAGGGCGGTGCCGGTCACGAGCGGGCACTCGGTCTCGGGGCGCGGGTCGACCACGCAGGCGAGCGCGAAGAGGTGGCCGCGCTCGGTCTGGTCCATGAGCAGCGCGCGGGCGATGGCGTCGAGGACCTGCGCGGAGACCCGGATGGGCCGCCCCTGCTCCAGCCACGTGTACCAGGTGACGCCCACCGCGGAGAGCTGCGCGACCTCCTCGCGGCGCAGGCCGGGCGTGCGCCGCCGGGTGCCGCGTGGCAGGCCCACCTGCTCGGGCGTGATCCGCTCGCGGCGGCTGCGCAGGAAGGCGGCGAGCTCCCGCCTGCGGGTGGCGTCGTCCGCGACGGGCCCCGTGGGCGTCAGCGGCTCTGCGGTCATGGCCATGGTCACGCTCCCAGCCTCGCGCAGCCCGCGCCCCGTTGCCAGGTGCGGCTACTACCAGGATAAAGACACTCTGGTACCCGTCTTGGCGACTGCTCATCGTCGTATCCGTGACACGCACAACGACTCCTACGCCGATCTCCACGACCACGACTACGACCGCTACCGCCACTGCCTCCGCCACGGCCCCCGTGCTCAGCGCCCTGGGCCTCTTCGCCCTCCTGCTCGGCACCTCCCTGCCGAGCACCGACTTCTTCGTCGTCAACGTGGCCCTGCCCGACATCGAGCGCGACCTGGGCGCCTCCCCGTCCGCCCTGGAGATGGTCGCCGCCGGGTACGCCCTCGCGTACGCCGTGCTGCTGGTCCTCGGCGGCCGCCTCGGGGACGCGTACGGGCGGCGCAGGCTGTTCCTGTGGGGCGTCGCCGGGTTCGGGGTGACCTCGCTGGCCTGCGGTGTCGCCCCCGACGCCTGGTCGCTCGTGGCGTTCAGGGCCGCGCAGGGCGCCGCGTCCGCGCTGCTGCTTCCGCAGGTGCTCGCCACGCTCCACGCGACGACGCGCGGCGAGCGGCGCGCGCGGGCCGTCGCCCTGTACGGGGCGGTGAGCGGGCTCGCGATGGTGCTCGGGCAGGTGCTCGGCGGGGTCCTGGTGTCGGCCGACCTCGCGGGGACCGGCTGGCGCATGGCGTTCCTGATCAATGTGCCGGTGGTCGCGCTCGCGTGGCCGCTCGCGCTGCGGTCGGTGCCGGACAGCCGGGCCGGGCAGCCGGGGCGCAGCGATGTCGGCGGCACCGTGCTGCTCGCCGCCGCGCTGCTCGCGCTGCTGCTGCCGCTGACCGAGGGCCGCTCGGCGGGCTGGCCGCTGTGGGCGGTGCTCACGCTCCTTGCCGCACCCCTGCTGATCTGGGCGTTCGCCGCCGTGGAGCGGCGTGCGGAGCGCACCGGCGGCAGCCCGCTCCTGCCGCTGTCGCTGCTGAGCGAGCCGGGGGTCGTGCGGGGGCTGCTGATCGGCGCCCCGATCTTCATCGGCTTCAGCGGCTTCATGTTCGTCAGCGCCGTGACGCTCCAGGAGGGGCTCGGCTACGGCGCCCTGAAGGCGGGCCTGACGCTGGTCCCCATGGGGCTCGCACAGTTCGGCGCGTCCCTGTTGCTGCCGCGCGTGGTGAACCGGTTCGGCAGCCGCACCCTGCCCCTGTGCGCCCTGGTGCACGGCGCGGGCCTCGCCGTGCTCGCCGCCACCGTCCTGTGGGCCCCGTGGTCCGCGCTCAGCCCGCTGACGCTCGCCCCCGGCCTGCTCCTGTGCGGCCTCGGCCAGGGCATCCAGCTGCCGCTGTACTACCGCGTGCTGCTGGCCGCCGTGCCCGCGGCGCGGGCGGGCGCGGGCAGCGGCCTCGCGGCGACCGCCCAGCAGTCGGGCCTGGCCGTCGGCGTCGCCACGCTCGGCTCGCTGTTCCTGGCCCTGGAGCCGGGCCTCGGCCTGCGCGGCGCGTTCGCGATCGTGCTGGGCGCGCAGCTCGCGGGCCTGCTCGGCCTGGCCGCGCTGAGCCTCAGGCTGCCGCGTGACCTGGGCTGAGCCTCCGGCTGCCGCGCGCCCCGGGCCGCCCGGGGCACGGCACCCGCCCCGGGGATACCGTCGGCTGTATGCCCGAGTCCGAACTGAGCCCCCGGCTCCGCCAACTGGTGCTCGCCATCTGCTGCATGAGCCTGCTGATCGTGAGCCTGGACAACACCATCCTGAACGTCGCCCTGCCCACCATGGCCAGGGAGTTCGACACCAGCATCTCGGGCATGCAGTGGACGATCGACGCGTACACCCTCGTCCTCGCCTCGCTCCTGATGCTGGCGGGCTCGACGGGGGACCGCGTCGGGCGCCGCCGGGTGTTCCAGGCGGGGCTCGCCGTCTTCACCCTCGGCTCGGTGCTGTGCTCCCTCGCCCCGAACCTGGAGTCGCTCGTCGCCTTCCGCATGGTCCAGGCGGTGGGCGGCTCCATGCTCAACCCCGTCGCCATGTCGATCATCACGAACACCTTCACCGAGCCGCGCGAGCGGGCCCGCGCCATCGGGGTGTGGGGCGGGGTCGTCGGCATCTCCATGGCGGCGGGCCCGCTGGTGGGCGGCCTGCTCGTGGACGCGGTGGGCTGGCGCGCGATCTTCTGGGTGAACCTGCCGGTGGGCCTCGCGGCCCTCTTCCTCACCACCCGGTACGTCCCGGAGTCCCGCGCGCCGAAGCCGCGCCGCGCCGACCCGGTCGGGCAGGTCCTGGTGATGCTGCTGCTCGGCGCCCTCACGTACGCGATCATCGAGGCGCCCACGGCGGGCTGGACCTCGCCGCTGATCATGCTGTGCGCGGGCACCGCGGCCGCGGCGCTCGCGGGGCTGCTCCTGTACGAGCCGCGCCGCGCGGAGCCCCTTATCGACCTGCGGTTCTTCCGCTCGGCGCCGTTCAGCGGGGCCACGGTCATCGCGATCAGCGCGTTCGCCGCGCTGGGCGGCTTCCTGTTCCTCTCCACCCTCTACCTCCAGGACGTACGCGGCCTGGACGCGCTGCACGCGGGCCTGTGGATGCTGCCCATGGCGGCGATGACCCTGGTGTGCGCCCCGCTCTCCGGCCGCCTGGTCGGCGCCCGCGGCCCCCGCCTGTCCCTCCTGATCGCGGGCGTGGCCATGACGGCGTCCGGCGTCCTCTTCGCCGCCTTCGACGCGGCGCACGAACCCGCCACCCGCCTCCTCGCCTACGTCGTCTTCGGCATCGGCTTCGGCGTCGTGAACGCGCCCATCACCAACACCGCCGTGGCCGGGATGCCCCGCGCCCAGGCCGGTGTGGCCGCCGCCGTGGCCTCCACCAGCCGCCAGATCGGCCAGACCCTCGGCGTCGCGGTGATCGGCGCGGTCCTGGCCTCCGGCGTCACGTCGTCCTACGCCGAGGACTTCACCCAGGCGAGCCGCCCGGCCTGGTGGATCATCACGGGCTGCGGCGCGGCGGTCCTGTGCGTGGGCGCGCTGACGAGCGGCAGCTGGGCCCGGAAGACGGCACAGCACACGGCGGAACGGCTGCGGACACCCGAACTCCAGGATCAAGTGACAGGTTACAGATAACAAAACTTGAAATCTGTAACCAGAGGGTGCATGGTGGAGGCACGGCGTTCGCCCGCCCCGTCGCCGGGGCCCGTCGCGCCGCCCCCCCTACCCAGCACACCCCCAGGAGCCCTCATGCGCACCCTGAAGCTCGGCAGCACCGGTCCCGTCTCCTCCGCTCTCGGTCTCGGGTGCATGGGGATGTCCGCGCTGTACGGCGAGGCGGACCGGGGCGAGTCGATCGCCACCATCCACGCCGCGCTCGACGCGGGCGTCACCCTGCTGGACACCGGTGACTTCTACGCCATGGGCCACAACGAGCTGCTCATCGGCGAAGCCCTGCGCACCGCGCCCGCCGCGCACCGCGAGAAGGCGCTCACCAGCGTGAAGTTCGGCGCCCTTCGCGACCCGGACGGCGGCTGGGCCGGTTACGACGGCCGTCCGGCCGCGGTGAAGAACTTCGCCGCGTACTCGCTCCAGCGCCTCGGCGTCGACCACATCGACGTGTACCGCATCGCCCGCGTCGACGAGACCGTGCCGATCGAGGAGACCGTCGGCGCCATCGCCGAGCTGGTCGAGAAGGGCCACGTGCGGCACATCGGCCTGTCCGAGGTGGGCGCCGACACGCTGCGCCGGGCCGCCGCCGTCGCGCCGATCTCGGACCTCCAGATCGAGTACTCCCTGATCTCGCGCGGCATCGAGGACGAGATCCTGCCCACCGCCGCCGAGCTCGGCATCGGCGTCACCGCGTACGGCGTGCTCTCGCGCGGCCTGATCTCCGGGCACTTCGCGCGCGACCGCAAGCTCGCCGCGGACGACTTCCGCGGGGTCAGCCCCCGCTTCCAGGGCGAGAACCTCCAGCGCAACCTCGACCTGGTCGACGCCCTGCGCACCATCGCGCAGGCGAAGGGCGTGAGCGTCGCGCAGACCGCGATCGCCTGGGTGCTCGCCCAGGGCCCGCGGTTCGGCGCGAGCGTCGTGCCGCTGGTCGGCGCCCGCCGCCGGGACCGCCTCGCCGAGGCCCTCGGCGCCCTGGACGTCTCCTTCGACGCCGCCGACCTGGCCGCCGTCGAGGAGGCCGTGCCCGCGGGCGCGGCCGCGGGCGACCGCTACCCCGAGGCGCAGATGGCACACCTCGACAGCGAGCGCTGACGAGGGCCCGGACGGCGCCGGGTACCGTCTTGGCCATGGCTACGACCGAGACCCTGACCGCCGAGCGCATCCTCGCCACCACCGAGGACGTGCTGCGCCGCCACGGGGCCGCCAAGGCCACCGTGGTGGACGTGGCCCGCGCGCTCGGCGTCAGCCACGCCGCCGTGTACCGCCACTTCCGTACGAAGGCGGCGCTGCGGGAGGCGGTCACCAAGCGCTGGCTCGACCGGACGACGGCCGAGCTCCAGCGCGTCGTGGACGACCGCTCGGCGCCCGCGGACGAGCGGCTGCGCCGCTGGTTCACGGTGCTGTTCGCGGCCAAGCGCAAGAAGGCGGGCGACGACCCGGAGCTGTTCGCGACGTACGAGGTCCTGCTCGGCGAGAACAGCGGTGTGGTGGAGGCGCACATCGCCGACCTGGTCGCCCACCTGCGCGTGATCGTCGAGGAGGGCGTCGCCCGGGGCGAGTTGGCCTCGCCCGTCGCCGACGCGGGGCGCACGGCCCGCGCGGTCTTCGACGCCACCGGCCGGTTCCACGACCCGGGCTACTCCCGCGAGTGGTTCACGCCCGGCATCGACGAGGCCTTCGCGGCGGTCGTCGACCTGACGCTGGCGGCCCTGCGCCCCTGAGTCCCCCGCGTTTTCGGCGTTTCGCTGCGCCCCGGCCGCCGCTCCTGATTGCCTGGCCCCACTTATCACCCAGGCAGACAGGAGGGGCCAAGTGGCTTTAGGCGCAAGGGAGTTGGCGACGGAGTACGACTACGTCGTCGTGGGGGCCGGGTCCGCCGGATGTGTCGTCGCGGCCCGGCTCAGCGAGCAGCGGGACCGCACCGTGCTGCTCCTCGAAGCGGGCCCCGAGCGCCCCAAGGCGGACCTCGCGACGCCGTACGCGTGGCCCTCGCTCATGGGCGGCGACGCCGACCACGGCTACCGGACGGTGCCGCAGCCGGGTGTCGGCGGGGTCTCGCTGCCGTGCCCGAGGGGCCGGACACTCGGCGGGTCGAGCGCCGTCAACGGCATGGTTTTCCTGCGCGGGCACCGCGCGGACTACGACCGCTGGGCGGCGGCGGGCTGCGCGGGCTGGGGCTTCGACGACCTGCTCCCCCACTTCAAGCGGATGGAGTCGGTGCCCGGCGGCGACCGGGCCTACCGCGGGGACGCGGGCCCGCTGCGGGTCGCGCCCGTGCGGCCCGAGGACGCCAACCCGCTGTCCGCGGCCTTCGTCGAGGCCGCCGTCGCGGCGGGCCACGCGCACACCGGCGACTTCAACGGCGCGGCCCAGGAGGGCGTCGGCTGGCCCGACCTGACGATCGCCGACGGGGCGCGGCAGAGCGCCGCCGACGCGTATCTGCGCCCCCTGGACGGCGCCCGGCCGAACCTCACCGTGTCCGCCGACTCCCGCGCGCGCCGCCTCCTCTTCGAGAGCGACGGCGGCGACCGGTGCACGGGCGTGGAGTTCGTCCGCGGCGGCGCCCCGGTCACGGCGCACGCGCGCGCCGAGGTGATCGTGTGCGCGGGGGCCGTCGACTCGCCCCGCCTGCTGCTGCTCTCGGGCATTGGCCCCGCCGACGAGCTGCGCGCGGCGGGCGTCGACCCTCGGCACGACCTGCCGGGCGTGGGCCGCGCGCTCCAGGACCATCCGCTGTGCGGGGTGGTCTTCGAGGTGGACCCGCCGATCCCGGCGGGCCGGGCGAACCTGTCGGAGGCGTCGTTGCACTGGCGCAGCGAGGCGTCCCTGCCGGGCCCCGACATGCAGGTGCTGTGCGTCCACGTCCCGTACCACCCGCCGACGCTCGCGGCGCCGGAGAACTGCTTCACGCTCGGCGTGGCCACGGTGCCGCGCTCCCGCGGCGCGGTGCGGATCGCCGACGCGGACCCGGACACGCCGCCGCTGATCGACCCGGGCTATCTGACCGACGAGGACGACGTACGGCGCATGCTGCACGGCATCGAGGTGGCGCGGGAGATCGCGGCCGCCGGGCCGCTCGCCCGCTGGGGAGCGCGGGAGGTGCTGCCGGGCCAGGCGCGCGCCCGCGCGTTCCTGACGGCGGCGACGGGACCGTACTTCCATCTGGCGGGCAGCTGCGCGATGGGCACGGGGGCGGACGCGGTGGTCGACCCGCGGCTGCGGGTGCGGGGCCTGCGCGGCCTGCGCGTGGCGGACGCGTCGGTGATGCCGTCGATCGTGTCCGTGAACACGAACGCGGCGGCACTGGTGATCGGCGAGAAGGCGGCAGCCCTGGTGCGGTCCGGAAGCTGAGGCCCGGCCCGCCCGAAGCCCGGGGCGCTAGGGCCTGTCCGATGGGTCGGCGTGGAGCAAGGAGCGGCGTCTGGTGCGTGCGATCGCAAGGCGCCGGAATGTCCTCGGGTGGGGTCTCCCCTGCTCGAACGCAGCTGAGAGCTTGGGGAAGGAGCTACTAGGGCATTTCGGCAACGCGGCGAGAATGGGGCCTCCCCTGCTCGAGCGAAGCCGAGAGCTTGGGGAAGTGCCAGGCGTCGCGACGCCGCGCCGACCCATCGGCCAGGCCCTAGGGCCTGGCCGCCGGATCCACCGTCGCCTGGTGGACGCGCTCCAGGTGCTCCTCGGCCTGGAGCCAGGGCAGGAACCGTGCCCGCGCGCGCCAGCCGCAGGTGTCACAGACCAGCTGCCGCCGTACGCCCGCCCGGTGCAGGCGCACGACGTAGCCGCGCCCGTGCTGGTCCCATCTGCTGACCTTGCGCGTGGCCGTCGTCCGCATGGGCCTCAGTGTGCACCGGAGCCCCCGGTTCCGTTCCGGGAACCGGGGGCTCGGTGGTGCGGGGGTGCGGTCGCGTCAGCAGCCGACGAGACGCGTGGCGAGATAGCCCTCGATCTGGTCGAGGGAGACCCGCTCCTGCTTCATGGTGTCGCGCTCGCGCACGGTCACCGCGTTGTCCTCGAGGGTGTCGAAGTCGACGGTGACGCAGTACGGCGTGCCGATCTCGTCCTGGCGGCGGTAGCGGCGGCCGATGGCGCCCGCGTCGTCGAACTCGATGTTCCAGTTCTGCCGGAGCGCGGCGGCCAGGCCCTTGGCCTTCGGGGACAGCTCCGGGTTGCGGGACAGCGGCAGGACCGCGGCCTTCACCGGGGCGATGCGGTGGTCGAAGCGCAGGACCGTGCGCTTCTCCAGCTTGCCCTTGGCGTTGGGCGCCTCGTCCTCGAAGTACGAGTCGAGCAGGAAGGCGAGCATGGTGCGGCCGACACCGGCCGCGGGCTCGATGACGTACGGCGTGTAGCGCTCGCCGGCTTCCTGGTCGAAGTACGACAGGTCCTGGCCGGAGGCCTTGGCGTGCGCGGACAGGTCGTAGTCGGTGCGGTTGGCGACGCCCTCAAGCTCGCCCCACTCGCTGCCGCCGAACTGGAAGCGGTACTCGATGTCAGCGGTGCGCTTGGAGTAGTGGGAGAGCTTCTCCTTCGGGTGCTCGTACCACCGCATGTTCTCCTCGCTCAGGCCGAGACCGGTGTACCAGTTCCAGCGCTGCTCCATCCAGTACTCCTGCCACTTCTCGTCCTCGCCCGGCTTGACGAAGAACTCCATCTCCATCTGCTCGAACTCGCGGGTGCGGAAGATGAAGTTGCCGGGCGTGATCTCGTTGCGGAACGACTTGCCCATCTGGGCGATGCCGAACGGAGGCTTGCGCCGCGACGTCGTCTGCACCTGGGAGAAGTTGGTGAAGATGCCCTGCGCGGTCTCGGGGCGCAGATACGCGACCGAGCCGGAGTCCTGGGTCGGGCCGAGGTGCGTGGAGAGCAGGCCCGAGAACTGCTTGGGCTCGGTGAACTGGCCCTTGGTGCCGCAGTTGGGGCAGTTGATGTCCGCGAGGCCGTTCTCGGGGGCGCGGCCCTTCTTCTCCTCGTACGCCTCCTCCAGGTGGTCGGCGCGGTAGCGCTTGTGGCAGGAGGTGCACTCGGTCAGCGGGTCCGTGAAGGTGGCGACGTGGCCGGAGGCCTGCCAGACCTCGGTGGCGAGGATCACGGACGAGTCGATGCCGACGACGTCTTCCCGCGAGGTGACCATGTAGCGCCACCACTGGCGCTTGAGGTTCTCCTTCAGCTCGACGCCCAGCGGTCCGTAGTCCCAGGCGGCGCGCTGGCCGCCGTAGATCTCGCTGCAGGGGAAGACGAAGCCTCGGCGCTTGCTCAGGCTGACGATGGTGTCGATCTTGTCGGCGGCCACGGTGCTCTCTTCATTACGACGACGACGGAGCGGCCGACCTGTGGGCGGCGGCTCCAGGAGCGAATGCTTCAGGTTACCGGCGCCCGCACCCCCCGGATCAAATCGGTTCTCCCCCCGACCGATTCCCTCCCACCCACCCGCCCCTCTCCTCCCTCTTCGCCCCATTCCCCACAACGGCTGGCGCGCCGCCGTCCGCCTTCCCGCCGCTACCGCGGCGGTTTCTCCCACCACCCCCACCCGTACCGCCCCAGCACCCCGCCGAGCCCCGACCTAGCGGCTTGAACGCCGTCGCCCCGGAGCGCCCATCCACCGGGCCAGGCCGGAGCCATCCAGCCCGTCCGGCGTTTGAGGACAAGCGCGTTAGCGCGGTGTTTGAGCAGGTCAACGAAACAAGGCGGAAGGGGGCCGGGGGCGTGAGGGGCGGCACAGTGGGGTGGGGTTTGTTGACAATCGTTTCCATAATTGTTGAAAATGAGTGTCATGAACGTACGACGCCACCTCATACCCCGCACCGCCCTCACCGCCGCCACGGCCCTCGCCCTCGCCACCCTCGCGGCGTGCGGCTCCGACGACGCCGCGGCCACGAACAACAAGGGCAAGCTCGACGTGGTGGCGTCGTTCTACCCCATGCAGTACCTCGCGGAGCAGATCGGCGGGAAGCACGTCGAGGTCACCAGCCTCACCGAGCCCGGCCAGGAGCCGCACGACCTGGAGATCAGCGCCAAGCAGCGCGCCCAGCTGGAGGAGTCCGACGCGGCCCTCTATCTGAAGGGCCTCCAGCCGAACGTGGACGAGGCGATCAGCCAGTCCGCCATCAAGACGAAGATCGACGCGGCGGCCCTCACCAGCCTGGAGAAGCACGGCAACGAGGTGGGCGGCCACGCCGAGGCGCACGACGAAGAGGGCGAAGAGGGCGAGGACGGCCACGAGGGCCACGACCACGGTCATGACCACGGCGGCACGGACCCCCACATCTGGCTGGATCCGGTCAGGTACGGCGAGGTCGCCGAGGGCGTCGGCAAGGCCTTCGCGAAGGCCGACCCCAAGCACAGGGCCACGTACGAGAAGAACACCGAGGCCCTGGTGAAGAAGCTCAAGGGCCTCGACACGGAGTTCAAGAACGGCCTGAAGGACACCAAGACCAAGGTCTTCATCACCACGCACGCGGCCTTCGGCTACCTCGCCGAGCGCTACGGCCTCACCGAGGAGGCCATCTCGGGCCTCGACCCCGAGGGCGAGCCGAGCGCGAACCGCGTGCGGGCGCTCCAGAAGATGGCGAAGGCCGACGGCGTGACGACGGTGTTCTACGAGACGCTCGTCAGCGACAAGACCGCGAAGACCCTCGCGGACGACACCGGGCTCAAGACCGACGTACTCGACCCGATCGAGGGCATCACGGAGAAGTCCCGGGGTGACGACTACGTCCAGGTGATGCGGTCGAACCTGAAGTCCCTGCGCACGGCGCTGGGCGCCAAGTGACCACCGGCCGAGGGCGGACCCCCTCCGGAAAGGGGCACGACATGAGTGAGGCCGGGAACGGCGGCGGCGAGCCCGTCATATCCCTGCGCCGGGTGACCGCCGAGCTCGGCGCGCGCCCGGTCCTGCGCGGCATCGACCTGACGGTCGGCGCGGGCGAGGTCGTCGCGCTGCTCGGCGCGAACGGCTCGGGCAAGTCCACCGCGGTGCGCGCGGTCATCGGCCAGGTGCCGGTGACGGGCGGCGCGATCGAGCTGTTCGGCACGGAGCGCCGCCGCTTCCGCGCCTGGTCGCGCGTGGGCTACGTACCGCAGCGCACCACGGCCGCGGGCGGCGTGCCCGCGACCGTCACGGAAGTCGTGGCCTCCGGCCGCCTCTCGCGCGCCCGCTTCGGCGTGCTGCGCAGGGCCGACCGGGAGGCCGTGCGCGACGCCCTGGAGCAGGTCGGCATGGCCGACCGGGCCAAGGACTCCGTGAACGCCCTGTCGGGCGGCCAGCACCAGCGGGTGCTCATCGCCCGCGCCCTGGTCTCCGAGCCCGACCTGCTGATCATGGACGAGCCGATGGCGGGCGTGGACCTCGCCAGCCAGGAGGTCCTCGCGGCCACCCTGCGCCGCCAGGTGGAGCGCGGCACGTCCGTCCTGCTCGTGCTGCACGAGCTGGGCCCCCTGGAGCCGCTGATCGACCGCGCGGTGGTCCTGCGCGACGGCTGCGTGCTGCACGACGGGCCGCCCCCGAAGGCCGTGGGCCAGCACGCGCTGCCCGGCCACGACCACGTACATCCGCACGAAGCCGACGCGGCCCCCGTCCGCACCGGCCTGCTGACCTGAGGACCCGGCGATGGAAATCCTGAACTACGCGTTCATGCAGCGGGCGCTGCTCGCGGCCGTCCTCGTCGGCATCACGGCCCCGGCCGTCGGCATCTATCTGGTGCAGCGCCGCCAGGCCCTGATGGGCGACGGAATCGGCCATGTGGCGATGACGGGCGTGGGCCTCGGCTTCCTGCTCTCCACGTCTCCGGTGTGGATGGCGACGGCCGTCGCCGTCGTCGGCGCCGTGATCATGGAGCTGATCCGCTGGTACGGCCGCACGCGCGGCGACATCGCCCTCGCGATGCTGTTCTACGGCGGCATGGCGGGCGGCGTCATGTTCATCAACCTCGCGCCGGGCGGTTCAAACGCGAACCTCAGCTCGTATCTCTTCGGCTCGCTCTCCACCGTCTCGCAGGACGACGTGACGGCGATCTGCCTGCTCGCCGCGTTCGTGGTCCTGGTGACCGTCGGGCTGCGCCGCCAGCTGTTCGCGGTGAGCCAGGACGAGGAGTTCGCGCGGGTCACGGGCCTGCCGGTGCGCGCGCTCAACCTCCTGACCGCGGTCACCGCGGCGGTCACCGTCACCGTCGCCATGCGCGTGGTGGGCCTGCTGCTCGTGTCGGCCCTGATGGTGGTCCCGGTGGCGGCGGCGCAGCAGCTCACCCGCAGCTTCGCGGCCACGTTCGCGATCGCGGTGGCGATCGGCGTCACCGTGACGATCAGCGGCACGGTCACCTCGTACTACCAGGACGTGCCGCCCGGCGCGACGATCGTGCTCCTGACGATCGGGGTGTTCATCGCCCTGACGATCCTGGCCGCGCCGCTCGCCCGCAGCAGGGCGCGGTCCGCAGCCAGGGGCGACGCGGCGTGCACGGCGGACGTGCCGGGCGCGCGAGGCACGTCGGACGGCGTCAAGGTCTGAGGCGGCTTCCGTCGGGGCAGTGATCGAGGAGGCATGGTCCAGACCGCGCCGGATCACTGTCCGAGAGCACTCTGGTCACGGTGGTGTATCGACCTGGCACAATGGCGGGGCGAGAGACGACCTGGGACAGCTGTGCGGACGAGCGCTGAGGAGGCATCTGTGACGACGGCGGGACCCCCCGTGCGAGGCCGGGCCACACGGCAACGAGCCGCGGTGGCTGCGGCTCTCGACGAGGTGGACGAGTTCCGCAGCGCGCAGGACCTCCACGACATGCTCAAGCACCGCGGCGACTCGGTCGGCCTGACCACGGTCTACCGCACGCTCCAGTCCCTCGCCGACGCGGGCGAGGTCGACGTCCTGCGGACCAACGACGGCGAGGCGGTCTACCGCCGCTGCTCGACCGGCGAGCACCACCACCACCTGGTGTGCCGCGTCTGCGGCAAGGCCGTGGAGGTCGAGGGCCCGGCGGTGGAGAAGTGGGCGGAGGCCATCGCCGCGGAGCACGGGTATGTGAACGTGGCGCACACGGTCGAGATCTTCGGCACGTGTGCCGACTGCTCGGCGCAGGGCTGACGCGCCCTCCGCGGGCCGGTGGCCCGCCCACCCACCCTTGGGGTGTGGGGTACTCCGTACCCCACACCCCTTTTCTCAGCCCTTCTTGAGCTGGTCCTCGTTCGGGATCGCGCCGCCGAAGCGGCGGTCGCGCGAGGCGTACTCCAGGCACGCCCGCCACAGGTCGCGACGGTCGAAGTCCGGCCACAGCACGTCCTGGAACACCATCTCGGCGTACGCGCTCTGCCAGATCAGGTAGTTGGAGGTGCGCTGCTCGCCGCTCGGGCGCAGGAACAGGTCCACGTCCGGCATGTCCGGGTAGTACAGGTACTTCGCGAGGGTCTTCTCGGAGACCTTGGACGGGTCGAGCCGTCCGGCGCGCACGTCCTCCGCGAGGGCCTTCGCGGCGTCGGCGATCTCGGCGCGGCCGCCGTAGTTCATGCAGAAGTACAGCGTCAGCTTGTCGTTGTCCTTGGTCTGCTCCTGGGCGACCAGGAGTTCGTTGGCCACGGACTTCCACAGCTTGGGCATGCGGCCCACCCAGCGCACGCGCACGCCGAGCTGGTCGAGCTGGTCGCGGGACTTGCGGATGAAGTCCCGGTTGAAGTTCATCAGGAAGCGGACCTCGTCGGGCGAGCGCTTCCAGTTCTCGGTGGAGAAGGCGTACAGGGAGATGCTTCCCACGCCCATCTCGATCGCGCCCTGGAGGACGTCGAGGACGCGCTCGGCGCCGACCTTGTGCCCTTCGGTGCGCGGCAGCCCCCGCTCCTTGGCCCACCGGCCGTTGCCGTCCATGACGACGGCGACGTGCTGCGGGACGAGCTCGCCGGGGATCTTCGGCGGCCGCGCGCCCGAGGGGTGGGGCTCGGGCGAGGTGTACTCACGGCGGGACCGTCCGAGGATTCCGCGTCGTGCCATGGGGAGCTACTCCAGTTCTTAGCGATCTTCGCGGGCCGCGTGCCGCTCCGGCGCGCGGCTACTTCTCCACGTACCGAAGCGAGCGCAGCCCGCGCTCCAAGTGCCAGTGCAGATAGGCCGATACGAGCCCGCTGCCCTCGCGCGCGTGCCGGGACTCGCAGGCGTCCGCCGTCTGCCAGTCCCCCGTCAGGAGCGCCGCGAGGTGCGCGAGGGTCTCCGCCGACGGTACGACGCTGCCCGGCACCCGGCAGTCCACGCAAATCGAGCCGCCCGCGGCGACCGAAAAGAAGCGGTTGGGGCCCGGCATGCCGCATTTGGCACAGTCGGTGAAGCTCGGCGCGTAGCCGTTCACGGCGAGCGAGCGCAGCAGGAACGCGTCGAGCACGAGGTGCGGCTCGTGCTCGCCGCGCGCGAGCGTCCGAAGGCCGCCGACGAGCAGCAGGTACTGCTGCACCGCGGGCTCGCCCTCGTGGTCGGTGAACCGCTCCGCCGTCTCCAGCATCGCCGTGCCCGCCGTGTACCGGGCGTAGTCGGTCACGATGCCGCTACCGTACGGAGCGATCGTCTCGCCCTGCGTGCACAGCGGGAGGCCGCGCCCGACCAGCTCGCTGCCCCGCGCGAAGAACTGCACGTCCACGTGCGAGAACGGCTCCAGGCGCGCCCCGAACTTCGACTTCGTCCTGCGCACCCCCCGGGCCACGGCCCGCACCCGTCCGTGCCCGCGCGTGAGCAGCGTGATGATGCGGTCCGCTTCCCCCAGCTTCTGGGTGCGCAGCACGACACCGTCGTCACGGAACAGGCTCATGGGCCCATTCTCCCGTATGCCTCGGGGGCGGCGGGCCGGGGCCCGTCGGCCCGCCGTTCACCGCGTACGCCCGTCCACGAACCGGTAGCGTACGAGAACCAGTCCCGCAGACCGGAGGCCTCATGAGCGCACAGACCGACGACGGCCCCTACGGCCCGCTGATCCCGATGCCCGAGCTGACCCCCGACGCGCTGCGCGCGGCCGTGGCCAAGATCGCGCCCAGTCGGGTTCCCGAACTGACCCGGCACCTTTTCGAAGCCACGACGAACGCACAACAGACCCAGAGCATCGCCCCTCTGCGCGCGTTCATCCACTACTGGGCCGTTTTTGTGGCCATCGAACGGCATCCGCTGCGTGCCGCTCGATTGCGAGAGCTGGAGCGCTTCGTCAGTACCGGCGAAGGCGAGCCCATGGACGCCGTGACGGAGATCCGCCAGATCTGGGAAGCCGCGGAAGTCGAGGCCGGACTTCGGTGAGCGACTGGACTTGGGACTGGAATCCCAGCGAGGAGTTCCTCACCAAAGGGCTGCCGCCCGGCGTCGTGGCCGAGATCGAACGCCTGGCGGCCGAACTTGCCGCCCTTGGGCCGGACAGCATGCGGGCTGGCAGCCCAGACGATCGCGAGGGTGGGCTGCGCGTTTCGACCTCCTAGGCGGGCGCGGCTTCATTCAGTTTCTCGCCGTCCCCCGCCACGAGTGCGTCTACGTCTGCCACATCACCTGGACCGGCTGACGGCCGACCCGCAGGGTCAAGGCACCTCCCCCCGGCTGCGTGCGTTGGCGTACGCCGTTGCCGCGCGCAGGCGCTCCGCCGTCGTCGCCGTCCGGAGCTTCTCCGGGGCGCAGTCCCACTCCCGCCCGCCTCCGTACGGGCGCAACTGTACGTACGGCCCCTCGTGGCCCATCACCCTGCCGACCCGACCGGTCCGGGTGTCCACCGCGTACGTCCCGATCGGGAGCCTCATGGGTGCGCCCCCTCGCCTGGCAGACACGCGGCCAGACGTGCCGCCGCCGCCACCGAGCAACGTCCCAGGTCCACCAGTGGGCACGGCGCCTGCCGCGCGACTGTTGCCGGGTCCACCCGCAGCGACGGCAAAGAAATTCCCGCCCTCTCCAGCGCAGCGCGCAATTCTTTCACCGTGTCCTCCGCCTCTTCCACACACGCCCGCGAGTGCGACTCGCCGGTGGCTCCATTCGTCGTCACGTGGCTCCCCTTAGTCGTCGAATTTCACGCTTCGTATCCCTACGGTGACGCACTGCGTCTAGAGTTGGCAGGAGTCTGTGCTCTACAACGTCGGTGCGGAGGAGGGGAGTTATCCATGGCCAAAGGTGCCCATGGGTCACGCCAGGCAGCCTGGGAGTTCTTCGGGGCAGAGTTAAAGCGACGGCGCGAGAACGCGGGCCTCACCCAAGTGGAGTTGGGGGCCCGCGTTTTTGTGTCCGGCGGCTACATCGGCCAATTCGAACAGGCCATCCGCAAGCCGCAGTTGGACGTGGCCCAACGGATCGACGACGTCCTGCAAACCGAGGGTTTTTTCGAACGCACCTGGCGCAAGTTGATCGACGACAAGCGCTACGCGGACTATTTCGCCGCCGTCGCGGACCTGGAGGCCCTCGCCACCAAGATCTGCGAGTTCGCTCCGTCGGTGGTTCCGGGTCTGCTGCAGACAGCGTCGTACGCGAAGGCGGTCACCCTGGCGGCCAATCCGTTCGCCGCCGACGAGTACGTCGACGACATGGTGTCCGCCCGGCTGGACCGGCAACGCATCCTCGCGGACGCGGCACGGCCTGTGTATTGGGCGATCCTGCACGAGAACCTGCTGTCCGTGCCGGTGGGCGGCTACGCCGCGATGGCGGAGCAGCTGGAGCACATCGCCGCGCTGGCGCGCGAGCGCAAGGTTCTGGTGCTGGTTCTGCCGCGCGCCGAAGGAGCCTGTGCCTCCATGACTGGAGATCTCAGGCTTATGGAGTTCGACGACGCACCGCCCACGGTCTATACAGAGACCTCGTTTTGGGGCGAACTGCTGGACGATCCGGCCGTAGTGAAGCGTGCGCAGCACGCATACGATCTGATCAGGGGCGCCGCGCTGTCGCCGGGGGTGTCCCTCGCCCGGATCGAATCGGCGGCTAAGGACTTCAGACGATGCGCGAGTACGACCTGAGCAACGCCCGCTGGCGCAAGAGCAGTTACAGCAACGGCGAAGGCGGTAGCTGCGTCGAGGTCGCTGACGACTTCACGGGCGCCGCCCGCTGGCGGAAGAGCACGTACAGCAACGGCGAAGGCGGCAACTGCGTCGAGGTCGCTGACGGACGTGACGGGGTCGTCCCCGTTCGGGACAGCAAGGTCCCAGGCGGTCCCGCCCTGGTGATAGGCGGGGCCGCCTGGGAGGCCTTCATCCGCGAGGTGGCCCGCTAAGGGGGCGCCCCAAAGGGGCGCGGGGAACTGCGCGACCAGCCACAGCGAACCCGCGGGCTACGACGTCGCAGCCTCACTGAAGCGGCGCAGCCGAGGCGCGGAGTCGACCGGGGCCGAGGCCACCGTCCGCGCGAGGTCCGCGATGCTGTTGGCCTCGAAAACGGCCCGAATCGGCACCCGCACCCCCATCGCCTTGCTGATCCGGCTCGCGAGCTGCGTCGCGTACACGGAGTCCCCGCCGAGGCGGAAGAAGTCGTCGCCCATGCCGACCCGCTCGACGGAGAGCACCTGCTCGACCAGCTCGCAGAGCTGTCGCTCCTGGTCGGTGGAGGGTGCGACATACGTGCTCGCGGTGGCCTCGGGCGCGGGCAGCGCCGCCTTGTCGACCTTGCCGTTGGCGGTCAGCGGCAGCGCGTCGAGGACCATGACGACGGCCGGGACCATGTGCTCGGGCAGGGACTCCGAGGCGAAGGTGCGCAGCTCCTCCACCGACAGGGGGGCGGCGCCGTCGGCCTGCTCGGGGACGACGTACGCCACGAGGTGCTTGCCCTGCCCGGTCGCGTCCTCGCGGGGCACGACCACCGCCTGGGCCACGCCCTGGTGCTGCTCAAGGGCGGCCTGCACCTCGCCCGGCTCGATGCGGAAGCCGCGGATCTTGACCTGGGTGTCGGCGCGGGCCCGGAAGTCGAGACGGCCGTCGGGCGTCCAGGCGACCACGTCACCGGTGCGGTACATGCGCCCCCCGGCGACGCCGAACGGATCGGCGGGGAACCGCTCGGCGGTCAGGGCGTACCGGCCCCGGTAGCCCCGGGCCAGGCGGTCACCCGCGATGTACAGCTCACCGGGCGTCCCGGGCGGCACCGGCCGCAGCGCCCCGTCGAGGACGTAGAGCCGGGTGTTGTCCATGGGACGGCCGATGGGCACCGCCGCGCCGATGTCGTCGGGGCCCGCCATGCGGTGGGTCGAGACGGCCATGGTGGCCTCGGTGGGACCGTACGCGTTGACGACCCCGGTGCCGGGGCAGGCCGCGAGGACGCGCTCCGCCGTGGCCGGGGGCAGCACGTCGCCGCCCGTCCACACCTCGCGGAAGCCCGCGAAGACCTCGGGCTGCTCGTCGGCGACCACCCGGAACAGGCCCGTCGCGAGGAGCGCCCCGGTCGGCCGCCGCTCCTCGGCGATCCGGGCGAGGGTGGCCACGTCGAGACGTCCGGGCGGGGCGAGCACGACGGCTCCGCCGTTGAGCAGCGGCACCCACAGTTCGTAGGTGGAGGCGTCGAAGGCCTGCGCCGAGTGCATCAGGACCCGCTCGTGCGCGCCGCCCTCGAAGCGGCGGTCCGCGGCGAGCCCGGTCACACCGCGGTGCGTGACGCCGACGCCCTTGGGCGTGCCGGTCGAGCCGGAGGTGTACATCACGTAGGCGAGGCGGTCCGGGTGCCCGTGCCAGGACGGCGGCAGGGCCTCGGCACCGACGGCCGCGAGGTCGGCCTCCGTGCCGGGGTCGTCCAGGACCAGGCGGGGGCAGTCGGCCGCGGGCAGCGCGGCGGCCGTCCGCCCGACCGTCACCAGGGCGGCGGGCGCGGCGTCGCGGAGCATGAACTCCAGGCGCGCGGCCGGGTAGTCCGGGTCGAGCGGCAGATAGGCGCCGCCCGCCTTGAGGGCCGCGAGGACGGAGACGACGTACTCGGCGGAGCGGGGCACGGCCACGGCGACGACCGCGTCCTGGCGCACGCCGCGCTCGCGCAGCAGCCGGGCGAGACGATTGGCCCGGCCGTCGAGCTGCCGGTACGTCAGGGTGGTGCCGTCGGCCTCCGTGAGCGCGGGCGCGTCCGGGGTGGCGGCGACGTGCCGCGCGAAGGCCTCGGTGACGGTCTCCTCGGGGCGCTCGCGGGCGGTGTCGTTGAACGTCTGGAGCACCCGCGCGCGTTCCGTGGCGCCGAGCGCCCCGACCTCGCTCACCCGGATGTGGGGGTCCCCCGCGAACCGGCCGAGGACGTAGGCGAACCGGGCGGCGAGCTTGTCGGCCGCGGCCTGGTCCAGGACGTGCCGCTGGTAGTGCACGACGAGCCGCAGGTGCGGGCCGTCCGGGTAGACGAACACCGTCACCGGATAGTGGCTGGCGGTGAACGAGCGCAGCCCGGTCACGGTGAACCCGGCCGCCGCGCTCGCCTCCGCCACGGCCGCGCGGTCCAGCGGGAACGACTCGAAGCCCATGGCCGTGTCGAACAGCTTCGGCAGCCCGGTGCCGCGCTGGATGTCGGCGAGGCTGTGGTGATGGTGGTCCAGGAGGGCCGCCTGCCGCCGCTGGAGGTTCCTGAGGACCTGCGCGACGGTGTCGCCCGGGGAGTACCGCACGCGCACCGGCGGCGCGTTGAGGAACATCCCGACGATCGACTCCACCCCCGCGAGGGCGGGCGGCCGTCCCGACGACGGCGCCGCGAACACCACGTCCTGGCGGCCCGTCAGGCAGCCGATGAGGACGCCCCAGGCGCCCTGCACCAGCGTGTTGAGGGTGATGCCCAGCTCGGTGGCGCGCCGGGTCAGCTCCCGCGCCCGCGCCGCCGGAAGGGGCACGTCGGACAGGCCGATGCCGGTGCTGTCGGCGTCGGACTCGGCCTCGGGGAACAGCAGCGTGGGCTCCTCGACGCCGTCGAGCTCCTCCTGCCACACCCGGGCCGGATCCCCGGAGTCCTGCCGGGCCAGCCAGGCCAGGTAGTCGCGGTAGCCGCGGGCCCGGGGCAGCGCGGACCCGTCGCCGTCGGCGGCGTACAGGCGGAGCAGGTCCTGCGTGAGCAGCGGCAGGGACCAGCCGTCGAGCAGCACGTGGTGCGCCGTCAGGACCAGCTCGTGCCGGTCGGGGGCCAGCGTGAGCAGGGCCATGCGCAGCATGGGCGGGGCGGCCGGGTCGAAGAGGACGGTGAGGTCGTGCGCCAGGAACTCCTCCAGGGCGTCCCGCCGCGCCGCCTCGTCGAGCGCGCCGAGGTCCCGCGTCGTCCAGGGCAGGGCCACGCCGTCCACGAGGAGCTGGACGAGTTCGCCGCTGGGGCCCGGCACGAACGCGGTGTGCAGGGCGGGGTGGCGGTCGAGGAGGGCCTGCGCGGCGCCGCGCAGCCGCTCGGCGTCCACCGGCCCCGACAGGTGCAGCGTGTACTGGCACAGATAGGCGTCGAAGGCCGCCCCGGACTCGCGCGCCATCGTCGAGTGGAAAAGGAGGCCCTTCTGGAGGGACGACAGGGGCCAGATGTCGGTGAGCCCGGGATAGCGCTCCCGCCAGCCGTCGATGTCGGCCTGGCTCACCCGCACCAGGGGCATGTCGGACGGGGTGGGGCCGCCCGCGCCGGGCCGCTCGGCGTGCCGGGCCAGGCCTTCGAGCGCGCGGCACCACAGCTCCGCGAGCTCTTGGACGTCGGCCTCGGACAGGACGCCCTCCGGCGCCGTGAACAGGGCGCCGAGGCAGGGGCCTTCGGCGGTGTCGGACACGTGGGCGTTGATGTCCAGCTCGGCGGGGGCCCGCATCGCCGGGTCCTGCCCGGCGTCCAGCTCGGCCAGCTCGGCCACGCCGGGCGCCTGGGTGAAGCCGAGGCCGCGCAGCTCGGCGGGCATGTCGGCGTCCGCGGAGAACCGGCCCAGGTAGTTGAAGCCGATCTGCCCCACGGGGTGCGGGGCCAGGACCGCGGCCGTCTCGGGGTTGAGATAGCGAAGGAGGCCGTAGCCGATGCCCTTGTCGGGGAGGGCGAGGAGCTGCTCCTTGACCGCCTTGACGAGGGCCCCCGCGGCGGGGCCGCCCGCGAAGGCCTCCTCCAGATCGACGCCCGACACGTCCAGGCGTACGGGGAAGAAGCTGGTGAACCAGCCGACGGTGCGGGACAGATCGGCGCCGGGAGCGGCCGCCTCCTCGCGCCCGTGGCCCTCCAGGCGGATCAGCGACGACGGCTCGGCCACGCCGCGCGCCGCGCGCCAGCGGGCCACGGCCATCGCGAGGCCGGTCAGGAGCCCGTCGTTGACACCGCCCCGGAAGGCGGCGGGCAGCGTCGTCAGGAGGGTCTCGGTGACGTGGGCCGGGAGCTGGACGCGGACCTTGGACAGGGTGGAGACGGTGTCCACCGCCGGGTCGAGGCGCCGCGCGCCCAGGTCCGGGTCGGGGCCGGTCACGATGGAGCGCCACAGGCCGAGTTCGGCGGCGCGCTCCGGGCGCCGGGCCTCCGTCACCAGGGCGTGGGCCCAGCGGCGCACCGAGGTGCCCACCGGGGCGAGGTCGGGGGCCTCGCCCCGGCCGACCGCCTGCCAGGCCCTGGCCAGGTCCGGCATCAGGATCCGCCAGGAGACGCCGTCCACGACGACGTGGTGCAGCACGGCGAGCAGCCGCCCGGCGCGGCCCGCGCCCGCGTCGAACCACACGAACTGGGCCATCACGCCGCCGTCCGGGTCCAACCGCCCGGCCGCCGCGTCCAGTTCGGCCAGGAGCAGACCGCGCCAGGCGTCGGCGGGCCCGCCGTCCGGTGCCGCGTCCGGTCCGCCCTCGGGTGCCGCGTCCCAGGGGCCCTCGTGGGGGACGCGGCGGATCAGGGCGTCCACGTCCACCGCGCCGACGGGCGCGACCACCAGGCCGGGGCCCTCCTCGGAAGCCTCCCCGGTCAGGCGGGCGCGCAGCAGGTCGTGGCGGTCGAAGACCGCGCCGAGCGTCGCCGCGAGACCCGCGCGGTCGACGCCCTCGGGCAGCTCCAGGACCATGGCCTGCGAGAAGCGGCCGAAGCCCGGACCCCACTCCTGTACCCAGCGGGTGACGGGCAGGTGCGGCAGGAAGCCGACGCCGCCGCCGTCCAGCTCGTCGAGGACGAGCGCCGCGGTGTCGGCCGTGGTCACGGCCTCGGCGAGGGCCGCCACCGTGCGGTGCTCGAAGAGGTCGCGGGCGTTGACGGCCAGTCCCTGGCCCCGGGCGCGCGTCGCGACCTGGATGGACTGGATGCTGTCGCCGCCGATGGCGAAGAAGTCGTCGTCGACGCCCACCCGTTCCACGCCGAGGACCTCGGCGAAGAGCGCGGCCAGGCACTCCTCGCGGGCGTCGCCCGGGGCCCGGTACTCCGCGCCGTGGAACTCGGGGTCGGGCAGGCCCGCCCGGTCCACCTTGCCGCTGGCCGTCAGCGGCAGCTCGTCGAGCACCACGAACGCCGCCGGGATCATGTACGAGGGCAGCCGCTGCGCGAGGTACGCGCGCAGCTCCCCGGGCCCGGCGCCGGAGTCGAGGTCGAAGTGGCCGGTGCCGCCGCCGCGCCCGGCCTCGAAGGTCTCCTCGCCCGCGCGGACGGTGTACGCCACCAGGTGCTTGCCCCGGCCGCCGGACAGCTCGCGCGGGACGACCACCGCGTGGGCCACCTGGCGGTGGGTCTCCAGGGCGGCCTCGATCTCGCCGGGCTCGATGCGGAAGCCGCGGATCTTCACCTGGGCGTCAGCGCGCTCGCGGAACTCCAGCTCGCCCTCGTCCGTCCAGGCCACGAGGTCGCCGGTGCGGTACATGCGCGCGCCCGACCCGTCGAAGGGGCAGGCCACGAACCGCTCGGAGGTCAGGCCCGGGCGGCCCAGATAGCCGCGGGTCAGGCCCTCGCCCGCGAGGTACAGCTCGCCGGGGACGCCCGGCGCCACCGGCCGCAGCCCGGCGTCGAGGACGTACGCGCGCGTCCCCTCCAGCGGCGAGCCGATCGGCACGGTCTCGCTCACGGCGTCCGCCGAGGTGACGGGGCGGCAGCTGGCGAAGACGGTGGTCTCGGTGGGCCCGTAGCCGTTGTAGACCGTCACCCCGGGGCAGGCGCGCAGCACCCGGCGCACCGCCTCCGGGGACACCACGTCGCCTCCGGTCCACACCTCGTCGAGCCCGGCGAAGGCGTCCGGCTGCTCGTCCGCCACCACGCGGAACAGGCCCGCGGACACCCAGGTCCGCGCGACGCCGTGCCGGGCGATGAGCGTGGCCATGCCCTCCCCGTCCAGGACGCCGGGCGGGGCCACCACGACGGTGCCGCCGTTCAGCAGGGGCAGCCACGTCTCGTAGGTCGAGGCGTCGAAGGCCAGCGGGGCCTGCTGGAGCGTCGTGGTGTGCGCGCCGCCCGCCACCCGGGGGTCGGCGGCCAGCGCGAGCACGCTCCGGTGGGTGACGGCCACGCCCTTGGGGGTGCCGGTGGAGCCGGAGGTGTAGATGACGTGGGCGAGCTGGCCTGGCCTGTCATCGGCCCGCGGCGGGGGCCCGGCCGGGGCGGACGCCAGCGCGGCGGCCGTCTCCGGGGTGTCCAGGAGCAGGCGCGGACGGTCGTCGTCCGGCAGCTTCGCGGCCGTGGCCGTGTCGGTCACCACGACGACGGGCGCCGCGTCCTCCAGCATGAACGCGAGCCGCCGCGCCGGGTACTCGGGGTCAAGCGGCAGATAGGCGCCCCCCGCCTTGAGCACCGCGAGGACCGTCACCAGGTACTCCGCGGAACGGTCGAGCGCCACCGCGACCAGCGACTCCTCGGCCACCCCCCGCTCCCGCAGCACGCGGGCGATCCGGTCGGCCCGCTCGTCGAGTCGGCCGTACGTCATCGACGCGCCGTCGGCGCCGACCACGGCGACGGCGTCCGGGGATGCGGCCGCCCGCCCCTCGAAGACCGCGGCGATGGTGGCGCCGGAGGCCTGCGCGGCCCCGGCGCCCGTCCCCTGAAGATGGGTCACAAGAAACTCCTACTGATTCCGGAATAGGCCGAACGTGAGGTCAACCCGGACCCAGAACCGGGGCACGCGGAAGGAGCGAACCGGTGCGCACGGGTCTTTTCCGCGCGCACGGCTCTTCCGCGTGCAAGGAGCACGGCGGCCGACGCGGGCGGGGGGACGCGCACGTCGGCAGCCGCTCGGCGACGGTCGGCACGGGCGGGGGGCGCGCGTGCCGACAGCCGCGTACAGCTGTCATCGATGGTGAAGACAGAAGCGACGCCACACCTGTGCGGCGCCATGACCGGGGCGGACATCGGCTCAGCGAAGTGCCGGAATCCGACCGGTCTCTTTGCCGGACCTTAACTCGATCTCTCGTACGAGGAAAAGACCGCAGCGCATTGCTGCCGCACGGCTTTGGCCCGGCTCAAGGGGATGGAAGCCGTCCGTATTTCTGGAGCGCCCGGGTTTCTGGAGCGCCCGGGTTCCTGGAACACCCGGGTTTCTGGAACGCCCGGGCGAGATGTCTGGTCGACGAGACAGCGGGCGGAAGGGAATTCCCGCGCCTTCCGGCTCCGCTTCTCCACCGCGTACGCCCCGGATGTCCTTGGCCCGAGGGCGCCCTCAGCCGAGCACGTTCGCCACGTACGCGGCGAGCCGCTCCCGCAGCTGCCGTGCCGTCAGGCCCTCCACCGCCGCCAGGTGTTCCACGAGGTCCGCCCGCACGGCGGCGAGCAGCGCGTGCGCCGCGAACCCCGGGTCGGGCACGCCTCCCGCCGCCGCGAGGGCGTCCCGCAGGACGCCGTGCCACCAGGCGTAGTGCTCCGAGCGGTAGGGGCTGGTGCCGCCGGGCTCCTCCAGGGCGAGCGCGAGGGGGCGGTTGTCGAGCTTGAAGCCGAGGAGCGCGTCCAGGAGCGCGGGGACGCGCTCGCGCGCGGGGGTGTCCGGGCCGAGCGGCGCGGGCCCCGACTCCACCGCCGCGCGCAGCGCCCCGCTGCGCGCGTCGAAGACGGCGCGGATCAGCCCGTCACGGTCCCCGAACCGCCGGAACAGCGTGCCCTTGCCGACCCCGGCCGCCGCCGCGACCTGGTCCATGGACACGCCGCGCGGGCTCTCGCTGCGGGCGAAGAGGGCGTCGGCGGCGGCGAGGACGGCCTCGCGGTTGCGGGCCGCGTCGGCACGGGCCTTGCGCACGGGCGCCTCAGGACTCTCAGGGCTCTTGGGGCTCTCGGGGCTCTCGGGCATCAGCTCACCTTTACAAAGCGGACCGCCAGTCCGTATCGTCAAAGCGGACCAGCAGTCCGAATCGTAAGGGACGGTACTCCCCCATGCCCACCACCACACCCTCCGACACCGGCCCCGTCGGCCTCTTCCGGCACGGCCTCGACCTCCTGACCCGCGGTGACATGGAGGGCTGGATCGCCCTCTTCGCCGAGGACGCCGTCGCCGAGTTCCCCTTCGCGCCCGACGGCTACCCCCGGCGGCTCGACGGCCGCGCCGCCCTCGGCCCCTATCTGCGCGGCCTCAGCGCCCACCTCGCGTACGACGCGTTCCCGCACGTGGAGGTCCACGAGACCGGCGACCCGGGCACGATCGTCGCGGAGATGCGCGCCGAGGGCCGCGTGCTCGCCACCGGCGGCCCCTTCGAGATGGCCTACGTCGCCGTCGTCACGATCCGGGACGGCCTGATCGTGCGCTACCGCGACTACTGGAACCCGCTCGCCGTCCCCGCGTCCCTCACGGCGGCCGTGCATGACTGAGCCGCTGACCGTGCTCGTCACGGGTGCGACCGGTACCACCGGTGGCCGCGTCGCCGGTCGGCTCGCCGCCCTCGGTCACACCGTGCGTGCCGCGAGCCGCCGGGGCGGGGCGGGGCGCGGGCCCGTCAGGTTCGACTGGTACGACCCGGACACGCACGCCGAGGCCCTGCGCGGCGTCGACCGCGCCTATCTGGTCCCGCCCGTCGCCGAGCCGGAACCGGCCGCCGTCATGGGGCCCTTCCTGGAGCGGGCCCGCGCGGCGGGCGTGACGCGCGTGGTGCTGCTCAGCTCCTCTGCCATCGAGGCGGGCGGTCCCGGCGTCGGGCGGGTGCACCAACTCCTCGCCGACGACGGGCCGTTCGAGGAGTGGTCCGTGCTCCGCCCGTCGTGGTTCATGCAGAACTTCACCGGGGACCACCCGCACGCCGAAAGCATCCGGGGCGACGGCGTGCTCACCACCGCGACCGGCACCGGACGCGTCGGCTTCGTCGACGCCGACGACATCGCCGCCGTGGCCACCCGCGCCCTCACCGACCCGCTCCCACCGGGGCCCGACCTCGTCGTCACCGGCCCCGAGGCGCTGTCGTACGCCGACGTGGCGGCGGTCGTCAGCCGCGTCACCGGCCGCGCCGTGCACCACAGGGCCGTGCCGCCCGACGTGCTCGCGGCGCGGCTGGCCGGGCGCGGCATGCCCGCCGCGTTCGCGCGGGTCCTGGCCGCGCTCGACGACGGGATAAGCCGGGGCGCCGAGGACCGCGTCACCGACACCGTCGAGCGCGTCACGGGCGCGGGGCCCCGGAGCTTCGCGCGGATGTACCGGGACGCCTACGCGTCGTCCCGCTCGACGGCCACCGCCCCGTCGCGGTAGTCGAGCCGCACCCGCAGCCGCTCCCCCGCCGCCGTGACCCGGGCCCGCACCTGCACGCCCTCGTCGAGGCCCGCCGCCACCGGGCGCACCCCGCACTCCGCGCGCACCCGGTCGAGCAGGGCGCGCAGCTCCTCGGGGCCGAGGTCGCAGGCCACGTACCAGGCGGTGCCCCGCCCGTACGCGTGCCGGGTCACGGCGGGCCCGTCCGCGCCGAAGCCCGGCACGGCCTCGGCGCCCTCAAGCCGGAGCACCTCCCCCCAGCCGCCGTCCGCGCGCGGCGCGAACTCCTCCACCGTCAGGCCGAGGACCTCCCGGAACGGCCCCGGATAGCCGCCCACATACACCCGGTCGTGCTCGTCGGTGATCCCGGAGAAGTACGACATCACGAGGGTGCCGCCGCCCTCCACATACGCCACCAGACGCGCGGCCGCCGCCCGCGACACGCAGTACAGATGCGGCACGAGGAGCAGCCGATAGCCCGTCAGATCCCCGTCGACCGGCACCACGTCGCACGCTACAGACGCGTCGTAGAGAGGCCGGTGGTACGCGAGCGCGCCCTCCAGGTAGTCCACCTCGCTCGGGTGGGCGCCCGTGTCCAGGGCCCACCAGGCTCCCCAGTCGAACAGGAGCGCCGCGTCGGCCCGCTCGGGCACCGCGCCGAGCAGCTCGGGGTGCCCGGCGAGCTCCGCGCCGAGCGCGCTCACCTCGCGGAAGATCCGCGTGTCGGGGCCCGCGTGCGGCACCATCGCCGAGTGGAACTTCTCGGCGCCGCCGCGCGACTGGCGCCACTGGAAGAACAGGACCGCGTCGGCGCCGTGCGCCACCGCCTGCCAGCTGTCCAGGCGCATCCTGCCGGGCGGCTTGCGGCCGTTGTGGGGCCGCCAGTTGACCGCCGACGGCGCCTGTTCGAGCAGCAGCCAGGGCCGCCCGCCCTTCAGGCCGCGCATCACGTCGTAGGAGAAGGCCGCGCGCCGGGCGGCGTCCGGGTCGTGCGGGTCCGGATAGGAGTCGTAGGAGACGACGTCGAGGTGCGGCGCCCAGCGGAAGAGGTCCAGGGTCCTGGCGACGGGCACGAAGTTGGTGGTGACGGGCACGCCGGGGGCCAGCCGGGCGAGCACGGCCTTCTCCGCCCGATAGCAGTCGAGCAATTCATCGGATGAGAAGCGCCAGTAGTCGGCGAGCTGGGCGGGGTTGCGGAAGGACGGCGCGGCGCGCGGGGTGTGGATCTCGTCCCAGGCGGCGTAGCGCTGCGACCAGAAGTGTGTGGACCAGGCGTCGTTGAGGGCGTCCAGGGTCGCGTAGCGGGCCCGCAGCCAGGCGCGGAAGGCGGCCGCGGACACCTCGCAGTGGCAGTGCCGCGAGACGTGGCAGCCGTACTCGTTGCCGATGTGCCACAGGGCGAGCGCGGGGTGGTCCGCGTACCGGGCGGCGAGGCGCTCCACCAGGCGCACCGCGTACCGCCGGAAGACAGGGCTCGACGGGCACCAGTGCTGGCGCGAGCCCGGATAGAGCCGGGTGCCGTCCTCCAAGACGGGCAGCGTCTCGGGGTGCAGCCGGGCCAGCCACGGCGGCGGTGACGCCGTCATCGTCGCCAGGCACACCCGCACGCCCGCGGCGGCGAGCCGGTCCATGTGGTCGTCCAGCCAGGTGAAGTCGTGGCCGCCGGGCGTCGGCTCGGTGCGCGCCCATGCGAAGATCCCCAGCGTGACGAGGCCGACCCCCGCCTCCCGCATCAGATCGACGTCCTCGGCGTGCACGTCCGGGCCCCACTGCTCGGGGTTGTAGTCCCCGCCGAAGCCCACGGATCCCAGCGGTCCGCGCCACCACCGGAGCCGCCCGCTCTCCTCGCCCACGTCCCGAAACACCCCCGTCCGACACCTTGACCAGGCCCTGGCCCGCTCCTATGGTCGCTGCGCCAGCACGACGTAGGACGTCGGACCTTTGAGCCGCAGCGTACTCCCGCGGGGCCCGCCCGGGCCCGCGTCCGCACCGCGCATCTCCCCACCGTCCCCCCACCCGATCCGCACCGGTACGTGGGGAGCACCCTCTCCCCACTCCTTCAGGGAGGCACTCGTGAGCGACCCCATCCCCGTGACACGTGACGGCGACGGACCCGGTCGGCGGTCCTTCCTGCGGTACACCGGCGCCCTGGGCGCGGCCGCGGGCCTCAGCGGCTCCCTCGTGGCCTGCGGCGGGCCCGAGTCCACCAACGACACCGGGGGCGGCGGGGGCGGGACCCTCACCGCCGTCATCGGCTACGGCAACGACGGCAGTTGGGACCCCACCCAGACGGCGTCCGCGTTCGCCATGGCGGGCAACGAACACATCTACGAAGCGCTGCTCGGCACCGACCCGATCAGCCGCGAGCCGTACCCGCAGCTCGCCACCGCGGTGCCGAGCGACCTGAAGGCCACGACCTGGAAGTTCGAGCTGCGGGCCGGGGCCACGTGGCACGACGGGAAGCCGGTCACCGCCGACGACGTGGTGTTCGTCTTCGACCGCATCCTGGACCCCGGCACCCAGACCCTGGCCAAGGGCTTCTTCGCGGGCTGGCTCAAGGAGGTCCGCAAGGTCGACGCGCGCAACGTCGAGCTCGTCCTCAAGTTCCCCTTCCCCGACGGCGCGGCGCGGCTCACCCTCGCCAAGATCATGCCGAAGCACGTGTACTCCGCGCCGGGCGCCTGGGACGACGCCACCAAGGGCAAGGCGATCGGCTCGGGCCCGTACCGGCAGGCCTCGCACCACCCGAAGTCCAACACGACCTTCGAGGCGTACGACGACTACAACGGGCCCCGCAAGGCCGCCTTCAAGAAGATGAACTGGCTGACGATCGTGGAGGCCGCCCCGCGCGTCGCCAAGATCTCCGGCGGCAGCGCGGACGCGCAGCTCGCCGACAACATCCCGTACGCCAACATCGAGCAGCTCAAGAGCGGCGGCATGACCGTCGAGGGCGGCGCCGGGATGAACAACCTCTTCCTGATGTTCAACACCGCCCACAAGCCCTTCGACGACGTGCGGGTGCGCCAGGCCCTGCACTACGCCATCGACCGCGCGAAGATGATCGACGTCGCCCTGAAGGGCCACGGCAAGGCCGCCACGTCGTTCCTGAACGAGGGCAACCCCAGCTACCGCCCGGCCAAGACCGTCTACGGCCACGACCCCAAGAAGGCCAGGGCCCTGCTGAAGGAGGCCGGGGTCTCGGGCCTGCGGATCAACCTGATGGCCGTCAACGTCAGCTGGATCAGCGACTGCCTGCCCACCATCAAGGCCTCCTGGGACGCCATCGGCGTCAAGACCACGCTGGACCCGCAGGAGACCACGGCCGTCTTCACCAAGCTGGACCAGAAGAAGGACTTCCAGGTCGTCGCGGCCGCCTCGAACCCCAACCAGTTCGGCATCGAGGCCGACCTGATCATGCACTACAACTACGGCCCCGAGAACATCTGGATGGGCTACGCCCGCTGGGCGGACAACGCCCGCGCCAAGGAGCTGTTCCGGCTCATGGACAAGGCGACCCGCGAGCCCGACGCCACCCGCAAGAAGGCGATGGTCCAGGACTACATCGACCTCGTGGCCGAGGAGGCCGTGCTCTACCCCGTCGTCCACAACGAGCTGATGACGGCGTGGAACGCCAAGCGGCTCAGCGGCATAAGGCCGCAGCCCTACCCCGGCGTCAACCTCCTCCAGGCCCGGTGGGTCTGACGGGCGCGCCCCGCGCGGCTGCCCGAGGAAGACCCGAGGAAGACCCGAGGAAGACCTGAGGAAGACCTGAGGAGCCGCACCCCTCCGGAATGAGGAGCCGTACCACGTGACCGCGATCCTGCGCATCCTGCTCCGCCGCCTCGCCCTGCTCGTCCCACTGCTGCTCGGCATCGTCCTGTTCGTCTTCCTCGTCATGCGCTTCTCGGACGTCGACCCGGCCTCCGCGTTCTTCCAGGGCGCCAACCCGACCCCCGAGCAACTGCACCGGTTCCGCGAGGAGAACGGCCTGCTCGACCCGCTGCCCGTGCGCTACGCCGACTTCGTCGGCGACCTGCTCCACGGCGACATGGGCATCAGCGTCCTGACCCGCTCCGCGGTCGTCGACCAGGTCACCACGGCGCTGCCCCTGACGATGCAGCTCACCTTCCTCGGGCTCGGCATCGCCGTCGTCGTCTCGCTGCTGCTCGGCGTGACCGCCGCGATCTACCGCGACCGGCTGCCCGACCAGATCGTCCGCGTCGTCTCCCTGACCGGCGTCGCCGCGCCCGGCTTCTGGCTGGCCCTGCTCATGATCCAGTACCTGGCCGTGGACCTGGGCTGGTTCCCGACCGGCGGCTACATCAACCCCAACGACTCCGTCACCGGCTGGCTCAAGACGATGACGCTGCCCGCGCTCGCCCTGTCCCTGCCGGTGGCCGCGCAGATGACCCGCATCATCCGCACCGCCGTCGTCGAAGAGCTCGACAAGGACTACGTCCGCACCGCCGTGGGCAGCGGCCTGCCACCCGTCGTGGTCGTGGGCCGCAACGTCCTGCGCAACGCCCTCATCAACCCGCTCACCGTGCTCGGCCTGCGCGTCGGCTATCTGCTCGGCGGCGCCGTCGTCATCGAGACGATCTTCTCCCTGCCCGGCATGGGCAAGCTGATGATCGACGCGGTGAAGAACGGCGACCCCGCCGTCGTACAGGGCGTCGTCATCACCACCGCCGTCGGCTTCGTCGTGGTGAACCTCGTCATCGACATCCTCTACCTCCTGGTCAACCCGCGCCTGAGGGGAACCTCCTGATGCCGTTCGCCTCGCGCAAGGCGCTGACCGACAAGCTCGCCCGGCCCGGGCTGCGCCTGCGGTCGCTGCGCAAGCTGCCCGTCCTGTCGCGGATCGCGGTCGGCGTGCTCGCCGTCGTCGTCCTCGTCGCCCTGTTCGCGCCGCTGCTCGCCCCGCACGACCCACTCGACCAGCAGTCCCTGGTGGACGGCACCGGGCACCCCTCCGCCGACCACTGGATGGGCCAGGACAGCCTCGGCCGCGACATCCTCAGCCGACTGATGTACGGCGCCCGCTGGTCGCTCGCCATCGGGCTCGGCGCGACCCTGCTCGCCCTCACCGTCGGCGCGGTCGTCGGCGCGGTCGCCGCGACCTCGCGCAAGGCCGTGGACGAGACGCTCATGCGGGTCCTCGACATCGTCATGGCGTTCCCCGGCATCGCGCTCGCCGCCGTCCTCGTCGCCGTGTTCGGCGGCGGCATCACCGTCCTCATCTGCGCGATCGCGTTCCTGTTCACCCCGCCCATCGCCCGTGTCGTACGCGCCAACGTCCTGGACCAGTACGGCGAGGACTACGTCACCGCCGAGCGCGTCATCGGCGCCCGCACCCCGCACATCCTCATCAAGCACGTCGCCATCAACTGCGCCGCGCCCGTCCTCGTCTTCTGCACCGTGCAGGTCGCCGAGGCCATCGTCTTCGAGGCCTCGCTGTCCTTCATCGGCGCGGGCGTCCGGCCCCCCGACCCGTCCTGGGGCAGCGTCATCGCCGACGGCAAGAACATGGTGCTCATCGGCGGCTGGTGGGCGACCGTGTTCCCCGGCCTCCTGATGCTCCTGACCGTCCTTTCCCTGAACGTCCTGTCCGAAGGCGTGTCCGACGCCTGGGCCGCTCCCTCGGGCCGCGAGGTCGACCCGGCCGACGCCAAGGACAAGGTCGAGGCGCCCGAGCCCGGCAGCGGCGAGGTCCTCGAACTGCCGGGCCTCGCCGACGCCGCCGCCCGCCTGCGCGCCCGCGCCCGGCCGCTGCCCGAGGGCGCGCCCGTCCTGGACGTACGGGACCTGGCCATCGGCTTCGACGCCCGGCACGGCGGCGTCGACATCGTCGACGGCATCAGCTTCCAGGTGCGGCCCGGCGAAGTCCTCGGCCTGGTCGGCGAGTCCGGCTGCGGCAAGTCCCTCACCGCCCTGACCGTCATGGGGCTCCAGCCCAAGGGCGCCCGCGTCCGCGGCCACGTCGCCTTCGCCGGGCAGGAGCTGATCGGCCTGCCCATGCGGGCCAGGCGCCGACTGCTCGGCCACGACATGGCGATGATCTACCAGGACGCCCTGTCCTCCCTGAACCCGGCGATGACCGTGCGCGCCCAGCTCAAACAGGTCGTCCGGCGCGGCGGCCACCGCAGCCCCGCCGAGCTGCTCGCCCTCGTGGGCCTCGACCCGGACCGCACCCTGCGCAGCTATCCGCACGAGCTGTCCGGCGGCCAGCGCCAGCGCGTGCTCATCGCGATGGCCCTGTCCCGCGACCCGAAGCTGATCGTCGCGGACGAGCCCACCACCGCCCTGGACGTCACCGTGCAGGCACAGGTCATCCAGCTGCTCCTACGGCTCCGTGCCGAGCTGGGCTTCGCGCTGATCCTGGTCTCCCACGACCTGGCCCTCGTCGCGGACGTCACCGACCGCGTCGCGGTGATGTACGGCGGCCAGATCGTCGAGACCGGGGTCACCGCCGAGCTCGTGGAGTACCCCACCCACCACTACACGCGCGGCCTGCTCGGCTCCGTCCTCTCCCTGGAGTCCGCCGCCCAGCGCCTCACCCAGATCAAGGGCGTCGTGCCCTCGCCCGCCGACTTCCCCGCCGGGTGCCGCTTCGCCGACCGCTGCCCACTCGCGAGCGAGCTGTGCCGCACGACGACGCCGGAACTCCTGGGCGACCCCGAACACAGAACGGCCTGCCACCACCCGGCCCTGGCCCCCCACGAGCCCGCGGCACGGGAGCGCCCCGAAGGGGCGCGGGGAACTGCGCGACCAGCCACAAACGACCCGCAGCCGCCGGAATCACGGGAAGGAATCGCCCATGACGCCCGCTGAAGAGCTCATCGCGCTCCGGGACGCGCACGTCGTGCACAGGGCCCGCACCGGCGGCGTCTTCTCCCGAGACAAGGTGTACGCACTCACCGGCGCCAACCTGACCATCGCCCCCGGCGAAACCGTCGGCGTCGTAGGCGAGTCCGGCTGCGGCAAGTCCACCCTGGCCAAGGTCCTCGTGGGCATCCAGCGCCCCACCGCGGGCACGGTCGCGTACCGCGGCCGCGACCTGTGGCGGATGAAGCCCCCGGAGCGGCGCACCACCATCGGCAGCGACACCGCCATGATCTTCCAGGACCCCTCGACCGCCCTGAACCGGCGCCTCCCCGTCCGCCAGATCCTGCGCGACCCGCTCGACGTCCACCGGCGCGGCAGACCGGCCCAACGGGAGGAGCGCGTACGGGAGTTGATGAGCCTCGTCGGCCTGCCCCCGGCGCTCGCGGACGGGCTGCCGGGCCAGCTCTCGGGCGGCCAGCGCCAGCGCGTCGCGATCGCCAGGGCGCTGGCCCTGGAGCCCGAACTCGTCGTGGCCGACGAGCCCACCAGCGCCCTGGACGTCTCCGTCCGCGCCCAGATCCTCAACCTCCTCCTCGACCTGAAGGAACGTCTCGGCCTCGCCCTGGTGTTCGTCTCGCACGACATCCAGACCGTGCGCAGGATGAGCGACCGGGTGATCACCATGTATCTGGGCCGGATCGTCGAGGAGGCGCCCGCCGCCGACATCCTCGACCAGGCCCGGCACCCCTACACCCGCGCCCTGTTCTCCGCCACGCCCGGCCTCCTGGACCCCATCGACCCCATCCCGCTCGTCGGCCCCGTCCCCTCGGCCACCCGGCCGCCCAGCGGGTGCCCCTTCCGGACACGCTGCTGGAAGGCGGACGACGCGTGCGCGGCGGCCATGCCGGACACTACGGAGGAGGGGTCCGCGCACCGCTTCCGGTGCCACCACCCCGTACCGGCGGGCGAGACCACGCGCGACCTCGTCAGCCAGTCGGCACAGGCTTCGCAGCCGGCATCCACCGCGACGGCCGCCGCCACGGCCACGTCCAAGGAGGCTCCATGACCGCACTCCCCACCCTGTTGACCGGTGTCGTCCCGCCCGTCTGCACCCCCCTGACGCCGGACAACGAGGTGGACGTCGCCTCGCTGGAGCGCCTCGTCGACCACCTGGTCGGCGCGGGCGTGGACGCGCTGTTCGTCCTCGGGTCCTCGTCGGAGGCGGCGTACCTGCCGGACGCCCACCGCCGGACCGTCGTGTCCACGGTCGTCCACCACGTCGGCGGCCAGCTGCCCGTCCTCGCCGGGGCCATCGACATGACGACGCTGCGCGTGCTGGACCACGTGCGGGCCGCTGCCGCCGCCGGGGCCGACGGCACCGTCGTGACCGCGCCCTTCTACACCCGCACCCACCCCGCCGAGATCGCCCGCCACTACCGGCTCGTCGCCGAGCGCGGCGGCCTGCCCGTCTTCGCGTACGACCTGCCCGTCTCGGTGCACACCAAGCTCGACGCCGACCTCGTCCTGGAGCTCGCGGCCGAGGGCACCCTGGCCGGGCTCAAGGACTCCAGCGGCGACGACGGCGGCCTGCGCCGCGTGCTCCTCGGGGCGCCCCCGGCCTTCAGCGTCCTCACCGGCTCGGAGCTGACGGTCGACTCGGCCCTCGCGATGGGCGCGCACGGCGTGGTTCCCGGCCTCGGCAACGTCGACCCCGACGGCTACGTCCGCCTCTACCGCGCGGCCCGCGCCGGAGACCTCGACGGCGCCCGCGCCGAGCAGGAACGCCTCTGCGCGCTGTTCCGCATGACCGAGACGGGCTCGCCCGCCCGGATGGGCCGCAGCTCCTCCAGCCTGGGCGCCTTCAAGGCCGCCCTCCACCTGCGCGGCGTCATCGACCACCCCACCACGGCCGTCCCCCAGATCCCCCTCTCCCCGGAGGACGTGGAGCGCGTGGGCAAACACCTGGCGGCGGCGGGGCTGTTGTAGCGGCGGCGGGAGGCGCCCTCACCCGCCCGGCCGGACCAGGCCCGCCTCGTACGCGGTGATGACCAGCTGGGCGCGGTCGCGGACGGTCAGCTTGCCCATGATGCGGCTGACGTGGGTCTTGGCCGTGAGGGGGCTGAGGCCCAGGGCCTCCGCCACCTCCGTGTTGTTCAGGCCGCGGGCGACCAGGGTGAGCACCTGGCGTTCGCGGTCGGAGAGGGCGGCCAGGGAGCGGGGGACGCCGTCCACGGCGCCGGGGGCCTCCGGCTGGCGCAGGACGCGGGCGATGAGGCGGGCCGTCGGGCCGGGGGACAGCAGGGAGTCGCCCGCCGCCACCGTGCGGATCGCGTCCAGGAGCTCCGCCGGTCTGGTGTCCTTGACCAGGAACCCGGACGCCCCGGCCCGCAGCGCCTCGACGACGTGCTCGTCGGTGTCGTACGTGGTGAGCATGAGGACCTTCACCCCGGCGAGGTCCTCGTCGGCGGCGATGAGGCGCGTCGCCTCGATCCCGTCGAGGTCGGGCATGCGCACGTCCATGACGACGAGGTCGGCGCGCCGGGCGCGGGCCAGCTCCACCGCCTCGCGCCCGGTGCCCGCCTGGGCCACCACGTCCATGTCGGGCGCGGACTCCACGAGCATCGCGAACGCGGCCCGCACCAGCGCCTGGTCGTCGGCGAGGAGCACGCGGATCTTCACCACGCCACCTCCCCGGCCCGCGCCGACTCCCGTGCCCCCAGCGGCAGTTCCGCCACCACTTCGAACCCCCGTCCCTCGCGCGGCCCGGCCTGAAGCGTCCCGCCGACGCTGCGGGCCCGCTCCCGCATGCCGATGATGCCGAACCCGGGCGCGGCCCGCGCGGCGGGGGGTGGGGTGGGCCCCGTGCCGTCGTCGGTCACGGACAGCCGCAGGGTCCCCTCGCGCTCCCCTATCGCCACGCGCACCGCGAGGCCGGGCCCGCCGTGCCGCACGGCGTTGGTCAGGGCCTCCTGCACGATGCGGTAGGCCGCGGCCCCGACCACGGGCGGCACCGAGGCCACCTCCGCCATCGCGAGCTCGACCTTCGCCCCGGCCGTGCGGGCCGCCCCCGCGAGGTCGCCGATGCCGTCGATGCCGGGCAGCGGGCCGCGGTACTCGTCGGCCCCCGGCCCCGACTCGGGCCCGGAGCGCAGCACTTCGAGGGTCGCCCGGAGTTCGCCGCGCGCGGCCCGGCAGGTGTCGGCGATGTCGTCGAGGGCACCGGCGATGGCCGCCCGGTCCAGGCGCTCGGGGTCGGCGGAGAGCACGTGCGCGGCCACCGACGTCTGCACGCCGACGAGCGTGATGCTGTGCGCGAGCAGGTCGTGCAGATCGCGGGCGACCCGCAGCCGCTCCTCGGCGACGCGGCGCCGCGCCTCCTCCTCACGGGTGCGCTCGGCCCGCTCGGCGCGCTCGACGACCGAGGCGACGTACTGCCGGTGCACGCGGACGTACGTACCGAAGACCAGCACGGCGACGATCCAGCCGGTGATGCGCACGACCTCCGAGACCGGGTCCCCGCCGACGGCCGAATTGACGACGAGGATGACCGCGATGATGTGCACGCCGGTCAGGAGGGTGCGGCGGGGGCGGCCGGAGACGGCGACGGTGTAGAGGGCGACCATGCCCACGTGGGTCGCGGCGGCGTGGTCGTAGTCGAGGGCGTGGTACGGGCCGACGAAGGCCATGGTGGCCAGGAGCACCGTCATCGGCCTGCGGCGGCGCCAGACGATCGGGACGTGGCCGCACAGCAGGAGGGCCCAGCCGAGCGCGTCCGGCTCCCGGCCGTCCTTGAGCACCACGGCGAGCAGCGCGGCGAAGGCGGCGAGGACCACCGCGAACAGCGCGTCCTCCCGCAGGGCGCGGCGCGAGCCCGGCGCCGCTCCGGAGAACGGCCACCAGGGGCGGGTGGCGGGCGGCGGGTACGGCACGTCGTCGGGTCCCCCTTCCCGCGGACACGGGTCTTGGGTGGCGGTGTCCATGGCGTGGCCCCATCATCCAGGAAGGCGGCGCCCCTCCGGCAGGGAGGGGCGCCGCGGTGTGTGCGTCGGGGTCAGCGGACCGCGGTCAGTTCGGGCTCCTCCCGCTCCGGCGGGGCGGGGGCGGCGGGCCGCCGCGACAGCGGCCCCGGCCACCACACCTTCCGGCCGAGCGCGAGGCTCGCGGACGTCACCAGGTAGGTGCGGACCAGGAAGGTGTCGAGGAGCACGCCGACGGCGATGACGAAGCCCAGCTCGACGAGTTGGACGAGCGGCATGTTGACGAGCACCGCGAACGTCGCGGCGAGCACCAGACCGGCGGAGGCGATCACGCCGCCGGTGGTGCGCAGCGCGGTGAGCGCGGCGGCGCCGGTCTCTGCTCCCGCGAGGCACTCCTCGCGCATGCGGTGCATGAGGAAGATGCCGTAGTCGACGCCGAGGGCGACGAGGAAGACGAAGGAGAGCAGGCCGAGCCCCGGGTCGGTGCCCTCGAAGCCGAAGAGCGGTTCGAAGACGAGGCCCGCGATGCCGAGCGAGGCGCCCCACACCGCGACGACGGCGAGGAGCAGCAGCAGCGGCGCGATCAGGCTGCGCAACAGCGCGACCAGGATGAGGAGCACGGCGGCGAGGACGATCGGCACGACGACCAGGCGGTCGCGGGCGTTGGTGTCCTTCAGGTCGAGCTGTTCGGCGCTCGGCCCGCCGACGTACGCCCCTCGCGGGTCCAGCTCGTCGCGCAGGGCCTCGATGGTGGCGGTCTCGGCGGCCGTCTGCGGCGGGGCCTTGGCGACCACGGACAGCTCGGTCCACTTCTCGGCGGCGCGGCCGCGCGTGACGCTGTCGACCCCGGCCACGGACCGGGCCCGGCCGAGGAGTTCACCGGCCTCGGCGGTCGGCACGATGACGTTGATGGGCTGGGTGCCGCGTTCCGGATAGGCGGCGGCGAGGGTCTCCATGGCGGCGATGGAGTCGGGCTTGCTGGTGAAGGAGTCCTCCTGCTTGAGGTTGCCGGGCAGGTTGAACGCGCCGAGGGCGAGCGCGCCGAGCAGCACGGCCCCCAAGGCGAGGACGACCAGCGGCCTGCGCCCGGCGGAGGAGCCCATGGAGGCGAACAGCGAGCGGCGCTTGCTCGGCTCGCTGCCGAAGGCGGGCACCAGCGGCCAGAACACCCGCCGCCCGAGCACCACGAGCAGCGCGGGCAGCAGCGTCAGCATCGCCACGAGCGCGCACAGCACGCCCACCGCGCCGAGCGGGCCCATGCCCCGGCTGGAGTTGAGGTCGGCGGCGAGCAGGCAGAGCAGGCCGACGGCGACGGTGCCGGAGGAGGCGAGCACGGCGGGGCCGCAGCCGCGCAGGGCGGTGACCATGGCGTCGTACGGCCGCTCGACGCGGCGCAGCTCCTCGCGGTAGCGGGAGACGATGAGCAGGGCGTAGTCGGTGCCCGCGCCGAAGACGAGGATCGTCATGATGCCGGAGCTCTGGCCGCTGACGCTGGTGCCGAAGGCCTGGTTGAGGCCGTAGGCGACGCCCATGGAGAGGACGTTGGCGACGCCCGCGACGACGAGCGGCACGAGCCACAGGAACGGGCTGCGGTAGATGAGGACGAGCAGGACCGCGACCACGGCGACGGTCGTGTAGAGCAGCGGCCCGTCGAGCGACTGGTAGACCTCGCTGGCGTCGGTGGCGAGCGCGCCGGGCCCGCCGACGTCGACGCTCAGGCCGCCGCCGCCCTTGACGACGTCCCGTACGTCGTTGACGAAGGCGTCCCGCTTCTCTTCGTCCGTGCCGGGCGCGGTGCTCGCGACCGGGTACATCAGGGTCGTCCCGTCCTTCGACGCCACCCCCGTGGGCGTCGCGACGAGGTCGAGCTCCCGGTCGACCTCCTTGACCTGGCGGTCCGCGAGCGTGCGGTCGGCGGGCTCCAGGCCGCCGTCGCGGTGGTAGACGAGCACCAGCTCGGTGCTCTCGCCGCCGGGCAGCCGCTCCTGGATCTTGGCGACCTGGGTGGAGTCGGCGCTCGACGGCAGATAGTCCACGGCCCGGTCGTGCTGGACGTCTCCGAGCTTCCCGGCGAACGGCCCCGCGAGCGCCATGACGGCGACCCAGATGCCCAGCAGCACCCAGGGCACCGCACGTGGTCGTCGGCGCTTGGTGGTTGTCGCGGCCCCCATCGGTGGGCCTCCCTCCCGTGACGGTGTCTGACGGCTTCCAGAGTTCCGTCACGGGAGGATCAACGCGTCGGACGCGGGGGCGAGTTGGGCGTTACGCCCACGGGTGGCACGGGGCGGGGACTACTCCCCGGGGAGTATCCGCGGGGAGTACGGGGGTGCGGACCGGGGCGGGTTCAGGACGGGGTGCGCTGGGCGGCCGCCATCAGGCGGGCCACGTCCTCCGTGCCGATGGTGAGCGCGCAGCCCGCCGTGGCGAGCACGTCGCGCTCGGCGGGCGTGTACGGGCCGTCGGCGAGCGCGATGCGGGCGCCCTTGAGCAGCAGGGCCTCGCGGCCCGCGGGGGCCAGGTGCGGGGCGAGGGGGCCGAGCGCCTCGTGGAGCTCGATGGCGAGGCCGGGGGCGCAGTCGGGGGCGCCGGGGCGGCCGGTGTCGGCGGCGAGGGCGTTGACGAGGGCGACGACGCGTTCCTCGGTGCAGTCGTCGAACCCGGCGCCGCGCAGGGTGGCGACGGCCGCGTCGAGCGTGGTGCGGGAGGCCGCGCCGCCGGTGGTGAGCACGGCGATGACGACGGTGTGCACGGCCTCGCGGAGCATGGCGGCGAGCCGGATGGTGGTGGGGTGGTCGAGCGCGTCGAGCCCGAAGTGGTCCTGGCAGGCGGCGCATTCGACGACGGGCCCGGTCCGGCCGCGGGACAGCAGCGGCACGCCGAGCAGGACGAACCTGCGGTGCCCGCTGCGCCGCTGGTAGTTGCGGTCGCCGCCGCAGCCGGGGCAGAAGAACTCGCCGTCGCAGACGGTGGTCCAGGCGGTGCGGGTGCCGATCAGGCGGCGCATCCGGGCCAGGCCCGCGAGGCGGCCGTGGCGTCGGCCGCGGTCCGGCGGGGCGCCCGGGGCGCGGGAGTCGGGGTCGTTCCGGCCGTCTCGTTCCCGGTCTGGCAGCACCACGCACCTCCACGACTCCGCGGCCGCCCTGCCGCGTTGGCGTGATGTTAGCCACATCGATGATGCCGCGTCAGTACCCCGGACGGGAGATGGCCGGTAGCAGGCCCGTGACCAGGCGCCCCGCGTGCGGTGGCCCCGCCCGCCGAAGGGGCGGACGGGGCCACGAAAGCACCGGTCGAACTGGGGGTCGAACAGCCTCAGCGGGCCGCGCGGTTGACGGCCGAGACGACCGCCTTCAGCGAGGCGCGTGTCGTATTCGCGTCGATGCCCACGCCCCACAGGACCTTGTCACCGACGACGCACTCGATGTACGACGCCGCCTGCGCGGAGGCCTCGGCGCTCATCGTGTGCTCCTGGTAGTCCAGCAGCCGGGCGTCGATGCCGATGGACTGCAGGGCCGCGAAGAACGCGGAGATCGGGCCGTTGCCGGTGCCGGTGAGGACCGTGGAGTCGCCGTCCACGATCGCCCCGACGGTCAGGGTGTCGGCGCCGTCCTCGCCCATGGTGGTCTGGCTGGCGCGCAGCTGGATGCGGCCCCAGGGGTTCTCCGCGTTGGGCAGGTACTCGTCCTGGAAGACGCTCCAGATGGCGTCGGGCGAGACCTCGCCGCCCTCGGCGTCGGTCTTCGCCTGGATGATCTTCGAGAACTCGATCTGCATCCGGCGCGGCAGGTCCAGCTTGTGGTCGTTCTTCAGGACGTAGGCGATGCCGCCCTTGCCGGACTGCGAGTTGACGCGGATCACGGCCTCGTACGAGCGGCCGACGTCCTTGGGGTCGATGGGCAGGTACGGCACGGCCCACTCGATGTCGTCGACCGTCTTGCCCGCGGCGGCCGCGCGGGCCTCCATGGCGTCGAAGCCCTTCTTGATGGCGTCCTGGTGGGAGCCGGAGAAGGCGGTGTAGACGAGGTCGCCCGCGTACGGGTGGCGGGGGTGGACCTCCATCTGCGTGCAGTACTCGTACACCCGGCGGATCTCGTCGATGTTCGAGAAGTCGATCTGCGGGTCGATGCCCTGGCTGAACAGGTTCATGCCCAGGGCGACCAGGTCCACGTTGCCGGTGCGCTCGCCCTGGCCGAACAGGCAGCCCTCGACGCGGTCGCCACCGGCCATCACGGCCAGCTCGGCGGCGGCGATGGCGGTGCCGCGGTCGTTGTGCGGGTGGATGGACAGGCACACGTACTGTCGGCGGGACAGGTTGCGGCTCATCCACTCGAAGCGGTCGGCGTGCGTGGAGGGCGTCGAGCGCTCCACGGTCGCGGGCAGGTTCAGGATGATCTCGCGCTCGGCGTCGGGCTGCCAGACGTCCATGACGCCCTCGCAGACCTCCAGGGCGAAGTCCAGCTCGGTGTCGGTGAAGATCTCCGGGCTGTACTGGTAGCCGAAGACCGTCTCCGGGCCCAGGATCTTCTCCGCGTACTCCATGACCAGGCGCGTGCCGTCGACGGCGATCTGCTTGACCTGGTCGCGCGAGCCGCGGAAGACGACCTCGCGCCACACCGGCGCGGTCGCGTTGTACAGGTGCACCGTGGCGCGCTTGGCGCCCTTCAGGGACTGGACGGTGCGCTCGATCAGCTCCTCGCGGGCCTGCGTGAGCACCGAGATCGTCACGTCGTCGGGGATGGCGTCCTCGTCCTCGACGATCGACCGTACGAACTCGAAGTCGGTCTGCCCGGAGGAGGGGAACCCGATCTCGATCTCCTTGTAGCCCATCTTGACCAGCAGGTCGAACATCGCGCGCTTGCGGGCCGGGGACATCGGGTCGATCAGCGCCTGGTTGCCGTCGCGCAGGTCCGTGGACAGCCACCGGGGCGCCACGGTGATGCGCTGGTCGGGCCAGGTGCGGTCGGGCAGGTCCACCTGCTCGTACTGGCCGTACTTGTGGATCGGCAGGGCGGAGGGACGTTGGAAGTTCGGCATGGTGTGCGGGGCTCCTCGGTGAGTCCTTCTGGACGGCCGACGGTCTTGCGCAGCACCGAACTCCGCGGGGAGGGGGTCGGCCTCGACTACAGGCCCTCGCCGCGGCAGCTAAGAAGAAGCAGCCCGTAACGCATGATGCTCAGCAGCCTAACCGAGCCTCCGCCGATACGGCGTCCCGTATCACTATGCGGGACTTGCGTCGGTGCTCCGCGCCCATTCCAGCCGGTCCGAGGGCTGGGGGCGAGGGGGCAAGGCGTTAAAGGAGGGCGCCGCACAGGGAGGGCGCCCCGAAGGGGCGCGGGGCTGTGCTCATATGCGGCTCCGCCGCGTGGGCGCGACCAGCCACACACGGCCCGCAGAGGAAAGAGCACCACAGCCCCAGCGAAGCCATAGCAGTCCCGGCAGCCGCCCAGGCCCCGTATCCGGGTATTTCACCAATCATGGTGGCAGCTAGTGACAGCGGCATGACCCAGTGCCACATTGCCACGCATGACCGACAACCCAACGGGGAACCCGGAGAGGTTCGAGCCCGTCTTCTGCACCATCGTGCCGCCGTTCGTCCTGGACACCCTCGCCCAGAGCCAGGACCCCGCCCTCGCCGGACCGGCCCGCCGCACCCTCCAGCGGGACGCCTTCGAGCGCACCCAGCGCCGCCTGACCACCGTGATCGGCGCCCCGTCCGTCGCCGCGCCCAAGGGCGCGGAGGAGGGCAAGCCGCACCGCACCCTCTACGACGCCAAGCACCGCACCGAGCTGCCCGGCCGCAAGGTGCGCGGCGAGGGCGACAAGCCCGGCAAGGACGCGACCGTCAACCGCGCCTACGACGGCCTCGGCGCGACCTTCGAGGTGTTCTTCAAGCACTTCGAGCGCGACTCGATCGACGGCGGCGGCCTGCCGCTGAACGCCACCGTCCACTACGGCGAGGACTACGGGAACGCCTTCTGGAACGGCGAGCAGATGGTGTTCGGCGACGGGGACAGGGAGATCTTCCTCGACTTCACCATCCCCGTGGACGTGATCGGCCACGAGCTGACCCACGGCGTGGTCCAGTACACCGCCAACCTCACCTACTTCGGCCAGCCCGGCGCCCTCAACGAGTCCATGGCGGACGTCTTCGGCTCGCTGATCAAGCAGTACACCCTCGGCCAGACCGCCGCCGAGGCCGACTGGCTGATCGGCGCGGGCCTGCTCGCCGAGCGCGTCACCGGCACCGCGCTGCGCTCCATGAAGGCCCCGGGCACCGCGTACGACGACGACGTCCTCGGCAAGGACCCGCAGCCCGCCACCATGGACGGCTTCGTGCGCACCGGCCGCGACAACGGCGGCGTGCACATCAACTCGGGCATCCCGAACCACGCCTTCTACCTGCTCGCCCAGGCCCTCGGCGGGCACGCCTGGGAGCGGGCCGGACAGATCTGGTACGCCGTCCTGACCGGCGGCGAACTGGCCCAGGACGCGTCCTTCGCGGACTTCGCCAAGCTGACGGTCGCGGCCGCCCGCGCCAAGTACGGCGACGGCGAGGAGCTCAAGGCCGTCCTGGACGCCTGGGCGCAGGTGAAGGTGCCCGCCACCTGATCCGGCCGGAAGCCGTCGGGCCCGCCGGGGCCGCCTGGCGGGGCGCCCGGGCCTGGAGTAGACAGGACCCATGCTTATCCAGGTGAGGCGCACCGGAGGTTTCGGGGGCATCGAGCGGCACGCGGAGGTGGACACCACCGCGCGCGTGGACGCCCAGGAGTGGCACGCCCTGGCCGAGCGGGCCGTGGCCGACGGCCGGGGCGAGCCACCGATCGGCGTGCCCGACGGCTTCAGCTACCAGATCACCGTCGACGGACGCACCGTGTACTGCGCGGACCCGCGTCTGACCGAGGACCAGCGCCAGTTGATCACCCGGGTCCTGAAGGAGGGCGCGTAGGCGGCGAAGGGCCGCCGCAACGCCCGGTGCGCGCACGGGCGTTGACTTCCCTTCCGGCCGGTGCGGATGATCCCGCGCATGGCGACCATCCCTTCGGGCCCCCGGGCCCCGCTGCCCCCGTTCCCGCGCGACTTCCTGTGGGGCGTGGCCACGTCGGCCCACCAGATCGAGGGCGCCGCCGACGAGCGCGGCCCCTCGGTGTGGGACGCCTTCACGGCCCTGCCAGGGAACGTGAAGGACGGCACCACGGCCGCCGTGGCCTGCGACCACGTGCGCCGCTACCGCGAGGACGTGGCCCTCGTGCGCGACCTGGGCGTCGGCGCGTACCGCTTCTCGGTGTCCTGGCCGCGCGTGCTGCCCACGGGCACGGGCGCCGTCAGCGAGCGGGGCCTGGACTTCTACGACCGGCTCGTCGACGAGCTGTGCGCGGCGGGCGTGCGGCCCGTGCCGACGCTCTTCCACTGGGACACGCCGCTGGCCGTGGAGGAGGCGGGCGGCTGGCTCGCCCGCGCGACGGCCGAGCGCTTCGCGGAGTACGCGGCCGTGGTCGCGGCCCGCATCGGCGACCGCGTACGCAAGTGGATCACCCTGAACGAGCCCGCCGAGCACACCCTGCTCGGCCACGCCCTCGGCCAGCACGCGCCCGGCAAGCGGCTGCTCTTCGACGCCCTGCCCGCGGCCCACCACCAGCTCCTCGGCCACGGCCTCGCGGTGCGGGCGCTGCGCGCGGCGGGCGCCCGGGACGTGGGCATCGCGAACTCGCACGGGCCGACCTGGCCCGCCTCCGAGAGCCCCGCCGACCGCGAGGCCGCCGACTTCTACGACGTCCTGCTCAACCGGCTCTTCTCCGACCCGCTGCTCCTGGGCCGCTACCCCGAGGTCGTCATGGAGCTGCTCGCCGCCGACGTACCGGACCTCGCGGCGGACCTGGAGGTGATCGCCGAGCCGCTCGACTGGTACGGCGTGAACTTCTACCAGCCCACGAAGGTGGGCGCCCCCACCGAGCACGCCACGGCCTTCTCCGGCGTGACGCTGCCGCCCCAGCTGCCCTTCGCGCCCCGCGAGATCACCGGGCGCCCCTTGACCGACTTCGGCTGGCCGGTGGTCCCCGAGGCCCTCACCGAGCTGCTCCTGACCCTGCGCGAGCGCTACGGCGACCGGCTCCCGCCCCTGGTCATCACGGAGAACGGCTGCTCCTACGACGGCCTGGACGACCAGGACCGCATCACGTACCTGGACGGGCACCTGCGGGCCCTGCACCGGGCGATGACGGCCGGGGTCGACGTCCGGGGCTACTTCGTCTGGTCGCTCCTGGACAACTTCGAGTGGGCGGAGGGCCACCGCCAGCGGTTCGGCCTGGTCCACGTCGACTACGCCACGCAGCAGCGCACCCCGAAGGCGTCCTACCACTGGCTCAGGTCGGCTCTCGCCGGGCCGGAGGACCGGGCGGGCTAGAAGCCCAGGCGGCGGAGCTGCTTGGGGTCGCGCTGCCAGTCCTTGGCCACCTTCACGTGCAGGTCGAGGAAGACCGGCGTGCCGAGCAGCGCCTCGATCTGCTTGCGGGACTTGATGCCCACGTCCTTGAGCCGCTTGCCCTTGGGGCCGATGATGATGCCCTTCTGGCTCGACCGCTCGATGAACACGTTGGCGTGGATGTCCAGCAGGGGCTTGTCGGCGGGGCGCCCCTCGCGGGGGAGCATCTCCTCGACCACCACGGCGATGGAGTGCGGCAGCTCGTCCCGCACGCCCTCCAGGGCCGCCTCGCGGATCAGCTCGGCCACCATGACCTGCTCGGGCTCGTCCGTGAGGTCGCCCTCGGGGTAGAGCGCGGGGCCCTCCGGCAGCAGCGGCACCAGGAGGTCGGCGAGCAGGTCCACCTGCTTCTCGCCGACGGCGGAGACCGGCACGATCTCCTGCCACTGGAAGCCGAGCTCCTTGGCGAGCTGGTCGATCGCGATGAGCTGCTCGGCGAGCGCCTTGCTGTCGACCAGGTCGGTCTTGGTGACGATGGCGACCTTCGGCGCCTTCTTGATCGACGCCAGCTCCTTGGCGATGAACCGGTCGCCGGGCCCGATCTTCTGGTCCGCGGGCAGGCAGAAGCCGATCACGTCGACCTCGGCCCAGGTGGTGCGGACCACGTCGTTGAGCCGCTCGCCGAGGAGCGTGCGCGGCTTGTGCAGGCCGGGGGTGTCGACGAGGATCAGCTGCGCGTCGGGGCGGTGCACGATGCCGCGCACGGTGTGCCGGGTGGTCTGCGGCCGGTTCGAGGTGATGGCCACCTTCTTGCCGACCAGAGCGTTCGTCAGGGTCGACTTGCCCGCGTTCGGGCGGCCGACGAAGCAGGCGAAACCCGCACGGTGGTCGCTCCGCTGGGTCGGCTGGGGTGTCTGGGTTCGCACGCTCATGCCGCCCATTCTCCCTGATCTTTTCCGCCCGGGTCGCCTCGGGCGGCGCGGTCCCCCACCCACCCGCCCTTCCATCGCGCTGCGCGCTCGTCCTCAAACGCCGGACGGGCTGAATACCCACGGTCCGCACCGGAGAGTTTCAGCCCGTCCGGCGTTTGAGGACGAGGCGCGGAGCGCCGAAAAGGCGGGGGCGCGGGGGCGCAGCCCCCGGGATCGGGAAGGGGCGGGTCTGGGGCGCACCGCGAGGGTCAGGCCTTCGTGGTCAGGCGCAGCACCCCGTCCACCCCCGCCAGGAACACCGGCGTACCGGGCCCGCCCAGGTCCCGCACGGCGGCCAGGTCGGCGTCCGCGAGGCCCTCCGCGCCGGAGACGACGGCCGCCGCCTCCAGGGCCTCCGCCCCGGACGCCACGGCCATCGCCACAGCCGTACGCAGCGCGGACAGCTCCAGGGACGCCAGAGCGACCGTCCCGGCGACGTACGTGCGCCCGGTCTCGTCCCGCACGGCCGCCCCCTCCGGCACGCCGTTGCGGGCCCGCGCCGAACGCGCGAGGGTGACGATCTTCTGGTCCTCGGGGCCGAGGTCGGTGCGCTCAGTCATGGCACGAGCATAAGGAGGCGATCCCCCGGCTCAGCCGGCCACCCGGTACATGGCCCCGCGCCGCGCCTGGGGCGTGGCCAGCCACTCCAGCTTCGCCGCCGTGTCCGCGAGCGGCAGCGGCGTGTGCATGACGATCGTCAGGTCGGGCCGCGCGGGCACCTTCAGGGCGGTCGACTCCACGTGCAGGAGGCCCGCGAGGGGGTGGTCGATCTCCTTGTGGACGAGGCCCGCGGGGCGGATGTCCTGCCGCTCCCACAGCGTCGTGAACTCCTCGCTGACGGCGTGCAGCCGGTCGAGGAGTTCCTGGAAGCCCTCGTCGCCCGGGTTCTCGGAGCAGGCGGCGCGGAACTGCGCGACGAGCGTCGCCGCGTTCTCCTCCCAGCTGACGCTGCGCGAGCGGTACATGGGGTCCGTGAAGAAGTCGAGGATGCAGTTCTGCGTGGTCTCGGGGCGCATGCCGAGGACCATGGCGGCCGCCTCGTTGTAGACGACGCAGTTGTAGTAGCGGTCCATGATGTGCGCCGGGTACGGCATCCAGGTGTCGATGAGCCGCCGCAGGCCCTCGCTCATGTGCTCGGCGTCCCGCTCGGCCCGCGGCGCGGGCGGATTGAGGCCCGCGAGCACGTACAGATGGCGGCGCTCGGTGCCGGACAGCTTCAGGACGCGCGCCACGGAGTCCAGGACCTGCGGCGACACGGAGATGTCGCGGCCCTGCTCCAGCCACTGGTACCAGGACGCGCCGACGCCCGCGAGCACGGCGACCTCCTCGCGCCTGAGTCCCGGCGTGCGCCGCCGCCCGCCCTCGGGGAGTCCGGCCTCGGCCGGGCTCACCCGGGCGCGCCTGCTCATCAGGAAGTCGCGCAGCTCCACTCGGCGACGGGCCTTCGCCCCGTCGGTCCGCTCCCCGGTCCCCCTGGCCACCGTTCCCCCCGTCATCCGCCCGCCGATCTGCCTGGTGGTCGTACCACCAGCATAAGTTCCGGCTCCCCACGGCTATTCCGGCGGCCACAGGCTCGTGACCATGGCGACAGACACCTCCGTTCCCTCCCCCGCCGTGCCCGCGCCCGTCGCGGACGCGGCGCCCCCCAGGCTCTCCCGCCGCGACAAGCTCATCCTGTTCGTGCTGTGCGCCGCGCAGTTCATGGTGGCGCTGGACTTCTCCGTCCTGAACGTGGCGCTGCCCGTGCTCGGCGCGGACCTCGGCATGAGCCACACCGCGCTCCAGTGGGCCGTCACCGCCTTCGCGCTGCCGTCCGGCGGCTTCCTGCTGCTCTTCGGCCGCGTCGGCGACCTGTTCGGGCGGCGCAGGCTGTTCCTCGGCGGGCTCGCGCTGTTCGGCGCGGCCTCGCTGCTCGCCACCTTCGCCTGGGACCCGGCGTCGTTCCTCGCCGGGCGGGCGCTGCAAGGCGTGGGCGCCGCCGCGATCGTGCCGACCGGCATGTCGCTGCTCACCACGACGTTCCCGGAGGGCCCGCAGCGCGACCGGGCGCTCGGCATCTCCGGCACGCTCCTGTCCCTCGGCTTCACCGTCGGCATGGTGCTCGGCGGCGTCCTCACCGACACCCTCGGCTGGCGCTCCACGATGGGGCTGCTCACCGTCTTCGCGCTGATCGTGCTGCCGCTGGCGCCCGGTCTGCTGCCCGAGTCCCGCACGCCGGAGCGCCCGCGCCTGGACGTCCCCGGCGCGGTGACGGTCACCGGCGGTCTGCTCGCCCTGATCTACGCCCTGTCCACGGCCGCCGAGCGCGGCTTCGGCGGCGCCGACGTGCTGGTCGGCCTGGTCGCGGGCGTCGCCCTGCTGGCCGCCTTCGGGTACGTCGAGACGCGCGCGGCGGCGCCGCTGGTGTCCCTGCCGATGCTGCGCCGCCGCACGGTGGCGTGGGGCAACGTCGGCGGTCTCGTCACCTTCTCGATGATGTCGACGGTCGTCTTCGTCCTGACCCTCTACTTCCAGGACGTCCTTGACCTCTCCGCCTTCGAGACCGGCCTGGTCTTCGGTGTCCAGGGCGTCGTGTCGGTCTTCGCGGGCCTGCGCGCGCCGAAGGTCATCGGCCGCTTCGGGCCGCGCCGCACGCTGGTGGGCTCGCTGGTCGGCCAGGGCGTGTTCGTCGCGGCGCTCCTCGCGGTCGGCGAGGGCGCCTGGTCGGTGTGGCTCGCGACCGTGGCCGTGTCGGTGGCCAGCCTGTTCCACCTCGGCGCGATCGTCAGCTACGGCGTCACGGTCACCTCGGGCGTCCCCGACGAGGAGCAGGGCCTCGCCACCGGCCTGGTCACCTCCACCCAGCAGGTGGGCCTCACCGTGGGCATCCCGCTGCTCGGCGTCCTCGCGACGACGGGCGACGACCTCCTGTCGGGCACGCGGACGGTCCTGGCCATCGACGCCGCGATCGTCCTCGTCACGGCGGCCGTGCTGGCCAGGGCCCTGCTCCGGCGTCAGGGGCGGTCGAGCCGCAGTCGCTCGGCGCGCGGCAGGCCCGCCACCACCAGGTCGTAGGAGTCCTCGATCAGCTCGCGGACCAGCTGGTCGGGCAGGTCGGCGTCGGCCGTGACCGTGTTCCAGTGCCGCTTGTTCATGTGCCAGCCGGGCACGATGTCGGGGTACTGGGCCCGCAGTTGCGGGGCGATCTCGGGGTCGCACTTCAGGTTGACCGTCAGTGGCTCCCGGTCCAGGGCGCTCAGGGCGAACAGCTTGCCCGCCACCTTGAACACCGACGTCTCGGGGCCGAAGGGAAAGTCCTCGACCGCGTCGTTGAACGCCAGGCAGAACGTCCGCAGCTCCTGTGGGGTCACCGTCCGGTCTCCTCCCCGGAGCCGGTCCCCACCGGCTCCACAAGCACCGTCACGATCTTGTTGCGCCGCCCCGCCGCGGCCTCGGCGGTCAGCCGCAGCGCCCGCTCGTCCGGCAGCGTCACCACGGCCTTGGCACCGGCGATCGGCACCCGCCCGAGCTGCTTGGCGAGCAGCCCGCCGACGGTCTCCACGTCCTCGTCGTCGTACGCCTCCAGGCCGTACAGCTCGCCGAGGTCGCCGATGTCGAGGCGGGCGGTGACGCGGTAGGCGCCGCCGCCCAGGTCCTCGACGGGCGGCAGCTCCCGGTCGTACTCGTCGGTGATCTCGCCGACGATCTCCTCCAGGATGTCCTCGATGGTGACGATCCCGGCGGTGCCGCCGTACTCGTCGATGACGACGGCGACGTGGTTGCGCTCCTGCTGCATCTCGCGCAGCAGGTCGCCCGCGTTCTTGGTGTCGGGCACGAAGGTGGCGGGGCGCATGGCGGTGGACACCAGGTCGTTCTCGGCGTCGCGGTTGATGTGCGTCTTGCGGGCCAGGTCCTTCAGATAGACGATGCCGACCACGTCGTCCTCGCTCTCGCCGGTGACCGGGATGCGCGAGAAGCCGGAGCGCAGCGCGAGCGTCAGCGCCTGCCGGACGGTCTTGTAGCGCTCGATGGAGATCAAGTCGGTGCGCGGGACCATGACTTCGCGCACGAGCGTGTCACCCAGCTCGAAGACGGAGTGCACCATGCGGCGCTCCTCGTCCTCGATCAGGGACTCCTTCTCGGCCAGGTCGACCATGGCCCGCAGCTCGGCCTCGGAGGCGAAGGGGCCGCGCCTGAAGCCCTTGCCGGGCGTGAGCGCGTTGCCGATGAGGATGAGCAGGGGCGGCACGGGCCCCATGACGCGGGCCAGCGGGAGCAGCACGTACGCGGCGGCCGTGGCCGTGTTCAGCGGGTGCTGGCGGCCGATGGTGCGCGGGGACACGCCGACGGCCACGTACGAGACGAGGACCATGACGCCGATGGCGACGGCGAGGGCCTGCCAGGTCGCGTCGAACTCCTGGAGGCAGGCGTACGTCACGAGGGCCGCCGCCGCCATCTCGCAGCCGACGCGGACGAGCAGCGCCACGTTCAGATAGCGGGTCGGGTCGGCGGCGACCTGGGCGAGCTTCGCGCTGCCCCGCCGCCCGGAGCGGACGGCCTCCTCGGCGCGGAAGCTGGAGACGCGGGCGATGCCCGCCTCGGCGCAGGCGGCGAGCCAGGCCACCACGACCAGGGCGACGGCGCCCGCGATGAGCTGGAGGGACATGCGCTTACGAGACGGTCGGCGCCGGGGAGGGCCCGGTGAGGCCCTGCTCGGCCCGCCAGCCGTCGACGATGGCGGCCTGGAGGCCGAACATCTCGGCCTTCTCGTCCGGCTCCTCGTGGTCGTACCCGAGCAGGTGCAGGACGCCGTGGACGGTCAGGAGCTGGAGCTCCTCGTCCATGGAGTGGGCCGTGGGGGCCTCCTCGCCCTGCTTGAGGGCGACCTCGGGGCACAGCACGATGTCGCCGAGGAGCCCCTGCGGGGGCTCCTCGTCGTCCTTCATCGGCGGGCGCAGCTCGTCCATCGGGAAGGACATCACGTCCGTGGGGCCGGGCAGGTCCATCCACTGGATGTGCAGCTGCTCCATGGCGTCGGCGTCCACGACGATCACCGAGAGTTCGGAGAGCGGGTGGATCCGCATCCGCGCCAGCGCGTAGCGGGCGATGTCGAGGATCGCCTGCTCGTCGACCTCGGTGCCGGATTCGTTGTTGACGTCGATCGACATGGCGCTGTGTCTTCTACTTTCCTCTGGACCGGCCCTTGTGGGAGCCGTTCTCCGTGCCGTTCTCGCTGTCGTACTTCTCGTACGCGTCGACGATACGGCCGACCAGCTTGTGCCGGACGACATCGTGCGAGGTGAGCCGCGAGAAGTGCACGTCGTCGACGCCCTCCAGGATGTCCTGGACCTGGCGCAGGCCGGACTTCGTGCCGTTCGGCAGGTCGACCTGGGTGACGTCGCCCGTGATCACGATCTTGGATTCGAAGCCGAGCCGGGTGAGGAACATCTTCATCTGCTCGGGGCTCGTGTTCTGCGCCTCGTCCAGGATGATGAACGCGTCGTTCAGCGTCCGGCCGCGCATGTACGCCAGCGGGGCGACCTCGATGGTCCCGGCCGCCATCAGGCGCGGGATCGAGTCCGGGTCCAGCATGTCGTGCAGCGCGTCGTACAGCGGGCGGAGGTAGGGGTCGATCTTCTCGTACAGCGTGCCGGGCAGGAAGCCGAGGCGCTCGCCCGCCTCGACGGCGGGGCGGGTCAGGATGATGCGGTTGACCTGCTTGGACTGGAGGGCCTGGACGGCCTTGGCCATGGCCAGATAGGTCTTGCCGGTGCCCGCGGGGCCGATGCCGAAGACGATCGTGTGCTTGTCGATCGCGTCGACGTACCGCTTCTGGTTGAGCGTCTTGGGGCGGATGGTGCGCCCGCGCGAGGAGAGGATGTTCTGGGTGAGCACCTCGGCCGGGGTCTCGTCCGGTCCTTCGCCGGTCTCGCCCGCTCTGAGCATGGCGATCGAGCGTTCCACTGCGTCCTCCGTCATCGGCTGTCCGGTGCGGAGCACCAGCATCATCTCGTCGAACAGGCGCTGCACGAGGGCGACTTCACGGGCGTCCCCCACGGCGCTGATCTCATTGCCCCGGACGTGGATGTCGGCCGCCGGGAAGGCCTGCTCGATCACGCGTAGCAGTGCGTCTCCGGAGCCAAGGACGGTCACCATGGGGTGCTTGGCCGGGACCGTGAAGTGGGCTCGCGCCTGTGCCTGCGCAGGGGTCTGAGCTGTCGGTGTCTGAGTCATGGGCCGGCGCTTAAGGCCTGCACGTCCTCCTCGTCGCGGGGCGTCCCCCGCTCGGCGTCCTTCGTACTGCCAAGAGTACGACTCACCACGGACAACGCCGTAGGGCTTTTCCACGGCCCTTGGGTCCCCGGCGCCTCAGGCGGAGCGCCGGAAGCCGATGGTGGGCACGGCGCGCCGCAGCGGCCAGGGGCGCGCGGCGTCCGGGAGCAGCGCCTCCAGGAAGCCGTAGCGCTCCAGGGCCACGGGGTCCTGCTGGTCGAGCTCGCGCACGCGCCGCCACCAGGCGCCGATCTCCTCCCAGCCGGGCGCCGACAGGGAGCCCCCGAACTCCTGCACGGACAGCGCGGCCGTCAGTCCGGCGAAGGCGAGCCGGTCGGCGAGCGGCCAGTCGGCGAGGGTGCCGGTCACGAAGCCCGCGACGAACACGTCGCCCGCGCCGGTGGGGTCGAGCGCCTCCACCTCGATGGCGGGCACGGACGCGGTCTCGCCGGTGCGCCCGTCCACCGCGTACGCGCCCTCGGCGCCGAGGGTGACCACGGCGACCGGCACGTGCTCGGTCAGGGCGTGGGCGGCGGCGCGCGGGCAGGTGGTGCGGGTGTACCGCATCGCCTCCTCCGCGTTCGGCAGGAAGGCCTCGCAGTGCCGCAGGTCGGGCAGTTGTCCCAGGTCCCAACGGCCGGTGTCGTCCCAGCCGACGTCGGCGAAGATCGTCGTCCCGCGCCGCGCGGCGGACTCGATCCAGGGAGCGCGCGTGCCCGGGGTGAGGGAGGCGATGGCGGCTCGCGCGCGGGGCGGGCAGGCGGGGGCGCCGCCGTCCGGCGCGTGGGCGTCGGGCGGCGGCTCGTGGCCGTGGCTGACCATGGTCCGCTCACCCTCGTACGCCATGGAGACCGTCACCGGCGAGTGCCAGTCCGGCACGGTCCGTGAGGAGGTCAGGTCGATGCCCTCGCCCTGCTCCAGGGCGTCCCAGCAGTACTCGCCGTAGTGGTCGTCGCCGAAGGCGGCGGCGAGCGAGGTGCGCAGGCCGAGCCGGGCGAGCGCGGTCGCCATGTTGGCGACGCCGCCGGGGCTCGACCCCATGCCCCGGGCCCAGGACTCCGTGCCGCGCACGGGCGCGGAGTCGAGGCCCGTGAAGATGATGTCCAGGAACACGGTGCCGGTCAGATACACGTCGCAGGGCGGATCGCCCGCGCGCCGGGCCGACTTGAGCGGATCCACGGCGGTGGAGTCGGGCGCGGCGCGCGGGCGGTCCGGCGCCGCGGGCGTTCCGGTGGGTACGGCAGGTGGTACGGCAGGTGGTACGGCCATGGAGGCAACGTAACCGACGCGTCCGACAGGCAGGGTCCGCTACCAGCGCGGCACGGACGGAGTCACCCACTCCGGTTCTGCCCGCCGCAGGGCCGCCGCGTCGTCCCGGTCCCGCAGCTCGGCGAAGTCCTCGTCAAGCCACCGCCGGTGCAGCGCGTCGAGCCGGTCGCGGTCGATCTCCACGCCGAGCCCCGGGGCGTCGCTGACGGTGACGTGCCCCCGCTCGAACCGCGGCCGCTCGGTGAGCACGTCCTCGCTCTGCCACGGGTAGTGCGTGTCGCAGGCGTGCCGCAGGCCGGGCACGGTGGCCGCGACGTGCGTCATGGCGGCGAGGCTGATCCCCAGGTGCGTGTTGGAGTGCATGGAGACGTCCACGCCGAACGTCCGGCACACGGCGGCCAGTTCCCGCGTCCGCCGCAGCCCGCCCCAGTAGTGGTGGTCGCTGAGCACCACGCGCACGGCCCGCCGCGCGAAGGCCTCGGGTATCTCCTCGAAGGTCGTCACGCACATGTTGGTGGCGAGCGGCACGGGGGTCCGCGCGGCGACCTCGGCCATGGCGGCGGTGCCGAGGGCCGGGTCCTCCAGGTACTCCAGGACGTCCGCGAGCTCCTCGGCGACCTTGAGGGAAGTCTCCACGGACCACGCCCCGTTGGGGTCGAGCCTGAGCGGCGCGCCCGGGAAGGCCTCAGCGAGCGCCCTGATGGCGGCGGCCTCCTCCTCCGGCGGGAACACACCGCCCTTGAGCTTGAACGACCGGAACCCGTACCGCTCGGCGAACGCCCGCGCCTGCGCGACGATGCCCTCCGGGTCGAGCGCGGGGCCCCAGTCGTCCGCTTCGGCGGCCACGCCCTTTGGATGCGCGGCGTACTTGTAGAACAGATAGCCGCTGTACTCCACGGAGTCCCGCACCTTGCCGCCGAGCAGCGCGTGCACGGGCAGGCCGAGCGCCTTGCCGAGGGCGTCCAGGCACGCCACCTCGAACCCCGACACCACGGAGAGGCGCAGCTTGTCCGCGGTCTGCGTGCCGCGCAGGCCGCCGACGTCCAGGGCGGCGTCGACCCGCCGCCCATCCACGGCGATGCCGTCCGCCAGTGTGAACAGCCCGTTGAGGTCCCCCACCCCCCGCCCCACCAGCTCCGCGGCCAGCGGCCCGGCCAGCTCCAGATACTTCCCGTCGCCGTACGTCTCCCCCGCGCCGACCGTGCCGTCCTCCGTCTCCACCTCGATGATCAGGCGTGGCGTGTACGGCTGGTGCAGGCCCTGGGTGTTCAGGAGCGGGGGGTCGGCGACGAGCACGGGGGTGAGCCGCACATCGGTGACGGTGAGCATGGCGCCTCCGGCGGGGTGAACGCTGTCCATGTATGAGAACGCACCCTAGGGAGGGGCTCCCCTGGCGTCAATGCCAGTGCAAGGTCCCGGCCACGGTGTCGAACAGCTCGACCATCTTCGGCGCGAGGGCCTCCATGGGCGTGGAGAAGGTGAGGGTGAGCCAGGTCTGGCTCGCCGGGACCGGCACGTTGTAGACCACGGTGGTGGTGGCGAGGGTGCTACCCATCAGCCGCCCCGGGTCCGCCGCCTCGGCACGCCCCTCCCGCACGGCCTCACCCGCGCCCGCCAGCTCCACGACCTCGGCGTCGCCCGGGAGCCGCCGGGCCAGGTCGTACGCCGTGCGGCAGCCGGGCCAGGCCTCGGGGGCGAGGCTCACCAGGAGGGAGGAGGCCAGGGGCACGCCGCCCAGCCCCAGCAGCGACAGATAGAGCTCCACCCCACCCACCCGCCCGGCCCTCTTGACTTCCTCCCGCAACTCCCGCACCAGCCGCTCCTTGACCAACGGCACATGATCGACCCCGCCGAACTGCCGCCCCACGAGCGCGACGAGGGCGCGGTCGCGCGCTTTTGGAGGGTTGAGGGGGAGCTGGAACCACCCCTCAGGCACGAGAATGCCGTACTCGACAGGCGGGGCGGCCCGATGGGCTTGCGAGGACATGTCAGGCCTCACCCCGAGCCGTGGCATTCCGCTCATCGAAGTCCGAGGGAACGGGCACGAGGCGGATGGTGGACATGAGTTTGTCGGCGAGGTGTGTGACTTCGTCGGACCGGTCGAGCGAGAGCCAGTCCACATTGAGGACGAAGATCTCTTCCTGTCCTGTCGGCCAGACCGCGTACCGCAGAGTCTCCGACAGTCGACGGCCAAAGCCGAAGCGGCGCTTTTCCTCCAGTACCGCTTGGATGCGCAGCGCAGGGCCAATTGGCAGCCCTAGATCAGACATTACGGGAGTGCTCTTCGGTTTGGCGTCGCCCCAGTCCAGCAGTCGGGAGCGCCATTCGTCGGGAGTCGGCCTGGGCACCCCGTCCTCGCCATAACTGCTGGCCACCAGCTCCGCCAGGCGCTGGCCGCCCACCGTATACATGGCGCAGGCCAGTACAGGGCCCTCGGCGTTCAGGTTGAGCGCCAACTGCGTGAGCTCGCGCTGCAAGGCAGCTTTCCCCACCATCAGTTCCAGCGGATTGAACTGTTCGACGAGCTCGGCCGCGATCCGCTCCGCTTCCGCCCACGACCCCTCGTACAGCGTCAGCCCCAGCCAGTCGTCGCCGAAGTCGAAATCGATGACGTAGTCCTCATCAGGCCCCATGACTCGCCCACCCTCTCCTCAGTGAACCTCGTCCATGAACAAGCCTCCAGCGGTGATCCCTGATCCCGCCAACGTCATAGCCGTAGCTGTTCGGGACAGTTTGTTCACCGCGTCGTACTGCCCCAGGGACTTGCCCAGGTGCTTGATTTCCTTCAGGCCGGACGCCACTGAGGCATCAGCCAGCGAGACCGACTTCAGCGCGCCTTTGAGACCATTCCCGCCCCCACGGTCCTTGAGCTCACGCCAAGCTTGGCGGTATCCACCGTGGAAACCACTCTTCCAAGTGGAAGCCCTGAAGACTTCCGTGATGGGTTCCCGAAGGGACGCGGAGATATCGCCTTCTTCCAGGCGTCCACCCTGCAATTGCCGATTCAGAGCCTTGCGGTTCCGCTTCATCTGACGCGGTGTATCCCGGCCACCCTTGGCCAACCGCATCCTCCGCACCGTCCCCGCCACATACCGCCCAGCCACCTTCGAAAAGGCCTTTCCCGCTCCCATCGCCAGGAGGCCCACCGCTGACCAGGCGAGTTCTGTCCACTGGGTGTCGCCCATGGCGACCTGCGTGGCTGTGCAGGCGATGCCGGTCAGGGTGGCGGTCATGGAGACCGCGCCCAGGAGGGTGGCCAGGCCCTGGCCGATGGCGGGGATCCAGCCGACCGCGAGGGCGGCGATGCCTGCCCACTTGGCGATGGTCTCGGTGACGGACGCGACGCGTTCCACGAAGGCGGCGAAGCGGTCCCGGAAGCCGTCCTTGAGGGAGTCGGCGGGGACGGCGTCGGCGAGGGCGTCGTGGGCCCGCCGCGCGGCGGCGTCGCGGATCCGCAGCGCCTCGCGGAGCTTCGCGCGGGCCGCGTCGAGGGCGACCCCGGCGTCCGACTGCTGCCGCTCCAGCTCCACCTTCCGGCGCTCGCCCACCTCGCCGTCGTGGCCGTGCCGCGCGGCCAGCGCCTCGCGCCGGGCGATGTCGGCGATCTTCTGGGCCCGGTGGAGTTCGGTGACGTACGTACCGGCGGGCGCGGCGGCGTTCGCGGCGTAGTCGCCGCCGTGGTCGACGATCCGGTCGCCGATGGCGTCGGCGGCGGCCTCGTAGCGCCGGCGGGCGGCTTCCAGACGGCCCCGGCACCGCTTGGCCCGGGCCCGGAACTCGCTCCCGGCCGCGCTGTCCCAGGAGGTCACATCGGCGGCGGCCTTGAGGTGGCGGAGCTGCCGTTCCAGTTCGTCGGCCGTGCGCCGGAGCTTGCGGCCGAGCTCCTCGATCCGGTCCGGGTCGCCGGGGACGGGGTCGCGATCCGCGAGGGGCTGCCAGTCCCGGGGCCGGGCGGCGCCCATCAGGGCCTCTTCGGCTTGTCGGAGGCGCGCAGGGCGCGGGCCAGCTCGCCGTCCACGCCGTCGTACGCCCTCGCGGCGGCCTTCGCGAGGGCGGAGAGGCGGGCGACCTCGTCGGCGAGTTCCTCGCGGTGGCTCTCCCAGTCGCCCGCGAACTCACCGAAGCGATCGGCGAGACCGCCGTCGCCGAAGTCGTCCTCGTACTGGCCCCTCAGCTCGTCGAGTCCGTCGAAGGCGTGCTTGATGCGGCCGAGGCCCACGCCCATCTCGTGGATCAGGCGCAGATCGTCGACCTTCGTGTACTCGCCCACGTCCGACGCCCCTCCCGGCCCGGTCGGCATCAAGGAGGGGCGAGCGTATCGAGCACGAGATCAACTCCGGCGCGGCAGCGCCGGGTTGACCACTCGAAAGGAGGCCTCTAGTCGAACTGGTACGCCTCGACCTCCGCCAAGTACGCCGCGCGCAGCGCCTCCTCCTCCGGGGAGCCGTCGAGGAAGGCCGCCTCGAAGGAGTTGCGGGCCAGTTCGCGGAGCTGGTTCTCGTCGAGGCCGAGGGCCTCGTGGACCGCGTGGAAGGTGTCGCCGACGTAGCCGCCGAAGTACGCGGGGTCGTCGGAGTTGACCGTGCACAGCAGGCCCGCGGCCATCATCTGCGGCAGGGGGTGGTCCTCCAGGACGTCGACGGCGCGCAGGCGGACGTTGGAGAGGGGGCAGAGGGTCAGCGGGACGCGGTCGCGGACCAGGCGGCGGACCAGCTCCGGGTCCTCGACGCAGCGCAGGCCGTGGTCGACGCGCTCGACGCCGAGGACGTCCAGGGCCTCGGTCACGTAGGCGGCGGGGCCCTCCTCGCCCGCGTGGGCGACCCGGCGCAGGCCGAGCGCGGCCGCCGCCTCGTACACGGCGGCGAACTTGCGCGGCGGGTGGCCCACCTCGGCCGAGTCCAGGCCGACCCCGGTGATGCGGTGGAGGTGGGGCTTCGCGGCCTCCAGGGTCTCCATGGCCGACTCGGCGGACTCGTCGCGCAGGAAGCACATGATGAGGCGGGTGGTGATGCCGTGGCGCTCGCGGCTGCGGTCGAGCGCGCGGCCCAGGCCCTCGACGACCGTGCCGATCTCCACGCCGCGCGCGGTGTGGGCCTGGGGGTCGAAGAAGATCTCGGCGTGGCGCACGCCCTGGGCGGCGGCCCGGGCGAGGTAGGCGTCGGCGAGCTCCTCGAAGTCGGCCTCCGTGCGCAGCACGGCCATGAGGCCGTAGTAGAGGTCGAGGAAGGACTGGAGGTCCTGGAAGAGGTAGGCCTCGCGGAGGGCCTCGGTGTCGGCGTACGGCAGGGTGACGCCGTTGCGCTCGGCGAGGGCGAAGGCGAGCTCGGGCTCCAGGGTGCCTTCGATGTGCAGGTGGAGTTCGGCCTTGGGGAGGGGCATGGTGGCGCTGTTCTCTCAGATCGTTCAGAGGGGTGGTTCAGGGGCTGCGCTTGGGCAGGGGGACGCGCAGCAGGTCCCGCGCCACCGTCAGCTCCCCCTCGAAACCGGCGGCCCGCGCCTGCCGCTCGAAGACGGACGGGTCCGGGTAGCGCTGGCTGAAGTGGGTGAGGACGAGGTGCCTGACCCCCGCGTCCCGGGCCACCGCTCCGGCCTGACCTGCCGTCAGATGGCCGTGGTCGGAGGCCAGTTGATGGTCCTCGTCGAGGAAGGTGGACTCGATGACGAGCATGTCGCAGCCGTCGGCGAGCGCGTACACGCCGTCGCACAGGCGGGTGTCCATCACGAAGGCGAACCGCTGCCCGCGGCGGACCTCGCTCACCTCGTCGACGCTGATCCCGCGCAGGCTGCCCTCGCGCTGGAGGACGCCGACGTCGGGCCCGGTGATGCCGCGCTCGGCGAGGAGCCCCGGCAGCATGCGCCGCCCGTCGGGCTCGACGACGCGGTAGCCGTACGACTCGACGGGGTGGGAGAGCTTCGCCGCCTCCAGGCGGTACGACGGCGCGCTGGCGAGGAGGCCGTCGGCGGCGACGGGCTCCTGGGCGATGCGGACCGTCTCGCGGTAGGCGGTCGCGTACCGCAGGCGGTCGAAGAAGTGCTCCCCGGAGGCCGGGTAGTGGGCGGTGACGGGGTGCGGCACGCGGTCCAGGTTGATGCGCTGGATGACGCCCGCGAGGCCCAGGGAGTGGTCCCCGTGGAAGTGCGTGACGCAGATGCGGTTGAGGTCGTGCGCGGCCACGGAGGCACGCAGCATCTGCCGCTGCGTGCCCTCGCCGGGGTCGAACAGGATGCCCTCGCCGTCCCACAGCAGCACGTACCCGTTGTGGTTGCGGTGCCGGGTCGGGACCTGGCTCGCGGTGCCGAGCACCACCAGTTCGCGTACGGACACGAGGTGCTATCCGGGGGGCCACTGGAGGCCGCGGCCGCCAAGGACGTGGGCGTGCGCGTGGAAGACGGTCTGCCCGGCGCCGGAGCCGGTGTTGAAGACGATGCGGTAGCTGTCCGCCTGCTCCTGGGCGGCCACCTCGCCCGCCTCGCGCAGCACGTCGGCGGCGGCCGAGGGCTCGGCGGCGGCGAGGGACGCGGCGTCCGGGTAGTGCACCTTGGGGATCACCAGGACGTGCGTCGGCGCCTGGGGGTTGATGTCGCGGAAGGCGAGGGTGGTCTCCGTCTCGCGCACGACCGTCGCGGGCACCTCCTTCGCCACGATCTTGCAGAACAAGCAGTCGTCCTGTGGTTCGCCCGCCATGGTCCAGCCTCCTGATCATGTTTGCGTACGTCGGCATGCTATCCGCCCGTGTGCGCGGGCCCGCCGGGGACCGGTCAGGGCAGCGCACGGGCGGACCGCGGCCCCGGTCAGGGCAGCGGCGGCGGCGTCTTGGCCGGGTTCTCGGCCAGCGCGGCCAGGGCGATGCGGACGGCCTCGTCGAGCTGCGGGTCGCGTCCGGCCGCGTGGTCGTCGGGGGTCACCACGACCTCGACGTCGGGGTCGACGCCGTGGTTCTCCACGCCCCAGCCGTGGCCCTCCATCCAGAAGGCGTACTTGGGCTGGGTGACGAGCGTGCCGTCGACGAGGTGGTAGCGGCTGTCGATGCCGACGACGCCGCCCCAGGTGCGCGTGCCCACGACGGGGCCGATGCCGAGGGCCTTGATCGCCGCGTTCACGATGTCGCCGTCGGAGCCGGAGAACTCGTTGGCCACGGCGACGACGGGCCCGCGCGGGGCGTCCCCGGGGTAGCTGAGCGGCCCGGAGCCGCGCGGCAGGTCCCAGCCGACGATGCGCCGGGCCAGCTTCTCCACGACGAGCTGGGAGGTGTGCCCGCCGCGGTTCTCGCGGACGTCCACGACCAGGCCCTCGCGGGCCACCTCGACGCGCAGGTCGCGGTGGATCTGCGCCCAGCCGGGGGCCTGCATGTCGGGGACGTGGAGGTAGCCGAGGCGGCCGCCGGACAGCTCGTGGACGTAGGCCCGGCGGTCGGCGACCCACGCGTGGTAGCGCAGCGGCTCCTCGTCGTCCACGGGGATCACGACGGCGTGCCGCGGGTCGCCGCCCCCGGCCGGGGACACGGTCAGCTCGACGGGCTTGCCCGCGGTGCCGACGAGCAGCGGCCCGGGGCCGGTGACGGGGTCGACGGGCCGCCCGCCGACGGCGAGGATCGCGTCGCCCGCGCGCACGGCGACGCCGGGCGCGGCCAGCGGGGAGAGCCCGGCCGGGTCGGAGGTCTCCGACGGCAGGACCCGGTCGACGCGCCACAGGCCGTCCTCGCCGCGCGAGAGGTCCGCGCCGAGGAGGCCCTGGCGGCTGCCGTAGCCGCCGCGGGGCACCACGTAGGCGTGGGAGGTGCCCAGTTCGCCCTGGACCTCCCACAGCAGGTCGACGAGGTCGTCGTGCGTGGCGACGCGGTCCAGGACGGGGCGGTAGCGCTCCAGGACGCCGTCCCAGTCGACGCCGCCCATGTCGGCCCGCCAGAAGTTGTCGCGCATGAGGCGGCCCGCCTCGGCGTACATCTGCCGCCACTCCGCGGCCGGGTCGACCTCCTGACGGACCCGGCCGAGGTCGACGGTGATGTTGCTGTCGCTGTCCTCGTCGCCGGAGGCGCGCCGGTCGCTCGGCACCACCTTGAGCTTGCCGTCGGCCCACAGCAGGATCCGCTTGCCGTCGCCGGTGACGGCGAAGTGGTCGGCGTCGCCCGCCAGTTCCTCGACGCGGCGCTGGGCGAAGTCGTAGCGCTCCAGGGCGGAGCAGGGCTCGGGGTCGGACGGGGTGGCGCGGGACGCGCCGAGCACGCCGCGCACCGGGTGGCGCAGCCACAGCAGCCCGTCCTTGGCGGCGCGCAGCGTGCTGTAGCGGGCGGCCTCGACGGGGAAGGGCACCACGCGGTCGACGAGGCCGTCGAGGTCTATCCGGGTCACCGGCGAGCCCTCGCTGTCGGGGGTCTCGGCGTGCGGCCCCTCGGCGGAGTCGAAGGCCCGGCCGTGCCGCTGCGGCCCGAACGGCGAGGGGGTGGTGGCCGCGAGGGTGAGCAGGTGCGGCCGGGAGCCGCCGACGAAGGCGAGGTCGAAGACGTGGTCGTCGTAGACCGGGTCGAAGGCGCGCGCGGAGAGGAACGCCAGGTGCTTGCCGTCGAGCGTGAACGCCGGGCTGTAGTCGCGGAAGCGCAGCTGGGTGGCCTCCGAGACCGACAGGTCCGCGGTGTTGGCGAGCTTGAGCTGGCGCAGCGGGCGCGGCCCGGGGTGGGACCAGGCGAGCCAGGCGCAGTCCGGCGAGAAGACGAGGCCGGTGGCCTCGCCGTGTTCGGCGCGGTCGACCTCGCGCACCTCGCCGCTCTCGCGTTCCACGAGCAGGATGCGGCCGTCGTGCGAGGCGACGGCGGCGCGGCTGCCGTCGGGCGCCACGGCGAGCGCGAGCACCCGGCCGAGCTGCCCGGCGGCCAGGCGGCGCGGGGTCGCGCCGGGGGCCGGGCCGGTGGCGGGCGCGAACTCCAGGGCGTCGTCGCCCTCCGCGTCCGTCACCCACACCACGTGCTCCTCGCCGTCCACGCGGAAGGTGCGCGGGAGGCGGGCCCGGACGCCGGGGGTGGCGGCGAGCGCGCGGGCGGGGCCCTCGCGGTGCGTGACCCAGTGCACGGCGCCGCGCACCGAGACGGCGCTGCCGCGCCCGCCGTGGTCGGGCGCGGCGGCCCCGAACCAGCGGGCCGCGCTGACCGGATGCGGCTGGAGGTCGACGCGCTGCCCGCCGAGCCGGACGTCCAGACGGCGCGGCGCGGCGTCCGACAGGTCGTCCAGGAGCCAGAGTTCACCGGCGCTCGCGTAGGCGACGCGGGTGCCGTCGGTGGCGGCGTGCCGGGCGTAGAAGCCGTCGACGGGCGTGTGGCGGCGCAGGTCGGTGCCGTCGGGCAGGGACGAGTACAGGGCGCCGACGCCCTCGTGGTCACAGAGGAAGGCGATGCGGCCGCCCACCCACAGGGGGTACTCGATGTTGCCGTCGAGGCCCTCGTGAACGCGCACGAAGCCGGGGCCCGAGGGGGCTTCGGCGGCGTCGGAGGAGGTGTCGGCGGAGGTCTCGGGCCGCCGCGTCCTGATCCACAGCTTCCCCGCCGTGCCGCCCCGGTACCGCTTCCACCAGGCGGCCTCGCGGCCCATCGGCGCGGACAGGAGCAGGACTTCGCCGTCGGGGCCGTGCGCCGCGTCGCCGACGAGTCCGTACGGCAGCTTCTCAGCGGGCCCGCCGTCGAGCGGCACGGCGTGCGCCCAGGTGCGGCGGAAGGAGGCCTGGCCGTGCGCGCCGACCGCGAGGACCCGCCCGTCGGGCGTCCAGCCGCGCACGCACGTCTTCGCGTTCCCCCAGTACGTGAGGCGCTTGGACGGGCCGCCGTCGACGGGCGCGACGTGCACCTCGGGCGCTCCGTCACGCGTCGACGTCCACGCGACGGTGGTGCCGTCCGGGGAGATCCGCGGGTGGCTGACGGGCGTGTTGTCGGCGCTGACCCGCCAGGCGCGGCCGCCGTCGAGAGGCGCGATCCATACGTCGTCCTCGGCGGTGAAGGCGGTCAACTCGCCGTGCGGATGCGGAAACCGGAGGTAGGCAGGCTGTGTCACACCGTCACCCTAAGCAGGTGACGCCGCGCGGGGCACCGTTTTGGATCACTTGCCCGGATAGCAGTCGCAGGTGGGGTCCGGCCGCTCGGTCACCGTGACGGTGGCGGTGGGCCCCGGCTCGTCCCGGCCGGGGTCGTGGTTCACGGGCGGGGTGTGGCGGCCTCCGCCGTTGTCGCCGTCGTCGTTGTCGCCGTCGTCGTCATTCCCCTTGCCGCCCTCGCAGTTGCCGAGCACGTCGACGCGGAACCACTCCTTGCCCTCGACCCGCGCGGTCAGATTGCCGCGGACGCACTTGCCGTTGCGCACGTCGGTGACGCGGCCCTTGAGGACGATGTCCTTGTCGTCCTCGGACTTGCCCTGGCAGTCGACCTCGGCCTCGCGCGGCTCGTCGGTGGCCTTCCGCTTGCCGTCGCGGTCCTTCTTCACGAACGAGGCCGTGCAGTTGAACCAGGCCACGTCCAGGTGCTGGCGCTCCAGCTCGGCGGTGCCCATCTTGTCGGTGGTCAGCGCGATGGCGGAGGTGCTCATGTCGCCCTCGACGGGGTCGCAGGCGGCCAGGGCGAACCCGGTGGCCCCCGCGGCCACGAGGGCCACGAGGATCCGCCGCCCTCTCGCCGTGCCCGGGCCCGGGATCCGCCTACGCCGGACAGGTCGCGGTAGTCGCCTCACAGCCCCCATGGATGGCAGCGTGCCACCGCGCGGGCCCGGGCGGTAGACCGGTTGCGGCCATCTGTCCAGTCGCCCGTCCGGTCAGGACCAGCGGCCCGTGCGGCCGAGGAGCAGTGCCGTCGCCGCGGTGCCCGCGGTCGACGTGCGCAGCACGCTGCGCCCGAGCCGGTACGGCTTCGCGCCCGCCTCGGCGAACGCCGCGAGCTCCTCCGGCGAGACGCCGCCCTCGGGCCCGACGACGAGCACGATCCGGCCGGACGCCGGGAGCGGGGCGGTGGCCAGCGGCTCGCTGCCCTCCTCGTGCAGGACGCCCGCGAAGTCGGCGTCCGCGAGGAGCCGCGCGACCTGCTTGGTCGTGGCGGCCTCCGCGACCTCGGGGAAGCGGACGCGGCGGGACTGCTTGCCCGCCTCGCGCGCCGTCGCCCGCCACTTGCCGAGCGCCTTCAGGCCGCGCTCGCCCTTCCACTGCGTGATGCAGCGGGAGGCGGCCCAGGGCACGACGGCGTCCACCCCGGTCTCCGTCATGGTCTCCACGGCGAGTTCACCGCGGTCGCCCTTGGGCAGCGCCTGTACGACGGTGATCAGGGGGCTCTCCGCCTCCTCCTCGCGTACGCCGTCGTCGTCGAGGGCGACCAGGAGCCGGTCCTTGCCCTCGGCGGCGGCCACGGTGCCGTGCGCCCAGCGCCCCGCGCCGTCGGTGAGCACCACGTCCTCACCGGCGCGCAGCCGCTTCACGGACACGGCGTGCCGCCCCTCGGGGCCTTCGAGTACGTACGTCCGTCCGGGCGCGGCCCCCGCGAAGTCGTCGACGACGAACACCGGCGCGGTCACGCGGCACCGCCCGCGTCCCGGCCCGCGGACACGGCCCGCGCCTCGTCGAGTTCGGCCACGAGCACCTCCACGAGTTCCCCGGCGGGCAGCTGGCGGGCGAGCCGGTGGCCCTGGCCCGCCCACAGGGCCATGGCCTGCGGGTCGCCGGTCCTGGCCGCGGCCTTGCGCAGCTCGGACGTCAGATAGTGGATCTGCGGATAGGCGGCGGGCGCGTACGGGCCGTGCTCGCGCATGAAGCGGTTGACGAGCCCGCGCGCGGGGCGGCCCGAGAACGCGCGGGTCAGCTCGGTCCGCACGAACCGCGGGTCGGTCATGGCCTGCTTGTGCAGCGGCTGCGCACCGGACTCCGGGGTGACGAGGAACGCGGTGCCGAGCTGCGCGAGGTCGGCGCCCGCCGCGAGCACCGCGGCGATCTGCGCGCCGCGCATCAGCCCGCCCGCGGCGATGACGGGCAGCTGTACGGCCTCCCTGACCTGCGTGATGAGGCTCAGCAGGCCGATCCCGGCGCCGTCCGTCTCCGGGTTGTCGCGGTGCGTGCCCTGGTGGCCGCCCGCCTCCACGCCCTGGACGCACACGGCGTCGGCGCCCGCGGCCTGCGCGGCCAGGGCCTCCTCGGGCGTGGTGACGGTGACGACGGTGGTGGTGCCGACCCGCTCCAGGGCCTGGAGGTCCTTGCGGGAGGGGCAGCCGAACGTGAACGACACCAGCGGCACGGGGTCGTCGCGCAGGATCGCCAGCTTCGCCTCGTAGCCGTCGTCGAGCTTGACGTCGGTGTCGCCGAGCTCCGTCTCGTACCAGGTGGCCTCTCCGGCCAGCTGGTTGCGGTACACCTCGACGGCCGCGGGGTCCGCGCAGGCGGGCTGCGGCATAAAGAGGTTCACCCCGAACGGGCGCGCCGTCAGGCCTCTGACCTGCTTTATCTCCTGGTACATGCCGTCGGCGGTCTTGTACCCGGCCGCGAGCGAGCCGAGCCCCCCGGCCTCGGACACGGCCGCCGCGAGCTGCGGGGTCGAGCCCCCGCCCGCCATCGGGGCCTGCACGATCGGATGACGACAGAGAGCGTGGAGAGGGGAGACCATACCGGCATCGTGCCACGTCTGGCGGGGGCGCCTCGTGCGGGGTGCTTCCCGCTGTGGGCAATCGTCCCGCAGGGCGAGTGGGGCATCCCCTGCTCGAGCGAAGCCGAGAGCTTGGGGAAGGGTGGGCACAGCCCCCGGTGCCGAGCAACCGGGGGCTGGGGCCCACCGTCCAAGCGCTAACGCCCGTTGAACGCGTCCTTCAGGCGGGAGAAGAGGCCCTGCTGCCCCGGCTGGAACTGCCCCGTGGGCCGCTCCTCGCCCCGCAGCTTCGCGAGCTCCCGCAGCAGCCGCTCCTGCTCGGCGTCGAGCTTCGTGGGGGTCAGCACCTCCACGTGCACGATCAGGTCGCCGCGGCCGCCGCCCCGCAGATGCGTGACACCGCGCCCGTGCAGCGGGATCGACTGCCCGGACTGCGTGCCGGGGCGGATGTCGACCTCCTCGACGCCGTCGAGCGTCTCCAGCGGCACCTTCGTACCGAGCGCCGCCGCCGTCATCGGAATGGTGACGGTGCAGTGCAGATCGTCGCCGCGCCGCTGGAAGACGGCGTGGGGCAGCTCGTGGATCTCCACATAGAGGTCGCCCGCCGGGCCACCGCCGGGGCCGACCTCGCCCTCGCCCGCGAGCTGGATCCGCGTGCCGTTGTCGACACCCGCGGGGATCTTGACCGTGAGGGTGCGCCGCGAGCGGACCCGGCCGTCGCCCGCGCACTCGGGGCACGGCGTGGGCACCACGGTGCCGAAGCCCTGGCACTGGGGGCAGGGCCGCGAGGTCATGACCTGGCCGAGGAAGGACCGCGTGACCTGGGACACCTCGCCGCGGCCGCGGCACATGTCACAGGTCTGCGCGGAGGTGCCGGGCGCGGCGCCCTCGCCGGAGCACGTCGTACAGACGACGGCCGTGTCGACCTGGATGTCCTTGGTCGTGCCGAAGGCCGCCTCGTCGAGGTCGATCTCCAGGCGGATCATGGCGTCCTGGCCGCGGCGGGTGCGCGAGCGCGGCCCGCGCTGCGACGCCGTACCGAAGAACGCGTCCATGATGTCCGAGAAGTTGCCGAAGCCACCGGCTCCGAAACCGCCCGCGCCGCCGCCGCCCGACTGGGACAGCGGGTCGCCGCCGAGGTCGTAGACCTGCTTCTTCTGCGGGTCCGAGAGGACCTCGTAGGCGGCGTTGATCTCTTTGAAGCGCTCTTGCGTCTTGGGATCGGGATTGACGTCCGGGTGCAGCTCGCGCGCGAGCCGCCGGAAGGCCTTCTTGATCTCGTCCTGGGACGCGTCGCGGCGCACGCCGAGCACGGCGTAGTAGTCCGTGGCCACTTACGACTCCGCCAGGATCTGTCCGACGTAACGTGCCACTGCGCGTACTGCTCCCATCGTTCCCGGATAGTCCATGCGGGTCGGTCCGACCACGCCTAGCTTGGCCACTGCCTCGCCTCCCGAACCGTAGCCGACGGAGACCACGGACGTGGAGCTGAGTCCCTCGTGGGCGTTCTCGTGACCGATCTTCACGGTCATGCCCGAATCCGTAGCCTCACCAAGCAACTTGAGGAGGACGACCTGTTCCTCCAGGGCCTCGAGGACCGGCCGGATCGTGAGAGGGAAGTCATGTCCGAAGCGGGTCAGATTGGCGGTGCCGCCGATCATCATCCGCTCCTCGTTCTCCTCGACCAGGGTTTCGAGGAGGGTGGACAGGACCGTCGCCACCGTGGCCTGGTCCTCCTTGTCGAAGGACTCGGACAGGTCCTGGACGAGCTGCGGCACGTCGGAGAACCGGCGGCCCGCGACCCGGCTGTTGAGCCGCGCCCGCAGGTCCGCGAGTGACGTTTCACCGAACGGCGCCGGGCAGTCGATCAGGCGCTGCTCGACCCGCCCCGTGTCCGTGATCAGCACGAGCATGAGCCGGGCCGGGGCGAGCGAGAGCAGCTCCACGTGGCGCACCGTCGACCGCGTCAGGGACGGGTACTGCACCACGGCGACCTGCCGGGTCAGCTGCGCGAGCAGCCGCACCGTACGGCCCACGACGTCGTCCAGGTCGACGGCGCCGTCCAGGAAGTGCTGGATCGCGCGGCGCTCGGGGGAGCTCAGCGGCTTGACGCCCGCCAGCTTGTCCACGAACAGCCGGTAGCCCTTGTCGGTGGGGATGCGCCCGGCACTGGTGTGCGGCTGGGCGATGAACCCCTCCTCCTCCAGCGCCGCCATGTCGTTACGGACCGTGGCCGGAGACACGCCCAGGTGATGACGCTCGGTGAGCGCCTTGGAGCCGACCGGCTCCTGGGTGCCCACATAGTCGTGGACGATGGCGCGTAGTACCTCAAGCCTGCGTTCACTGAGCATCGCGCACACCTCCACCTGTCGTCCCTGGTCCTGAGCCCCCGCGGCGGCCCCACCCTGGCACTCACCACGCGCGAGTGCCAACCTTCATCGAGTCAGTGTACGGCCGTCGGGTACAGCCCCGGCAAGGGCCGACTCCTTTAGTCATGCCCACGTGTGGCCCGTGCCACCGGCCCGCTCGCGCCCGTACGCCGGGGTCACCCGCCGCTGCCCGCGGCGGGCGGCGGCGTTAGCGTCACCGTATGGACGTAAGCGTGACACCGGCCCCCGACTGGCGGGGCGCGGGCTGGGAGCGGCTCACCTCCCGGGTGGGGCGGCGTCGGCTGCCCGTCTGGGACTGCACGGTCGGCCTGGTCGTGGGCGACGAGGCCGCCCTGCTGATCGAGGCGGGATCCAGCCTGCGGGAGGGCGCGCTGCTGCGCGCCGAGGCCCAGCGGCTGCTCGGCGGCGGCCGCCGTGTGACCCATCTCGCGCTGACGCACCCGCACTTCGACCACGTGCTCGGCGCCGCGGCGTTCGCCGGGGTCGAGGTGTTCGGCGCGGTCGGCGTCGACGCGGTGCTCGACGCCGACCGCGAGGGCCTGCGCACGGACGCCGTCACCCACGGCCTGGACGCCCGCGCCGCCGCCGAGGCCACCGACCTCCTGGTCCTTCCGCGCCACCTGGTGAGCGGCGAGTGGACCCTCGACCTGGGCGGCGTCCAGGTGCTCCTCGCGAACGTCGGCCCCGGCCACACCGGCCACGACCTGGCCGTCCTGGTGCCCGGCGGCGCGCCCACAGAGCCCGAGGTCGTCTTCTGCGGCGACCTCGTGGAGGAGTCGGGCGAGCCCCAGGCCGGTCCCGACGCGGTCCCGGGGCGGTGGCCCGCCGCGCTCGACCGGCTGCTCGACCTCGGCGGCCCGGACGCGCGGTACGTGCCCGGGCACGGGGCGGTCGTCGACGCGGCCTTCGTACGGGCCCAACGCGAGGAGCTGGCGGCGCGGTTCGGAGTGCGGTGAGCGGCGCGGGCACGTCCCCGTGACGGGATGTCACGCGATGTCATAACGTCTGTCGAATGCGCAGCTACAACCCGGACCTCACCCCGCCGTGGAAGAGGTCGGCCCCCGTTCCCGAAGTCCCCGCCGACGTCGACCTGGTGGTGGAGGAGGTCCGGACCGGCTTCTGCGGCGCGGTGATCCGCTGCGAGAAGACCGCCGAGGGCCCGACGGTGACCCTGGAGGACCGCTTCGGCAAGCACCGGGTGTTCCCGATGGTGCCGCGCGGCTTCCTCCTGGAGGGCAAGGCCGTCACGCTCGTCCACCCGAAGGCGGCGGCCGCCGCGCGGCCCGCGCGCACCGCGTCCGGCTCGATCGCCGTTCCCGGGGCGCGGGCGCGGGTGGCGCGCGCCGGGCGCATCTATGTGGAGGGGCGCCACGACGCGGAGCTCGTCGAGAAGGTGTGGGGCGACGACCTGCGCATCGAGGGCGTCGTCGTCGAGTATCTGGAGGGCATCGACGACCTCCCGGCGATCGTCGAGGAGTTCGCGCCGGGCCCCGACGCGCGCCTCGGCGTCCTCGTGGACCACCTCGTGCCCGGCTCCAAGGAGTCCCGGATCGCGGCGGGGGTCTCCAGCCCGCACGCGCTGGTGGTCGGCCACCCGTACATCGACGTCTGGGAGGCGGTGAAGCCGTCGTCCCTGGGCATCGCGGCCTGGCCCCGCGTGCCGCGCGGCCAGGACTGGAAGACCGGGGTGTGCCGCTCCCTCGGCTGGCCGGAGAACACCGGGGCCGCGTGGCAGCGGATCCTGGGCTCGGTGCGCAGCTACAAGGACCTGGAGCCACAGCTTCTGGGCCGCGTCGAGGAACTGATCGATTTCGTGACGGCCCCATAGCCCCGGGGCGGCCTCAGCGGACCAGCCCCCCCGGGGGGACCTCAGTCGACCAGCCCCCTGGGGGCGGCCTCAGTCGACCAGGTCCCGCACCACCGCGTCGGCCAGCAGGCGGCCCCGCAGGGTCAGCACCGCCCGGCCCTGTTCGTAGGGCCCGGGCGCCAGCAGGCCGTCCGCCAGGGCGCGGCGCGAGGCCGCGAGCCCGTCCGGGCGCAGCAGGTCCAGCGGGCAGCCGTCCCGCAGCCGCAGTTCGAGGAGGATCCGCTCCACCCGGCGGTCCTCGTCCGCGAGGAGCTCACGCCCGGCCCCCGGCGAACGCCCCTGCGCGAGGGCCGCCGCGTACGCCCCGGGGTGCTTGACGTTCCACCAGCGCACACCCCCGACGTGGCTGTGCGCGCCGGGGCCCGCGCCCCACCAGTCGGCGCCCCGCCAGTACAGCTCGTTGTGCAGACAGCGGCCCGCCTCCGAGGTGGCCCAGTTGGACACCTCGTACCACTGGAACCCGGCGGCCGACAGGGCCTCCTCGGCGATCAGATAGCGGTCGGCGTGCACGTCGTCGTCCGTCATGGGGACCTCGCCGCGCCGGATGCGGCGGGCGAGCTGCGTGCCCTCCTCGACGATCAGCGCGTACGCGGACACGTGGTCGGGCCCGGCGCCGATCGCGGCGTCGAGGGAGGCCCGCCAGTCGTCGTCGCTCTCGCCGGGGGTGCCGTAGATCAGGTCGAGGTTGACGTGCTCGAAGCCCGCCGCGCGCGCCTCGGCGACGCAGGCCTCGGGCCGCCCGGGGGTGTGCGTGCGGTCGAGGATCTTCAGGACGTGCTGCTTGGCGCTCTGCATGCCGAAGGAGACGCGGTTGAAGCCGCCCTCGCGCAGGGTGCTCAGATACGCGGGGTCGACGGACTCCGGGTTCGCCTCGGTCGTGATCTCCGCGTCGTCGGCGATGCCGAACTCGTCGCGGATGGCGCTCAGCATCGTGACGAGGTCGTCGGCGGCGAGGAGCGTGGGCGTGCCGCCGCCGACGAAGACCGTGCGGACCGGGCGCGGGTCGTCGCCGAGGACCTTGCGGGCCAGGCGGACCTCGTCGACGAGGGTCTCGGCGTAGTTGTCCCGGGAGGCGAGGACGCCGCCGGTGCCGCGCAGCTCGGGGGCGGTGTAGGTGTTGAAGTCGCAGTAGCCGCAGCGCGTGGCGCAGTACGGAACGTGCAGGTAGAAGCCGAGTGGGGCCGATCCGCCCAGGGCGGAAGGGGGGAGCGTCCCGTCCTGGGGCACGGGTTCTCCATCGGGCAGGGCGGAAGGCATACCTCCCATTATGGGCCCGGCCCGCTGCTCGCCTCCGTCGCCTCCGCCCCGGGGTCAGCGGGCCTGGAGCACCAGGAGCGCCAGGTCGTCGTCGGGCGGCCGCGTCGAGAACTCGTGGACGAGGCGGCGGATCCGCTCCGCCACGAGCTCCGCGTCGAGCCCCGCGCAGTCGGCGAGGGCCGTGGCGAGGCCGTCGCCGTCGTCGAAGAGGCGCCCGCCGGTGCGGCGCTCGGTGACGCCGTCCGTGACGCACAGCAGCGTGTCACCGGGGAGCAGGTCGAAGGTCTCGCTCGTGTACGTCTCGTCGTCGACCACCCCGAGGAGCATCTGCGGCCCGGTGGCGGGCCGCACCCGGCCTTCGGCGTCCAGGAGCAGCGGCAGCGGGTGCCCGGCGCACGCCACCGTGCAGCGCACCCCGCCGTCGTACGGCACGAGCTCGCCGTACAGGAGGGACAGGAAGCGGGCGGTGGTGCCCTCGGACGGCACGCCCTGGCCGCCCGCGACGGCCACGACGGCGGCCGCCGCGTCCGCGGCCTCGGTGGCGTCGTCGAGGAGGAGCTGGTTGAGGCGGTCGAGGACCTCGGCGACCTGGTAGCCCTCGCGGGCGAGCAGCCGCAGCCAGGGGCGGGCCAGGCCGATGACGACGGCGGCCTCGGGGCCCTTGCCCTGGACGTCGCCGAGAGCGAAGCACCAGCGGCCGTCGCCCGCGGGGAACACGTCGTAGAAGTCGCCGCCGGGCCCGCCCTGCTCGCGCGGCTCGTACACGACGCCGCTCTGCACGCCGGGGATCTCCGCGACGGCGCTCGGCAGCAGTCCGCGCTGGAGGACCCGGCTGATGGTGGCCTGGCGCTGGTAGCGGCGGGCGGCGCCGATGGCGAGGGCCACGCGGCGGTTGAAGTCCTCCACCAGGCCGGTGACCTCGTCGGGGAAGCGGGGCAGTCCGGCCCGGCCGATGACGAGGGTGCCGAGGCTCAGGCCGCCCGCCACCAGGCGGTAGGCGACGGCGGCGCCGGTGGGGTCGCCGCCGAAGGCGGCGCCGGGCCAGGACACCGGCACCGCGCCGGGGCCCGCCGTGTCGGCGAGGCTCGGCGGCTCCTTCTCCAGGACGCGGCGCAGCTCCTCTATCCGCTGTTCGCTGGTGTGCCAGACGCGGGCGAGATGGGTGCCGGGGGCGCGGGCGCCCGCCGCGCGCCCGGCGCTGTCGGCCTCGTCGTCGAGCCAGACCGCGCACCAGTCCGCGAGCCGCGGCACGAGGAGCTGCCCGGCGAGGGCCGCGACCAGGTTCTCGTCGAACTGGCCCGCGAGCATGTCGGAGGCCTCGGCGAGGAACGTGAGCGCGCCCCGGTTGATCCACTCCGTGTCGTGCGCGACCCGCCTGGGCGCCGGGGCGAGGATCTCGGCGGAGCGGAGCCCGCGCTGGAGCGCCGTGTCATCGGCGTACGCCTCGAAGGCGGGGAGGTCGGCGAGTATCCGCTCGTGGTCGACGGGCAGGCGCGCCCAGACCGTCTTGGTGCCCGGGCGGTAGGTGATGCCCCAGGACTCGGCGAGGGTGGCGACGAGTTGCAGGCCGCGGCCGTACTCGGGCGTGCCGGGGTGAGGGGAGCGCGGCTCGCCGCGCACGGCGCGCGCCGGGTGGTGGTCGGAGACCTCCACGACCAGGGCGTCGAGGCCGTCGCGGGGGCCCTCGCCGGGCGTCACCCCGTCCAGGCGGCACAGCAGCTCGACGGACGTGCCCGCGTGCACCACCGCGTTCGTCACCAACTCGCTGACCAGGAGCACCGCGTCGTCCACGAGCCGGTCGCTGATCCGGGCGGCGGCGGGCACCGCGAGCTCCACCCAGTCGGCGAGCGCCGCGCGGACGAACCGGCGCGCGGCACTGGGCGCAAGCGGGTTTCCCGGCAGGGACGTGCGCACTACCGTCGATGGCCCTGGGCGTGAAGCGGACTCGACGGAGGCGCGGACAGCGGTCTCCCGTGGCATCGGAATGGCCCCCACAGTGCGGCTCCTGAGCAGTTCGGACGTTACGCCTCAGGCGACACGCACAGAGTGACAGACTGACTGGGGCCATAAGCACCGAGTTACCGAAGTGGGCCATCATGAGTGAGAACAGTGCTAAGCCCGCGCCCGGACACGGTCAGATTTCGGCATCGGCAGACACGCCGGTATCCGCCCGGACCCCGACCCCCGCCTCCGCGGAGGCACCTGGCCCCCTTCCGCTCCCGCTCTCCACAGTGACCTCGGACTTCGCCATGGCATTACCCGGCCAGACGCCGCCCCCCGCCGCCAGTACGCCCCCGCCGACCCCGCCCCCGGCCGCCCCCGAGGGCAAGGCTCCGGGGAAGGTGGCGCACGCCTCGGCCACCCGCCGCTCCCCCACCGCGCGCGCCAAGCTGCCCGCGCCCGCCGCGCCCCCGGGCGCGGAGGCGCTGTCCGGCGTCGGCACCCCGCCCCCGGGGATGTCCGAGGCCGAGACCGCGAGTCTGCGGGCCCTGCTCGCCGCCATGCGGGCCGCGCGCGACGGGAACTTCGCCAAGGCGCCGCTGACCGGCTCGGGCCTGACGGCCGAGCTGATCACCGTCTTCAACGAACTCGTGGACCGCTCCACGCACTTCGACGGCGAGCTCATCCGGGTGCGCAGGGAGATGGTCCGCCACGGGCGGCTCGACGAGCGGTTCACGGCCAGCCCGGGCCAGGGCAGCTGGGCGACCCGGATCATCGAGGTGAACTCCCTCCTGGAGTCCCTGGTCGCGCCCGCCACGAACGCCACCCGGGTCCTGAACGCCGTCGCGGGCGGCGACCTCACCCAGCGCGTCGACCTGCACGACGGCTCCCGCGAGCTGCGCGGCGATCTGCGTCGGCTCGGGCGCGCCGTCAACACGATGGTCGACCAGCTGTCCCTCTTCACCGGGGAGGTCACGCGCGTCGCCCGGGAGGTGGGCACCGAGGGCAGGCTCGGCGGGCGCGCCAAGGTCCGGGGCCTGTCGGGCAGCTGGCGCGATGTGACGGAGGCCGTGAACACGATGGCCTCGCGCCTGACCGCGCAGGTCCGCGACATCGCGCTCGTCACCACGGCCGTGGCGCAGGGTGACCTCACCCGCACGGTCACGGTCGAGGCCACCGGCGAACTCCTCGAACTGAAGCTCACCGTGAACACCATGGTGGAGCAGCTGTCGGCGTTCGCCGCCGAGGTCACGCGCGTGGCCCGCGAGGTCGGCACCGAGGGCAGGCTCGGCGGCCGCGCCCAGGCCCGCGGCGTGTCGGGGGTGTGGAAGGACCTCACCGACAACGTCAACTTCATGGCGTCGAACCTCACCTCACAGGTGCGCAACATCGCCCAGGTCACCACCGCCGTCGCCAACGGCGACCTGAGCCAGAAGATCACCGTGGACGCGCGCGGCGAGATCCTGGAGCTCAAGGACACCGTCAACACGATGGTCGACCAGCTCTCCGCCTTCGCCGACGAGGTCACCCGCGTGGCCCGCGAGGTCGGCACCGAGGGCAACCTCGGCGGCCGCGCCCACGTACGCGGCGTGTCCGGGGTGTGGAAGGACCTCACCGACAACGTCAACTTCATGGCGGACAACCTCACTTCGCAGGTCCGCAACATCGCCCTGGTGTCGACCGCCGTCGCCCAGGGCGACCTGTCGAAGAAGATCACCGTCGAGGCCAAGGGCGAGATCCTGGAGCTGAAGTCGACGATCAACACGATGGTCGACCAGCTCTCCGCCTTCGCCGACGAGGTCACCCGCGTGGCCCGCGAGGTCGGCACCGAGGGCAACCTCGGCGGTCAGGCACAGGTGCGCGGCGTCAGCGGCGTATGGGAGGAACTGACCGACAACGTCAACTTCATGGCGTCGAACCTCACCTCACAGGTGCGCAACATCGCCCAGGTCACCACCGCCGTCGCCAACGGCGACCTGTCCAAGATGATCACGGTGACGGCGCGCGGCGAGATCCTGGAGCTCAAGGACACCGTCAACACGATGGTGGAGCAGCTGCGCGCCTTCGCCGCCGAGGTGACACGCGTCGCCCGCGAGGTCGGCACGGACGGACGGCTCGGCGGCCGCGCCCAGGTCCTCGGCGTGTCGGGCGTCTGGAAGGACCTCACCGACAACGTCAACTACATGGCGGACAACCTCACGGGCCAGGTGCGCAACATCGCCCAGGTCGCGACCGCCGTCGCCCAGGGCGACCTGTCGAAGAAGATCGACGTGGACGCGCGCGGCGAGATCCTGGAGCTGAAGACCACCATCAACACGATGGTGGACACCCTGTCGTCCTTCTCGTCCGAGGTGACACGCGTCGCCCGCGAGGTCGGCTCCGAGGGGCAGCTCGGCGGCCAGGCCCGCGTCGAGGGCGTGTACGGCACCTGGAAACGCCTGACCACGAACGTGAACGAGCTGGCGCTCAACCTCACCACGCAGGTCCGCGCCATCGCCGAGGTCGCGTCCGCCGTGGCGCAGGGCGACATGTCCCGCTCCATCACCGTCGAGCCCAGGGGCGAGGTCGCCGAGCTCAAGGACAACATCAATCTGATGGTGTCCAACCTCCGCGAGACCACCCGCGCCAAGGACTGGCTGGAGTCCAACCTCGCCCGCCTCGCGGGCCTGATGCAGGGCCACCGCGACCTGATGGAGGTCGCCGACCTGATCCTGCGCGAGCTGACCCCGCTGGTGAACGCCCAGTACGGCGCGTTCTTCCTGGCCAACCCGGACGACGACGGCACCGCCCCGCTCCAGGCCTCGCCCGCGAAGGGCCTCGCCTTCATCGCCGGGTACGGCTCGGCCCAGGACACCGGCATGGAGGAGCAGGGCTTCCTCGTCGACACCACCGGCATGCCCGCGCACGGCCTGGTGCGCCAGGCGGCCCTGGAGAAGAAGCGCATCCTCCTCGACGAGGTGCCGCCCGACTACATCAAGATCCATTCGGGTCTGGGTGACGCCTCGCCCGCGAGTGTCGTCATCATCCCGATCCTCTTCGAGGACAAGCTGCTCGGCGTGATCGAGCTGGCCACCTTCTCCCGCTTCTCCGACGTCCACCTGGCGTTCTTCGACCAGTTCGTGAACACCATCGGCGTCGCGATCAACACGATCATCGCCAACTCCCGTACGGAGTCCCTGCTCAGCGAGTCCCAGCGGCTCGCGACCCAGCTCCAGGAGCGCTCCGACGAGCTCCAGCGCCAGCAGGCGGAGCTACGCCGTTCGAACGCCGAGCTGGAGGAGAAGGCGGCGCTGCTCGCCACCTCGTCGCAGTACAAGTCGGAGTTCCTCGCGAACATGTCGCACGAGCTGCGGACCCCGCTGAACTCGCTGCTCATCCTCGCCCGGCTGCTCTCCGACAACCCCGACGGCCATCTGTCCGACCAGGAGGTGCAGTTCGCCAGCACCATCCACCGCTCGGGCTCGGACCTGCTCCAGCTGATCAACGACATCCTGGACCTGTCGAAGATCGAGGCGGGCCGCATGGACGTACGCCCGAAGAAGCTGCCGCTGATCAAGGTCCTGGACTATGTGCACGCCACGTTCCGCCCGCTCACGCTGGACCGCGGCCTCGCCTTCGACGTCACGGTCGGCCACGACGTGCCGCGCGAGATGTTCTCCGACGAGCAGCGCCTCCAGCAGATCCTGCGCAACCTCCTGTCGAACGCGGTCAAGTTCACCGCGAACGGCCGCGTCGAGCTGAGCGTGCAGCACGTCAAGCAGTCCCCCGACCCGCTGCTCAGCGACCGCGGCGACCTGATCAGCTTCACCGTCAAGGACACCGGCATCGGCATCCCGCCCGAGCAACTCCCGGTGATCTTCGAGGCGTTCCAGCAGGTCGACGGCACCACCAACCGCAAGTACGGCGGCACCGGACTCGGCCTGTCCATCAGCCGCGAGATCGCGGGCCTGCTCGGCGGCCGCATCACCGCCGAGTCCCGCCCCGGCGAGGGCTCTACCTTCACGCTGTACGTGCCCGTGGTGCACCCCGGCCACGGCGCGGCGGCGGTGGCGTACGCGTCCTCGCGGACGGTGCCCGCGCCCGAGCCCCGGGAGCAGATGGTCCTGTCGGCGCACACCGTGCCCGAGGCGGACGACAACTGGCCCGCGCCGACCAAGCTGGAGGCGTGGAAGGAGGGGCACGCGGGCCGGGTCCTGCCGGGCCGCCGGGTGCTCATCGTCGACGACGACATCCGCAACGTCTTCGCGCTCACCCACGTCCTCAGCCGCGTCGGCCTGGTGGTCCTCTACGCGGAGAACGGCCGCGAGGGCATCGAGACCCTGGAGCGCAACCCCGACACCGACCTGATCCTGATGGACATCATGATGCCGGAGATGGACGGCTACGAGACCATCGCCGCCATCCGCCGCTCCCCGCGCTGGACGGGTCTGCCCATCGTGGCCCTGACGGCCAAGGCCATGCCCGGCGACCGCGAGAAGGCCATCTCGCAGGGCGCCACCGACTACGTCCCGAAGCCGGTGGACGTGGACCAGCTGCTCACCGTCGTCTGTGCCCTCCTGGACCCCGAGGGCGAGCCGGCGGAGCCCAAGGCGTCCGCGCCCCCGGAAGCCGTCGACGCGGCACCCGCAGAACCCTCCGACACGGAACCGCGCGGCGCTCAGGGAGAGACCGCGATTGCGCCGACCACCGAGTGAGGCACCGTCACCATGAGCACTGAGGCCACCACAGCGGACCACGCGAGCATCCTCCTCGTCGACGACATGGAGGACAATCTCGTGGCCCTGGAGGCCGTCCTGGGGTCCCTGAACGAACCGCTGGTACGCGCCCGTTCAGGAGAGGAGGCGATGAAGGCCCTGCTGCGGCAGCGGTTCGCCGTGGTCCTCCTCGACGTACGGATGCCGGGCATGGACGGCTTCGAGACCGCGTCCAACATCAAGCGCCTCGACCAGACGAAGGACGTGCCGATCATCTTCCTGACGGGCACCGACAACGACGCGGGCTACGCCTTCCGCGGCTACGCGACGGGCGCGGCGGACTACCTCACCAAGCCCTTCGACCCCTGGGTGCTGCGCGCGAAGGTCACCGTGTTCCTGGAGCTGCACCGCAAGAACCAGCAGCTGGAGCACATGCTGGCGCGCGAGCAGGAGCACTTCGACGAGCTGTCGCTGCGCCTCGCGGCGGTCGAGCGGCAGCTGGCGGACCGGGGCTTGGACGACATGGCCGACGTATGCCGCCAGATCGCGCGCATGGAGGAGATCCTGCGGGAGATGCGGGGCAGACGGAGCGTGTGACCGCCCCGCCGCACCCCCTCGCGCCCCGCCGCACCCCCTCGCGCGCCACCGCATCCCCTCGCGCGCCACCGCGCCCCGCCGCGTCGCTGGTGCGGGCTCAGGCCTCGCGCGCGCCCGCGTACATCTCCTCGATCAGGTCCTTGTACTCCCGCTCCACGACCGGTCGCTTGAGCTTCAGGCTCGGCGTCAGCTCGCCGTGCTCGACGTCGAGGTCGCGCGGGAGCAGCTTGAACTTCTTGAGGGTCTGCCAGCGCTGGAGGCCTTCGTTGAGCTGCTGTACGTACCCCTCGATGAGGGCGACGGTGGCGGGGGCCGCGACGACCTCGGCGTAGCTCTTGCCCTCCAGGCCGTTCTCCTTGGCCCAGCCCATGATGGCGGCCTCGTCCAGGGCGATGAGGGCGGAGCAGAAGTTCCGGTCGGCGCCGAGCACCAGGATGTTGGAGACGTACGGACACACGCCCTTGAACTGGCCCTCGACCTCCGTGGGCGCGACGTACTTGCCGCCGGACGTCTTGAACAGGTCCTTCTTGCGGTCGGTGATGCGCAGATAGCCGTCGGGGGACAGCTCCCCGATGTCGCCGGTGTGGAACCAGCCGTCGGACTCCAGGACCTCGGCGGTCTTCTCGGGCAGCTTGTGGTAGCCCTCCATGATGCCGGGGCCGCGCAGCAGGATCTCGCCGTCGTCCGCGATCCGCACCTCGGTGCCGGGCAGCGGCTTGCCGACGGTGCCGGTGCGGTAGGCCTCGCCGGGGTTGACGAAGGAGGCCGCGGAGGACTCGGTGAGCCCGTAGCCCTCCAGGATGTGGATCCCGGCGCCCGCGAAGAAGTAGCCGATCTCCGGGGCGAGCGCCACCGAGCCGGACACCGCGGCCCGCAGCCGCCCGCCGAAGGCCTCGCGCAGCTTGGCGTACACCAGCTTGTCGGCGACCTTGTGCTTGGCGGCGAGGCCGAAGGGCACCGAGGCCACACCGGTCCTGCGGAAGTTGTCCTGGCTGGTCTTCGCGTACTCGCGGGCGATCTCCGCCGACCACTGGAAGATCTTGTACTTGGCGTTGCCCCCGGCCCGGGCCTTGGCCACGACGCCGTTGTAGACCTTCTCGAAGATGCGCGGCACGGACGCCATGTAGGTCGGCTGGACCACCGGCAGATTCTCGATGATCTTGTCCACGCGGCCGTCGACGGCGGTGACGTGCCCGAGCTCGATCTGTCCGCTGGTGAGCACCTTGCCGAAGACGTGCGCGAGCGGCAGCCACAGGTACTGCACGTCCTCGGCCGAGAGCAGGCCGGTCGCCGCGATGGCCTTCGCCATGTACGACCAGTTGTCGTGCGGCAGGCGCACGCCCTTGGGGCGGCCCGTGGTGCCCGAGGTGTAGATGATCGTCGCGAGGTGGTCGGCCCTGATGGCCTCGATGCGCTGCTTGACCGCGTCCGGGTTCTTCTCCAGGTGGGCGGCGCCGCGCGCCTCCAGGTCCGCGAGGCTGAGCACCCACCCCTCGGGGTCGTCGTCGGCGGGCTCGACGCCCGCCGGGTCGAAGACGACGACGTGCCGCAGGTCGGGCAGGTTCGCCCGCTGCGCACGCGCCTTGACCAGCTGCTCGGCGTTGTCGGCGATCAGCACCCGGCTGCCGGAGTCGGCGAGGATGAACGCGGACTCCTCGGCGTTGGTCTGCGGGTAGATCGTCGTCGTGGCGGCGCCCGCGCACATGATGCCGAGGTCGGCGAGGATCCACTCGATGCGGGTGGCCGAGGCGAGGGCGACCCGGTCCTCGGGCGCGAGGCCCAGATCGATGAGGCCCGCCGCCACGGCGTCGACGCGCTCGGCGGCCTGCGCCCAGCTCAGCGACTTCCAGTCGTCCGGGCCCTCGCCCGAGGCCGCGGGGACGGGGTAGCGGTAGGCCTCGGCCTCCGGCGTCGCCGCGACGCGCTCCAGCAGGAGGTGCGCCACCGAGGGCGGTCGGTTCTCGATCAAGGTCTGTGTGTCGCTCACGACATCCTCCGGGCCCGCGACGGTGCGTCCTACTGGCTGGCTGCGTGTGGCTACTGGCTGGCTGCGTGCGGCTGCTCGCTCCGCTGCCACTCCAGGCGCGTTGTTTAACTTGCGAGTAACCTCCGAGCAGTGATCAGGGTAGAGGCCGGACGGCCCCCACGTAAGGGGCTGCTGCCTGTCACTTTCTACAGAACGGGGCGGTGGGTTCACCGCCGCCGGGCGACGGGACGGCCGCCGCGCGGCGCTCACCGACAGCCCAAAGCGGCGCCCGCGGAGAGCCGGGAGCCGCACCCGCGGGCAGCCGGAAGCCGCACTCGCCGACAGACGAAAAGCGCTCGTCCGGGCGACGGACGAGCGCTTTCCACACAGCGGGGGACCCGGCCGCGGCCGGGCGGAGGGCTACTTCTTCTTGGGGCCCTCGTCACTGGAGAGCACCGCGATGAAGGCCTCCTGCGGGACCTCCACGGAGCCGACCATCTTCATCCGCTTCTTGCCTTCCTTCTGCTTCTCAAGCAGCTTCCGCTTACGCGAGATGTCACCGCCGTAGCACTTGGCGAGGACGTCCTTGCGGATGGCGCGGATGGTCTCGCGGGCGATGACCCGCGAACCGATGGCGGCCTGCACCGGCACCTCGAACGCCTGCCGCGGGATCAGCTCGCGCAGCTTGGCGACGAGCCGCACGCCGTACGCGTACGCCGCGTCCTTGTGCGTGATCGCCGAGAACGCGTCGACCTTGTCGCCGTGCAGCAGGATGTCGACCTTGACGAGCTGCGCGGACTGCTCGCCCGTGGGCTCGTAGTCCAGCGAGGCGTAGCCGCGGGTCTTCGACTTCAGCTGGTCGAAGAAGTCGAAGACGATCTCCGCGAGGGGCAGCGTGTAGCGGATCTCGACGCGGTCCTCGGAGAGGTAGTCCATGCCGAGCAGGACGCCGCGCCGGTTCTGGCACAGCTCCATGATCGAGCCGATGAACTCCGACGGCGCGAGGATGGTCGCCCGCACCACCGGCTCGAAGACCTGGTCGATCTTCCCCTCGGGGAACTCACTCGGATTGGTGACGACGTGCTCGGTGCCGTCCTCCATGATCACGCGGTAGACCACGTTCGGCGCGGTGGCGATCAGGTCGAGCCCGAACTCCCGCTCCAGGCGCTCGCGGATCACGTCCAGGTGCAGCAGGCCGAGGAAGCCCACGCGGAAGCCGAAGCCGAGCGCGGCGGAGGTCTCCGGCTCGTACACCAGGGCGGCGTCGTTGAGCTGGAGCTTGTCGAGCGCGTCGCGCAGCTCCGGGTAGTCCGAGCCGTCCAGCGGATACAGGCCCGAGAAGACCATCGGCTTGGGGTCCTTGTACCCGCCGAGGGCCTCGGTGGCGCCCTTGTGCAGGGAGGTGATCGTGTCACCGACCTTGGACTGGCGCACGTCCTTCACACCGGTGATGAGGTAGCCCACCTCACCCACGCCGAGCCCGTCGGCGGCGAGCATCTCGGGCGAGTTCGTCCCGATCTCCAGGAGCTCGTGCGTGGCGCCCGTCGACATCATCCGGATCCGCTCGCGCTTGTTGAGCTGGCCGTCGACGACACGGACGTACGTCACGACGCCCCGGTACGAGTCGTACACCGAGTCGAAGATCATCGCGCGGGCGGGCGCGTCCGCGACGCCGACGGGCGCCGGGACCTCGGCCACGACCCGGTCGAGCAGCGCCTCGACGCCGAGGCCGGTCTTCGCGGAGACCTTGAGGACGTCCTCCGGGTCGCAGCCGATGAGGTTCGCGAGCTCCTCGGAGAACTTCTCGGGCTGGGCGGCCGGGAGGTCGATCTTGTTGAGCACCGGGACGATCTTGAGGTCGTTCTCCATCGCCAGGTACAGGTTGGCGAGGGTCTGCGCCTCGATGCCCTGGGCGGCGTCGACGAGCAGGATCGTCCCCTCGCACGCGGCGAGCGACCGCGAGACCTCGTACGTGAAGTCCACGTGTCCCGGGGTGTCGATCATGTTGAGGATGTGCGCCCTGCCCTGGTCCGGGCCCTCGGTGGGGGCCCAGGGCAGACGCACCGCCTGGGACTTGATCGTGATGCCGCGCTCACGCTCGATGTCCATGCGGTCGAGGTACTGGGCGCGCATCTGGCGCTGCTCGACCACACCGGTCAGCTGGAGCATGCGGTCGGCGAGCGTGGACTTGCCGTGGTCGATGTGCGCGATGATGCAGAAATTGCGGATCAGAGCCGGGTCGGTACGGCTCGGTTCGGGCACATTCTTAGGGGTCGCGGGCACGCAGGGTCCTGTCTCTTGAGGCGCCTTATGCCTCGGGTCGGATCGATACGTAGCCTCCATGGTCCCACGGGTGGGCCGTGCCCATCGGTTTGGGCCGCCCCGAAGGGGCCTGGTACCGTGGTCAGCTGTGTCTCGTAGCCCTCTCAGCGCGAGGCGCATGTCAGAGAAACCAGCGGTACCTGAACCTGAAAAGGCTCTTTCGTGGCGAACATCAAGTCCCAGATCAAGCGGAACAAGACCAACGAGAAGGCGCGCCTGCGCAACAAGTCGGTCAAGTCCGCCCTCAAGACGTCGATCCGCAAGACCCGTGAGGCCGTCGTCGCGGGCGACGTCGAGAAGGCCACCGTCGCCCTGCGCGACGCCAACCGCAAGCTGGACAAGGCCGTCTCCAAGGGCGTCATCCACAAGAACCAGGCCGCCAACAAGAAGTCGGCGCTTGCTTCGCAGGTCGCGTCCCTCCAGGGCTGAGTCCTTCTGGACCACACCTGATGTAACCGTCGGCAGGACCCAGAGCGGGCCCTCTCTCATCCGCTCCCGACCGACACCCCGAGCCCGCACGCGGCCTGCGTTCGCCACGCGGGTGCGAGCTCAACACACTGCGTAACCAAGAGACCCCACGCCTTGCCCCTTTCCCGGGGCGGGGGTGGGGTCTTTTGGGTTTTCTGGGTTCCGGCGTCTTCAGGGGTTCCGGTGTTTCTGGGGTTCCGGTGTTTCTGGGGTTATGGGGGTCCTGGCGGGGCCTGGCGGGGCCTGGCGGGGCTGGGATGTGGCTGGGCTTCTCTGGGCTTGGGCCGGGCCCGGGGCGGGCGCGGGCAGGGGCCCTGCGGGCCGGGAGGGCCAGAGCGCCGCAGGTTGGGCTGAGCCAGGCCGGGGGCGGCGGTGCCGGGGGCCCGGGCCTAGGCAGGCCTGGGGGGCCGGTGTGCGTGGAGGGGGCGGGTGTGGCCCGGGGTCCCGTCAGGGGCGGCGGGGGCGGGCGGCGCGGGCTACGGCGACGACCGCCTTCTCCAGGGCGTACTCGGGATCATCCCCCCCGCCCTTCACCCCGGCATCGGCCTCCGCGACAGCGGCAAGCGCCACCGCCACCCCGTCGGGAGACCACCCCCGCATCTGCTGCCGCACCCGGTCGATCTTCCAGGGCGGCATCCCCAGCTCCCGCGCCAGGTCGGCGGGGCGCCCGCCCCGGGCGGAGGACAGCTTCCCGATGGCCCGCACGCCCTGCGCGAGCGCGCTCGTGATCAGCACGGGCGCGACCCCGGTGGCGAGCGACCACCGCAGCGCCTCAAGGGCCTCGGCGGCCCGCCCCTCCACGGCCCGGTCGGCCACGGTGAAGCTGGAGGCCTCGGCCCGCCCGGTGTAGTACCGCCCGACGACCGCCTCGTCGATGGTCCCCTCGACGTCCGCGACCAGCTGCGCCGCGGCGGAGGCGAGCTCCCGCAGATCGCTGCCGATCGCGTCCACCAGGGCCTGGCAGGCCTCCGGCGTCGCCGAGCGCCCGAGCGTGCGGAACTCTCCCCGCACGAACGCGAGCCGGTCCGCGGGCTTGGTCATCTTGGGGCAGGCGACCTCCCGCGCCCCGGCCTTGCGGGCCGCGTCGAGCAGCCCCTTGCCCTTGGCGCCGCCCGCGTGCAGGAGCACGAGGGTGATCTCCTCCACGGGCGCGCCGAAGTACCCCTTCACGTCCTTGATCGTGTCCGCCGACAGGTCCTGCGCACCGCGCACGACCACGACCTTGCGCTCGGCGAACAGCGACGGGCTGGTCAGCTCCGCGAGCGTCCCGGGCGCCAGCTGGTCGGGGGTGAGGTCCCGCACATCGGTGTCGGCGTCCGCGGCGCGGGCCGCGACGACGACCTCCTGCACGGCACGGTCGAGCAGCAGGTCCTCCTGCCCCACGGCTACCGTGACGGGGGCGAGCGGGTCGTCTTGTGCGTTCTTCCTGGCCATCGCCGTCAAGCATCCCACGCGCCACCGACAGCCGGAGGCGCCGCCGGAACCGCGTCCGGTCCCCCGCCGCCCGTGGGCGAGAATGGCCAGGTGACCGACGTACGACATGTCCTGGTACTGCCCGACCGCGACGCGGCGGAAGAAGTCGCCGAAGAGCTCCCCGACCGTTTCGGCGTGGCCGAGGAGCCCCAGCTCGTACGCGACGCGCTGGCGGGCGAGGACGACGCCGAGGACGCCCAGTGGCTGGTCGTCGTCGAGGACCCCGAGCGGCGTCTGGACCCGGCGGCGCTCGACGGCCTCGCCGCGGAGTACGAGGGCTGGCTGGAAGCCCCCTGAGCCCTACGCCGCGGCCGCCGCGGCGACGCTCTTCGGCACGACCTGGATGTCCAGCTCGATGGTGATGCTGGCGCCGACCGCGGCGATGCCCCGGGCGAGCATGGTCTGCCAGGTGATCGTGAAGTCGTCGCGGTGCAGCTCGGTCGTCGCGCGGCAGGCCGCCCGGGTCTCGCCCTGGATGCCCTGGCCGACGCCCAGGTACTCGGCGTCGAGCGTCACCGTCCGCGTCACGCCGTGCAGCGAGAGCGCGCCGGTGATCGCCCAGCGGTTGCCGCCCTTGTGTACGAAGCGGTCGCTGTAGAACTCCATCGTCGGGTACCGCTCCACGTCCAGGAAGTCACCGGACCGCAGATGGTCGTCGCGCATCTTGACGGCCGTATCGATGGACGCGGCGTCGATCACCACGTGCATCGCGGACTCCTCCATCCGCTCGGCGAGACGGATCGCCCCCGCGAACGTGTTGAACCGCCCGTGGATGCGCGCGAGCCCGATGTGCCGCGCCGTGAACCCGATGGTGGAGTGCATCGGGTCGATGTCCCAGTCCCCCGAATCCGGGAGCGTGGGCAGCTGCGCCACCTGGAGCGTCACGTCGCCCATCGACGCGTGCGCGCCCTCGGCGACCGTGACGTTCGCCCGGTAGGGCGTGAACCCTTCCGCCGACACCGCGAGCCGGTACTCCCCCGCGGGGACCGCCGTCACGAACGACCCGAACGGGTCCGTCCCACCGCTGACGACCTTGCGCCCCATGGTGTCGGTGACGGACAGCTCCGCGTGCCGCACCGACTCGTTCACGGGGTCGAGCACCCGGCAGCTGAGCACCCCGGCACCTGGCGGGACCGCCACCGCCGACAGCGGGCCGGACCGCCCTCCTCGGCTCCAACGGTTTCCCAGCCAACGGCCGAACACTGCGACACACCCCCGCGGGCCTTGACAACACGTATAACGAAGAGGCATTCGATCACCGTTGCGGCATTCGATGCAAACGCGCCCACTTCAGCAAGAACATTGCACAAACAGAAGAACTGCTCCGACTGTCCGGCTGACCCGAATTGATCTCTCCCCCCCTCCTCCCCCAACGCCACCGCCTCAGGACCGGCGCGTGACCACCCCCAGCTCCGCCTCCCCTCCTCCGCCCGCGACCCTGGCCGCCCCTCCGCCCCTTTCCCCTGACCCGCCACCGGCCCGCCCTCCGACCACCGCGATCGCACCGTCCACGTCGGTCCGCACCACCATCGCCCCCATCCCACGCAGCGCGGCCACCGTGCGGGGCGAGGGGTGTCCGTAGGAGTTGTCCGCCCCGCAGGAGATCAGCGCCAGACGCGGCCCGGCCCGCCGCAAGAGCCCGGGATCCTGATACGCCGACCCGTGGTGAGCGACCTTCAGAACGTCCACACGCGGCAGCGTCGCGCCCGCCGGGGTGCGCAACAGGGCTCGCTGCGCGGGCGGTTCGAGGTCGCCGAGCAGCAGCAGGGTGAGGCCCCGGGTGCGCACCAGGAGCGTGACGCTGGCGTCGTTCGCCCCCTCCGGGTCCGGTGCCGGGCGTGGTGCGGGCCAGAGCACCCGCCAGTCGAGCTCCCCCGTGCGCCGCCGCTCCCCGGCCTCGGCCCGCGTCACCGGCACCCCCCGCGCGGCCGCCTGCGCCCGCACGAACGCCACCTGCCCCGGCGGCTCCCCGAACCCCGTCGTCTGGATCGCCCCCACCGAACGCCCCCTCAGCACCCCCGGCAGCCCCGCCACATGGTCCGCGTGGAAGTGCGTGAGCAGCACCAAGGGCACCCGCGTGATGCCGAGCGACCGCAGGCAGCGGTCCACGAGCACCGGGTCGGGCCCCGCGTCGACGACCACCCCGGCACCGGGCCCCGCCGCGAGGACGGTCGCGTCCCCCTGCCCCACATCGCACATCACCAGACGCCACCGGGGCGGCGGCCAGCCCGCGATGACCCGGGTGAGCGGCGGTGGCTGGACGACCACGGCGAGCAGCAGCAGCGCGCACCCCGCGCACACCCACGGGTGCCGCGCGAGCCGCCTGCCGACCAGGACGAGCACCACCGTGACGGCGGCGAGCAGCAGCGCTCCGCGCCAACTGCCCGGCCAATCCACGCCGTTCCCGGGCAGCGACGCCCCCGTCCGCGCGATGCCCGCGATCCACTCGGTCGGCCAACTCGCTCCCCACGCCAGGGCCTTGGCCACCGGCATCGACACCGGCGCCACCGCGAGCACGGCGAACCCGAGCACCGTGGCGGGTGCCACCGCGAACTCCGCCAGCAGATTGCACGGCACCGCCACCAGGCTCACCCGCGCCGCGATGACCGCCACCACCGGCGCGCACACCGCCTGCGCCGCCGCCGCGGCCGCCAGCGCCTCGGCGAGCCGCCCCGGCACCCCGCGCCGCCGAAGCCCGGCGCTCCACCTCGGCGCGAGCGTCAGCAACGCCCCCGTGGCGAGCACGGACAGCAGGAAGCCATAGCTCCGCGACAGCCACGGGTCGTACAGGACGAGCACCAGGACCACGGCGGCGAGCGCCGGGATCAGCGATCTGCGCCGCCCCGTGGCGAGGGCAAGGAGCACCACCAGGCCGCACGCCGCCGCCCGCACCACACTCGGCTCCGGCCTGCACACCAGCACGAAGCCGAGTGTCAGCACGCCCCCGAGCAGCGCCGTCGCCCGCAGCGGAATGCCCAACCGCGGTGCCAGGCCGCGCCGTTCTGCCCGGTGGGCCGTCCCCGGCGGGCCGATGAGCAGCGCGAGGACGATCGTGAGGTTCGCCCCGCTCACGGCCAGCAAATGTGTGAGGTCGGTCGCCCGGAACGCCTGCTCCAGCTCCGGAGGAACCCGGGAGGTGTCCCCGATCACCAGCCCCGGCAGCAGCGCCCGAGCGTCGGCGGGCAGCCCGTCCGTCGCCTCCCGCAGCCCTCCGCGCAGCTCTCCCGCGAACCGCTGCGCCCGAGAAGGCTCCCCGGTCACCCGCGGCCCTCGGTCCCCCGGCACGCGCAGCACCGCCGCGATGCCTCCGCTGTCCGGCAGCGGCGGCACGAGGTCCGCCCGCACCCGCAGCCGCGTGGACGGCAGCAGCCCGAGCCACGAGGAGTCCCGCCGCTGCCCGGTCCCGCGTGCCTCCGCTCGCGCTTCCCGCGCTCCTCGCGGACCTTCGGTGCCGGTGTCGCGTCCCCCTTCCTTCTCCTCCTGCCGCACGACGACCAGCACCGGTGTCCGCGTCGCGGTCGTCGTGCCGTCCGTCTCCGTGACCCGCACGACGTCCGCGTTCAGGACCACGGCCGGTGGCATCGGGCGGTCCCCCGTGACCCGGGGTCTGGTGCGGCGCGGGTCCGACGTCACCTCAAGCTCCGCCGTCACCGTGGCGTACTCCCGGGCGAGCCCGGGGACCGGGCCTCGGTACAGATCCGCCCCGTGCAGCCCTGCGGAGGCCGCCGCCGCCCCGGCGCACAACAGGACGGCCGCCACGCTGACCCGCCCCCAGGCTCCGCCCCGCCACCGGCCCAGGCGGCCGCGCGTCCCCGCCGCCGGGCGCCCGCACGCCGTCCACGTCACCAGCAGGGCTCCGGCGACCACCACACAGACCACCACCGCGCCCACCACCAGGCGGGGCGGGGCGTCAAGCGCCAGGGCCGCGGCCGCCCAGGCCGCCAGGGCGGGCGGCACGAGACGCAGGTCCATTGGGCCTTCCTGGCGGGGGTGGGCCGAGCCGAGGCGCCGGGCCCCAGCGCCACGGGCGTCCGCGCGCCCCGCCCTCGCGTGCCCACCGGCCTGCGGCCACGCACCCGGCCGCCTCATGGCCGCACGAGATTCCGCAGGTCGGCGAAGCGTCGATCGCCGATGCCGTTGACCTCGCGGAGCTCGTCCACCGAGCGGAAGCCGCCGTGCTCCGTGCGGTAGTCGATGATGTGCTGCGCGAGGACCGGGCCGACCCCAGGCAGGGTGTCCAGTTCCTCAGGTGTGGCGGTGTTCAGCGCGACGGGCCCCGTCGTCGCCCCGGGGGCACCGGGCGGTCCGGCCGCCGCTCCCCCTGCGGGCGCTCCGGACGCCGGGGGCGCGGGGCCGCCCACGACCAGTTGCTCACCGTCCACGAGCAGCCGGGCGCGGTTGAGGGCGTCGGTCTTCGTGCCGGGGCGCACCCCGCCCGCGGCCCGCAGCGCGTCGGCGACGCGGGAGCCGGCGGGCAGGCGGAGGACACCGGGGCTGCGGACCTTGCCGCTGACGTCCACGACGAGCCCGCCGCCCGCCTCGCCCGTGGCCCCGGCACCGCCGCCCTGTCCGGCACCGGCCCCCTGGGCGCCCGCAGCCCCTTCGGCTCCCGGAGGCAGCCCCGCGTCCGGCAGCGCTCCCGGTGACGGGGACGGACCCCCCTCAGGGCCGGGCGCCGCCGCCTCACCCACCACGTCCGGCGCCCGGACCGGCTGCGCCCGGCCGCTCCAGAAGTGCTGGGCCGCGAACGCCGCCGCCACGACGAGGACCACCCCGAGCGCGAGCACGCTCCGCCGCTCCACACCGCATCTGCGCTGCGCCCAGACCGGAAGCCGCTCCCGCACGGCGAGCCCGGCCCGCGCCCGCCACGAGGGGGCCGCCCGCGCGGGCCGGTCGTACGCGTCGTCCGCCTCCGGCAAGGCCCCTGCGTACTCCGGCTCGACCGAGGCCGGTGCCGAGGCCGGTGCCGGTGCCGGTGCCGGTGTCAGCGAGGACGCACCAACTCCCGCTCGGCGAAGCCCCACCGGACCGGGCCCGGCCCCGGCAGCCCCACCAGCCCCACCGGCCCCGGCGAAGAGCGTCTCCGCCCGCAGCCGCATCGCCTCCGCCGCGGCCCGCCTGCGCCGGGCACGCCGTCGGGCGTGGCGATGCGTCACTCGGACGTGGGGGCCCGGGCTCGGCTCTCCGCTCGTCGTGCCTGTCGCTGTCCGTGAAGGTGATCGAAGTTCCATGCCAACGACGCTAGACAGCCCGCGGGAAGCGCGTTGATCTTGGTCAATTCCCGGGGACTACCGGGGAGTTGTGGATAACTCAGTCACCCGCACGAGTCCCGGCCGACACCCACGTCACCTCACCGAGGCGACACCACAGCCCCCAGCAGCCCCGGTCCCGTGTGCGCGCCGATCACCGCGCCCACCTCGCTGACGTGCAGCTCCGCCAGTGACGGCACGCGCTCCCTGAGCCGCTCCGCGAGCGCTTCGGCGCGCTCGGGCGCCGCCAGGTGATGGACCGCGATGTCGACCTCGTGCGCACCGGCCTGCTCGACGGCGATCTCTTCGAGCCGGGCGATCGCCTTCGACGCGGTGCGCACCTTCTCCAGGAGCTCGATGCGCCCGCCGTCCAGTTCGAGCAGCGGCTTCACGGCGAGCGCGGAGCCGAGGAGCGCCTGGGCGGCGCCGATCCGCCCGCCGCGGCGGAGGTAGTCGAGGGTGTCCACGTAGAAGTACGCGGACGTGCTCGCGGCCCGCTTCTCGGCGGCGGACACCGCCTCGTCCACGGAGCCGCCCGACTCGGCGGTCTCGGCGGCCGCGAGGGCGCAGAAGCCGAGGGCCATCGCGACCATGCCGGTGTCGACGACGCGCACCGGCACCGGTGCCTCGCGCGCCGCGAGGACGGCCGCGTCGTACGTCCCGGAGAACTCCGCCGACAGGTGCAGCGAGACGATGCCCGTGGCGCCCGCCTCGGCGACCTCGCGGTAGGTGCGCGCGAAGACCTCGGGGCTCGGCCGGGACGTGGTCACGGGTCGGCGCTTCTGCAGGGCGAGCGCGAGGGAGCGGGCCGAGATCTCGGTGCCCTCTTCGAGCGCCTGGTTGCCGAGCACCACGGTCAGCGGCACCGCGGTGATGCCGTGCCGCTCCATCGTCCGTTGCGGCAGGTAGGCCGTTGAATCGGTGACGATCGCGACATGGCGGGACATGAGCTGGAGATTACCCGCAGGGACCCTGACGCGGCAGTCCGACCCCGTCAGCCGGGCGACGGCGCCCATGACGGGCCGCGCGGAGCCGGGCAGGCCCCGGGCAGACCAGTGCCTCGCGACGGCGTCGGCGGCGGATCACACGGGCTCAGGTGGTGCTCTCCGGCTTGGTCTGCTTCTCCCAGGAGTACGTCGGCCGCGGGCTCGGCGGTGTGATCGCGGGTCTCGTCGGCTCCTGGGCGGTGCGGTCGGAGCGCTCCGTGGGGGCCGTCGCGCCGGGCCGGGGCGACGACTCCGCCGGTGCTGGGCCGGGCCACGGCGAGGTGGGCGCGGAGGACGGCGAGGCCGAGGACGCGGGCGGCGCGGCGGGCTGGGTGTCGGACGGCTCCGTCGTCCAGTGCCGCAGGGCGCCCGCCTCCATGTCGATCTGGGTGCGCAGCAGGTCCAGATCGTCGTCCGCGAACTTGTGGGCGCGGTCGCGGGCCGCCCAGCGCAGGGAGTCCGCCGCCTTCGTGATCTGCTGCGTGCGCTCCTTCAGGGAGGGCAGGCGCTGGCTCAGGGTGATGCGGTCCGGCTCGCTCTCCAGGCGCTTCAGCTCGTCGTCCAGCTCGTGGCCGTGGACGCTCAGGCGCTCGAAGAGCGCGAGGGACTCGTGCAGCGAGGGGTCCTCGGCGACGCCCGCGCGCAGGGCGTCCTGGGTGGCCCGCATCGATGTGCGCAGGGTGAGCCGGAGCTGGGCCAGCTCGCCGACGGCGCCGGGCTGCGCGAACGTCTTCGCGCGCAGCGTCGTGTCCTCGACCGTCCGGCGGGCCTGCGAGAGGGTGCGGTCCACGCCGCGCTTGGCGGCGCCCACGGCTTTGACCACCGCATACGCCCCGACTGCCAGGAACAGCACGAAGAGCAGCGCGACCACTGCGATCACGGCTTCCACGATGCTTCTCCTTCGGCCGGGCGGGGCGGTCGGTGAGGTCGTCGGCGGACGGGCCCGTCTGCCTCTCCACGGTAAACGCAGCAGACCGATCGAGGGTTCCAGCGGAACCCGGAACCTGCCCGTAGGGGACTACCCGGATGCCTCGGCCCGACGCCGCAACTCGCCCGGGCTCGCCCAGGGCACACCCGCGGCCCGCCCGGGCCAACGCACCCCACCCGGCGAACAGTTGACCGGCCGGACCCCGTGCGGGATCCGGCCGGTCACCCATGGCCTCACAGACCGTCCGGAACGCGGCGAGCGTCCAGGCGGGCGCCTGGGAAGGGTCAGGCGGGAACGATGTTCACCAGCTTCGGCGCCCGCACGATGACCTTGCGGATGCCCGCGCCGCCCAGCGCGGCCACGACCCGCTCGTCGGCCAGGGCGACCTTCTCCAGCTCGTCGTCGGAGATGGCCGGGGAGACCTCCAGGCGCGCCTTGACCTTGCCCTTGATCTGCACGACGCAGGTCACGGTCTCGTCCACGACGTACGCGGGGTCGGCGACCGGGAAGTCCTGGTGGACGACCGAGTCGGTGTGGCCCAGACGGCGCCACAGCTCCTCGGCGATGTGCGGGGCCAGCGGCGCCACCAGCAGCACCAGACGCTCGGCCACGGAGCGCGGCACCGCGCTCCCGGCCTTGGTCAGGTGGTTGTTCAGCTCGGTGATCTTGGCGATGGCGGTGTTGAACCGCATGCCCTCCAGGTCCTGGCGGACGCCGTCGATCGCCTTGTGCAGGGCGCGCAGCGCGTCCTCGCCGGGCTCCGCGTCCACGACGGTCACCTCGCCGGTGGCCTCGTCGACGATCAGGCGCCACAGGCGCTGCAGCAGCCGGTACTGGCCGACGACCGCGCGCGTGTCCCACGGGCGGGACACGTCCAGCGGGCCCATCGCCATCTCGTACAGGCGCAGGGTGTCCGCGCCGTACTCCTCGCAGATCTCGTCCGGGGTGACCGCGTTCTTCAGGGACTTGCCCATCTTGCCCAGCTCGCGCTTGACCGGCTCGCCCTCGAAGAAGTACTGCCCGTCGCGCTCCTCGACCTCGGCGGCCGGGACCGGGAAGCCGCGGCTGTCGCGGTAGACGTACGCCTGGATCATGCCCTGGTTGAACAGCTTGTGGAACGGCTCGGCCGACGAGATGTGGCCCAGGTCGAACAGGACCTTCGACCAGAAGCGCGCGTACAGCAGGTGCAGCACGGCGTGCTCGGCGCCGCCGACGTACAGGTCGGCGCCGCCGGTGGGCTGGCCCGCGCGCGGGCCCATCCAGTAGCGCTCGATGTCGGGGGCGACCAGCCGCTGGTCGTTGTGCGGGTCCAGGTAGCGCAGCTCGTACCAGCAGGAGCCCGCCCAGTTGGGCATGGTGTTGGTCTCGCGGCGGTACTTCTTGGGGCCGTCGCCCAGGTCCAGCGTGACGTTGACCCAGTCCTCGTTGCGGGACAGCGGGGTCTCCGGCCGGGTGTCGGCGTCGTCCGGGTCGAAGGTGCGCGGCGAGTAGTCGTCGACCTCCGGCAGCGGCAGGGGCAGCATCGACTCGGGCAGCGGGTGGGCGACGCCGTCCTCGTCGTAGACGATCGGGAAGGGCTCGCCCCAGTAGCGCTGGCGGCTGAACAGCCAGTCGCGCAGCCGGAAGTTGACGGTGCCGCGGCCGATGCCCTCGCGCTCCAGCCACTCGGTGACGCGGGCCTTGGCCTCGACGACGGACAGGCCGTCCAGGGAGACGTCGGCACCGGAGGAGTTGACGATCTTCGCTTCGTACGAGGCGAAGGCCTCGTCCCACGTCGACGGGTCCGTGCCCCGGTCGTCGGAGGGCTCGACCACACAGCGCATCGGCAGCTCGAAGGCGCGCGCGAAGGCGAAGTCGCGGGTGTCGTGCGCCGGGACGGCCATGATCGCGCCGGTGCCGTAGCCCATCAGGACGTAGTCGGCGATGAAGACCGGGACGCGCTCGCCGCTGACCGGGTTCGTGGCGTACGCGCCCGTGAAGACGCCGGTCTTCTCCTTGGCGTCGGCCTGGCGCTCGACGTCGGACTTGGCGGCGGCGACGGCACGGTACTTGGCGACGGCCTCGGCGGGCGTCGCGTGGCCGCCGGTCCACACCTCGTGGGTGCCCTCGGGCCAGGCGGCCGGGACCAGCGAGTCCACCAGCTCGTGCTCGGGCGCCAGGACCATGTACGTGGCGCCGAACAGGGTGTCCTGGCGGGTGGTGAAGACCGTGATCGCCGCGTCGCCGGAGCCGACGGGGAAGTCGACGCGGGCGCCTTCGGAGCGACCGATCCAGTTGCGCTGCTGCAGCTTGATGGCCTCGGGCCAGTCCAGCGCGTCCAGGTCCTCCAGGAGGCGGTCGGCGTACGCCGTGATGCGCATGTTCCACTGGCGCAGCTTGGACTTGAAGACCGGGAAGTTGCCGCGCTCGGAGCGGCCGTCGGCGGTGACCTCCTCGTTCGCCAGGACGGTGCCCAGGCCCGGGCACCAGTTGACGGGGGCCTCGGAGGCGTAGGCCAGGCGGAAGCCGCTCAGGACGTCGGCGCGCTCGGCGGCGGACAGCTCGCTCCACGCGCGCGTGGAGTCCGGTACGACGCGCTCACCGGTCTCGAACTGGGCGACCAGGTCGGCGATCGGACGGGCCTTGCGCAGCTCGTCGTCGTACCAGGAGTTGAAGATCTGCAGGAAGATCCACTGGGTCCACTTGTAGTACTCCGGCTCGATCGTCGCGAACGAGCGGCGCTTGTCGTGGCCCAGGCCCAGACGGCGCAGCTGCGCCTTCATGTTGGCGATGTTGGCCTCGGTGGACACGCGCGGGTGCGTGCCGGTCTGCACCGCGTACTGCTCGGCGGGCAGGCCGAAGGCGTCGAAGCCCAGGGAGTGCAGGACGTTGTGGCCCGTCATGCGCTGGAAGCGCGCGAACACGTCGGTGGCGATGTACCCCAGGGGGTGACCGACGTGCAGACCCGCACCCGAGGGGTACGGGAACATGTCCATGATGAACTTCTTGGGGCGGGCCGCCAGCTCCGGGTCGCCGGCCAGGTCACCGCTCGGGTTGGGTGCTTCGTACGTGCCGTCGGCGTCCCAGACGTCCTGCCAGCGCGCCTCGATCTCGGCCGCCAGGGCGGCCGTGTAGCGGTGCGGCGCGGCCGCCTCGGCGGCCGAAGGGGCGCCCCCCGCGCCTTCGGCGGTGGCGGAGGAATTCGTCTCGCTCATGGTCCTCAAAGCTCCATCGATCGTCTCTGCCTGCGGAAACGGCCGTGCGGCCAAATAAAAATGCCCCTCGCACAGGAGGGGACGCCGCGCCGATTCCGACCACGCTCACTGGGCGGTCGGGACTGATCAGCGCGGCCCGCTAAGCAGAAGGCGTACGGCACGCATGGCGTCAGAGTACCGCAGGGCCCCGAGCCCGGGCGACGCAGTTCGTCCCGCTCCGGCCGGATCCGGCCTCGCGGCGCCGCACGGAAAGCGGAGGCTCACCCTTGGCCAAGGATTACTCCGCGTACCGCCCACTATCGGGGCAACGCCAAGATCGAGTCGCACTTCGATAACAACGCAATAACTCAAACCACGTACCCGTCGGTATGGGGCGACTTAGCATGCGGCGACCGGACCATTTCGGAGTCGCCCCCATGAACCCTCTGCACCCGCACCGCAAGCGTCCCCGGAGCCCCGCGTTATCCGGCTCCCCCTCGCTCCGCTCGTCGGCCGGGCCGTTCACCGGCTCGTTCACCGGCTCGTTCGCCGGGCCGGGCAGAGCGGCCCGCGGCCTGCTGACCACGGCCGCGCTGCTCCTGATACCCCTGCTGGTGTTCGCGGGAGGCGACGACTTCCGTGCCGCCCTCGACTACACCACCGGCGTCCTGTCCCTGGTCTCCCTGACCGCGTCCGTCGCGTGGGGCCTGGTCGCGTCGGACCGCCTCTTCCTGGGCTCCCGCCAGCGCCTGCTCGCCCAGGCCGTGCACCGGGCCACCGCGGTCGCCTCCGTCGGCTTCCTGCTCCTGCACGGCACCGTCAAACTCGCCCTCGACCACGTGTCCCTGGTGGGCGCGGTCATCCCCTTCGGCCTCGGCGTCACCGGCGGCGACGGCCTCATCGGCCTGGGGTCGCTCGCAGGCCTGCTGATGGTCACCACCAGCGTCACCGGCGCCCTGCGCAGCGCCTTCGCCTCGCCGGTCCAGGTCGCCTCGCGCTGGCGGGCCCTGCACATGCTCGCCTACCCCGCCTGGTGCGCCGCCCTGATCCACGGCCTGTACGCGGGCCGTCCGCCGAAGCCGTGGGTGGTCGCCCTGTACTGCCTGTGCCTCGTCGCGGTCGCCGGAGCCATGGCGCTGCGGGCGGCACCGCCCCCGGTCAAGCGCAAGGCGGCCACCCGGATCCTCGCCGTCCTCGAACCCGACGGCCGGGGAACGCCCGGCCGGTCGCGCCGCCGCGCCCCGGCGGCCGTCCGGGCCCCCGGGACCGCCCCGCTCCCGGGCACGGCCCCCGACGGCCGCGGCGCCCCGGCCGAGCAGGCCCCCGTCACCGGCATCGCCGCCGCCTACCGCGCGCTCGCCACGCCCGCCGACCAGGACGAGACCGATCTCCCGCAGGACCTCAGGACGACCGAGGTCCTGCCCACCGTCGCGCCTCGCTGGCCCGCCCCCTCGCCGCCACCTCCCGCCGAGGCCCCCGGCCCCCCGTTTTCCCATGACTCCGTAGACACCCGGTACGACTCCGTAGACACCGGATACGACTTCCCGGGCGTGCGATACGACTCCGTAGACCCCCAAGACACGCAACACGACTACGGAGACACCCGGTTCGGCTCCGACGAACCGGGCCCGCACTCCGAGGGCCGCTACGACACCGGGTCCCGGCCCGTCTACCACCCGCCCGCGGCCGACCCGCCGTACGAGCCCGTGCGCGAAGGCGACGGGACCGCCGCACAACCCCTACTCGGCCCGTTCCAGGCGCCCAGCACCGGTGAGCCCTGGAACGCGCCTGCCGGAGGCAGCAAGTGAACGCGCCCCTGCCCGACGTCCCCGAAGTCCGCGTCGTCGGGCTTCCGCTGCTGACCTCGGGCTTCGATCTGGTCGAGCGGCTCGACCTCGCCATGCACCTGAAGGTGCACGGCCCGCTCAAGGCCGTGGCGGGCGAGCAGCTGGCCGGGCTCGCGGAGGCGATCGGCCTGCGCGGCCGGGGCGGCGCGGGCTTCCCGTTCGCCACGAAGCTGCGGGCCGTCGCCGAGTCCGCGATCCGCCGCGGCGTACGTCCCGTGGTCGTCGTCAACGGCAGCGAGGACGAGCCCGCCTGCCGCAAGGACACCGTCCTGATCAACCGCGCGCCGCACCTCATCCTGGACGGCGCCCTGCTCGCGGCCGAGGCCCTGGGCGCGCGCACCCTGGTCGTCGGTGTGACCCGTGACTCCACGGAGGCGTCGATGCGCGCAGCGCTCGGCGAGCGGGGCCTGAGCGACCGGCGCGGCTCGCGCCTTCGCGCGCGCGTGCAGCGCAACCCCGTGCGCATGGTGACCGGCGAGTCCTCCGCGCTCGTACGCTCCGCGGACGGCGGCCCCGCGCTGCCTCCGGGGCGCAAGGTCCGCACCGCGGACTCCGGGGTGGGCGGCGCGCCCACGCTCCTGTCGAACGCGGAGACCTTCGCGCAGCTCGCCGTCGCCGCCCGGACCGGCGCGGACCGCTACCGCCGCACAGGACTGCGCGACGAGCCCGGCACCGTCCTGCTGACCGTCTCCGGGGCCGTCGCGCGCCCCATGGTGGTGGAGGTCCCAACGGGCGTCCCGCTGCGGTACGTTCTGCAGCTCGCGGGCGCTCCCCCGCTGCCGCAGGGCGTCCTGACGGGCGGCTACCACGGCAAGTGGCTGGACCCGGTCACCGCGCACGACGCCGTCGTCTCCCGTGCCGCCCTGGAGGCCTGCGGGGGCGCGCTGGGCGCGGGCGCCGTGCTGCCGATCGGCCCCGGCACCTGTCCGCTCGGTGAGTCCCTGCGCGTGGCCCACTGGCTGGCGGCCGAGAGCGCGGGCCAGTGCGGCCCCTGCTACCTGGGCCTGCCCGCCGCCGCGCGCGGGCTCGCGGACGTCCTGGACGGCGGCGGACCGACCGCCCTGGAGGCGCTGCGCGAGGTGACGCGGGCGGTGAAGCGGCGCGGCGCCTGCAAGCATCCCGACGGCTCGGCGGCCTTCCTGGAGTCCACGATCGCGGCCTTCACCGACGACCTGGCGGCACACGTCCTGGGAGACGGCTGCGGGCGCCCGGTGGAGGGCGTACTGCCCCTCCAGGACGACGCGCCGCGGGGCGAGGCGCCCAGCGGCCGCAAGCTCGCCGTCGACTGGACGCTGTGCCAGGGCCACGGCCTGTGCGCCGACATCGTCCCGGAGCTGATCCAGCTGGGCCCCGACGGCTTCCCGTCGGTCGCGGAGGCGGCGGTGCCGCGCTATGCGGAAGCCCGCGCCCAGCGCGCCGTGCGGCGCTGCCCCGCGCTCGCCCTGCGCGTCGAGGAGGACCCGGCGGCGCCCGGCGCGTCCCGGACCCTGCCGATGCTGCCGCGCGGGCGCGGGCGCCGCGCCCTGGGCAGCGGACGGCCGTAGAACACGAGGAGGACACACGAGAGCGGGCCACCCGATCCGGGTGGCCCGCTCTCCATTCACTGTGGAGCTAAGGAGAATTGAACTCCTGACCTCTTGCATGCCATGCAAGCGCTCTACCAACTGAGCTATAGCCCCTTGCTGTGTTCCGCCCGGTTTCCCCGGCGGCTCCGCCAACATTACACGGTGGACCCCCCGCACCACCAAATCGTTTCCGTTCCGGACGCTCAGCGGCGCCAGCGGCCCGCGTCGCGGAGGGCGCGACCGCGCGTGCGGGCGACGACCTGCACGCGCTGCGTGCGACCGAGGCGCCCCTGCTCATGACGTACCCGCCCTGCGGCACGCGTGCGTGGCCACCCGGGCGCTCCTGACGACGACGGTGTGGGCGGCGCGGGCCCCGCGGGCGCGCGGAGAGCCCGGGGAGACCTCTCCGGGGCCGCGCTCAGGCGGTGGCGAAGGAGTAGAAGCGTTTGAGCGTGCAGTGCTCGTCGAGCAGACGGCCGTAGATCGGCTCGCCTTCGAGTTCGCGGTACGTCTCGATGGGGTCGCCTTTTATGATCAGCGCCCGCGCGCACTCCTCGCACCAGTACTGGTAGTCCGGGTTCACCGGCTCCATGTCGCGGACGATCGGCGTACCGCTGCCGCACCAGTCGCACTTACGCCTGTGTGCACCCATCGATCAGCTCCAGCTGTGGCCGCAGGCCGTGCACACGTAACTGACTCCGCCGTTGTCACCGAGGACTTGGGCGACGTGGGCCGAACCGCAGGAAGGGCAGTTGAGGAGCGTGGCGTCACCGGACCGTATCTCCGCCACTTCGGGGAGGCCGCCGGCCTCCTCGAGGATGCTCGCAGGCATCGCGCTCTCCCTCCCGTCGGGTCACCGTCGGCGCACTGGTGCAGTCCCCTTCCGGCCCCCCGAATTCTGCCACGACCACGGCGAGCCGGTCAGCGACGCATACGTACCAGTCCGGACACGGCCCCTAGGGCGGCCGCCGCGGCGAGCGCGTAGAAGCACACCAGGAGCGCGTCCGCCGACGCATACGCTCCCGGAGCCCCCGGCGACTCAAGCCGACCGAGGAAGAGCGCGCCGAAGACCGCGACGCCCGTCACCTGGCCGAGCTGGGTGACGGTCGCGAGGAGACCGCTGGCGTCCGCCGCGTCCTCGGGCCTGACCGTCGCCAACGCGCGCGTGAGGACCGGGCTGAAGCCGAGCGACATCCCGATGCCCACGGCGACGAACGCCACGTACAGCCAGCCGCCGACGTCACGGCCGTCGCGCAACAGCAGGCCCACGGCGAGGCTCGCCACCGCGGTGAGCGCGAATCCGCAGGGGACGAGCGCCGGTTGGACGGCCCGGGGCCACTTCCGCCAGGTCAGGCCGACCGCGCCGAAGAGCATGGCGGTCGGGGCGAACGTCAGCCCCGCACGCAGCGCGCTGTAGTCGAGGCCGCCCTGCAGGTGCAGCGTGAGCACGAACAGGAAGCCCGCGTTGACCGCCATGATGACGGCGAGGCGGAGGACGGCGACGCCCATGCCCGGGGTGCGCAGCAGCCTCGGCGAGATCAGCGGCGCCCCACCGCGCTTGGCCAGCCGGGACTCGTAGCCGCAGAACAGGGCGAAGAACACCGCGCAGGCGGCCAGGGACAGCCAGGTCCACAGCGGCCAGCCCTTCTGTTCGCCGAGGACCAGGGGCACGGTGAACAGCGAGACGGTGGCGCCGAGCAGGACGAGACCCGGCAGGTCGAGGCCGCGGGCGCGCCCGGCGGGGAGCGTGCCGTCGGTCGGCAGGACGCGGGCGGCGAGCGCCAGCAGGACCACGCCGACCGGCACGTTCACGAGGAACACCGGGCGCCAGCCGGTGCCGAACAGATCGGCGCTGACCAGGACGCCGCCGACCACCTGCCCGGCCGCGGCCCCCGTGGCGAGCACCGCCGAGTAGGCGCCGAGGGCCCGCACCCGGGCCTCCCCGGTGAAGGTGCGCTGGATGAGGCTCAGGACCTGCGGAATGAGCAGCGCGGAGCCCGCGCCCTGGACCAGGCGGAACGCGATCAGCTGGCCGGTGCTCTGGCTCAGTCCGCAGGCCAGCGACGCGGCGGTGAACAGGGCGAGCCCGGCGAGGTAGACGCGCCGGTGTCCGAGCCGCTCGCCGAGCCGGGCACCGGTGATCAGCAGGACGGCGTACGTGATGGTGTAGCCCGCGATGACGAGTTGCAGCCCGGCGCCGGACGCGTGCAGGTCGTTACGGATCGTGGGCGCCGCGACGTTGACGATGAACACGTCGAGCAGCGCCATGAACTGGGCCGCGAGCACGGCCGCGAGCACGCGTCCCGGGCGATTGTCAGTGCCAGGGGCTTTACTGGATGCGGGAGTTGAGACCGGACTCGGTGCCGAGGGTCTTGTGGTCGTCATGCACATGAGCGTGTCGACGGTTCGGTACAGGTAGTGAGAGCCCGCCGATGCTGGTACTGACAGCACCTGGCACGGGGCGGTCCTGATGGTGACGATGGGGGACGTGACGATGGGGGACGTGACGACGATGGACACGACGAGCAGGGCACGCCCGCGCACCGCACCGGGCCGTGCGGCTCGGGGGCCCGCGCCCGGCACAACGGCTCCGGCACCCGCGCCCGGCACAACGGCTCCGGCACCCGCGCCCGACGCAACGGCTCCGGCACCCGTCGACGTGCCCCCGGGCCCCCTGCCCGGCCCAGCGGCCCCCGCCCCTACGTCCGACCAGGCGGCCCCCGCCTCCGCACAGGGCCCCGCGCCGGACCAGGCGACACCGGCCCCCGCGTCCGGCCGAGCGCCCCTGGACCCCATGCCCGCCCACGCGGCCCCGCGCACCCCGCCAAGCCCGCCGAACCCGCCCGTGCTCCCCGGCGTCCACGGTGCAGGGCGTCCGACCAGTGCCGCACGGGGGTCGGCCACCGGTCGGGCGCCCCGCACGGCCGACGCCGGGGCCGCCCCCGCAGCCACGGCCGCCTCCACCCGCACGCCCGCGTCCGCGGCCCGGCGGCGCCCCGAGCTGGCCGCCTTCCTGCGCAGCCGCAGGGCCCGGGTCACCCCGGCCGACGTGGGCATGCCGCCGGGCCCGCGCCGCCGCACTCCGGGGCTGCGCCGCGAGGAGGTCGCCCAGCTCTCCGGCGTCGGCGTGACCTGGTACACGTGGCTGGAGCAGGGCCGCCCCATCAACGCCTCCGCGCAGGTCCTGGACGCCGTCGCCCGCACCCTGCGCCTGGACCGGGCGGAGCGCGAGCACCTGTACCACCTGGCCGAGGTGCCGTACGCCGTCCGGCACGAGGCGGCGGCCGAGGCGGTCGGCCCCGAGGTCCAGGGCATCATCGACGCCCTGGACCCGCACCCGGCCGTGGTCTACAACACGCGGTACGACATCCTCGCCACCAACCCCGCCTACCGCGATCTGTTCATGGTCCCCGAGATGGAGTCCATAGGCGTGCCGAACGTCCTGTGGACCCTCTTCGTGGTGCCCCGGTGCGACTGCCCGCTGGTCTTCCGGGACACGGAGCTGCCGGTGATGGTGGCCACGCTGCGCGGCGCGTACGGGCGGCACGTGGGCGAGCCCGCCTGGGAGGAGTTCATCCGCGGACTGTCCCTGGCGAGCCCGGAGTTCGCGGACCTCTGGGCGAGCGGGAACGTCATACCCCCGGGGCCGCGGGTGAAGACCTTCCGCCACGCGGCGGTCGGCGAGCTGCGGATGACGTCGGTCTCGCTGTCCATCAACGGCATGCCGGAGTGCCGGATCGTGGTCTACACCCCGGACGACGAGGAGACCCGCAGGGCAACGGCCCGGCTCCGGGAGCTGCGGCACGCGGAGAGCGGCCGCTGAGCAACGACGGCGCCGAGCGGCAAGAGCAACGAAAGCGCTGAGCAAAGCAAGAAGACCAGCGGACAACAAAAAGTCCCGCCCCCTGACGGGGACGGGACCGGGACTGTGGAGCTAAGGAGAATCGAACTCCTGACCTCTTGCATGCCATGCAAGCGCTCTACCAACTGAGCTATAGCCCCTTGCGTTCTTCCCGCTCTGCGGGGCGAACAAGAAGAACTTTAGCCTGCCACCTGCCCAAACGCGAAATCCGCGTCGGGATCGGCCACGAGGGCCGTGACCTGGGGGCTAGTCGTCGTCGCCGAGCACCGGCTCGGGCAGCGTGCCCGCGTTGTGCTCGAGGAGGCGCCAGCCGCGGGCGCCCTGGCCGAGGACGGACCAGCAGCAGTTGGAGAGCCCGCCCAGGCTTTCCCAGTGGTGCGAGTCCAGGCCGAGGAGGCGGCCGATGGTCGTACGGATCGTGCCGCCGTGGCTGGCCACGACGAGCGTGCCGTCCTCCGGCAGCTTCTCCGCGTGCCGCAGCACGATGGGGGCGGCCCGGTCGGCGACCTCGGTCTCCAGCTCACCGCCGCCGCGCCGCACCGGCTCGCCGCGCTTCCAGGCGGCGTACTGCTCGCCGAAGCGGTCGATGATCTCCTCGTGGGTGAGGCCCTGCCACTCCCCCGCGTACGTCTCGCGCAGGCCCTCGTCGTGCGTGACGTCGAGGCCCGTGACGGCGGCGAGCTCGGCGGCTGTCGCGGCGGCGCGCTTGAGGTCGGAGGCGATGATCGCGTCCGGCTTCAGCGAGGCGAGCAGCCGGGCGGCACGGCGCGCCTGGGCGACACCGGCCTCGGTCAGCTCGATGTCCGTGGAGCCCTGGAAGCGGCGCTCCAGGTTCCAGGACGTCTGGCCGTGCCGCCACAGGATGATGCGGCAGCCGCGGGCAGTCACCGCAGCTCACCACCGAGGTGCCGCATCTCCTCGGCCTCCTCGGCGGCCTGCTGGAGCTTGGCGTGCTCCGCGGCCTTGCCGCGCGTGGCCTTGGCGTCGGCGGGCAGCTCGATCTCGGGGCAGTCCTTCCACAGCCGCTCGAGGGCGTAGAAGACGCGCTCCTCGCTGTGCTGGACGTGGACGACGATGTCGACGTAGTCGAGGAGGATCCAGCGGGCGTCGCGGTCGCCCTCGCGGCGCACCGGCTTGGCGCCGAGCTCCTTGTTCAGGCGCTCCTCGATCTCGTCGACGATCGACTTGACCTGGCGGTCGTTCGGCGCCGAGGCGAGCAGGAAGGCGTCCGTGATCGACAGCACGTCGCTGACGTCGTACGCGATGATGTCGTGCGCGAGCTTGTCGGCGGCCGCCTGGGCGGCGACGGTGATGAGCTCGGTGGAGCGGTCCGTGGCGGTCACTAGAGAGCTTTCCTTCAGACGGGCAATACCCGTCAAGGGTCTCACGGACTGCGGACGGCTCCCCAGAGGATTATTCGATCACCGGGCCCCCGGGCGGAACGGACACCCCCGCTCAGCACCCCCGCCAGCCCCGCCGGACGTCTCCGGCAGGACCGCCACACCGCCCCCGGCAGCCCCGCCGCACACCCCCGACAGCCCCGCCAGACAGCTCCGGCAGGGCCCATCGACGACCCCGACAGCCCTGCCGACAGCTCCACCAGGACCCGCCGAAGACCCCCGCAGCCCTACCGGCGGCTCCGGCAGGACCTGCCGAGGCCCCCGCAGCCCGCCGACGGCTCCCGTCGGCGGGCTCAGCGGCTCTTGTAGTCCTGGCCGAGCACCACGGACACGTCCGCGTTCGACGCCGGGTCGCCCTTGCGGACGGCGCTCGCGGGCAGGCCCAGGGTCTTGGCGACCTCCGCCGCCTCCTTCTTCTTGTCCGCGTCGCCGTAGGTGACCTGCGAGGACGTGGCGGGCGCGGAGCCGGTGCCGCCGTCGACGAAGGTGTAGCCGCCGTTGACGAGGGCGATGCGGGCGTTCTCGGTGGCGGTCTTGGCGCCGGTGGCGTTGCGCACGCCGACGCGCACCGCCGCGCCCTGCTCCGGGCTCTTCACGACGCCGCCGAGCACGTCCTTGACGACACCGGCGGCCGCCTTCTCCGTCAGCGTGCCGTCCTGCCGCACCGGAAGGAGCGCGGTCGCGTAGTCGCCGCCCTTGGCGCGGTCGGCGAGCTTGGCGAGGAAGGTGCCGAGGTCCTTCTCCTTCAGGGACGGGTCGAGGATCTGCGCGAGCGACTGCACGGTGACCGTGGCGGCCTGCGGGTCGGACGACAGCTTGCGCAGTACGCCCTGCATGACCTGGCCGAACCGCGCGAGCTGCGCGTTCTCGCCCTCGCCGGGCGCGCGGTAGGTGGCGTAGGCGACGGCCATCGGTCCGCTGAGGGTCTGCTGCTCGCCCTTCTTGACGAGCGGCGCCTCGCCCTTGCGCTTGGCCTTGGGGTCCGGCACGTCGGCGTTGGTGTCGATGTCGATGTTGCCGACGAGTTCGACGAGGTTGTTGAGGTAGGGGGTGTCGAGGCGCCAGGTGCCCTCGACATGGGTGCCGAGCAGCGTGTCCAGCTCCTCGCGCGTGCCGGTCGAGCCGTCGTCGTCGACGGACTTGCCGAGCGTGGTCGTGGTGCCGTCGTCGCCGGTCAGGGCGAGGGAGTTGGGCAGCAGGACGGCGGAGCCGCGCTTGGTGGTGGTGTTGTTCACCAGGAGCACGGTGGAGGTGCCGCCGCCCTTGGTGTTGTGCAGGTGCACGACGACGACGTCGCGCTTCTGCGGCCCGGCGGCGGCCGCGCCGCCGGACTTGTCCTCCGACTGGCCGGGCAGCTCGCCCGCGGCCCACAGATAGCCGACGCCGCCGACCAGGGCGAGCGCGAGCACGACGACCAGCGCGACGACCCGCGAGCGGCCCCGCCGCTTGGCCTCCTCGCGCCGCTCGGTACGGCTCTCCGTGAACTTCAGCCAGTCGATGACGTCTTCGGAGTCCTCGTCGGGCTCCTCGATGAAGGAGAACTGCGCGGTGTGGTACTCGCGCTGCTCCGAGGGCTCCGGTCCAGGGCCGGGCTGGTGCTGGTGCTGGTGCTGGTGCTGGTGAGGCTGCTGAGCCTCCTGTTGCTGCTGAGGCTCCCGGTGCTGCTGGGCCTCTTGATGCTGCTGAGGCTCCTGGTGCTGCTGATCCCACGAAGGCCGCTGCTCAGGCTGTTGCTGCTGTGGGATCCACCCGGTCTGCTCCCCGGCGTCGTACGACGCCCCGGCCCCGTACGAGACCTCGTACGACGGCGCGTACGCGTCATAGCCATAGCCCTGCGCCTGAGGCTGGGGCTGGGGCTGGGGCTGCGCGGCGTACGCGTCGTACGCGGGGGCCGCCGCCTGACGGGGCACCAGTTGGTAGACCGGCCGCCCGTACTCGTCGTACCCGACGATCTCGTACTGAGCCGCCGCGTCACCCTCGTACTCGCCGCCGTACGGGTCGTACTGTCGGTCGTTCACCGGTGCCCCTCTCGGCTCAGTCGCCGCGGTACAGCTCGCGCTTGTCGATGTAACGCACCACGCCGTCCGGCACCAGGTACCAGACGGGCTCCCCCTTGGCGACCCGGCAGCGGCAGTCCGTGGAGGAGATCGCGAGGGCCGGTACCTCCACGAGGGAGACGCCGCCCTCGGGCAGGCCGGGGTCGGCCAGGGTGTGGCCGGGGCGGGTGACGCCGATGAAGTGGGCCAGCGAGAACAGCTCTTCGGTGTCCCGCCAGGTGAGGATCTGACCGAGCGCGTCGGCGCCCGTGATGAAGAACAGGTCCGTGTCGGGGTTGAGGCGGCGCAGATCGCGCAGGGTGTCCGTGGTGTACGTGGGGCCGCCGCGGTCGATGTCGATGCGGCTGACCGAGAACTGCGGGTTCTCGGCGGTCGCGATGACCGTCATCAGATAGCGGTCCTCGGCGGGCGAGACCAGCTTGTGGCTCTTCTGCCACGGCTGCCCGGTCGGTACGAACACGACCTCGTCGAGGTGGAACTGGGCGGCGACCTCACTGGCCGCCACCAGGTGTCCGTGGTGGATCGGATCGAACGTTCCACCCATGACGCCCAGGCGGCGCTTGGCGGCGCTCGCCGGGCCTGTGCCAGGTCCGCCCCGCGGGCCGGTCGGCATGTCCTGCTCTCCCATGCGTGCAGACACTACCGGCCCCGCCGGGCGACCCGGGTTCCGGCCGTGGGGCCCCGGAGCTCGGGGCTCAGCGGTCGCGGTTGAAGCGCGTGGTGATCCACAGCAGCAGGAGCAGGACGACGAAGGCGCCGCCGCCGGTCACGTAGGGGCTGAGGCTCGCGTGCTCATCGACGTGCTCACCTTCGGAGGAGGCGAGGGTGACGAACTGGGCGGCGGTGGCGTGGAGGCTCATCGTCAGCAGGACCTATCCGGTGTGGGATCGGGGTAAAGACTTGAGCACATCGTATGCGGGGTGTGCCGGTGCGGCGACGGCGCCCTGCCGGGGCTCCCCGGGCCCGTCACTTCCGGTATCCCCGCAGCAGCAGCCAGCCCACCAGGACGCAGCCGACGACCATCACGATCAGTACGACGCGGAGCAGGTTGCCCGGGCCCTGCTTGTCGGCCGCGTGGGCGGCCAGGGTGAGGGCGTCGGCGGAAGAGATGTACTCCATGGCGGATGGCTCCTTCTGTGCGCTGCCCCGCCACGGTATCTCCGCCTAGGCTGGGCCCCGTCTCGGGGGCACGATTGCGGACGCGACGGACGGACACGACATGGGGGATGCGGCATGACCAACGGCAACCACGACGGCCAGGACGGCCACAACGGCCACAACGGCACAGGCGGCGCCAGCGACAGCACGGGCAGCGGCCAGGAGAGCGTGCCGAGCAGGCAGCGCAGGCGCTTCCCCGGCATCTCGTCCCGGGCGTACGAGCACCCGGCGGACCGCTCGGCCCTGGTGGCCCTGCGCAAGCTCAGCGGCTTCGACACGGTCTTCAAGGCACTCAGCGGACTGCTCCCCGAGCGCAGCCTCAGGCTGCTGTTCCTCTCGGACTCCGTCCGCGTGTCCGACGCCCAGTTCGCGCACCTCAACGTCATGCTGCGGGACGCCTGTTACATCCTGGACCTGGAGAAGGTCCCGCCGATGTACGTCACGCAGGACCCGAAGCCGAACGCGATGTGCATCGGCCTCGACGAGCCGATCATCGTGGTCACCACCGGCCTCGTCGAGCTGCTCGACGAGGAGGAGATGCGCGCGGTCGTCGGCCACGAGGTGGGCCACGCCCTGTCCGGGCACTCCGTGTACCGCACGATCCTGCTGTTCCTGACGAACCTCGCCCTGAAGGTGGCGTGGATCCCGCTCGGCAATGTGGCGATCATGGCGATCGTGACCGCGCTGCGCGAGTGGTTCCGCAAGTCGGAGCTGTCCGCGGACCGCGCGGGCCTGCTCGTCGGCCAGGACCTCCAGGCGTCCATGCGCGGCCTGATGAAGATCGCGGGCGGCAACCACCTGCACGAGATGAACGTGGACGCCTTCCTGGAGCAGGCCGAGGAGTACGAGGCGGGCGGCGACCTGCGCGACTCCGTCCTGAAGATCCTGAACGTGCTGCCGCGCTCCCACCCCTTCACCACCGTGCGCGCCGCCGAGCTGAGGAAGTGGGCCGCGACCCGCGACTACCAGCGCCTCATGGACGGCCACTACCCGCGCCGCCAGGAGGACAAGGACACCTCCGTCTCCGACTCCTTCCGGCAGTCGGCGTCGTCGTACGCGGACACGGTGCGCAACAGCAAGGACCCGCTGATGAAGCTGGTCACGGACATCGCGGGCGGCGCGGGCGACCTCGGCGGGAAGCTGCGCGGCCGATTCACGGGCCAGGGCGGCGGCGGTTCCTCCGAGCGCCCCGGCGGCGACGGACCCTCGGCAGGCCCCGGCGAGAAGTAGCCCCGGGCCGGTCGACCACGCCCCAGGCCGGTCAGCACCGGTCAGCCACGCCCCTGGCCGACCGGCCACCCGCTACGTCCCGTCCCGGACCGCCCCCGCCAGGGCCCCGCACAGCGCCGTCGCCCGGCCCGTCGCGTACGGGTCGGTGCCCGCGGGGCCGCCGGGGCCCGCCTCCTGGCCCGCGAGCAGCGGCCGCAGCAGCCGCGTGCTGTCGGCGGCGCAGCTCAGCGGCCCGGCCTGGACGTACGACACGAGCAGCTCGGCCTGGTGCATGCGCAGGTCGTCGCGGTCGAAGCGGAAGTGCAGCTCGCGGCGGACGGTGAACAGCGAGGCGCGCGCGTGGCCGTGCGCGCCCGCGGGCCGCAGCGCGTAGACGAAGGTGTGGTCGGAGGCCACTTCGAGGGTCTCCTTGTCGGTCTCGTCGGCGCGCAGCGTGCCGTTCACCCGCACCCCCGGGTCGGCGAGCGCGGTCCTCGCCGGGTCGAACCGCACCAGCCAGCCGGTGGGCGCGTGCCGCCCGTCGGCGGCGGGGCGGCTGAAGCTGCGGTCGAACTGGTCGAGCTGGGCGGGGTCGAGCAGCACCCGCGGGGAGCGCACGGTGCGGCCGGCGAGCACGTCCGGGTCGAGCGAGGACTCGACGAGGTAGTCCTTGGCGGTGGCGAGCGCGGCGACGACCTGGTCCTCGGTGAAGTGCGCGGTGCGGCGGGCCGCGGGCAGCACGATGCCGCTGGCGCCGACGCCGAACTGCGCGGCCGGGCTCTTCGCGAACAGGTCCGCGGCCTTCCCGGCGCCGGGCACGCGGCCCTGCGGGGCGAGCGGGATGACGGTCATGCGCAGCGGCTCGGTGCGGCGGGCCACGGGGGTCTCGTACGGTTGGCGCACGCCCATGTAGATGGCGGTGCCGAAGGCGACGGTGATCAGGACGACGAGGATCACCACCTGCAGGGAGAGCCTGCGGTGCGGGCTCGGCCTGCGGCGGACGGCGCGCGCGTGGTCGCCCATCCGCTCGCGCGCGGAGAACTCCTGTAATCGCGCAGCGCGTACGAACGACTCGTCGAAGACGACGGATCGGTACTCGTCCTCACCTCCGGGAGCGCCCTCGGGTGTCCCCGCAGGTGGTTCTCCTGGCCCGCCCATACCTTCAGGGTAGGTCTCCGGGACGCGCGATAAACGCCCTGGTACACGACAAGTTCTGACAACTCCTCACGTGCCGCGTCAGCACGTTCGCCGAGCTCGCGCGGGGGTTCGCGGGAGGCTGTCAGGGCGTGCGCGGCTCGGCCGGTACGGCGGGCTGGCCGAACTCCGCCGACGCGGAAGGGCCCCCGGTCTCGCCCGCGCCCCTGGTCTGCTCGACCTCGGTGGTCGCGGGCGGGGGTATGCGGTCCTGGCGGCCGGACGACGCCCCTCGGTACACCGCGGCGAAGGCGAAGGCCACCATGCCTATGCCCATCAGGAGGGCGAGCATCCAGGCGACGGGGCGGTGCCAGCGGACCTTGCCGCCGCGCCGGGCGTAGCGCCCGCGGCCGTCCTCCAGCAGCTCCGCGTCGTCGAGGTCGTCGACGTCGTGCTCGGGGCCGAAGACGCCGTCGTCCGGGCCGTATCCGTCGTAGGCGTAGTCGTCGAAGTCGTCGTCCGCCGCGTCCCGTGCGTCGGAGCCGGAGCGGCGGGCGCGGCCGCGGCGGGCCTCGGCCTCGGCGCGGGCCTGGGCGGCGGCCAGGAGGCGCTCCACGGCGGTGGGTTCGTGGATTTCCGCGGCCCGCACGAAGTCCTCGTCGAAGACCACGGAGGCGAACTCGTCGTCCGCACCCCCGTGGTCGCGGTCGTCGTCGGGCTCCCCGCCGCCTGCGAACGGCGTGCCCCCCACGTCCTCCGGCACGCGTCCAGCGTAGACCTGGAGTGGTGGATTTGGGCAGACGGAAAGGGAATTCAGCGGTTGTGACCCCGAACGCCCCCGCCCGTCGGGCGGGGGCCGGAAGGCGTCAGCGCACGTGTCCGTCGCCGGTCACGATGTACTTCGTCGAGGTCAGTTCCGGCAGGCCCATCGGCCCGCGCGCGTGCAGCTTCTGCGTGGAGATGCCGATCTCGGCGCCGAAGCCGAACTGGCCGCCGTCGGTGAACCGCGTGGAGGCGTTCACGGCGACCGTGGTGGAGTCCACGAGCTGGGTGAACCGGCGGGCGGCCTGCTGCGAGGTGGTGACGATGGCCTCGGTGTGCCCGGAGGTCCACAGCCGGATGTGCTCGACGGCCTGCTCCAGGGAGTCGACGACGGCGGCCGCGATGTCGTACGAGAGGTACTCGGTCTCCCAGTCCTCGGCTGTCGCCGGGACGACGGTGGCCTTCGAGGCGGGGGCGTACGCTTGGACGCGCTCGTCGGCGTGCACGGTCACGCCCGCCTCGGCGAGCGCGTCCAGGGCGCGCGGCAGGAAGGCGTCGGCGATGTCGGCGTGCACCAGGAGGGTCTCGGCGGCGTTGCAGACGCTGACGCGGTGGGCCTTGGAGTTGATGAGGATCTCGACGGCCATGTCGAGGTCGGCGTCCTTGTCGACGTACACGTGGCAGTTGCCGGTGCCGGTCTCGATGACGGGGACGGTGGACTCCTCGACGACCGTCTTGATCAGCGAGGCGCCGCCGCGCGGGATCAGGACGTCGACGAGGCCGCGGGCGCGCATCAGCTCGCGCACGGAGTCGCGGCTCTCGCCGGGCACGAGCTGGACGGCGTCGGCGGGGAGCCCGGCGCCGCCGACGGCGTCGCGCAGGACGCGCGCCAGCGCCGTGTTGGAGGCGTACGCGGAGGACGAACCGCGCAGCAGCACCGCGTTGCCCGACTTCAGGCACAGGGCGGCGGCGTCCACGGTGACGTTCGGCCGGGCCTCGTAGATGATGCCGACGACGCCGAGGGGGACGCGGACCTGGCGCAGGTCGATGCCGTTGGGCAGCGTGGAGCCGCGCACGACCTCGCCGACGGGGTCGGGCAGGGCGACGACGTCCCGCACGTCGGCGGCGATGGCGCGCACGCGCTCGGGCGTGAGCGTGAGCCGGTCCACGATCGCCTCGCTGGTCCCGGCCGCGCGGGCGCGCTCGACGTCCGCGGCGTTGGCCTCGACGATCTCCGCCGTGCGCACCTCCAGGGCGTCGGCGACGGCGAGCAGCGCGTCGTCCTTCGCGGCCCGCGGCAGCGGCGCGAGCCGCGCGGCGGCGGCGCGGGCGCGGTAGGCGGCCTGGGCGACCGGGGTCATGTTGTCGTACGGGGAGAGCGGGGCGGTCATGCCGGAAGCGTAGCCTTGCGCGGGCCCGCGTCCACGGGGTGTTCCGCTCCGCGAGACATGGCCGGTTTCCGTGTGTGGCGCATCCGCGGGTCGTTTGGGGCTGGTCGCGCCCACGCGGCGGAGCCGCCCAGGGGCACCGCCCCGCGCCCCTGCGGGGCGCTCCCCCTGCTCAGAAGGGGTGGACGCCGACGGGCGTCGCGGGCAGCGGTCCGTACCCCTCCGCGATGCGCTGGTGATACGTGTCGCGGTCGATCACTTCGAGGCCGACGATCTCCCAGGGCGGCAGCCGCGCGGTCTGCCGGTGCTCGCCCCACAGGCGCAGCGCGACCGCCGCGGCGTCGTGCAGGTCGCGGGCCTCTTCCCAGTAGCGGATCTCCGCGTGGTCGTGGGCGTACCGGCTGGTCAGCAGAAAGGGGTGGTCGTGGGCGAGCTGTTCGAGGCCGCGCCTGACCTCCTGCAACGGGGTCCTGGTGCCGGAGACGCTGAGTGTCACGTGCCACAGGCGCGGGGCCTCGGCGCGCTCGCCGCCCGTCTCCCGGGGGCTCTCGTCCGGCTGCCGCGCGCCGGTCTCCTGGTCGTGGTCATCGCCCGTGCCCCCGGTGTACGCCGCCCCCGCGGCGACGCTCGTCAGGGCGCGCTCAGCCGACCCGCGGGACGCCGCCCCTGGGCGCACTCGTCTCACGACGGCCTCCTTCAACCAGTCCTCATGCGGATACGCAACGGTCGTTACGCAACGGTCGTGCGGAACTGCCTTGCCACAAAGTTGAGCAGGACAAGCGGTCTCTCGGGGCGATTTTCCGGAGTTTCCCCTCGCGCGAGCCGGTCCGTGAACGGCGTTCGCGCCTGTTTTCGGCCTGATTTCCGCTGGTGTCGACGGGGTGGGCGGGGATAGCGGGGCGGGCCGCACAGGGGTTCGCGGGAGCGCGCGTTCAGGGGCGCGGGCGGGGCCCGGCCCGGCGGGGCGCCTCAGGGGTGCAGGACCACCAGGCCGTCGCGGTGGATCACTTCGCGCTCGTACGCGGGACCGAGCTCGCGGGCCAGCTCGCGCGTGGAGCGGCCGAGGAGCCGGGGCAGCTCCTTGGCGTCGAAGTTGACCAGGCCGCGGGCGACGGCACGCCCCGCGGGGTCCCGCAGCTCGACCGGGTCGCCCGCGATGAAGTCACCCTCGACGGCGGCGATGCCCGCGGGCAGGAGCGACTTGCGGCCCTCCACGACCGCGCGCACGGCCCCCTCGTCGAGCGTGAGGGCGCCCCGGGGCGCGGAGGCGTGCTGGAGCCACAGCAGGCGGTCCGCGGAACGGCGCCCGGTGGCGTGGAAGTACGTGCCCGTGTCCCGGCCCGCGAGGGCGTCCGAGGCGTGGCTCGCGGAGGTCAGGACGACGGGGATGCCCGCGGCCGCGGCGATCCGGGCGGCCTCGACCTTGGTGACCATGCCGCCGGTGCCGACGCCCGCCTTGCCCGCGCTGCCGATCTTGACGTGCGCGATGTCGGCGGGGCCGCGCACCTCGCCGATGCGCGCGGTGCCCTCGGCCGCGGGGTCGCCGTCGTACAGGCCGTCGACGTCCGAGAGCAGCACGAGCAGGTCGGCGCGGACGAGGTGGGCGACGAGGGCGGCGAGCCGGTCGTTGTCGCCGAAGCGGATCTCGTCGGTCGCGACGGTGTCGTTCTCGTTGACGACCGGCAGGGCGCCCATGGCGAGGAGCGCGTCGAGGGTGCGCGAGGCGTTGCGGTGGTGGGCGCGGCGGCTGGTGTCGTCGGTGGTGAGCAGGATCTGCCCGACGCGGAGGCCGTAGCGCGCGAAGGAGGCCGTGTAGCGGGCCATGAGCAGGCCCTGGCCGACGCTGGCCGCGGCCTGCTGACGGGCCAGGTCCTTGGGGCGGCGGCGCAGGCCGAGCGGCGCGAGCCCGGCGGCGATGGCACCGGAGGACACGAGCACGATCTCGCGCTCCCCCCCGCCCGCCCGTCTCCCGCCACCACCCTCAACCGAGACCCTTCGGGCCGCCCCCAGATTTCGGTGTTTAGCCAGCACATCGACCAGCGCGTCAACGCGGTCCGCGTCGAGACCCCCCGAAGCGGTGGTCAGCGAGGAGGACCCCACCTTGACGACGACCCGGTGAGCCTCTGCCACGCCCTGCCTAGTCACGCGCTTCCCCAATGATCCCGATGCTGCTTGCCCTGCGAATCTACGCGAAGACCGGGGCCCGGCGCCCCGGCATTCCGGCCGGTGGACCGTACGGCGGCGGCCAGGGGACCTTTGCCCCTATATGCGGTGATGAGTGTCACGGAAGATTGCTACGGAGGCACCCGGCGTCATACGGTCAGGGGTCTTCCTCTTATCCGGATGAGTGACGAGCCTCGTCTGAAGCAGGCCCCGCCCTCATGTCCGGACTCCAGTACCGCCCCCGCCCTGTCCGACCGCCCCCCGCCAGGAGCTCAAGCCCGTGCCCTCCGCCGGACTCGCCAACCGCCGCATCGTGCAGCTCACCGCGCTGCTGACGATGTTCGCACTCTTCGCGGCACAGCTCGCCACCGCGCTGATTCCGTACGTCCCGGTGTTCATCGCCGCCTCCGCGGCGAACCTCGCGCTCGACATCTACCTGCAGTACAAGCAGCCGGGGCTGCTCTCCCTGCTCGGCAAGGTCCGCTTCGACGTCATCGTCCGGCAGCTGCTGCGCGACATGCTGATCCTCGTCGGCCTGCTGCGCATCGACGGCATCGAGCCGCTCGCCGAGCAGTCGCCGCTGACCGTCGCGCTGCTCGTCTTCTTCGCCCTGCACTTCACCTGCACGGCGACCGCCGTCATGGTCCGCCGCAGCCGTCAGCTGCCGGTGCTCACGCGGAACATCGACACCTCCGCGCTGCACCTCACCGCCGCGCCGCCGCGCCTGCTGGCCCGCCAGCACGCGCGCCGCCTGCTCCTGTTCTCGGTGCCGACGACCCTGGGCCTGCTGCTCACGGCCGCCACCACCGACGCGTACTGGGGCGGCATCGGCCTCGGCATCTCCCTGGCGCTCCTGGGCGGCAGCGTCGTCTACCTCATGTCCTGGCTGCTCCCCAAGAAGCGCGCCAAGAACGCCGAAGCGGTCATGGAGTGGCTCGACCAGTGGCTGGCCGACTACCAGCCGACCGTCGGCATGTACTTCTCCGGCGGCACCACCTCCGCGTACCAGGCCAACATGTGGCTCTCCACGCTCTCGCAGCTCGACGGCAACCCGCTGATCGTGCTCCGTGAGCGCTTCATGGTCCAGAAGATCGACTCCACGGACGTGCCGATCATCTGCTTCCCGAAGGTCGCCACGATGTTCTCCCTGGAGCAGTCGACGCTGAAGGTGCTCCTGCACCCGGCGAACGCGGCGAAGACCTCGCAGGTGCTGCGCATCCCGTCGATCAAGCACGCCTTCATCAACCACGGCGAGAGCGACAAGCTGTCCTCCTGCAACCCGTACGCGAAGGCGTACGACGAGGTGTGGGTCGCCGGTCCCGCCGCGCGCGAGCGCTACCAGCTCGCCGACATCGGCGTGGCCGACCAGGACGTCGTCGAGGTCGGCCGTCCGCAGCTGTCCCCGATCCGCCCGTACGCGGGCGCGCCCACCGGTGCGTACACGACCGTCCTGTACGCGCCCACCTGGGAGGGCTGGGACGGCAACCCGGGCAACACCTCGGTCATCCTCGCGGGCGAGAACATCGTCCGGCACCTGCTCGCCGACCCCGGTGTGCGCCTGATCTACAAGCCGCACCCGATGACCGGCTCCCAGATCCCGGCCGCGGGCGCCGCCAACGAGCGCATCAAGGCCATGATCCGCGAGGCCAACGCCCAGCGCTCCGGCGCCCGGCCCGGCCCCGAGGCCGAGGCCGAGCTGGCCCGCCGCACCGAGGAGCTGAACCTCCTCACGGCGAAGAAGTTCCGCAAGGGCGCGGACGAACAGGAGCGCATGATGCTCCAGGGCAAGCCCGACGGCGACATCCGCGCCGCGATCATCGAGGCGACGCTCGCCTGGGAGGCCGCCTACTGGGCGGCCCTGCCGGAGTGGGAGCACCAGATCGTCACCGCGTCGCGACCGGCGATCTTCTCCTGCTTCAACCAGGCCGACGTGCTCATCAGCGACGTCTCGTCGGTCGTGTCCGACTGGCTGAGCAGCGAGAAGCCGTACGCGGTGGCCAACACCTCGGGGCTGAGCGAGGCGGACTTCCGCGCCGGCTTCCCGACGGTGCGGGCCGCGGCCATCCTCTCGCCCGAGGCGGAGGGCGTGCCCGCGCTCCTGGCCGCCGTGCGCGACCCCCGCCACGACGTGTACGCCGAGGCGCGTGCCGAGCTCAAGGAGCACCTGCTCGGTCCTTCCGACCCGCCCTCCCTGGTCCGCTTCAACGCGGCCGCGGTGGCGCTGGGCGCCAAGGCCGACGCGCGGCGCGTGCGCGCCGCCGCGCGGGTCGCCGCGGAGATTCCCGCGCAGCGGGAGGAGGCCGCGGAGGAGGCCGCCGCCGAGGAGGCCGAGGCCGCCGCGGAGGAGCTGGAGTCCGCGTAGTCCGTACGACGAAGGGGCCCGGAGCGAGTCACTCGCTCCGGGCCCCTTCGCTGTGCCATCCGCGCGGCGGGACGGCTGCCCCGTACGTCTTAGAACGGGTTGAAGTCGTTGAACTCGCGCTCCGACTCGTCGCGCTCCGCGTCGCGGTCGCGGCGGCGCTGCGCGGCGGGGCGCGGCGCCTCGAAGCGGTGGTCCTCGCCACGGCGGCCGAGCATCTCCGCGCCCGCCGACATCGACGGCTCCCAGTCGAAGACGACGGCGTCGTCCTCGGGGCCGATGGCGACGCCGTCGCCCGCGCGGGCGCCCGCCTTCATCAGCTGGTCCTCGACGCCGAGGCGGTTGAGCCGGTCGGCGAGGTAGCCGACGGCCTCGTCGTTGTTGAAGTCGGTCTGGCGGACCCAGCGCTCCGGCTTCTCGCCGCGCACGCGGTACACGACCTCCCCGTCCTCGTCCTCGCGCGTCACGGTGAAGCCCGCGTCGTCGACGGCCTTGGGCCGGATGACGATGCGCGTGGCCTCCTCCTTGGGCTTGGCGGCCCGCGCCTCGGCGACGAACTCGGCGAGCGCGAACGACAGCTCCTTGAGGCCCTTGTGGGCCACGGCGGAGACCTCGAGGACGCGGTAGCCGCGCGCCTCCAGGTCGGGGCGGACCATGTCGGCGAGGTCCTGGCCGTCGGGGATGTCGACCTTGTTGAGGACGACGAGCCGGGGCCGGTTCTCCAGGCCCGCGCCGTACTGGCGCAGCTCGGCCTCGATCACGTCGAGGTCCGAGACCGGGTCGCGGTCGGACTCCAGGGTCGCGGTGTCCAGGACGTGCACGAGCACGCTGCACCGCTCGACGTGGCGCAGGAACTCCAGGCCGAGGCCCTTGCCCTGGCTGGCGCCGGGGATGAGGCCGGGCACGTCGGCGATGGTGTAGACGGTGGAGCCCGCGGTGACGACGCCGAGGTTGGGCACCAGCGTCGTGAACGGGTAGTCGGCGATCTTCGGCTTGGCGGCGGACAGGACCGAGATCAGCGAGGACTTGCCCGCGCTCGGGTAGCCGACGAGCGCCACGTCCGCGACGGTCTTGAGCTCCAGGACCACGTCGCCCGCGTCGCCGGGCTCGCCGAGCAGCGCGAAGCCGGGGGCCTTGCGCCGGGCGGAGGCGAGCGCCGCGTTGCCGAGGCCGCCGCGGCCGCCCTGCGCGGCGACGTACGAGGTGCCGTGGCCGACGAGGTCCGCGAGGACGTTGCCCTGCTTGTCCAGGACGACCGTGCCGTCCGGCACCGGCAGGACCAGGTCCTGGCCGTCCTTGCCGGAGCGGTTGCCGCCCTCGCCGGGCTTGCCGTTGGTGGCCTTGCGGTGCGGGCTGTGGTGGTAGTCGAGCAGGGTGGTGACCGACTGGTCGACGACCAGGATCACATCGCCGCCGCGGCCGCCGTTGCCGCCGTCCGGGCCGCCGAGCGGCTTGAACTTCTCACGGTGGACGGAGGCACAGCCGTGGCCCCCGTTACCCGCGGCGACGTGCAGCTCGACGCGGTCCACGAAGGTGGTCATGGTTCAGTGCCTCCTGGAAGGGTCCCCCCGGCCGTGGGGCTGAGGGAGTACGAAAGTGTCTAGCTGTGCTGTGTCTATTCAAAACACGCGAAAGGCGGACCCGCTTCCCGACAGGGAAGTGAGGTCCGCCTCGCGAAAGTTCCGGTCAGAGTGCCGTTCAGGCGACCGGGACGATGTTCACGACCTTGCGGCCGCGGTGGGTACCGAACTCCACCGCGCCGGCGTCCAGGGCGAACAGGGTGTCGTCCTTGCCGCGGCCGACGCCCGAGCCCGGGTGGAAGTGGGTGCCGCGCTGGCGGACCAGGATCTCACCGGCGTTGACGACCTGACCGCCGAAGCGCTTCACGCCGAGCCGCTGAGCGTTGGAGTCGCGACCGTTCCGGGTGGACGATGCGCCCTTCTTGTGTGCCATCTTGTCTCAGTCCCTTACTTCGCAGCCGTGGGGATGCCGGTGACCTTGATCGCCGTGTACTGCTGACGGTGACCCTGGCGACGGCGGTAGCCGGTCTTGTTCTTGTAGCGCAGAATGTCGATCTTCTGGCCCTTGTGGTGGTCCACGACCTCGGCCGTGACCTTGATGCCGGCCAGGACCCACGGGTCGCTGGTCACGGACTCGCCGTCGACAACGAGCAGGGTCGAGAGCTCGACCGTGTCGCCAACCTTGGCGGTGGAAATCTTGTCAACCTCAACGATGTCGCCGACAGCAACCTTGTGCTGGCGACCACCGCTGCGCACGATGGCGTACACGCGGATCTCTCTCTCGCTCGGAACGGAATCCCCGCAGTCCAGCCGCCCGGCGCGACAGCGCGGTCGGCCTCTCCCGAAGATCCGTAGGAATTCCGGGAGGGAAGAAGGTTTACGAGGACGGGCGCACGTATGGACACGCCGACGCTCAAGATTACGGGGCCCACCCGTACGGGTCAAACCGGGCCCCGACCCATGTGACCCGCGCCCTAGTGCGTGGGCTTTTCACCGTCCGGCGGCAGCGGCTTCACGCCCCGGCACAGGTCCGTCGTGTCCTTGGTGCCGGGCCACGCCACCTTCTTCACGCGGTTGAAGTGCTTGAGGTACGTGTTGTGCACGGAGTCGTCGTCGACCTTGACGATCAGCTCGTCGTTCTCGCGCAGCGCGGGCGCGGTGTAGTTCTGCGAACCGGTGAAGGACACCTTCTTGATCTTGCCGTCGTACTTGCCGTCGATCAGCACGTACTTGCTGTGGATGATGTACGGCGTGACGAGCTTCTGGCCGGGCCTGAGCGGATCCCGGTCGTCGTTGAAGCAGCGCAGCGCCGGGCCGCCGGGCTTGTGCAGCCCCTCCCAGGTGCCGGGCCTGCCGTTCTGGCTCTTGGCGCTGTCCGTCTCGGCGTACACCAGGTCGACGGCGCAGCCCGCCTTCTGCAGGGAGACCAGCTTGTCGGCGATCTGCTTGCGCGTGATCTTGAAGATGGAGGCGCGGACCTTGGTGCTGCGCTTGACGCCCGCCGCGTCCTTGTAGGTGCACGAGACGTTGTTCAGGACCGAGTACATGGTGTCGGTCTCGTTCACCGTGCCGACGCGCGGGAAGAAGTACGCCTTGTAGCGGCCGCTGCTGGCCGTGCGGTAGTCCCAGGCCTCCCAGTTCCTGCCGACCATGTCGGTGAAGTACTCGGAGAACGCGTCGTACATGGCCGGGTTGTCCGGCAGCAGCAGCGCGTCGTTGAAGAACTTGGTGTGCGCCGACGGGGTCGAGTTCGACGTGGTCTGGACGACGACGTCCCGGGCCCCCTTGACCTCGGAGAACAGCCAGAACTTGTTGTGCATGATCGATTTGCCGTACTGCGGGTCGCCGAGACACGACTTGTTCGGCGGGCACAGCGTCACGAAGGACGACTTGGTCCGGTTGGCGCCGAGCTCGTTGACGAGCGTGGCGTACGCGGTGTTGTCCGGGCGGTCCGTCTTGCTGGTCGAGTCGAGCAGGATCTGTACGTTGACCCCGCGCCTGTGGGCGCCGACGAGCGCCTCGACTATGGGCGCCTCCCAGACGTGGTAGACGGCGACCTTGATGGTCGAGCCCTCCACGGCCGCGTCGGTCAGCTCGATGAGCCGGGTGCGGATCGCGTGCTGCTGGTCGACGGTGCCCAGCGGGTCGTTGAAGACGGGGCCCTCGGGCCAGGCGGGCGTCCCGGCGGGCGCGGCGGTGGCGGTGGCCGCGGTCGGCAGGGTGGCGGCCGACAGGACCGTGGCGAGCGCGGCGGCCTGGCGCCCTCCCCTGGCGGGCCGCACCGCCCGGTGGCGCCCCGTGCCCCTCAGACGTATCCCATGTGGACGTGCTCCCGCCATGTCCATCCCTCCCCTTGCTCAACGGACCCGGTGAGTCTTACAGGTATCCCGCCCCGGCACCAAGTACGGGCCAGAAGCGGACAACCCCAACGGATAGGTGAGGGTGGAGCGCGGGAACGCCGGAGCCCCCGCCCGGCGCGTGCGCCGGGCGGGGGCTCCGAGCTCCTGACCTCTGCGGTCGCTGAACCCCTCGGGGGTCAGCTCGCGTCGGCCGCGACGGCGGACGACGACTGCTCGGCCGCAGCGGCCTTCTTGGCGGTGGTCTTCTTCGCCGCCTTCTTGGCCGTCGTCTTCTTCGCGGTCGTCTTCTTGGCCGCGGTCTTCTTGGTCGCGGCCGTCTTGGCCGCCGCCGTCTTGGCCACCGTCTTCTTGGCCGCCGTCTTCTTCGTGGCGGCCTTCTTGGCGGTGGCCTTCTTGGCCGTCTTGCGGGCCGTCTTCTTGGCGGCCTTGGCCTCGGCCTCGGGGGCCTCCTCCGTGGCCGCCTCCTCGGCGGTCGCGGACGGGGCCTCGGGGGCCTGCTCCGGCTCGGCGGCCTCGGCGACGGGGACGGCCTGCTCGGCCTGCTCCGCGGGCTTGTCCGCCGCGGGCAGGACCACCACGGCCGCGTCCTCCGACGCGGTCGGCGCGGCCGCCTTGCGGACGGCGCGGCGGCGCGGCCGGGCCGGGGCCTCGGCGACGGGCTCCGCGACGGCCGGGGCGACCGGGGCGACCGGCTCCGCGACGGGCTCGGCGGCGGCGGCCACCGGCTCCGGCTCGGCCGGGGCCTTCGGCTCCTGCTTGGCGGCCTCCGTGACGATCACCTCGGCCTCGCCCGCGGCCTTCGGCGAACCGGCCGGAGCCGACGCCTTACGGGTCGCGCGGCGGCGCGTACGCCCCTTGGGCGCGGCGTCGTCCTCGACGGCGGGCGCCGGGGCCTCGGCCACCGGGGCGGCCTCGACGGGCTCGACCGTGTCGGCCTCGACCGTCACGGGCTCGGCCGTCACGGGCTCGGCCGTCACAGGCTCGCTCTGCACGGGCTCGGCCTGCTCGGCCTCGGCCTCCGCCTTAGCGGACCGCGCCTTCGCCGTGCCGGACTTGGCCTTCTTGGCCTTCCTGCCGGACTCCGGCCGCTCGGCCTCGGGCGACTGCTCGGGCTGCTCGGCCCGCGCGGTCGCGGAGGCGGCCTCGGGGGCCTGCTCCGCCTTGGGCGCGCCCGCCGGGGCCGACGCGCGGCGCGTGGCCCGGCGCCGCGAACGGCCCCGGGACGCTGCGGCCGCCTCGGCCTCCGCGGCGCTGCTGTACAGCTCCTCGTCCGCCGCGAAGTCCGGCTCGGGCAGGGCCACCGGCGCGGCGGTCTCCGCCTCGACCTCGGCCGCCGTCTCCGTCGCGGTGTCCTCGGCCTCGACGGCGGCGGGGGCCTCGTGCGTGTGCTCGGCACCGCCGCGGCCGCGCTTCTTGCGCTTGCCGCCGCCACCGGCCGACGTCGCCTGGTCCATGTGCACGATCACACCGCGGCCGTTGCAGTGGACACAGGTCTCGGAGAAGGACTCCAGCAGGCCCTGGCCCACGCGCTTGCGGGTCATCTGGACGAGACCCAGCGAGGTCACCTCGGCGACCTGGTGCTTCGTACGGTCCCGGCCCAGGCACTCCAGCATCCGCCTGAGGACGAGGTCGCGGTTGGACTCCAGGACCATGTCGATGAAGTCGACGACGACGATGCCGCCGAGGTCGCGCAGCCGCAGCTGGCGCACGATCTCCTCGGCCGCCTCCAGGTTGTTCCTGGTGACGGTCTCTTCGAGGTTGCCGCCCTGACCGGTGAACTTGCCGGTGTTGACGTCGATCACGACCATGGCCTCGGTCTTGTCGATCACCAGCGAACCACCGCTCGGCAGCCAGACCTTGCGGTCGAGCGCCTTCGCGAGCTGCTCGTCGATCCGGTACGTCGCGAAGACGTCGACCTCGGACGTCCAGCGCTGGAGCCGGTCCGCCAGGTCGGGCGCGACGTGCGAGACGTAGCCGTGGATGGTCTGCCAGGCCTCGTCACCGCTGATGATGACCTTGGAGAAGTCCTCGTTGAAGATGTCGCGGACCACGCGGACGGTCATGTCCGGCTCGCCGTACAGCAGGCTCGGCGAGCTGGTCGTGGTCATCTTCGACTTCTTGAGGATGTCCTCCCACTGCGCCTGGAGCCGCTCGACGTCGCGGCGCAGCTCGTCCTCGCTCGCGCCCTCGGCGGCGGTGCGCACGATCACGCCCGCGTCCTCGGGGACGATCTTCTTGAGGATGGACTTCAGGCGCGCCCGCTCGGTGTCGGGCAGCTTGCGGCTGATGCCGGTCATCGAGCCCTCGGGCACGTAGACCAGATAGCGGCCGGGCAGCGAGACCTGGCTGGTCAGGCGGGCGCCCTTGTGGCCGATCGGGTCCTTGGTGACCTGCACGAGCACGGACTGGCCCGACTTCAGGGCGGACTCGATGCGGCGCGGCCCGTTGGCCATGCCGAGCGCCTCGAAGTTGACCTCACCGGCGTACAGGACGGCGTTGCGGCCCTTGCCGATGTCGATGAAGGCGGCCTCCATCGACGGCAGGACGTTCTGCACCTTGCCCAGGTAGACGTTGCCGACGTAACTCGTCGACTGCTCCTTGTTGACGTAGTGCTCGACGAGCACGTTGTCCTCGAGGACGCCGATCTGGGTGCGGTCGCCGTTCTGGCGGACGATCATCTCGCGGTTGACCGCCTCGCGGCGGGCCAGGAACTCGGCCTCGGTGATGATCGGCACCCGGCGGCGGCCCTGCTCGCGGCCCTCGCGGCGGCGCTGCTTCTTCGCCTCCAGACGGGTCGAGCCCTTGATGGACTGCACCTCGTCGCTCGGCGTGCCGTCGTCCGCGGACTTCTTGCGCGGCTCGCGGACCTTCACGACCGTGCGCTCCGGGTCGCCCTCGCCCGGCTCGCTCTCGGTGGCGTCACCGGCGCGGCGACGACGGCGGCGACGGCGACGGCTGCTGCTGGAGCCCGCCGGTCCCCCGTCGGCCTCGTCGGCCTCCTCGGCCTCCTCGGCGTCCTCCGCGACCTGCTCGGCGGTGTCCTCGGCGTCCTGCTCCGCCTGCTCGGCGGCGACGTCCTCGTCCGCGCCGTCGATGCCGTCGGCGGACTCACCGCGACGGCGGCGCCGGCCACCACGACGGCGACGGCGGCCCTGGCGCTCGCCGGCCTCCTCGCCCTCGACGGCGTCACCGGTCTCGGCCTCGGCCTCGGCGTCCTGCGGCTCCGCGGCCTCGACGGGCTGCGGCGCCTCGACGGGCTGCTCGTCGGCGGCGCGGCGGCGACGGCGACGGCGCGGGCCCGTCTCCTCCTCGGCGACCGGAGCGGCGGGGGCCGCGGGGGCGGGCGCGGGCGCTGCCTCCGCCTCGGCCGCCTCGGCGGCGGCAGCGGCGGCGGCGCGCTCGGGGGTCTGGAACATCGGCTCGGTGAACACCGGCGCCTGGAACATGGCGACGGCGGGGCGCGCGGGGCGCCGACCGCCCTCGTCCTCGCCGCGGGTACGCGACTCGGCGGGCGGCGCGGTGAACCCTGCGGCGGCCTTGCGGGTGGCGCGACGGCGGTTGCGGGCACGCGGCGCGGCCTCGGCCTCGTCGGCTGCCTGCGGAGCCTGCGACGCCTGCGCGGCCTCGGCGGCCTCGGCGGCCTGCGGGGCCTGCGCGGCCTCGGTGGCCTTCGCCTCGGCGGCGGGCGCGGCCGCGGCGCGCGTGGCACGGCGACGGGCGCGGCGGGGCGCCTCGGACTCGGCGGCAGCGGCGGCCTCGGGGGCCTCGGGGGCCTCGGCGGCGGGGGTCTCCGGCACGTCGGGGGTCTCCTCGGCCTGCGGCTCGGCGGCGGGGGCGGAGACGGCGCGCGTGGCACGGCGGCGCGAACGGCGCGGCGCGGCGGACTCGGCCTCCTCCGCGGCCTGCGGGGCCTGCGGCGCCTCGACGGCGGGCTCCTCCGCGGCAGCGGGCTGCTCGGCCCGCGCGGCCTCGGCCTGCGGCTCGGCGGTGGGCGCGGTCACGCCACGGGTGGCACGGCGGCGCGAACGGCGCGGCGCGGCCTCGGCCTCCGGCTCGACGGCGACCGGCTCGACGGCGACGGCCTCAGCGGCCACCGGCTCGGCGGCAGCGGCGGCCACCTGCGGGGCCTCCTCGGCAGCCTTGGGCGCACCGGCCGGAGCGGTCGCCTTGCGCGTCGCACGCCGACGCGTACGCGCCACCGGAGCCGCCTCAACGGTCTCGGCAGCCTCAGCGACCGACGGCTCAGCGGCCTCGGCCACCTGCGGGGCCTCCTCGGCGGCCTTGGGCGCACCGGCCGGGGCGGACGCCTTGCGCGTCGCACGCCGACGCGTACGCGCCACCGGAGCCGCCTCAACGGTCTCGGCAGCCTCAGCGACCGACGGCTCAGCGGCCTCGGCCTGCTCGGCGGCGAGGGCCTCGGCGGCCGTCTCGTCCGTCTCCTCGGCGTCCGGGTCCACGGTGGCGGGGGCGGCCGGTATGGCCGGCGCGGCGTCCGTGGCGGTGCCCGCGGGCGGTCCCGCGGGGCGCGACGCGGCGCGGCGCCGACGGCGCGGCGGCAGCGTGTCGCTGGGGGTGCTGCTGTTCTGCGAGCCCTCAGTGGGGTCGTTCGGCTCAAGCATGCGGGCGGTTCTCCCGTCACGCTCCCGGGCGCCGCGCCGTAAGCCGGACGTACCCGCGGCCCTCGCGTGTCGCGCGGGGCCGCCATCCGAGGGCGCGGGCGCCGCACGGGAGCTGTCTGTGTCTTGTCTCGCCGGTTCCGTACGCTCCTGGCGGACGGCCTGGCGAAAGTCTTCTGGTCAGTGCGCCGCCCGGCCCAGGTGGCTCCCGAGTACCAAGGGCGGCGCTGCGGTGTTCTCGGCGAACGCCCTACGCGGGACCTTCCGGCACCGGCGCCTTCGCGGCGGCAGCTGCGGCGGCCCCCGCATCGGGGTGCCGATCGGCCGGGGCGGCCGTGACTGCCTCGCGGTCGGGCGCGAGCGGGTCGGTCACCGTGCCGGTCTCTTCATCGAAAAGCCCCTGCGCCAGCCTGGTCACCGCTGCGGGGACCGGCGGCGCCAGGTCGGCCACAGCTCGGAGACCGGACAGGACGTCGTCGGGTCGGACGGCAGGTGTCACGTGCCGCACAACCAGCCGCAGTATCGCACAGGGCTTGTCGGTCGGCCTATCAGCGACGGAGGCGAGCTCCTCCGGGGCGAGGGCGCCCAGGCTCACGACGGCGGCGCGGGCGTCGAAGGTGCGCATCCCGTTCTTCGTGCGGCGCTGGACCTCGACGGTCTCGGCGGCGCGGAAGGCGTCGGCGGCCCGCTCGGCGTCGGCGCTCTCCACGCCGTCCAGGCGCAGCTCCCACACGGAGGCGGTGAGCCGGTCGGCGAGCCCGGAGGTGCGGGCCTCGACAGCGTCCGTGATGTCGAGCCCGGCGGGCAGCGACTCGTTGAGCAGCTCCCGCAGCTTCTGCGGGTCGCGGGGCTCGGTGAGCGCGATCTCCAGATACTCGGCCTCGCTGCCCGTGCCGGTGGGTGCGGCATTGGCGTACGACACCTTCGGGTGCGGGGTGAAGCCCGCCGAGTACGCCATGGGCACCTCGGCGCGGCGCAGCGCCCGCTCGAAGGCGCGCTGGAAGTCACGGTGGCTGGTGAACCGGAGGCGGCCGCGCTTGGTGTAGCGCAGACGGATGCGCTGCGCCACGGGCGCGGGCGGCGGGCCTTCGGGCTGTCGCTTGCCCAGGGGAACTTCTCCTCGTGTACGCGGTCCGTGACGCTGCCCCCACATGGGCGGGGAGCACGTCCGGGCGGACGCTTTCCCGGTGTCGTGGTCCGGCTCATCCCCGCTTCGGTGGGGACATTTCGCGCCGGACCTTCTTATCTAGAGTACGCGCTTCGCCGCCCGCGGGTTCCCGCCGGGCCCCGGGCCCCTCGGTGACGGGCAGCTTCTCGCGGGACGTGCCGAACAGCAGCCGCCGGAAGTCCGCCCTGGCCTCCCGCGCGCTCTCTCGTACGGAGCCGAGCGCCGCGCGGGCGACGTGGCCCACGGCCCGGACGGCCCGGCCCGCCGGGCGCCACAGCGCGTCGCGCAGGACGTGTCCGACCGGCGTGAAGAGGTGCCGGTACACCCAGCGCCCGGGCTCCACGAAGATCAGCTTCAGCAGTCGGCAGAGGAAGTGCCACACGGCCCGCGAGATGTGCCCGGCGACCCGCCAGGCGTGTCCGAACGCGTCCCCGATCTCCCCGGCGACGAACGCGACGGCCCGGCCGACGGGCGCGAGCACCCACCGCCACAGGGCGACGGCGGGCACCACGAAGATCCACCGCAAGAGGGTGCCGACGACGATCCCGATGCCCCGCAGCACCCACCAGAATCCCAGGCCGATGCCCCGCACCACCCACCACACGCCCCGCGCGAGCCACGCGAGACCGTGCCCCACCGGTGTCAGCAGGCGCGCGTACAGCCATCGCGCGGGCACGACCACGAGCATCCGCCCCAGCCACACGAGGCCGTGCCCGACCGGTGTGAGCACCCGCCGGTACGCCCACACGGCGGGGACGACGACCAGCAGCCGGACCAGCCAGAGGAGCCCGAGCCCGACCGGCTTGAGCACATAGCGCCACAGGGCCACCCAGGGCCAGACGAAGAGGAGCTTGCCGACGAAGGCGAGGACGGCGGCGATCCCCCGCCAGACCCACCCGAGCGCCCGCCCCACCGGCCGCAGCGCCCGGTCGTACACGAACCGCGCGCACACCACCAGGGCGTCCCACACGATCCGCACCGGCACCACGAGCACCAGGACCACGATCCGCACCGGCAGCCGCAGCGCCACCACGAGGCACCCCTCGGCCCGCGGGGCGGGCTCGGGGGCGTCCTTCGTCAGCGACACGGGCCCGGCGGCCACCGGCTCGGCAGCCGCCTCCGCCACCCGCTCGGGCCACGGCTTCCACTGCGGCTGCGGCTCCGGCGGGAGCCCCTTCTCAAGGTCCATGCCTACTGAGACGCCACCACCGACGCCCCGTTCCCCCCGTTTCCGAACTGCGACGACCCGACTGCCTACTTGACGACCGTCAGCGGCAGCAGCTTCTTGCCGGTCGGGCCGACCTGGATGTGGGTGTCCATCTGCGGGCACACGCCGCAGTCGAAGCACGGGGTCCAGCGGCAGTCCTCGACCTCGGTCTCGTCGAGGGCGTCCTGCCAGTCCTCCCAGAGCCAGTCCTTGTCGAGGCCGGAGTCCAGGTGGTCCCAGGGCAGGACCTCTTCGTAGGTGCGCTCGCGGGTGGTGTACCAGTCGACGTCCACGCCGAAGGCGGGCAGGGCCTTGTCGGCGCAGGCCATCCAGCGGTCGTAGGAGAAGTGCTCGCGCCAGCCGTCGAAGCGGCCGCCGTCCTCGTAGACGGCGCGGATGACGGCGCCGACGCGGCGGTCGCCGCGGGAGAGGAGGCCCTCGACGATGCCGGGCTTGCCGTCGTGGTAGCGGAAGCCGATGGAGCGGCCGTACTTCTTGTCGCCGCGGATCTTGTCGCGCAGCTTGGTGAGGCGCTCGTCCGTCTGCTCGGCGCTGAGCTGCGGCGCCCACTGGAACGGGGTGTGGGGCTTCGGCACGAAGCCGCCGATGGACACCGTGCAGCGGATGTCGTTCGAGCCGGAGACCTCGCGGCCCTTCTGGATGACGTTCATCGCCATGTCGGCGATCTGCAGGACGTCGTCGTCGGTCTCGGTGGGCAGGCCGCACATGAAGTACAGCTTCACCTGGCGCCAGCCGTTGCCGTACGCGGTGGCGACGGTGCGGATGAGGTCCTCTTCGGAGACCATCTTGTTGATGACCTTGCGCATGCGCTCGCTGCCGCCCTCGGGGGCGAACGTGAGGCCGGAGCGGCGGCCGTTGCGCGTCAGCTCGTTGGCCAGGTCGACGTTGAAGGCGTCCACGCGGGTGGAGGGGAGGGACAGGCCGATCTTGTCCTCGGTGTAGCGGTCCGCGAGGCCCTTGGCGATGTCGCCGATCTCGGAGTGGTCGGCGGAGGACAGGGACAGCAGGCCGACCTCCTCGAAGCCGGTCGCCTTCAAACCCTTGTCGACCATCTCGCCGATGCCCGTGATCGAGCGCTCGCGCACCGGGCGCGTGATCATGCCCGCCTGGCAGAAGCGGCAGCCGCGCGTGCAGCCGCGGAAGATCTCCACGGACATGCGCTCGTGGACGGTCTCCGCGAGCGGGACCAGCGGCTGCTTCGGGTACGGCCACTCGTCGAGGTCCATGACGGTGTGCTTGGACACGCGCCACGGCACCCCGGACTTGTTCGGCACGACGCGGCCGATGCGGCCGTCCGGGAGGTACTCGACGTCGTAGAAGGCCGGGATGTAGACGTTGCCGGTCTTGGCGAGGCGGAAGAGGACCTCCTCGCGGCCGCCGGGGCGGCCCTCGGCCTTCCAGGCGCGGATGATCTCCGTCATGTCGAGCACGGCCTGCTCGCCGTCGCCGATGATCGCCGCGTCGATGAAGTCCGCGATCGGCTCGGGGTTGAAGGCCGCGTGGCCGCCCGCGAGGACGATCGGGTCGTCGATGCTCCGGTCCTTGGACTCCAGGGGGATGCCCGCGAGGTCCAGGGCCGCCAGCATGTTCGTGTAGCCGAGCTCCGTGGAGAAGCTCAGGCCGAAGACGTCGAAGGCGCGCACCGGGCGGTGGCTGTCCACCGTGAACTGCGGGACCTTGTGCTCCCGCATCAGCTCCTCCAGGTCCGGCCACACGCTGTACGTGCGCTCGGCGAGGACGCCCTCACGCTCGTTCAGGACCTCGTAGAGGATCATGACGCCCTGGTTGGGCAGACCGACCTCGTACGCGTCCGGGTACATGAGCGCCCAGCGGACGTCACAGGAGTCCCACGGCTTGACCGTGGAGTTGAGCTCGCCGCCTACGTACTGGATCGGCTTCTGCACATGCGGGAGCAGGGCTTCGAGCTGTGGGAAAACCGACTCGACAGACATCGCTGGACCTTCGTGAGCTGACAGGGGTGACCCTCAAGCCTAACGTGACCGGGCCCGCGCCCCGTACCTCGATCGGCCCACCCCGCCGCGGGCTCAGCCGCCGAGCGCGCTCCGCACCTTCGGCGCCGCCGCCCGCGCCCACACCTCGGGCAGCTCCCGCTCCCGGGCCGCCGCGGCCGCCTCCTCGCGGCCGTACAGCAGGCCCCAGGTGTACGCGGACTCGCCCGCCGCGTGCGCCTGGATCGCCAGGTTCCGCAGGGCCTCGCGGGCGACGACGCTGTCCTGGTGCTCGCCGAGGACGCTCTGCACGGCCTTCATGCGCTTGGCGAAGCGCTTCGCGGGCTTGCCCAGGGCGGGCTTCGCGGCCTCGCCCGCGTACCGGGCGCGCTTGGCGGCCTTGCGGGCCTCGTGCATCGCCACATCGCGCTCCTCGCCGGGGGCCAGCGCGAGGGCGTGGTCCACGCGGGCCGCGAGCCGGTCGAAGTCCTTGAGCATCGCCTTGGGCAGGGCGGTCTCGGCGGGGGCCGCGGCGGCCTCGCGCAGCGGCGGGTCGGCGAGCAGCGCGTCGACGGCGTCGAGGAGGGCCAGATAGCGCGCCGAGTCGAGGACGGCGACCGTCTTGCGGCGCGATCCGGTGCGGCCCGCGATCGACCAGATCCGCAGGCGGGCGCGGACGGGGCCGAGGCGCAGCGTGCGGGGGACGTCCGCGAGGGCGGTGGTCAGGCGCTCGGTGAGGACCTCGCGGTCGCGGTCCACGCCCAGCTCTCCGGCCAGCCACTTCAGTTCGTCGCCGAGCGGGTCGGTGACGTTCCGGTCGAGGATCTTGCGGTACGTCTTGAAGGCGCTGCGCAGGCGGCGGGTCGCCACGCGCATCTGGTGGACGGAGTCGGGGAGGTCCTGGCGGACGGCCGGGTCCATGGCCACGAGGGCTTCGCGCTGCGCGTGGAGGTACGCCAGGACGTGGGATCCGGCCGAGTCACCTGTGCGGGGCGCCTGGGGCTGTGCCCGCCCTTCCCCGGAGGTCTCTTCCAGTGCCCGCGCCAGCTTCGACGTCGACTTCGCGCGGCGCACCCCCGCCTTGTTCAGCCTCTTCTCGACCTTGTCCAGGAGGGCCGGGGTCGTCTCCTTTGCCAGTTCGACCTCGATCTCCGTCCAGGCGGCCGTGGCGGAGCCGTCGTGCAGGCGCTGGGCCCGTACGTCGTCGACGCTGACCTCCGCGAGGAGGGCGCCCGACGCGTCGACGAGGTGGCGCAGGGCGCGCGCCGAGCGGAGGCGTACGACCGGCACCAGGGGGGTGTCGCGCACCCGGGAGCGGACGAGTCCCGTGAGCGCGGGCGGCACGTCGTCCGACAGGGGGGCCTGGATCTCGTCGCGCACGCCGTCCGCGAGGGAGACGGGGAGCTTCAGGTGCCAGCCCGCGTCGGAGCCGCCGGTGCGGCGGCGCAGGGTGATGGCGGCGCGGGCCAGGCGCTGGTCGGCGGTGTCGTAGTAGACCGCGTCGAGGTCGGTGACGCCTTTGTCGATGACGTCGGCGACTCCGGCGACGCCGCGTAGGTCAGGGAGGCCCTGCCCGGCCCCGGCGTCGTACTTCCGCTCGATCTCGCGCCTCGTCTCCGCCATGAGCCGAATCTAGACGCGATCCGGGGCGCCCGGCAGTCCCTGGGCGCCCCGGTGACGGGATCAGGCCGACAGCGGCCGCTGCACCTTGATCGACTGGAGGAGGCCGACGGCCACCCAGACGGCGAACATGGAGGTTCCGCCGTAGGAGACGAAGGGCAGCGGCAGGCCCGCCACGGGCATGATGCCGAGGGTCATGCCGATGTTCTCGAAGGCCTGGAAGGCGAACCAGGCGATGATCCCGGCGGCGACGATCGTGCCGTACAGCTCGGTCGTCTCGCGGGCGATGCGGCAGGCGCGCCACAGGACGACGCCCAGGAGGAGCAGGATCGCGCCCGCGCCGACGAAGCCCAGTTCCTCGCCCGCGACGGTGAAGACGAAGTCGGTCTGCTGCTCGGGGACGAACTGGCCGGTGGTCTGGGAGCCGTGGGTGAGCCCGGTGCCGGTGAGGCCGCCGGAGCCGATGGCGATGCGGGCCTGGTTGGTGTTGTAGCCGACGCCCGCCGGGTCGAGCGCGGGGTTGGCGAAGGCGGCGAAGCGGGCGATCTGGTAGTCGTCGAGGACGCCGAGCTGCCATATGGCGACGCCGCCGAGCGCGCCCGCGCCGAGCAGTCCGAAGACCCAGCGGTTGGAGGCGCCGGAGGCGAGCAGGACGCCGAGGACGATCATCACTATCACCATGACCGAGCCGAGGTCGGGCATCAGCATGATGATCATGATCGGGACGGCGGCGAGGCCGAGGGCCTGGACGACGGTGCGGTGGTCGGGGTGCTCCCGGTCGCCCGCGTCGACGCGGGCCGCGAGCATCATCGCCATGCCCAGGATGATGGTGATCTTGCAGAACTCGGAGGGCTGGAGCGACTGGCCGCCGATGACGATCCAGGCGTGGGCGCCGTTGACGGTCGCGCCGAGCGGGGTCAGGACGAGCAGGATCAGGAAGACCGAGATGCCGTAGAGGATCGGCACGGCGGTGCGCAGCATGGTGTGGCCGAGCCAGATCGTGCCCGCCATCAGCGCGAGGCCGATGCCGATGTTGATGACGTGCTTGGTCACGAAGGCGTACGGGTCGTCGCCGACCAGCTCGGTGCGGTTGCGGGTCGCCGAGTAGACGAGCGCCGAGCCGATCACGGAGAGCGCGAGGGCGGCGAGCAGTATCCACCAGTCGAGCCTGCGCAGCAGCGAGTCGCGGGCGAACAGGCGGGCCATGGTGGAGCGCTCGGGGCCGTAGCCCGAGACGGAGAAACCGCTGGTACCGGCCATCAGTCGCGCCTCCAGCCCGCGGGCGCGCCCGCGAGTTCCTGCTGGTCCTGGTCCTGCTGATCCTGTTGCTGCTGGTCCTGGTCCTGCTGCTGGTCCTGGTCCTGGTCCTGCTGCTGGTCGGTCAGCTCCTGCGGCGGCGTGGGCTTGCCGGGCTTGTACGGCTTGATCTTCGGGGCGTCGATGGAGCCGTCGGCCTCGATCTTCGGCAGGGACTTCTGCGGCTGGGGCAGCAGGGCCTTCTTGAGGTCCTGGTTGCCGCTGTCGTCCAGGCCGTACAGCGCGTTGTAGATCTGGCGCACGGCGGGCCCGGACGCGCCGGAGCCCGTACCGCCCTGGGAGATCGTCATCACGATCGAGTAGTCCTTGGTGTACGTCGCGAACCACGACGTCGTCTGCTTGCCGTAGACCTCGGCGGTGCCCGTCTTGGCGTGCATCGGGATCTTGTCCTGCGGCCAGCCGCCGAACCGCCAGGCGGCGGTTCCCTTGGTGGCGACGTCGGCGAGGGCACCGTCTATGTCCTTGCGCAGGGCCACGTCCATGGGCAGCTTGCCGTGCGCCCGGGGCTTGATCTCCTCGACGTGCTTGCCGTCGGGGCTGATGATCGCCTTGCCGACGGTGGGGTTGTAGAGGGTGCCGCCGTTGGCGATGGCGGAGTAGATCGTGGCCATCTGGATGGGCGTGACGAGCGTGTCGCCCTGGCCGATGGAGTAGTTGACGGAGTCACCGGCGCGCATCTTCATGCCTTCGAGGCAGTTCTCGTAGGCGATGCGCTCGGCGTAGTCGCCGCTCTTCTTGCCCTGCTTGCACCAGGCGTCCTTGTTGGCCTTCCAGTAGTCCTTCTTCCACTGGCGGTCGGGGACGCGGCCGCTGACCTCGTTCGGCAGGTCGATGCCGGTCTCCTTGCCGAGGCCGAACTGGTGGGCGGTCTTGTAGAACCAGTCCTTGGGGTCCTTCGCGGGCTTGTTGCCGCCGTCCTTGCGCCACTCGTCGTGCGACAGCTTGTAGTAGACGGTGTCGCAGGAGACTTCCAGGGCCTGGCCGAGGGTGATGCTGCCGTGGCCCTGGGACTCGAAGTTCTTGAAGACCTGGCCGCCGATCGAGTACGAGCTGGGGCAGGGGTAGCGGCCGTCGAACTCGTAGCCCGCGTTGACCGCGGCGGTCGTCGGGATGACCTTGAAGATCGAGCCGGGGGCGGCCTGGCCCTGGATGGCGCGGTTCAGGAGCGGGTAGTTGGACTTCTTGCCGGTGAGCTTGGCGTAGTCCTTGCCGGAGATGCCGCCGACCCAGGCGTTCGGGTCGTACGTCGGGTTGGAGGCCATGGCGACGACGCGCCCGGTCTTGTTCTCCATGACGACGACAGCGCCCGCGTCGGCCTTGTAGTTCTCGCCGGTGTTCTTGTCGAACTCGCCGCGTGCCTTCTTCATCGCGTCGTTCAGCCAGTACTCGGACACCGCCTGGACGCGGGCGTCGATGCTGGTCACGACGTTCGAGCCGGGCTCGGCCTTGTCGGACTTGGCCTTCCCTATGACCCGCCCGAGGTTGTCGACCTCGTAGCGGGTGACGCCCGCCTTGCCGCGCAGCTGCTTGTCGTACGTCCGCTCCAGGCCGGAGCGGCCCACCTGGTCGGAGCGCAGGAACGGCGAGTCGGTGTCCTTGGCCTTGTTGATCTCGTCGTCGGTGACGGGCGAGAGGTAGCCGAGGACCTGGGCGGTGTTGGACTTGCCCGGCGCGGCGTAGCGGCGCACGGCGGTGGGCTCCGCGGTGATGCCGGGGAAGTCCTCGGAGCGCTCGCGGATCTGCAGGGCCTGTTTGGGCGTGGCCTCGTCGGTGATGGGGATGGGCTGGTACGGCGAGCCGTTCCAGCAGGGCTGCGGGGTCTTGGAGTCGCAGAGCCGGACCTTGTCGGAGACGTCCTTGGGGCTCATGCCGAGGACGTCGGCGAGCTTGGCGAGGACGCCCTTGCCGTCGTCCTTCATCTTCATCAGCTCGGTGCGGGACGCGGAGACCACGAGGCGGGTCTGGTTGTCGGCGATGGGCACGCCGCGGGCGTCGAGGATCTCGCCGCGCACCGCGGGCTGGACGACCTGCTGGACGTGGTTGCCGGAGGCCTCCTCGGCGTACTCGGCGCCGTTGCGCACCTGGAGGTACCACAGGCGGCCGCCGAGGGTGAGGAGCAGCGAGACGACGAGGATCTGGATGACGACGAGGCGGATCTGGACGCGCGGCGTACGGCCCGTCTCCGGGATGTTGGTCACTGGGTCGCTCCTCCCCTGGTTCCGTACGCCGACGGGTGCGCGGCCTCGCCGTGCGTCGACTGCGGTGCGCTCACAGACGCTTGACCCCCTTGATGCGTCCGGCGCGGGCGGCGCGGACCTTGGCCGCCTTGGTGCGCAGGCCGCCGCCGCGCTGGCTGCCGATGCTCAGGCCGGTGCCGGAGGACAGGAAGCCCGAGGAGACGTCGGCGGCCTTGGCGCCCGTGGCGGTCTCGCCCAGCGGGTCGTTCTCGGCGCGGCGGGCGAGCGCGATGATCAGCGGAATGGTGAACGGCGCGAGCAGCAGGTCGTACAGGGCGGCCGTGAACAGGAGCCCGCCGAGGCCGACGTGGCGGGCCGCGTCGTCGCCGACGAGGGCGCCCACGCCCGCGTACAGGAGCGTCGAGCCGACGGCGGCGCCGACCACGACGACGAGCGGGCCGCTGGCGGAGCGCAGCCGTCCGGTCTCGGGCTTGGCGAGGCCCGCGAGGTAGCCGATGACGCACAGCACGAGGGCGTAGCGCCCCGCGGCGTGGTCGGCGGGCGGTGCCAGGTCGGTGAGCAGGCCCGCGCCGAAGCCGATCAGGGCGCCGCCGACGTGGCCGTACACGAAGGCCAGGCCGAGGACGGTGAGCAGGACCAGGTCGGGTACCGCGCCCGGGAGTTGGAGCCGGGCGAGCACGCTGACCTGGACGACGAGGGCGACCACGACGAGGGCGCTGGAGAGCAGGATCCGGTTGAAGCGCATGGTGTCAGTGCTCCTACTGCTCGTCGCGCTCGGCGCCGTCGGCGGGGGCCTGCCCGGACGGCGTCGCGGTGACCGTGACGGTGGGGGCGGGCTTGGGCTTGGCGGGCTTGGACGGCAGGACGGTGTCGCGGGGGTCCTTGCGGGGGGCCTCGACGACGACGCCGACGACGTCCAGCTTGGTGAAGCCGACATACGGCCGGACGTACACGTTCCGGGTCAGGTCGCCGCCGGAGGGGTCGACGCGGACGACCTGGCCGACGGGGACGCCCGGCACGAACGGCTTGTCGGCCTGGGAGCCGAAGGTGACCAGGCGGTCGCCCTTCTTGATCTTCGCCTTGCCGTTGAGCATCTGGACGCGCAGCGGGCGGTCGCCCTGGCCGGAGGCGAAGCCGAGCTCGTCGGTCTTCTCCATGCGGGTGCCGACGGTGAAGTCGGGGTCGTTGGCGAGCAGGACCGTCGCGGTGGACGGGCCGACGGTGGTGACGCGGCCGACCAGGCCGTCGCCGTTGAGGACCGTCATGTCGCGCTTGAGGCCGTCGTTCGCGCCCGCGTCGATGGTGACCGTCCAGGAGAAGCCCTGGGCCGCTCCTATGCCGATGACCTCCGCGCCCTTGATGCCGTACTGGCCCGCGCCCGCCGTCTTGAGCAGGGAGTCGAGCTGTTTGACCCGGCTGCGGTTGCGGTCGTCGCTGCCGAGCTTGGCCTTGAGCGCGGCGTTCTCCCGCTCCAGCTGGGCGATGCGGTCGTGGCGGCCACCGGAGTCGCGGACCGCGCCGATGGCGTTGCCGATCGGGTCCACCGCGCCCGCCATGCCGTCCTCGACCGGGCCGAAGACCGTGGCGGCGGCCTGGCGGGCACCGTCGACCGGTGAATCCTCGCCACCGCGGATGTCCACTGTGATCAGTGCGAACGCGATGGCGATCAGCAGCACCAGGAGCAGCCGGCTCTCTCGTGTGTCCCTCACGTGCGGCGGCCGTGCCTTCCTCAAGTAGGAATCTGCGGAATGTGAGCCCGCGGGGTCCCCGGAGCCCCGAAGTCCGCGGAATTCTTATGCCTTGCCTATATATCAACGATCCGCCGCACGAGGCGGCAGGCACTCGTACGGCGGACCTTTTCACGTCAGGTCGTGTGCGGGTCGTGACGTCCGGTCAGCGGACGCGGCCGCCCGGCCACTGTAGTGACCGGGCGCCTGGTGTCACGCGGCGGGACGTCGTCCCCTACGGGTCAGCGGCGGGGCTGGGCGTCGAGCACCTGCTGGAGCGCCTCGAACTCCTCGACGCACTTGCCGGAGCCGAGCGCCACGCTGTCCAGCGGGTCCTCGGCGATGTGGATCGGCATGCCCGTCTCGCGGCGCAGCCGCTCGTCGAGGCCGCGCAGGAGCGCGCCGCCGCCGGTCAGGACGATGCCGCGGTCCATGACGTCGCCGGACAGCTCGGGCGGGCACTTGTCGAGCGTGGTCTTGACCGCGTCGACGATGGCGTTGACGGGCTCCTCGATCGCCTTGCGGACCTCGGCCGCGGAGATCACCACGGTCTTGGGCAGGCCGGAGACCAGGTCGCGGCCGCGGATCTCGGTGTGCTCGTCGGCGTCCATGTCGTACGCGGAACCGATGGTGATCTTGATCTGTTCGGCCGTGCGCTCACCGAGGAGGAGGGAGTACTCCTTCTTGATGTGCTGGATGATCGCGTTGTCCAGCTCGTCGCCCGCGACGCGGATGGACTGTGCCGTGACGATTCCGCCGAGGGAGATGACGGCGACCTCGGTGGTGCCGCCGCCGATGTCCACCACCATGTTGCCGGTGGCCTCGTGGACCGGGAGGCCGGAGCCGATGGCCGCGGCCATGGGCTCCTCGATGATGTGCACCTGGCGGGCACCCGCCTGCGAGGAGGCCTCGATGACGGCGCGGCGCTCGACCCCGGTGATGCCGGAGGGCACACAGACGACGACGCGCGGGCGGGCCAGATAGCGACGCTTGTGGATCTTCAGAATGAAGTAGCGGAGCATCCGCTCGGTGATCTCGAAGTCGGCGATGACGCCGTCCTTCAGCGGACGCACCGCGACGATGTTGCCGGGCGTGCGCCCGATCATCTTCTTCGCTTCCGCTCCGACCGCGAGGATGCCGCCGGTGTTGGTGTTGATCGCGACGACGGACGGCTCGTTGAGTACGATCCCCCGACCCCTGACGTACACCAGCGTGTTGGCGGTCCCGAGGTCGACAGCCATGTCACGGCCGATGAACGACATGTTGTTCCCCATGAGGATGCGTCTGGCCTTCCCTAGTGGAGCGTGTGATGGCTTGTTAGGTAGGCGAGGTGGGTGCTGTGTGGCGTGGAGGCTTCCATCGTAGTCTCGCCCGCACGCGCACGGCGCGAGGGTCTCCGCCATTGTCAGCAGATGATGAGCCGCCCCGCTCTTGGAGACGTGCCATCCGAGGCACGGGTTCCCCCAATCGGGGCGCATATGCCAAAAGACGGCCGAATCCCTTCGGCCGTCCCTGGTCGCTGGAGCGATCGCACTGACTACATGTCAGAACCCGGAACCTCAGACGAGGCCCGGAAAGAAGATCTTGAGCTCGCGCTCGGCGGACTCCTCGGAGTCGGAGGCGTGCACGAGGTTCTCCCGGACGATGCTGCCGAAGTCCCCGCGGATGGAGCCGGGCGCGGCGGCGATCGGGTCGGTCGGGCCCGCGAGCTGGCGCATTCCCTCGATCACGCGCTCACCCTCGATGACGAGGGCGACCACCGGGCCGGAGGCCATGAACGCGACCAGCGGCTCGTAGAACGGCTTGCCCTTGTGCTCGCCGTAGTGCGCCTCCAGCGTGTCCTGGTCCAGGGTGCGCAGCTCCAGCGCGGAGATGGTCCAGCCCGCCTTGCGCTCGATTCGGCCGATGATCTCTCCGATCAGCCCCCGGCGGACGGTGTCGGGCTTGAGAAGGACGAGCGTGCGCTGGCTCATGGTGTGCGGCTCCAAGAGGTGTTTTCACGATCACATGGGATGGATTCCGCACGATACCGGGGGCACTACGGAGGGTGGCCATCGGGTGAGCGCGATATCGAGCCACTCCGGCAGGTCGGATTCCCGGGAAAGCGACCGCCGCGGCGGCGATAAAGCCCGTCCGGCGCTTGAGGACGAGGCCGAAGGCCGAAGAAAGCCCGTCCGGCGCTTGAGGACGAGCGCGCAGCGCGACGCACGGCACAGGGCCCGGGGGCGAAGGCCGGGTCAGCCCCCGGAGGCCTCCCCCTGCTCAGCCAGCGCAGCGAACCGCGCCTTGGCCTCGTCGATCTTCTGACCGAAGTGCACGGAAGCCCACCACAGCGCGGCGAACATCGCCCCCATGAAGAACATGATCGGCACCACGAATCCGCTCGCGATCAGCGCGACCTGGAGGGCCCAGCCGAGCTGGACCCCACCCGGCCGGGTGACCATGCCGCACAGCAGGACGGACAGGGCCATCGCGACGCCGCACACCGTCCAGACCGTGCTCGTCTCCAGGTCCGGGTCCTTCATGGCGACCAGACCGGCGAAGCCGATGACGAGGAACTCGCCGATGAGGGTCGAAGAACAGAGCGTACGCACAGCGGTCAGCCCCTCCCCAGGAGCAGTCGGGCCTCGCCCACGGTGATGACGGAGCCGGTGACCAGGACGCCGCCGCCCGCGAACTCGCCCTCCTCCTCGGCGAGGGTGATCGCCGCCTCCAAGGCGTCGTCCAGGCGCGGCTCGACCTGGACCCGGTCGTCGCCGAAGACCTCGACGGCGATGGCCGCGAGCTCGTCGGCGCCGAGCGCGCGGTCGCTGGAGTTCTGCGTGACGACGACCTCGGCGAAGATCGGCTCGAAGGCCTCCAGCATGCCGCGCGCGTTCTTCCCGTCGCTCACGCCGAGGACGCCGATCAGCCTGCTGAAGTCGAAGACCTCGCTGATGGACGCGGCGGCGGCACGGGCCCCCGCCGGGTTGTGCGCGGCGTCGAGGACGACCGTGGGCGAGCGGCGGACGACTTCGAGGCGGCCCGGGGACGCCACCGAGGCGAAGGCCTTGCGGACCGTCTCGATGTCCAGGGGCTCCACGCGCTGGGCGCCGACGCCGAAGAACGCCTCGACGGCGGCGAGCGCCACCGCCGCGTTGTGCGCCTGGTGCTCGCCGTGCAGCGGCAGGAACACCTCCTCGTACTCCCCGCCGAGGCCGCGCAGCGTGAGCAGCTGCCCGCCGACGGCGACCTGGCGGCCGACGAGGCCGAACTCCAGGCCCTCGCGGGCGACCGTCGCGTCCACCTCGACGGCCTTCTTCAGGAGCACCTGCGCGGCGTCCACCGGCTGCTGGGCCAGGATGACCGTCGCGTCCTGCTTGACGATGCCGGACTTCTCGACGGCGATCTGGGCGGGCGTGGTGCCGAGCCGGTCGGTGTGGTCCAGGTCGATGGGGGTGACGACGGCGACGGCGCCGTCGATCACGTTCGTCGCGTCCCAGGTGCCGCCCATGCCGACCTCGACGACGGCGACGTCGACCGGGGCGTCGGCGAAGGCCGCGTACGCCATGCCCGTGAGCACCTCGAAGAAGGACAGGCGGTGCTCCTCCTTGGCGTCGACGAGGTCCACGTACGGCTTGATGTCCTGATACGCCTCGATGAAGCGCTCGGGGTCGATGGGGGCGCCGTCCAGGCTGATGCGCTCCGTGATCGACTGCACGTGCGGGGACGTGTACCGCCCGGTGCGCAGCTCGAAGGCGCCGAGGAGGGCCTCGACCATGCGGGCCGTGGAGGTCTTGCCGTTCGTCCCCGTGATGTGGATCGAGGGGTACGCGCGCTGGGGCTCGCCCAGGACGTCCATCAGCAGGGCGATGCGCCGCAGCGACGGGTCCAGCTTGGTCTCGGGCCAGCGGGCCGCGAGCTCCCTCTCGACCTCGCGCAGCGCCCTGTCCACCTCGGGGTCGGCGGGGCGGGCCGGGACGTCGCCCTGCGGCGGGCCGCCCTGGGTGCGCAGGGTGCGGCTGCCCGCCTCGATCACGGCGAGGTCGGGGTCGCGCTCGGTCTCGGCGGCGACGATGTCGTCGAACTGGTCGAAGGAGTCGGCCGGGCCGCTCTCGTCGTCGCGCGGGCTGTCGTTCGGAGGGAGGTCACTCACGTACGCCAGTCTACGGAGACCCACCGACAGCGGCCGGGCGGGCGGGGCCCCGCCCGCCCCGGACCCCGCTCCCCCGCGCCCGACCGGCCCGGGGCGGCCGCCCACAGAGGCCGCGCGGGCCGCCTCCGCCCCGGGTCGGGACTTTGGGCCTGTCCGATTCGGGACCTTGGTCCCTCCGTCACCCGCATGGGCCCGGCAAACTTGGCGATCATGGACATAGGGATCGACCTCGGCACCGCCAACACGCTTCTGTACGTCCGCGGTCAGGGCATCGTGCTCAACGAACCGTCCGTGGTCGCCGTCAAGGAGGGCGCGCGCGCCGCGCTCGCCGTCGGGACGGAGGCCAAGGAGACCATCGGCCGCACGCCCGGCTCCATCACGGCCATCCGCCCCCTCAAGGACGGCGTGATCAGCGACTTCGAGGCGGCCGAGGAGATGATCCGGCACTTCGTGCGCAAGGCCGTCCCGGGGCGCCGCCCGCGCACGCGCATGGTGGTGTGCGTGCCCAGCGGCGTCACGCCTGTCGAGCGGCGCGCCATCGTGCACGCCGCGCAGCGGGCCGGGGCGCGGGCCGTGCACCTGGTCGAGGAGCCGATGGCGGCGGCGATCGGCGCGGGGCTCCCCGTGGCGGAGCCGCGCGGCTCCATGGTCGTCGACATCGGCGGCGGCACCACCGAGGTCGCCGTGATCTCCCTGGGCGGCATCGTCACCGCCCAGTCCCTGCGCGTCGGCGGCGACCGCCTCGACACCGCGATCACCGACTACGTCCGCAAGGAGCACGCCCTCCTCATCGGCGAGCGCACCGCCGAGGACATCAAGGTCGGGATCGGCTCGGCGTGGCCGGTGCCCGGCGAGGACTCCTTCGAGGACCGCACCTTCACCGTGCGGGGCCGCGAGAAGGTGGGCGGTCTGCCCAAGACGGTGGAGCTGACCGTGCGGGAGGTGCGGGCCGCTCTCGACGAGCCCGTGGAGGCGATCATCGCGGCGGTGCGGGCCACCCTGGAGGAGTGTCCGCCGGAGCTGTCCGGGGACGTCATGGAGCACGGCATCGTCCTCACCGGGGGCGGGGCACTGCTGCCCGGCCTCGATCTGCGGCTCGCCTCCGCGACGGGGATTCCCGTCTTCGCGGCCGACGATCCGCTGGACAGCGTGGCGCTGGGGTGCGGGAAGTGTGTGGAGGACTTCGACGGGCTTGAGCGCGTGATGTCTGCGGCGTAGCCCTCGGGCCGGGCCGGGAAGCCGCCCCGCCGCTACCGCGGCGGGTTTCTCCCACCCACCCACCCGTTTCACCCCGGCCACCCGGCCGGGGCCGGTTCAAGCCGGTTCGTCGGCAGGGAGGTCGGCCTCGACCTCGTAGGCGCCGTCGCGCGGGCCCGCGAAGAACGTGCCGCCCAGGGTCCAGACGCGCTCGCCCATCCCGGCCGTCCCCGTCCCCGCGGACACCGGCGCCTCAGGCCCGTCGGGCTCCCCGGCGGGCATCGGGTTGCTGACGCGGACCCGCAGGCGGCCTTCGCGCACGGTGACGCGGACCTCCACGACCTCCCCGGGCGCGTACTTCGCCGCGTTCGTGAGGCACTCCTGCACCACCCGGTGCACGGCCGCCTGGCGCAGGGGCGAGAGGCGGTGGGCCGCGGCGTCGACGTGGAGGTCGACGGGGCTGCCCGCGAGGGCGCTGCGCCGGACCAGCTCCGGGAGGGCCTCCACACCGGGCGTGGGGCGGCCGTCGACGCCGCGCTGGACGATGATCTCGTTCAGCATGCGGTGCGCGGAGCGCGCGGTCTCGGAGAGCTCCTCGAAGCCGTCGGCGTGCGGGCCGCCCGCCGCGCGCCGCGCGAGCACCTGGGACCGGACGCTGAGCAGCGTGAGCTCGCGGCCGACGAAGTCATGCACGTCGCGCGCGATGCGCGCCCGCTCCCGCTGCACCGCCTGAAGCGTCTGTGTCTCGGCCCGCTGGGCCTGGAGCGCGCGGACCAGGTCCTGCCGGTTGGCGGCGACGCCGACGCCCGCGGCGAGCGCCCCGATCGGCACGACGAGGCTGAGGAACTCGCTGAGCGTGTCGCCCCTGTGCACCGGCCAGCCGGGCAGATTGAACATCACGTACGCGAAGGACACATAGCCGATCACGCCCACGGCCCCCGCCAGGCGGCCCCGGTAGCGGGCCAGCGAGTACAGGGCGAACTGCGCCAGGGTCAGCTCGTGCAGCCAGCCGAGGAGCACCAGCGCCACCAGGTACGGCACCCAGGGCGCGACCTGCCGCAGCAGCAGTGTCGCCGCGCCCGCCGTGAGGACGAGCGCGGCCGTGACCCCGGTCAGCGAATTGTCGGCCGCGGCCAGGCCCGGCACGTCAAGGGCCATCAGGGCGAGGCAGGAGCCCGCCGTGAGGAGATCCAGTACACGAGGTTCACGCATGCAACGCCGAGCGAGGCGACGGCCCGCGGCCACCGCCTGGCTGAGCGCCGTGACAGCGGCGGGCCGGTCGTGCATATCCCCTCCATCATCGCTGAGGCTTTCGACCCGACACATCGGACTTCCGGCCCGCGCGCCCGCCCGGCGGAGTGACGTACCGCACGGCACGCGCCGGAGCCGGGCGTCGTCCTCGTACGACAACGGGTGTACTCCCCGGCGCGGCGGCCCCGCCCCCGCGCGGACCGGCGTTCCAATCGGACCATGTGGTATGCCCAGAACCCGGGTCGCAGGGCCCGTCAGCTCGCCGGGGACGCGGCCGTCGTGGTGTGGACCGCGCTGTGGACCGGCGCCGCCCTCGTCGCCTACCGGCTCGCCGTGCTGCTCGGCCACCCCGGCCCCGACTCGGGCCTCGCCTCGTCGCGGTCCCCCGCCGCGCGCCTGCCCCTGGTCGGCGACGACGTGGGCGCCGCGCTGCGCTCGGTGGTGGGCTTCGTCGACGACGTCGACCCGGTGACGCTGCGCGCCGCGCTCGCCGTGGCCGCCGCGGGCCTGTTCCTGCTGCCCATCGGCCTCGTCCTCGCGCTCTGGCTGCCGCGCCGGGTGCGCTGGGTGCGGCAGGCCGCCGCCGCCCGCGAACTCGGCGCCTTCGCCAACGGGCGCGAGCTGCTCGCCCTGCGCGCGCTGCTCCGCCCCCTCGACGAGGTGGCCGCGACCGCCGCCACCCTGCCGGACGCGACCCCCGGCAGCCTCGCCGAGGGCTGGCGCACCGCCGACCCGCGGACCCTGGACGCGCTCGCGGACGCCGAGCTGGAGCGCCTCGGCCTCGCCCCGGCGCCGGGCCCCGAACCGCTGGGCCCGCCCGTGGCCGAGCCCGCGGGTTAGGCCCCGCGCATGACGACGGAGCCCCGGGGCCTGCACGCCCCGTTCTCCGCGGCCGTGCTGCGGGCCATCCCGATGGGGGCGCTGCTCGTCGGCGACGACGGCCGGGTCGTGGCGGCCAACCCCCAGTTCACGGAGGTCTTCGGCCTGCACGGCGTCGACACCTCGACGGGCGCGCCCGTCGACCCCATCGCGGACGCCGTGGTGCGGCAGCTCACGGAGCAGGACGCCGCCGCGCTGCCCGCCCTGCGCGGCCAGTTCGTCCGCAAGGCCGAGCTCCGCCTGCGCGACGGGCGCACGCTGCGCCGCAGCCGCCAGCCCATCGACGCGGGCGAGCGGCACCTGGGCGTCCTGTGGCTCGTCGAGGACGTCACCGAGCAGCGCCGCTACGAGGCCGACCTGCACCGGCACATCGACACGCTCGGCGACCTTGCCCGCGACCGCGCCGAGTTCGCCGCCCGCACCTCGCACGAGCTGCGCACCCCGCTGGCCACCGTGCTCACCTTCTGCGAACTCCTCAGCGACCCCGCGGGCGGCGCCCTCGACGAGGCCCAGCGCGCGTACCTGGACACGATCCGGCGGGCCGCCACCCGCATGCAGGACATGGCCGACGGGCTCCTGCACCGGTACGCGGAGGCCGCGAGCGGCGCCCCGCCGTCCTTCGCCCCGCTCCACCCGGGCCGCCTGCTGAACCGCCTGGTGCACGACATCACCCCGTGGGCCACCCGCGACGGCGTCTTCGTGGCCCTCGACCTGCCCGGCGGCGAGCCGCCCCCGCTGACCGGCGACGCCGACCAGCTGGAGCGGGCACTGACCTCGCTGCTCGACAACGCCGTGAAGTTCACCCCCGCCGGGGGCACCGTCACCGTGACCGCCCGGCCGTGCGACGGGCCCGGCGCCACCGAGCCGCCCGCGCCGCCCGGCTGGCGCATCACCGTCGCCGACAGCGGCATCGGCATCCCCAAGGAGTTCCAGGAGGAGGTCTTCACCGAGTTCGTCCGCGCCCCGAACGCCCGGCGCGGCGGCTACCCGGGCACCGGCCTCGGCCTGAGCGTCGTACGCGACGCCGTACGGCTGCACTCCGGCACCGTCGCCGTCCACAGCGACGAGGGGCACGGCACCAGCGTGGAGGTGTGGCTGCCGCTCGGCGGCCCGCCCGGGACCGGACCGGCATGACCCGGCTGCTGCTCGTCGAGGACGACCCCGACCTGGGGCTCGCCCTGCGGGTCCTGTTCACCCGCGCCGGGTACGACGTCGTCACCGCCGACGACGGGCAGGCCGCGCTCAAGCTCCTCTTCGCCCAGCGGCCCGCGCTCATGGTGCTCGACCTGGTCCTGCCCGGCCTCGACGGCTGGGAGGTCCTGGACCGCACCCGCGACCTCACCGACCTGCCCGTCCTCATCCTGTCCGGCCGCACGAGCCCCGCCGAGCGCGTCCGCGGCCTGCGCTCCGGCGCCGACGACTACCTGTGCAAGCCCTTCGACCACGTCGAGCTGCTCGCGCGCGTGGAGGCGCTCCTGCGGCGCTCCAACCCCGAGCAGTGGCGGGGCGACTACGTCGAGGCGGGCCTGCGGCTCGTGCCCGAGCGGCGGTCGGCTGTGTGGCAGGGCCACGAGACGCGGCTGAGCGCGATCGAGTACCGGCTCCTTGAGGTCCTCGTCCGCAACCGGGGGCGGGTCGTCACCATCGAGCAGCTCCTCGACCTCGTCTGGGACGATCCCGGCGGGGGCGGGCGGGAGCGGGTGAAGTTCGCGGTGCTTCGGCTGCGGCGCAAGCTCGCGGTGGGTGAGGGGGGCGACCCCTTGGAGTCGGTGCGGGGGCTTGGCTATCGCTACCGGGGCGAGGCCTGACCCTCGCGGGGCGCCCCAGACCCGCCCCTTCCCGATTCCGGGGGCTCCGCCCCCGTACCCCCGTTTTTCGGCGCTCCGCGCCTCGTCCTCAAACGCCGGACGGGCTGGATCTTTCAGCCCCTCCGGCGTTTGAGGAGCGGGGGTCTGGGGGCGGAGCCCCCAGGACCTAAGTCCCGGTCGGGCGGGGCCGGTGGGCCAGGGCCTTGGCCCCGAACACGCGCGGCCGCAGGCACCGCAACCGTTGGGCAACCGAACGCGAGCCACCCCCGCAACCCACGCCCCACAAGCTCCTGCGTACCGCCAAGCCCCACCCGCCAGGAGCCCCGTTGCACGCCCCCGCCCTCCCGCCCCGCTCGGTCGCGATCGTCATCGGCACCCGCCCCGAGCTCGTCAAGATCGCCCACCTGGTCCGCGTCCTCGGCCCGGCAGCGCACCTCGTGCACACCGGCCAGCACTACGACGCCGCGCTCTCCGGCCGGTTCCTGACCGAGCTGGGCCTGCCCGAGCCCACCCTGCTCGACGGCGTCGGCGGCAAGCCCCGCGCCGTGCAGATCTCCGCGGCCCTGGCCCAGCTCGACACCCTGTTCGCCGCGGAGCCGCCGCTGGCCGTGGTGGTGCAGGGCGACACCAACGCCGCCCTGGCCGGAGCGCTCGCCGCGAACGCCCGCTCGCTGCCGCTCGTCCACGTCGAGGCGGGCCTGCGCAGCCACGACCGGGCGATGCCCGAGGAGCACAACCGCGTCGTCATCGACCAGCTCGCGGACGTGCTCTGCGCGGCCACCGAGGACAACCGCGACCTGCTGCGCGCCGAAGGGGTCCCGGCCGGGCGGATCACCGTCACCGGCAACACCGTCGTCGAGGCCGTCCAGGAGCACCTGCCCACCGCCGACGAGCGCGCCGCGCTGCTCGCCGCGCACGGCGTGCGCGCCGACCACTACGTCCTCGCCACCGCCCACCGCCCGGAGAACACCGACGACCCCGCCGCGCTCGCCGCCATCCTGCGCGAGCTGGCCGCCCTCGCCGAGGAACTGCCGGTCCTGTTCGCCGTCCACCCGCGCACCCGCGCCCGGATCGAGGCGGCCGGGCTCACCCACCTGCTCGCACCGCTCACCGAGCTGGCGCCCCTCGGCTACGGCGAGTTCCTCGGCCTCGCCCGGCACGCCGCCGTCATCGTGTCCGACTCGGGCGGCATCCAGGAGGAGACCACCGTCCTCGGCCGTCCCCTCGTGGTCGTACGCCGGTCCACGGAGCGGCCCGAGGCCATGGACGCCGGGTTCGCCGAGCTCGTCCCGCCGGGCCGGGAGATCGGCCGCGCGGCGCGCCGCCGCCTCGCGGAGGGCCAGGACGGCCTGCGGCACCTCGCCGGGCTGCCGTCCCCGTTCGGCGACGGCCTCGCCTCGCAGCGGATCGCCGTCCTCCTCGGCGCCCTCGCCGCGGGCGCCGAGCGCGAGCTCCCCGCCGCCGCCTGACCGGCTCCTCCCCCGTCCCCCACCCGCACGAGGACCCCATGCCCAGCTCCCACGTCCTGCTCTACGCCCTGCCGTTCCTCCTGCTCGCCTGCTTCCTGCTGTACTGGGCAGGCGCCCGCCACGCCTACGTCCGCCGACCCGAGGTGCCCGAGGGCGACTCCGCGCCCTTCAGCTGGCACTTCTTCGTGCCGTGCCGCGACGAGGAGACCGTCATCGGCACGACCGTCGCGCAGCTGCGGGCCGACTTCCCCGCCGCGCACGTCTGGGTCGTCGACGACGACAGCGAGGACACCACCGCGGCCGTCGTCACCGCGCTCGCGGCGGACGACGCCCGGGTGCACCTGGTCTCGCGCCGCCGCCCCGACGCCCGCGTCGGCAAGGGCGCGGCCCTCAACTCCGCGTACGCGGCGCTGAACGCCTTCCTGCCCGAGGACACCGACAGGGCCCTGGTCGTCGTGTGCGTCGTGGACGCCGACGGGCGGCTCGCCCCGGACGCGCTCGCCCGGGTCAGCGGCCCGGCTGGGTTCGCCGACCCCGAGGTGGGCGGCGTACAGGTCAGCGTGCGGATGCGCAACGTCGACGAGGAGCGGCCGCCGCTGCCCGAGCGCGGGCGCCTCGCCAACGCCGTGGCGCGGCTCCTGGTGCGCATGCAGGACATGGAGTTCGCCGTGTCCAACGCGGGCATGCAGCTCCTGCGCGGCCGCACCGGCTCCGTGGGCCTGGGCGGCAACGGCCAGTTCACCCGGCTCACCGCCCTGGACCACATCGCCGCCGCCGAGCGCCGCCCCTGGCAGCGCGACGCCCTCCTGGAGGACTACGAGCTGGGCCTGCACATGATCCTGGGCGGCTACCGGATCGCGCACATCGCCGACACCTACGTCTCGCAGGAGGGCCTGCCGCGCCTGCGCCGCTTCCTCACCCAGCGCACCCGCTGGGCGCAGGGCAACCTCCAGTGCGTGCGGTACGCGCCGCGCATCGTCGCCTCGCGCCACTACTCGGGCCGCGGCGTCCTGGAGACCCTGTACACGTTCATGCAGCCCCTCGCGCACGTCGCGACGCTCGTCCTCAGCCTGCTGCTGCTCGGCAGCGTCGTCGTGGGCGGCTCGATGCGTGACGCGTTCCTCGGCGCCTGGCCGCTGATCCTGGGCCTGTGCGCCCTGTCGGTGCTGCCGTTCGTGGCCTGGGGTCCGCTCTACCGCCGTGACTACGCGCCCGACCGCTCCCGGCTCACCGGCCTGCTGTGGGGGCTCGCCCTGTGGGTGTACGCGTACCACGTGTTCGTCGTGTCGGCGCGGGGCTTCCTGCGGTTGCTGCGGGGGCGCAATGGCTGGGCGAAGACACGGCGCAACGCGGAAGCCGTGGGGACGGGGCCGGTGGCGACGGAGGCGTAAGTACTTCGTCTGCGGGTCCGTTGTGGCTGGTCGCGCCCACGCGGCGGAGCCGCAAATCGACAGAGCCCCGCGCCCCTTTGGGGCGCGGGGAACTCTCTTACGCCGCCGGGAGGTTGTCCAGCTGGGTCTGGAGGCGGGTGATGTCCTCGTCGGCCTTGGTGAGGCGGGCGCGGATCTTGTCGACCACCTGGTCGGGGGCCTTCGCCAGGAACGCCTCGTTGCCGAGCTTGGCGGTGGCCTGGGCCTTCTCCTTCTCGGCGGCGGCCAGGTCCTTGGCGAGCCGCTTGCGCTCCGCCGCCACGTCGATCGTGCCGGACAGGTCGAGCGCGACCGTGGCGCCCGCGACCGGCAGGGTGGCCGTCGCCGCGAAGCCCTCGCCCTCCGGCTGGAGGCGCAGGAGCTGGCGGACGGCGGCCTCGTGCGCGGCGAACGGCGTGCCGTCGAGCGTGAGGCGGGCCGGGACCTTCTGGCCGGGCTGGAGGCCCTGGTCGGCGCGGAACCGGCGGACCTCGGTGACCAGGTCCTGGACGGAGGCGATCTCCTTCTCGGCGCCCGCGTCCCGGAAGCCGCTGTCCTTGGGCCAGGCGGCGATGACCACGGACTCGCCGCCGGTCAGCGTGGTCCACAGGGTCTCCGTCACGAACGGCACGACCGGGTGGAGCAGGCGCAGCGTGACGTCGAGGACCTCGCCGAGGACGCGCTTGCTGACCTCGGCGGCCGGGCCGCCCGCCATGAACGTGGTCTTGGACAGCTCCACGTACCAGTCGAAGACCTCGTCCCAGGCGAAGTGGAACAGGGCGTCGGAGAGCTTCGCGAACTGGTAGTCCTCGTAGTACGCGTCGACTTCGGCGACCACGGTGTTGAGGCGCGAGAGGATCCAGCGGTCGGTCGCCGACATCTCGGCGGCGTCCGGCAGCGGGCCCTCGACCGTGGCGCCGTTCATCAGCGCGAAGCGGGTCGCGTTCCAGATCTTGTTGGCGAAGTTGCGGGAGCCCTGGACCCAGTCCTCGCCGATCGGCACGTCGACGCCGGGGTTGGCGCCGCGCGCGAGGGTGAAGCGCAGGGCGTCGGAGCCGTACTTGTCCATCCAGTCCAGCGGGTTGACCGCGTTCCCGAAGGACTTCGACATCTTCTTGCCGAACTGGTCGCGGACCATGCCGTGCAGGGCGATGGTGTGGAACGGCGGGGTGCCGTCCATCGCGTACAGGCCGAACATCATCATCCGGGCGACCCAGAAGAAGAGGATGTCGTAGCCGGTGACCAGGACGGAGTTCGGGTAGAACTTCGCGAGGCTCTCCGTCCGCTCCGGCCAGCCGAGCGTGGAGAACGGCCACAGGCCGGAGGAAAACCAGGTGTCGAGGACGTCGGTGTCCTGCGTCCAGCCCTCGCCGGTGGGTGCCTCCTCGTCGGGGCCGACGCAGACGACCTCGCCGTTCGGGCCGTACCAGACCGGGATGCGGTGGCCCCACCACAGCTGGCGCGAGATGCACCAGTCGTGGAGGTTGTCGACCCAGTCGAAGTAGCGCTTCTCCATCTCCTGCGGGTGGATCTTGACCTTGCCGTCGCGGACCGCGTCACCGGCGGCCTTGGCGAGCGGGCCGACCTTGACCCACCACTGCATGGAGAGCCGCGGCTCGATGGTGGTCTTGCAGCGCGAGCAGTGGCCCACGGAGTGGGAGTACGGGCGCTTCTCGGCGACGATACGGCCCTCGGCGCGCAGCGCGCCGACGATGGCGGAGCGGGCTTCCAGGCGGTCCAGGCCCTGGAAGGGGCCGGGGACCGTGATGACCGCGTGCTCGTCCATGACCGTGATGTTCGGCAGGTCGTGGCGCTGGCCGATCTCGAAGTCGTTCGGGTCGTGCGCCGGGGTCACCTTGACGGCGCCGGTGCCGAACTCCGGGTCGACGTGCGTGTCGGCGACGACGGGAATGGAGCGGTCGGTCAGCGGCAGCTTGATCTGCTTGCCGACCAGGTGCTTGTACCGCTCGTCGTCGGGGTGCACGGCGACGGCGGTGTCACCCAGCATGGTCTCGGCGCGGGTGGTGGCGACGACGATCGTCTCGTCGCCCTCGCCGTACGTCATGGAGACGAGCTCGCCGTCGTCGTCCTGGTACTCCACCTCGATGTCGGAGATGGCGGTCAGACAGCGGGGGCACCAGTTGATGATGCGCTCGGCGCGGTAGATCAGCTCGTCGTCGTAGAGCCGCTTGAAGATCGTCTGGACGGCCTGGGAGAGGCCCTCGTCCATGGTGAAGCGCTCGCGGGACCAGGCGACGCCGTCGCCGAGGCGGCGCATCTGGCCGGAGATCTGGCCGCCGGACTCGCCCTTCCACTGCCAGACGCGCTCGACGAAGGCCTCGCGGCCGAGGTCGTGGCGGGACTTGCCCTCCTTGCCGAGCTCGCGCTCCACCACGTTCTGCGTGGCGATGCCCGCGTGGTCCATGCCGGGCTGCCACAGCACCTCGTAGCCCTGCATGCGCTTGCGGCGGGTGAGGGCGTCGATGAGGGTGTGCTCGAAGGCGTGGCCCAGGTGCAGGCTGCCGGTGACGTTCGGCGGGGGGATGACGACGGTGAAGGGCTCCTTGTCGCTCTTCGCGTCCGCGTCGAAGTAACCGCGCTCTACCCAGCGCTCGTACAGCGTCCCCTCTACCTCGGCCGGTGCGTACTGCGTCGGGAGCTCGGGAGTGGTCGCTGGGGGCTGCTGCTGAGCGTTCTCGGTCACGGGCCCAGTTTAGGGGTGTCACAGTGTGGTCCCGAAACCGGAATCTTCAGTAACGGTTGACTCCCCGGGCCCCACGGTGCTCCAGGCGTCGGTCAGGATGTCGGGAACACATAAACGTGCGGGAGAACGTAGGCGCACGCACACACGCGTTCGAGGGGGAGCTTCACATGAGCTACAACCAGCCGGGCCCGTACGGCGGCCAGCAGCCGCAGCAGCCGGGTCCGTACGGCGGCGGGCAGCCCCAGCAGCCCGGTCCCTACGGCGGCCAGCCCCAGCAGCCCCCGTACGGCCAGCCGCCGCAGGCCCCGCCGCCCGGCTACGGCTACCCCCAGCAGCCCCCGCAGGCGCCCCCTTACGGGCAGCCGCCCCAGGCGCCTTACGGGCAGCCGCCGCAGGGCCCCTACGGACAGGCCCCCTACGGGCAGGTTCCGCCGCCCCCGCCGCCGAGCGGGGGCGGGGGCAAGAAGACGGGCCTGATCATCGGCGCGGTCGCGGTGGTCGCGGCGATCGGCGTCGGCGCGTACTTCGTCGTCGGGGGCGACGACGGCGGCTCCGGCTCGGTCACCGACGACGGGCCGCACAAGCTGGTCTCCCCGGCCTCGGTCGGCGAGTACCAGAAGGACGCGTCGTCGGACTCCTCCGACGGCCCGCTGGGCGACGCCGACCAGGAGGACGCCGCCGCGATCGGGATCAAGAACGCCGTGCAGGAGAAGGCGAACTACAAGTCCGGCAGCGGGCTCAAGACGAAGGGCCTGAACGTCGTCGGCATGTCGGGCGAGATCAGCGACCCGGAGAAGACCGTCGACAAGGCGTTCGACAAAATGCACGAGGAGACGGAGAAGGACAGCGACGGCGGCAAGGAAGAGGTCACCTGGCAGGGCAGCCCGGAGTCGGTCTCGCCCAGCGACCTGGACAACGCGCTGATGAAGTGCCAGCGGGTCAAGGTCTCCCAGGGCGGCAAGAGCCTGGAGATCCCGATCTGCGCCTGGTCCGACCGGAGCACGGCGGGCATCGTGACCGCCACCGACGCCGCCGCCTTCATCTCCGGCGGGGACGGCATGGCGACGGACGACGTCGCCGACCTCGCCGCCAAGTACCGCGACGCGGCCCGCGTGAAGAAGTGACGCGCGCCCGCGCTCGCAGCAGCAGTTAACGGAGGGAACCCCAGCAATGAGCTTCAACCAGCCGGGCCCGTACGGCGGCCAGCAGCCTGGTCCGTACGGGGGCCAGCAGCCCGGTCCGTACGGCGGCGGCCAGCCGCAGCAGCCGGGCCCCTACGGGCAGCCGCCCCAGGCCCCGCCGCCCGGCTACGGCTACCCGCCCCAGGCCCCGCAGCAGCCCGGCTACGGCTACCCGCAGCAGGCCCCCTACGGGCAGCCGCCGCAGGCTCCCTACGGGCAGGTGCCCCCGCCCCCGCCGCCGAGCGGAGGCGGCGGCAAGAAGGCGGGCGCCGTCATCGGCGCGGTCGCGGTGGTCGTGGCGGTCGCGGTCGGCGGCTACTTCCTGTTCGCGGGCGACGACAGCAGCGGCAGCGGCTCCGCCGCGGTCAAGGACGACGGCCCCCACAAGCTGACCACCCCGGACACCGTCCTCGACGGCACGTACAAGCTGAAGCCGAACAGCGCCAAGAACGACGCCATGTCCCCGGAGAAGGCCAAGGAGGCCGAGGAGCACGGCGTCAAGAACGCCAAGGACGTCGAGGCCCAGTACGAGTACGGCAGCGACGACAACCCGCTGGGGCAGAAGCTCTTCCAGTTCAACGGCCTCTACGGCGAGATCGAGGACCCGGAGGCGGTCGTCGACAAGATGTTCGGCTCGGTCGAGGAGAAGGCCGCGAAGGACAACGGGGGCGCCAAGGTCACCCTGGTCGGCAGCCCCAAGTCGTTCAGCCCGTCCGGGCTCGACGGCGCCGTCATGAAGTGCCAGGAGATGAAGTACAGCTTCGGCGGCGCGGTGACCGGCAGCACCAAGGGCCCCAAGGAGATGTCGATGGCGACGTGCATCTGGGGTGACAACAGCACCATCGGCGTCGGCATCACGGCGGACATGGCCAACGTCATGGCAGGCAAGTCCGCCGACCTGGACGAGGGCGCCGAGAAGACGACCAAGTTCCGCAAGGAAGTCCGCGTCAAGGCCTGACCCTCGGGTCGCACATCACTGTGAAGGGCCCGGCCGCTCCGGCCGGGCCCTTCGCGCAGCACCAGCACCAGCACAGAGGAACCTCGATGACCCAGTACCAGCCGAACCCCTACGGCCAGCAGCCCCCGCAGGGCCCCTACGGGCAGCCGCCGCAGCAGGCGCCCTATGGGCAGGCCCCCTACGGGCAGGTGCCGCCGCCCCCGCCCCCGCAGGGTGGGGGCCGGAAGAAGGTCGGGTTCGTCGTCGGGGCCGTCGCCGTCGTGGCTGCGGTCGGGGTCGGTGCGTACTTCGTGCTCGGGGGCGGCGGCGACAGCGGCGGCTCCGTGGCCGTCAAGGACGACGGGCCGCACAAGCTGGTCGCGCCCGAGACCGTGCTCGGCGAGTACAAGAAGGGCAGCGGCACCATGTCGAGCGGCTTCGACGACCTCGACGACGCCGAGAAGCACGGGGTGAAGGACCCCACCTCCGTGCACGCGGGTTACGAGGTGCGCGACCAGGCCAACCCCCTGGGCGGCAAGCTGATCCAGTTCGGCGGGGTCTACGGGGAGATCGAGGACCCCGAGAAGACCGTCGACGCCCTGTTCGCCGGTGCCAAGGCCGACGCGAAGAAGGACAGCGCGAACGGCGGCAACTCCGGCGAAATGGTCGGCAGCCCCCGGGACTTCAGCACCGGCGGCTTCGTCCTCAAGTGCCAGGAGGCCCACGTCAAGAAGGGCGCGAGCGGCGCTACGGGCTCCGGCCCCAAGGAGGCGCGGATGGCCGTGTGCATCTGGGGCGACCACAGCACGGTGGGCCTGTCCATGCCGATGGAGATCGCGGACATCGTGGCGGGCAAGAGCCCGTCCCTCGACGACGCCGCGGAGACCGCGAGGAAGCTGCGCTCCGAGGTCCGTGTGAAGCGGTGAGCCGCCCGCACGGCCGCGGCTGAGCGGCTCATCACGACCAGGGGCGCCCGGCGAGGTCAACTCGCCGGGCGCCCCTGGTCGTTCGAACGGGGTCGGGCTAGGCCGACTTCTGCTCGCCCGCGCCCGGGCCCCGCACCTCGCGCGGGACCAGCGTCGGGTTCACGTTGGAGTGGACGACGTCCGCCGTGATGACGACGCGGGCGACGTCCTTGCGGGACGGCACCTCGTACATCACCGACTGGAGGACCTCCTCCATGATGGCGCGCAGGCCGCGCGCGCCGGTCTGGCGCAGGATCGCCTGGTCCGCGATGGCCTCCAGGGCCTCGCGCTCGAAGTCCAGCTCCACGCCGTCGAGTTCGAAGAGTCGCTGGTACTGCTTCACCAGCGCGTTACGCGGCTCGACGAGGATCTGGAGCAGGGCCTCGCGGTCGAGGTTGTGGACCGAGGTGATGACGGGAAGGCGGCCGATGAACTCGGGGATCATCCCGAACTTCACCAGGTCCTCCGGCATGATGTCCTCGAACTGGTCCTTCTCCTCCAGCTCCCGCTTGGAGCGGATGGTGGCGCCGAAGCCGATGCCCTTCGCACCCGCCCGGGCCTCGATGATCTTCTCCAGGCCCGCGAAGGCGCCGCCCACGATGAACAGCACGTTCGTCGTGTCGATCTGGATGAACTCCTGGTGCGGGTGCTTGCGGCCGCCCTGCGGCGGGACCGAGGCCGTCGTGCCCTCCAGGATCTTCAGGAGGGCCTGCTGGACGCCTTCACCCGAGACGTCACGCGTGATCGACGGGTTCTCGCTCTTCCGGGCGACCTTGTCGATCTCGTCGATGTAGATGATGCCCGTCTCGGCCTTCTTGACGTCGTAGTCGGCGGCCTGGATGAGCTTGAGGAGGATGTTCTCCACGTCCTCGCCCACGTACCCCGCCTCGGTGAGCGCGGTGGCGTCCGCGATGGCGAAGGGGACGTTCAGCATGCGGGCCAGGGTCTGGGCGAGCAGCGTCTTGCCGGAGCCGGTGGGGCCGAGCAGCAGGATGTTGGACTTCGCCAGCTCGATGGCGTCCTCGCGGCCCTGCGCGCCGCCGTTCTCCCCGGCCTGGACGCGCTTGTAGTGGTTGTAGACGGCGACGGAGAGGGCCTTCTTGGCGGGCTCCTGGCCGACTACGTACCCCTCGAGGAACTCGTAGATCTCGCGGGGCTTGGGCAGCTCTTCCCAGCGGACCTCGCTCGTCTCGGCGAGCTCCTCCTCGATGATCTCGTTGCAGAGGTCGATGCACTCATCGCAGATGTACACGCCCGGGCCTGCGATGAGCTTCTTGACCTGCTTCTGACTCTTTCCGCAGAACGAGCACTTGAGCAGATCGCCGCCGTCACCGATGCGTGCCACGGTGTGCTTCCCCTTCGCCTGGGAGACGCCGTTGGTCCAGCGGCTCCTGGTGCCTTGTATCCGACGGTACCTTGCCTGGCCCCCCGTTCGGGCCCCCCTTGGCGCGGTTCGCTGCTCCGCGGAACCGTGAAGAACCACGAAATGTCGCAGATCGCCACGGACCGACGCGACCGCGCCAAGGAGCGGGCAGTTGGTGCTGCGGTTTCCCCGGACGAGTATCAGGCGACCGCGGAGTTGTTCATCTTGCGGGTGGAGATGATCTGGTCGATCAGGCCGTACTCGAGCGCGTCCTCGGCGGTGAGGATCTTGTCGCGCTCGATGTCCTCGCGGATCTTCTCGATCGGCGTCGAGGAGTGCTTGGCCAGCATGTCCTCGAGCTGCGTACGCATCCGGAGGATTTCGTTGGCCGCGATCTCCAGGTCGGAGAGCTGCTCGCGGCCGGTGCCGCCGGACGGCTGGTGGATCAGCACGCGCGCGTTCGGCAGGGCCATGCGCTTGCCGGGGGTACCCGCGGCGAGCAGCACGGCGGCCGCGGAGGACGCCTGGCCCATGCAGACCGTCTGGATGTCCGGCTTCACGAACTGCATCGTGTCGTAGATGGCCGTCAGGGCGGTGAAGGAGCCGCCCGGGCTGTTGATGTAGACCGAGATGTCCCGGTCGGGGTCCATCGACTCCAGGCACAGGAGCTGCGCCATGACGTCGTTGGCGGAGGCGTCGTCGATCTGGACGCCGAGGAAGATCACGCGCTCCTCGAAGAGCTTCGCGTACGGGTCGTACTCGCGCACGCCCTGCGAAGTGCGCTCGACGAAGCGCGGGATCACGTAACGGTTGTCCACCTGGGGGCCGGTGTGCAGGCCCGCGGGCTGGCCGCTGACGGGGAAGCTGTTCATCTGAGGTGTTCCGTCCTGGTGATGAGCGTGGGCTTGGTCGGCTGGGGCGGGCCGGGTGCGGGCCGCCCCGGGCGGGGGCCTCCTGAGGCCCCCTGGGCGCCTTCTCAGGCGCCCGTGCCGCCGCCGCCCGGAACACCGGAAGCGGCGCTGATGATCTCGTCGATGAGGCCGTACTCCTTGGCCTCCTCGGTGGTGAACCAGCGGTCGCGGTCACCGTCGCGGATGATCGCCTCGACCGTCTGGCCGGAGTGGCGGGCGGTGATCTCGGCCATCCGCTGCTTGGTGCGCAGCAGGTACTCGGCCTGGATCTTGACGTCCGAGGCCGTACCGCCGATGCCCGCGGAGCCCTGGTGCATCAGGATGTCCGTGTGCGGCAGGGCGAAGCGCTTGCCCGCGGTGCCGCCGGTCAGCAGGAACTGGCCCATGGAGGCGGCCATGCCCATGCCGATCGTCACCACGTCGTTCGGGATGTACTGCATGGTGTCGTAGATCGCCATGCCGGCGGTCACCGAGCCGCCGGGGCTGTTGATGTAGAGGTAGATGTCCTTCGAGGGGTCGGCCGCGAGGAGGAGCATCTGCGCCGTGATCTTGTTGGCGATGTCGTCGTCGACCTGCTGGCCGAGGAAGACGATCCGCTCGCCGAGCAGACGGTTGTAGACATGGTCGCCGAGGCCACCACCGATGGACGGCTCACCGGCTGCGTAGGGCATCAGATTCGTCACGTATCCACCTGCTCGTCTCTGACGGCACCGGCCGTCTCAGCATCTTCGTTCTGAGGGCAACGACTCCACTGCCCCCGTATTCATGGACCCTAACGCGCGGCCCCCTTCGGGGAATCCCGCAAGGGCAACTGTTCGCTGTGAGCGCAGGTGCAGGTCGGGCCCCAAAGGATGCGGGGTGGCACGCCCCGAAGGGGCGCGGGGAACTGCGCGCTCAGCCACGACACAGCGGCACCCGCCGACGCACCCGGCGTGGCAGGCGCTGGGGCGCGAAGGGCCCCCGGGACGGCGTCCCGGGGGCCCTTGCACAGGTGCGGCGAGGGGATCAGCCCTCAGCCTTCTCCTCATCCGCCTTGGCGGAATCGGCGGCGGCCTCGGCCTGCTCACCCTCGACGGAGTCGTCTTCGTCGTCGAGGTCCACGACCTCGCCGTTCGTGTCCTTGACCGTGGCGGCCTCGACGACCACCGCGAGCGCCTTGCCGCGGGCGACCTCGCCGACGAGCATCGGCACCTGGCCGCCCTCGACGACGGCCTGGGCGAACTGGTCGGGGCTCATGCCGGAGGACTGGGCGCGACGCATGAGGTGCTCGGTGAGCTCCTCCTGGTTCACGTTCAGCTTCTCCTTGTTGACCAGCTCGTCGAGGATGAACTGGGTCTTGATGCCCTTGACCGCCTGCTCGCGGGTCTCGGTGTCGAACTCCTCCTCGGACTTGCCCTGGATCTCCAGGTACTTGCCGAGGTCGAGGCCCATCTGGCCGAGCTGGTGGTGCTCCAGGTTGTGCTTGCGGGTGCGGATCTCGTCCTCGAGGAGCTTCTCGGGGACCGGCACCTCGACGAGCTCAAGGAGCTTGTCCAGGACGCGCTCCTGGGCCTGGGTGGCCTGGTCGAACTGGCGGGCCGTCTCCAGGCGCTTGCGGCTGTCGGCCTTCAGCTCGTCCAGGGTGTCGAACTCGGACGCCAGCTGCGCGAAGTCGTCGTCCAGCTCCGGCAGTTCGCGCTTGGCGACCTGGGTGACCTTGACGGTGACCTCGGCCTCCTTGCCCGCCGCGGAGCCGCCCTTCAGCTCGGAGGTGAAGGTGGCCTCGCCGTCGGCCGCCAGGCCCTTCACGGCGTCGTCGATGCCCTCGAGGAGCTCGCCGGAGCCGATGGTGTACGAGACGCCGTTGGCGACGCCGTCCGCCAGAACCTCGCCGTCGACCTTGGCCTCCAGGTCGATCGTCACGACGTCGCCGTCCTCGGCGGCGCGCTCGACCGGCGCGGTGGACGCGAAGCGGCCCCGCAGGTCCTCGACGGCCTTGTCGACGTCCTCGTCGCTGACCTCGACCGCGTCGACCTCGACCTCGATGCCGGAGTAGTCCGGGATCTCGATGGTCGGGCGGACGTCGACCTCGGCGGTGAAGCTGAGGGTCTCGTTGTCCTTCAGCTCGGTGATGTCGACCTCGGGCTGGCCCAGGACGTTGAGCTCGGCCTCGTTGACCGCCTCCGTGTAGAACTTCGGGAGGGCGTCGTTGACGGCCTCCTCCAGCACAGCACCGCGGCCGAACCGCTGGTCGATGACCCGGGCCGGGATCTTGCCCTTACGGAAGCCCTTCACCGTGACCTGCTGGTTGATCTTCTTGTACGCCGCGTCGAGGCTGTCCTTGAGCTCCTCGAAGGGCACCTCGACAGTGAGCCGAACCCGGGTCGGGTTCAGGGTCTCCACGGCGCTCTTCACGGTTCGGTCTCCTTGTGGGCTGACTGCTTGGGTTTCTGCCCGGTCGAGAGACACACGGGCACACAGCTTGCATAGTAACGGCACGCGGGAGCCGACCCACAATGCGATCTTGAAAGACGGGCCGAAGACAGGCCGCGAAACCGGCCGGAGCGCCCACATCCGGATCTTCGGCCCGGGAAACCGGCCACTGAGCTGGAAAAATCTGCTGGTCGGGGTGGCGGGATTTGAACCCACGGCCTTCCGCTCCCAAAGCGGACGCGCTACCAAGCTGCGCCACACCCCGTCGGTGCGACACGTAGGGTACATGCCCGCGGGGGGTGCGGCGCCCGCTTGCGGGAGCGCGCGAAGAGCGCGGGGACGGGGGTGTGCGGCGGACCGCCGTGACCCGCTACGATGCATGCCGTGCCGCGCTCGCCGATCTGCGAGCCGCTGCACCAGCTGTGCGGGCGTAGCTCAATGGTAGAGCCCTAGTCTTCCAAACTAGCTACGCGGGTTCGATTCCCGTCGCCCGCTCCACGGCCTCCGGCCCGGTGTGCAGGTTCCGCCCTGCGCCCCGGGCCGGAGGCTTTTTCACGCCCGCGCACGGGGTCACGGGTGGCGGATGTCGAGGCTGTAGACGGAGCGGATGCCGTAGGGGACGTAGAGGGCGTCGCCGACGAGGGTCAGCGGGGCGCCGGGGGTGTCCGAGGAGGACAGCACGTCGGTGCTGCGCGCGGGGCTCGACCAGTCCACCTTGCCCGTACTCCGCTCCAGGGCGCCGAGGCGGCCGCTGGGGGACGCCAGGAAGACGTGGGTCTCCCCGGCGAGCGGCGGGCCCGGGTTCTCCACCTCGGAGTCGCTGCTCCAGAGCTGACGGCCCGAGCGCGGGTCGACGGCGCTGACGCGGCCGCTCCAGAGCGTGTAGTAGACGGTGCCGCCGCTGAGGGTGGCGGTCGCCGCCGAGGGCTGGCGGTGGGAGAGGCGCACGGAGCGGACCGCGTGCCCGCCGGAGGTCACGTCGATGGTGGCCAGGGTGCGGAGCGTCTCGTCACCCCTCTCCCGGGCGAAGACCAGGCCCCCGCCCAGCTGCCCCACGCCGCTCTGCGCGAAGACAAGGCGCCCGTCCGCCCGCCCGAGGAGCCGCAGCACGCCGGAGAGCCGGACGGTCCAGTCCGGCTTGCCCGTAGCCAGATCGAGGTGCGAGACACGGGTCTCCTTCTCGGACAGGCAGATGAGATAGCCGTGGCCGTCCGCGGAGTCGACACCGCAGTTGTCCGGGACGGGCAGGGGGCGCTGCCAGCGCGGCTTCCCCTTCGCGCGGTCGGCGAGCAGCGCGTACCTGTCCGCCTCGGCGCCGTAGCGGGCGAGGAGGCCGTCCTTCACGACCGCCACGTCGCCCAGCTCCGGGTCGGAGTTGGGTGCGGACGCCGCCTCCTGGTTCCACAGGGGCACTCGTCTCCACAGCACCGCGCCGGTCCGGCTGTCGAGCGCCTGGAGCTCGTAGACGGGGTCAGGGGTATCGTCCCCGGCGCGCCGGGCCGACTTGTCCCTGTATACGTAGCTGCGCTTGCGGTCGTCCGAGGTGCCGAAGACGGTGCCCTCCCCGGCCACCATCCCCCCGCCCTCGACGGGTTCGCCGCCCCAGGCGAGCTTCCCGGTGGCGAGGGAGAAGCGCACGGCCTTCGCGCCGCCGCCCGCGCACACCAGGCCGTCACCGGCGGCGAGGCAGCGGCTGAACGGGCTCTGCCCGCCGTCTCGCGTACGGGCGTCCTGCGCCTGCCACGCCCGCCAGCCGGGCGGCAGGGCCCGGGCCCTGGCGTCGTCCGGCTTGAGCCACTGGACCGCGCCCAGGGTCAGCGCGGCGGCGAGCACCCCGCCCACCGCCCCGGTGACCAGCAACCTACGGCGGCGGCGCGGGCGCGGTGCGGGCTCGTCCTCGGCGGGCGGTGCGGGGCGCGGCGGCACGGGCTCGCCCCGCAGCAGGGACAGGAGTTCGTCCGGGGTCGGGCGTTCCTTGGGGTGCTTGGCCAGGCAGAGGGTGACCAGGGCGCGCAGGTCGGAGGGTACGGCGTCGAGCCGGGCTTCGCCCTTGACGACGCGGGTCGCCGTCTCGTACGGGGAGACGTCGTCGAAGGGGCCGCGCCCGGTGGCGGCGTGGACCAGGACGGAGCCGAGGGAGAAGACGTCGGACGCGGGGCCCACGTCGCGGGGCGAGGTGAGCTGCTCCGGGGACATGTAGGGCGGGGTGCCCATGACGCGGCCGGTCTGGGTGAGGGGGTCTCCGGCGAGGGCTTCGGCGGCGCGGGAGACGCCGAAGTCGATGACGCGGGGGCCGTCGTCGGCCAGCATCACGTTGGCCGGTTTCAGATCGCGGTGGACGACACCCACGCGGTGGATGTCGCGCAGCGCCTCGGCGAGGCCCGCCGCGAGCTCCGGGAGGCGTTCCGCGGGCAGCGGGCCGTGGCGGCGCACGTACTCGCCCAGGTTCTCGCCCGGGATGTAGAGCGTGGCCATCCACGGGCTCGGCGCGTCCGCGTCGGCGTCCACGACGGGGGCGGTGAAGGCGCCGCTGACCTGCCGCGCGGCCTCGACCTCGCGGCGGAACCGGGTGCGGAATTCCGGATCGTCGGCGTACTGCGCGTGCACGACCTTGACCGCGAGGCGCCGCCCGGACGCGGAGCGCGCGAGATAGACGACGCCCATCCCGCCCGAGCCGAGGCGGTCCTCGACCGGATAGCCGCCGACGGCCTCGGGGTCCGTTTCCCGCAGCGCCACCGCTCCCAGACCCCCCGTGTCGCCGTGCCCGGCCCTCAGCCGTCAGAACTGTATGTCGCCGATGGTCTCCGCCAAGGAGTTGAGAAGCTCCTGGATGTCGTCTGCCATTCCCGTCGAGGCGAGGGTGAAGCCGAAAGTCGCCGCGACGATGGCGGGCCATACCTTGATGTTCCCTTGACGAATCATCAAGACGAGGACGATCGCCAACAGCAGTACCACTGACAGCGAAATGGCCACACTCATCACACCCTAGGTCGGTCGCTCTCCCGCCCGGGGGGTACGGCCCCGCACTCCCCCGCCAGGAACCATCGTGCCACCAACACGACCGCCCTATGCGGCCGGTGACACATCGTCGGCCACGCGTTGACCAGTGACGCACCCGTCCCGCCCGTGCCGCGGAGGGTCGCGGGGGGCGTGCCGCACGGGCGCCACCCGCATCCGCACGGCAATTCGACGGTTCCCCTGGAGGGCGAATTCGACGTGATCGTTTCCATGGCCAGCCATCGTCCTACGGCCCCGCGCACCGGCTCCCGCACCGGCAGTTCACCGGGAATTCGAATGGTGGCCGAGAACACATCGCGCGGGTTCCCATAACCCATCACGGACCGATCAACCAGGACATTTCACCAGAGTCGCCCGCAGGCGTTATGCACGATTTAAGCGGTACGAGTGGTGACGTATCGGACAGCGATCAGTGAGTTTTCGGCCTTTCGCTCCGGGTACCCGGGACCTAATTGCGCGAACCCGGCCGAGCGGCGGACGGACGGACCGGCCGGGGTTGTCGACGTCGTTACGAGCGTATTGGCGAGGCATTGCACGAATGAATGAGCCGAGAGTTTTACGGGAACAGCGGGGCGGCGCTAGGGTGCCCCAGATGTTCCACGCTGCCATGACCCCCGTAAGCGCAGTGCGGTCCCGGATCGTCTCACCGAGCTCTTGGTGGGAGGGCCTGTGACGAACTCCGTGCAGCCGCACGGTCGGCACCGGGCCCCGCTGCCCCCCGTACAGGAAACGGCCCCGCACTCCCCCGCACCCGCTTCCCCCCTCCCCTCCTCCCGCCCCGCCGCTCCCGCCCCGCGCTCCGCCACCGGCTCCGCCGGACGCCCCGCCAAGCAGCGCGACGCGTTCTTCGACAACGCCAAGTACCTGGCGATCGTGCTCGTCGCGATGGCCCACGCGTGGGAGCCGCTGACCGATCACAGCCGCACCGCCGAGGCGCTGTACATGACCGTGTACACGTTTCACATGCCGGCCTTCATCCTGATCTCCGGCTATTTCTCCCGCGGTTTCGACATGCGGCCCGACCGGCTCAAGCGCCTGGTGACGGGCGTCGCCGTGCCGTACGTCGTCTTCGAGGTCGCCTACACCTTCTTCAAGCGGTGGGCGGACGACGACCCGACGCAGCCGATCAGCCTGCTGGACCCCTGGTATCTGACCTGGTTCCTGATCGCCCTGTTCGTGTGGCGCCTCACGGTCCCGCTGTGGAAGGTCGTGCGCTGGCCGGTGCCGCTCTCCCTGGGCGTGGCCCTGCTCGCCGTCATCTCCCCCGACATCGGTGACGACCTGGACCTCCAACGGGTCCTGCAGTTCATGCCGTTCTTCGTCCTCGGCCTGTTCCTGAAGCCCGAGCACTTCCAGCTGGTGCGGCGGCGCGAGGTCCGGATCCTGTCGGTGCCCGTCTTCGCCTGCGCGGTCGCGCTCGCCTACTGGGCGGCGCCGCGCATGACGTCGGTGTGGTTCTACCGGCGCGACAGCGCCCAGGAGTTGGGCGTGCCGTGGTGGGTCGGCGTCGTGATGACGCTGGCGCTCTTCGGCTGCTCCGTGGTGCTCACCGCGTGCTTCTTCGCGTGGGTGCCGCGGCGGAGGATGTGGTTCACCGTCCTGGGCGCGGGGACCCTGTACGGGTATCTGCTGCACGGGTTCCTCGCGAAGGGCTCCCGGTTCTGGGGCTGGTTCGAGGACTACCCGTGGCTGCACCGGCCGGTGGGCGAGGTGTTCGTCTCGGTGGTGGCCGCGGCGGTGGTCACGGCACTGTGCACGCCGGTGGTGCGGCGGGTGTTCCGCTTCGCGATGGAGCCTCGGATGGAGTGGGCGTTCCGCCGCGATGCGACTGAGGTCGCGCGGGAACGGGCCGGGGCGGGCGCCCGGTAGGCCCCTCTGGCACAGCCCAGGCGCAACAGTTGCTCGGCGCCTGGGGCTGTGCCCACCCTTCCCCAAGCTCTCGGCTCCGCTCGAGCAGGGGATGCCCCACTCGCCCCCTGGGCGGACCAGCTGCCCACAGCTGGGTGATGGTGTTACACCGTCGTCCGCAGTGCGGCGCGGGCCGGGAGGGTCGTTGCCAGGAGGCCCAGGACGATCGCCGAGCCCGCGAAGGACGCGTAGAGCAGGGGCGGGATGTACGGGGACTCCCCGGTGAGGCCGCGCACCATCGGCACCAGCGTGGCGAGCGCGATGGCCGTACCGATGATCACGCCCGCGCAGGTCACGAGCAGCGCCTCCCAGCGGACCATCCGCATCACCTGGCCGCGGGTCGAGCCGATCAGGCGCAGCATGCCGAGCTCGCGGCGCCGGTCGAGGACCGTCATCACCAGCGTGTTGACGGCGGCGACGGCCGCGAAGCCGCCGAGGACGGCCGCCATGACGGTGTTGGCCCAGGCGTTGAGCTTCCGGTCGAGGGACTGGGCGGTGGTGTAGCCGTCCCGGTCGCTGACCGTGCCGAGGGACTTCAGCCCGGCCGCCGTGCCGCCCTTCGTCCAGATCTCCGTGTCGAGTGCGGCCGTGACGTGCTGGCGCACCGCGGCCGCGGGCAGCGTGACCTGGGAGAGGCCGAGGCCCCGCTCGTAGGTCGCCGCGAGCGTCGGCCGGATCCTCGTGCCGTCGGGCAGGCGCAGCTCGACGCGGTCGCCGGTCTTCAGGTGCGCGGAGCTCGCGAGGTTCGCGTCGAGGCCGATCTCGCCCTTGCGGAGGGTCAGTTCGCCGCTCTTCACGTTCAGGTCCTGCACCGCGGCGAGGTCCGCGGCGGAGCCGGTGACGCCCTGTGCGGACGCGGACTGCAGCCAGCGGTCGCCGCCGGAGCCCATGGGGATGAGCACGGACGTCTTCAACAGGCCCACCGCCGAGGTCACTTCGGGGGCCTTCGCCGCATCGCGCACGGCGCCGGGGCCGAAGCCCGAGCCGGACGTGACGATGTGGTCGGCGGTGATGCCCTCCCGCTGCTGGTCCGCCGTCACCTTGTCCTCGCTGGTGTGCATGAAGACGAGCGTGGAGGCGAACGCCATGGCGAGGACGATCGGGGTGATGGCGGAGGCCAGCCTGCGGGCGTTCGTACGGGAGTTGGCGGCCGCGAGGGACGCGGAGGCGCCCGCGCCGCGCAGCGGCAGGCCGAAGAGGGCCGCGCAGCCGCGCGCCACCAGCGGGCCGAGCAGCGCCACCGCCAGCATGAACAGCATGACGACGCCGAGGGCCGCGTTCGCCGCGTCGTCGCCGGTCGAGGTGGCTGCGACCCGGGACAGGACGATGCCGCCCACGGTCGCGGCGACGCCGAGCGGCGTACGGATCCAGCCGGGCCGCAGCCGCTCCACCGAGGCCTCGCTGAGGGCCTGGCCCGGCTTGATGCGGGAGGGGCGGCGCGCGGCCGCGTACCCGGCGAGCAGGGCGGTGAGGACGGCCGTGCCCGCCGCCGTGACGAGCGGGATCCAGGAGACGGCGAGGTCCACCGCGTCCGGCACTGCGCCGCGGTCCTTGAGCTGCCCGAACCACCAAGTCGCCAGGGCGATGCCGGGCAGGCAGCCGAGGGCGCCCGCGAGCGGGGCGACGAGCAGCGTCTCGGTGGCGATGGTGCGGCGCACCTGGCGCGGGGTCGTGCCGATGGCGCGCAGCAGGGCGAACTCGCGGGCCCGCTGGCCGACGGAGAGCGCGACGGTGCCCGCCGCGGTGAAGACGGCGACCACCGCGGCGATGCCGCCGAAGGAGCCGCCGAGGCCGGTGAGCAGCTCCTCGGCGCCGACGAGCGAGGGGTCCTCGACGCCGCCGCGGTCCTCGCCGGTGTAGACCTTCGCCTTGCCGTCGAGGGCCTTGGCGACCTGGGCCTTCAGGGCCGCCTCGGTGACGCCGTCCTTGGGCAGGACCGCGATCGCGTCGACGCGGCCCGGGTGCCCGGAGAGGCGGAGCGCGTCGGCGTCGGCGAACCAGACGGTGGGCTCGGCGGCGCCGGAGACCGTGCCGGAGACCCGGACGGCGCGCGGGCCCTCGGCCGTGGTCAGCGTCACGCGGTCGCCGACGCGGGCCCCGGCATCGGCCAGGACGGCCTCGCCCGCGGCGGGCGCGCGGCCCGCCGTGAGCTTCTCGCCGGTGAAGGCGGTGGCTCCCCAGCCGTGCGCGGTCAGGGCCCTGTCGCCGCCCTTCGCCGGGAGCGCGACGGGGAAGGTGACGTCCGCGACCGCCGTACGCGCCCCGGGCACCGCCGCGGCCTTGGCGACCAGGGAGCCGTCGAGGCGGGCCCGGTCCGGGACCGGCGTGGTGGAGGCGTTGTCGCCGCTGCCGAAGTGGACGCGCTGGTCGGCGGCGGCCACGACGGGCGCGTCCGCGTAGCGGGTGGGCGGCACGGAGGCGCGCAGGCCCGTCTCCAGGAGGATGCCGCAGGCCGACACGATCAGGGACGCCATCATCAGGGCGACGAACGTGCCCACGAACGCGGCGGGCTTGAATCGGACGGCCGCGCGGGCCAGGCCGTTCGGGACGAGGCTCATGCCGCCGCCACTCCCGCGTACGTGGGCGCGGCCGCGGGCACGGTCAGGGCGCGCATCCGGTCCGCGATCCGCGCGGCCGAGGCGCCCTCCAGGCGGTCCACGATCTGGCCGTCGGCCAGGAACAGCGTGTGGTCCGCGTACGCGGCGGCTGCCGGGTCGTGGGTGACCATCACCACGGTGGCACCCATGCCGTCGACGGCCGAGCGCAGCAGGCCGAGGACCTCCGCGGCCGTGGTGGTGTCCAGGGCGCCCGTCGGCTCGTCGGCGAACACCACGTCCGGCTCGGTCACCAGGGCGCGGGCGATCGCGACGCGCTGCTGCTGGCCGCCGGAGAGCTGGCCCGGGCGGCGCCTGCCCTTGTCGCCGAGGCCCACGCGGGCCAGGACGTCGGCGGCCTTGCGGTGGTCGGGGCGGTGGCCCGCGAGGCGCATCGGCAGCAGGACGTTCTGCTCGACGGTGAGCGAGGGCAGCAGGTTGAAGGCCTGGAACACGAAGCCCAGGCGGGTGCGGCGCAGGGCCGTCAGCTTGTTCTCACTCATGCCGGTGATCTCGGTGCCGCCGAGGTGGACCGTGCCCGCCGTGGGGCGGTCCAGGCCCGCCGCGCACTGCAGGAACGTGGACTTGCCCGAGCCGGAGGGGCCCATCACGGCGGTGAAGCTGCCGCGGGGCAGGGCGAGGTCGATGCCGCGCAGGGCGTGCACGGCCCGGGCGCCGCGGCCGTACTGGCGGCGGACGCCGCGCAGCTCCACCGCCCAGTTCTGGCCGGGGGCCTGCTGCGGGGCGGGCGGTGCCCATCCCTGTGCGGGAGCCGTGTTCTCGTCCCGCCGCTTCTTCTTCCGCAGCCCCATGGCCTGCCCAGCCCTTCCGTCGTTCTGTGGGTGCCTGATGTGTCGAACGTACGGATTCGGGGGTACGGGGGGCCATGAGGTGGCCCGGCGGATCGGGGGTGGGGGAAACCCCACCAGGCTGTGGCCTCGCGGGTGCGCCCCAGTCCCGCCCCAAGGTTCCAGCCCGTCCGGCGTTTGAGGACGAGGCGCGGAGCGCCGACAAACGGGAGTCCGGGGGCGGAGCCCCCGGACCGGGAAGGGGTGGGTCTGGGGCGCCCCGCGAAGGACTAGCCCTCGCGGCAGATCAGCAGCAGTGCCCTGTCGTCGTTGACGTCCTTGGCGACCGCCTCGATCAGGTGCCACGCGGCGCCGTGGAAGCCCCCGGCCACATACCGGTCGGCCTCCCCCGTCAACCGGTCGATGCCCTCGGCGATATCGCGGTCGGCGGTCTCGACGATGCCGTCGGTGAACAGCATGAGGACGTCACCGGGGCGCAGCGAGCCCTTGACGGGGTCGAACTGGGCGCCGTCGTACACCCCGAGGAGGGGGCCCTCCCCGGCCTTCTCCTCCCAGCGGCCCGTGCCCGCGCTCAGCTGGAGCGCGGGGAGGTGCCCGGCGGACAGGAGTTCGTAGTCGCCGGTCTCCAGGTCGAGGACGAGGTGGATGGAGGTGGCGAAGCCCTCGTCCCAGTCCTGGCGGAGCAGATAGCCGTTGGCGGCGGGCAGGAAGGCGTGCGGCGGGAGCGACCCGAGCAGGCCGCCGAACGCGCCGGACAGGAGCAGCGCCCGCGACCCCGCGTCCATGCCCTTGCCGGAGACGTCCGTGAGGACGACCTCCAGGGTGCGGCCGCCGTTGGTGCGGGCGGCGACGACGAAGTCGCCGGAGAAGGACTGGCCGCCCGCCGGGCGCAGCGCCATCTCGCGGTGCCAGCCGCGCGGCAGCTTCGGCAGCTTGCTCTGCACGCGGATGCGCTCGCGCAGGTCGAACAGCATCGTTCCGCCGCCGCGCCAGGGCACGCCGACCCGGCTGCGGAACTGGGCGATGAGCAGCCCGAAGAATCCGCACGCGGCGACGGTCAGGACGGTGCCGGGGGTGACCCGGGCCGGGCCCTCGGTGTACGGCCCGAGCCGGGCGGACTCCACGATGAGGGCGGCCGCGGACGCCGCGTACAGGCCGAGGAGGCTGGAGGGCCTGAGCAGCAGTCCGCCCGCGACGATCGGCAGGACGAGGACGGAGGGCGAGAACCACACCGGGTTGACGATCGTGCACACGGTGATCACCGGCACGGTCAGGAGCAGCGCGGCGAGCGCCACCCAGTCCGAGCCGTCGCCCCGGAAGTAGTCCACTCCGGATTTGCGCAGCCCTATGCGGGCCCGGTGGAGCCGCTTCTTCATCCGGGCCGGGAACGTCTCGGCTGCGGCGCGCCGCTCACGCGGTGCGCGCCGCTCGCGCTTGTCTCGTCGTACCGCCATTGCTCGTGGACCCTATCCACCGGGCCAGGCGCTTCGCACGGGAGGTACCTCTTGTCCCCCTTCAGGGGCACCTCGCCCGTATCTCCGCTCCCAGCGTCCACACGCGCGTTCCGGTACGCGGAAAACATCTCGCCGCGTCCCAGGAGCCCTGGTAGGCATGGCATATGACAGCAGAATTGCGGGAGTTGAGCCAGAGAGATTGGGACCGCTGGTACGGAACGCTGGAGCGGGCCTTCGGCGGTCTCTCCGAGGCTCCGGAGGAACGCGAGCTGTGGGACGACCTGACGGAGTACGACCGCTCCCTCGGCCTCTGGGACGGCGAGGAGTGCGTCGGCACGGCGGGCGCCTTCAGTTTCCGCATGTCCGTGCCGGGCGGGGCCCTGGTGGACGCGGCGGGCATCACGATGGTGAGCGTCGCGGCCACGCACCGCCGCCGCGGGCTGCTGACCTCGATGATGCGGCGGCAACTCGACGACCTGCGGGAGCGCGGGGAGGCCCTCGCGGTCCTGACGGCGTCCGAGCCCGCGATCTACGGCCGGTTCGGATACGGCGTGGCGACGTGGTCGTTCAAGGCGTCGATCGACACGGCGCGGGTGCGCCTGTCCGTGCCCGCGGGCACGGACGAGGTGCGGCTGCGGTACGCCGTGCCCGCCGAGGCCGCGGCGGCCTGCGAGGCCGTGTACGCGCGCGTGGTGCCCGGCCGCCCCGGGATGCTGGCGCGGCAGCCGGGCTGGGAGCGCCTTCCGCTCCTCGACCCGGCGGGGGACCGCGACGGCGCCTCGCCGTTGCAGTGCGTGCTCGCGGAGCGCGCCGGTGAGGTCGTCGGGTACGCGTACTTCGCGGTCAAGCCCGACTGGGACGTCCGGGGCCCGCAGGGCGTGGTCCGGCTGCGGGCCGTGGAGGCCCTGGACCCGGCGGCGTACGCGGCGCTGTGGCGCCTGCTCTTCGACATCGACCTTACCTCGCGGATCGAGGTGTTCAACCGCCCCGTGGACGACCCGCTGCTGCACCTCGTCTCGGACGTGCGGCGCTGCGGCCTCGTGCAGCGCGACTCGCTGCACGTGCGTCCGGTGGAGGTCGGCGCGGCCCTGGAGGCACGGACGTACCGGGCGCCGGTGGACGTGGTCCTGGACGTCACGGACGCCTTCTGCCCCTGGAACGAGGGGCGCTGGCGGCTGACCGGCGACCCCAAGGGGGCCTCCTGCAAGCGCGCCGACGACGAGGCGCCCGCCGACCTCGCCCTGTCGGTGCGCGAGCTGGGCTCGGCGTACCTGGGCGGCGTGACCCTCGCGGAGCTCGCCCGGGCGGGCCGGGTGCGGGAGCTGCGCCCCGGGGCCCTGGCGGAGGCGAGCCTGGCCTTCGGATCGGAGGTCGCGCCCTGGCTGCCGCACGGCTTCTAGCCACGCTGGCCCTTCACCGGCGTGCTGACGTGCCCTTTCCGCGCTGGCACCGCGGGCACCAGAACAGATTGCGGGCGGCGAGATCGGCGGTGCGGATCTCGCCGCCACAGATGTGGCAGGCCATCCGGGCTCTGCGGTACACGTACACCTCGCCGCCGTGGTCGTCCACGCGCGGCGGGCGGCCCATGGCCTCGGGGGTGTGCTCGGGCCGCACGGTGTCGATGCGGTTGTTGCGCACGCCCTCGCGCATCAGGTCCACCAGGTCCGCCCAGATCGCGGTCCACTGGCGGTGCGTGAGGTCCTTGCCGGGCGTGTACGGGTCGATGCCGTGGCGGAAGAGGACCTCGGCGCGGTAGACGTTGCCGACGCCCGCGATGACCTTCTGGTCCATGAGGAGGGCGGCGATGGTGGTGCGGCTGCGGGAGACGCGGCGCCAGGCCCTGTCCGGGTCGTTCTCGCCGCCCTGCGGGCGCAGCGGGTCCGGGCCGAGGCGGGCGTGTATCTCCTGCTTCTCGCCATCGGTGATCAGCGCGCAGGTGGTGGGGCCGCGCAGGTCGCTGTAGTGGGCGGCGTTCGCCAGGCGCAGGCGGACGGTGTCCGTGGGCGGCGGGGCGGGGGCGTCGCCGAAGGTGTACTTGCCGAAGAGGCCCAGGTGGATGTGGACCCAGCCGGACGCGGCGAAGCCGAGGAAGAGGTGCTTGCCGTGCGCTTCCGCGGTGTCCAGGGGCTGGCCGTGCACGAGGGCCGCGCCGTCGGAGAACTTGCCCTGGGGGCTGGTGGCGTGCACGGGGTGCCCCTGGAACCGGCTCCGGTGATCGGCCGCGAGCCGGTGAATGGTGTGCCCTTCCGGCACGGCGTCGCCTCCTGTCGGGGGCCTCGCGGGTGGCGCCCCAGACCACGCTGGACGATCCAGCCCCTCCGGCGTTTGAGGAGCGGGGGTCTGGGGGCGGAGCCCCCAGTTTCGGGAAGGGGCGGGTCTGGGGCGCCTCGCGAGAGGTCAGGCCTGCGGGTGGTGGGGCGGGATGGGGGGCAGCTCCCCCGAGGTCTCGTAGCGCGCGAGCATCTTGATGCGGCGGGTGTGCCGCTCCTCACCGGAGTACGGCGTGGCGAGGAAGATCTCGACGAACTTGGTCGCCTCGGCCTGGGTGTGCATGCGCCCACCGATGGAGATCACGTTCGCGTCGTTGTGCTCGCGCCCGAGCGCCGCCGTCTGCTCGCTCCAGGCGAGAGCCGCCCGCACGCCCTTCACCTTGTTCGCGGCGATCTGCTCGCCGTTGCCGGAGCCGCCGATGACGATGCCGAGGGAGTCGGGGTCCGCGGCCGTCTTCTCCGCGGCGCGGAGGCAGAAGGGCGGGTAGTCGTCCTGGGCGTCGTAGATGTGGGGCCCGCAGTCGACGGGCTCGTGGCCGTGGGCCTTGAGCCATTCGACGAGGTGGTTCTTGAGTTCGTAACCGGCATGATCGGAGCCGAGGTACACGCGCATGGATCCGAGTGTGGCATGCGCGGCGGCGGGAAGCCGTCGTGGGTCCGGTCTCCGGCCGCTCTTCGGCAGCTCTTCGGGCGCCCTGCGGACACCGATTGGTTCAGGCCAATCCGGTGCCCGGTCATCGTCAGTGACCGATCGTTCACTCTGCATTCCGCTGAATACAACGATCCGGAGACGGGTCTTTCGTCCCGTACGCCCATGAGCTTTTAATGCGGGAGCTCTTGCCCGTGAACCAAAGGATCTGCCTATGACCTCGCAACCGTCCCTTGCGAAGGAAGACAGCACCCCCGGCGGGCCTGTGAAACCCCGGCCGGGGAGCGGGAACGGCGACGGTGACGGCCTCAAGGCCGGACTCAAGAACCGCCATCTGTCGATGATCGCCATCGGTGGCGTGATCGGAGCGGGTCTCTTCGTCGGGTCCGCCTCGGGCATCAAGGCCGCGGGCCCCGCGATCCTGGTGTCGTACGCGCTCGTGGGCACCATGGTGGTGCTCGTGATGCGGATGCTCGGCGAGATGGCCGCGGCGCGGCCGTCCTCCGGTTCCTTCTCGGCCTACGCCGACCAGGCCCTCGGGCGCTGGGCGGGCTTCACCATCGGCTGGCTGTACTGGTTCTTCTGGGTCGTGGTGCTCGCCGTCGAGGCGACCGCCGGTGCCGTGATCCTGAACGAGTGGGTGCCCGCGGTCCCGCAGTGGGGCTGGGCGCTCATCGTCATGGTGGTGCTCACCGCCACCAACCTCGTCTCGGTCGGCTCCTACGGCGAGTTCGAGTTCTGGTTCGCGGGCATCAAGGTCGTGGCGATCGGCGGCTTCGTCCTCATCGGCCTGCTCGCCGTGTTCGGCGTGCTGCCCGGCTCGGACAACCCGGGGGACGGCTTCAAGCACCTCACCGACGCGGGCGGCTTCATGCCCAACGGCGCGGGCGCGATCCTCACCGGCGTCCTGATGGTGGTCTTCTCCTTCATGGGCTCGGAGATCGTCACGCTGGCCGCCGGTGAGTCGGAGGACCCGCAGCGTGCCGTCACCAAGGCCACGAACAGCGTCATCTGGCGCATCGGCGTCTTCTACCTCGGCTCGATCTTCGTGGTCATCACGCTCCTGCCGTGGAACGACAAGACGATCGTCAAGGACGGCTCCTACGTCGCCGCGCTGAACTCGATCGGCATCCCGCACGCCGGCCAGGTCATGAACGTGATCGTCCTGACGGCCGTGCTCTCCTGCCTCAACTCCGGCCTGTACACGGCCTCGCGCATGGCCTTCTCGCTCGGCGAGCGCGGCGACGCCCCGAAGGCGTTCGCCCGCACCACCGCCTCGGGCGTGCCGCGCGCCGCGATCCTCGGCTCGGTCGTCTTCGGCTTCGCCGCCGTGTGGTTCAACTACCAGTGGCCCAAGACCGTCTTCGACTTCCTGCTGAACTCGTCCGGCGCGGTCGCCCTGTTCGTGTGGCTCGTCATCTGCTTCACGCAGCTGAGGATGCGCGGCATCATCCTGCGCGAGCAGCCGGAGAAGCTCGTCGTGAAGATGTGGCTGTTCCCGTATCTGACCTGGGTCACCATCGGCATGATCTCGTTCGTGATCGTCTACATGCTGTACGACGACGCCGGGCGCAAGCAGATGGTGCTCTCGCTGCTCGTCGGCGCCCTGGTCCTCGGCATCGCCCTGGTCCGCGAGAAGGTGGCGCCCCGGGAGCGGGTCTCCTCGTAGTACTCGTAGCACTCCGTAGTACTCGGTACTACTCATCGGTTCACGGCGGCGGGGTGTCGTCCGGGCTCGGGCCCGGGCGGCACCCCGCCGCCGTGTGCGGGCGAGCCGACGCCAGGTGCGGAAAACTTGACGGCGCCTGTCAGGTTTCGGCGGCAGGGTGACCTCCGTCAGCGCGATCGCCGCGCACCACGCACGACGGAGGTACCCGTGGAACTCAGCGACCCCACCGCCAAGCGACTCACCTTCCGCCCCGGCCAGGAGGGGTACGAGGACGAGGTCGCGGGCTTCCAGACGGGCTTCACCCAGCGGCCGGACGTGGTCTTCGCCGCGTCGGACGCCGAGGACGTCGTGGCCGCCGTGCGGTACGCGGCCGACGCGGACCTGCCCGTGGGCGTCCAGGCCACCGGGCACGGCCTGCCGGACGCCGCGCTGGGCGGCGTCCTGATCAGCACGCGCCGCATGGACTCCGTGGCCGTCGACGCCGGGGCGCGCACCGCGCGGGTCGGGGCCGGGGCGCGCTGGTCCCAGGTCGTGGCGGCCGCCGCCGAGCACGGCCTGGCCCCGCTGAACGGCTCGGCGCCGGGTGTCGGCGTCGTGTCGTACACCCTCGGCGGCGGGATCGGCATCCTGGCGCGGGAGTTCGGCTACGCGGCCGACCACGTGCGCTCGGTGGACGTCGTGACGGCGGACGGCACGCTGCGGCACGTGACGGCGGCGAGCGAACCCGAGCTGTTCTGGGGCCTGCTCGGCGGCGGCGCGACCCTGGGCGTGGTGACCGCCCTGGAGATCGGCCTGGTGCCGGTGGCGCGCCTGTACGGCGGGGCCCTCGCCTTCGACGGCCGCGAGGTCGACCCGGCGGCGCTCCTGCGCGGCTACGCCGCCTGGGCCCGGCTCGTGCCCGACGAGCTGACCTCGTCGGTCGCCGCCCTGGTCTACCCGGACATGGAGCAGCTCCCGCCGCACCTGCGGGGCCGCTATCTGGTGACGGTACGCGTCGCCTACACCGGCCCGGCCGAGGACGGGGAGCGGCTCGTGGCGCCGCTGCGCGCGCTCGGGCCGACCGTCTCGGACAGCCTGCGCGAGCTGCCGTACACGGAGAGCCACACGATCCACAACGACCCGGACTTCCCGCACGCCTACTACGGCGACAACCTGATGCTCACCGAGCTCGACCTGCCGGGCGCGGAGCGGCTGCTCGCGCTCACCGGGCCCGCCGCGGACCGCATGCACGTCGTCCAGCTCAACCACCTGGGCGGCGCGCTCGCCCGGCCCGTCCACCACGACAACGCCGTGCCGCACCGGAGCGCGGCCTGGGCGGTGCGGATCCTGTCGCCCCTGGAGGGCACGGACCGCGAAGCGCTGCGGGAGCTGCACGCGCGGGCGTTCGCCCCGCTGGCCCCGCACGCCGTCGGCCGGTCGGTGAACTTCGCCTTCGCGGGCGGCGACCGCCCCGAGGGCGTGTACGACGCGGACACGCGAAAGAGGCTCGCCGGGCTGAAGGCCACGTACGACCCGGCGAACCTCTTCAGGCGGAACTACAACGTCGGCTGAACCGCCGGGCGGCGACCGCCGCCCGGCCCCCGGCGCCGGGTCAGCTCTTGTCGCCGAGCAGCTTCCACGACAGCGGCAGCGCGCCCATGGCGAGGGCCGCCTTGAGGGCGTCGCCGATGAGGAACGGGGTGAGGCCCGCGGCGACCGCCTCGGTCAGGGACATGCCGGTGGACGCGGCCAGGTAGGGCACGCCGACGGCGTAGATGATCGCGGAGCCGAGGACCATCGTCCCGGCCGTGCGCAGCACGTTCCGGTCGGCGCCGCGCCGGGCCAGGGAGCCCACCGCCGCGGCGGCGAGCACCATGCCGAGGACGTAGCCGAGCGAGGGCATGCCGTAGCCGGACCTGGCCTCGGCGAACCACGGCACGCCCGCCATGCCCACCAGGGCGTACAGCGCGAGCGACAGGAGGCCGCGGCGCGCGCCGAGCGCCGTGCCGACCAGGAGCGCGGCGAAGGTCTGCCCCGTCACCGGCACCGGCGAGCCCGGCACGGGCACGGAGATCTGGGCGGCCAGGCCGGTGAGCGCGGCGCCGCCGAGCACGAGGGTCGCGTCGCGCAGGCGGGAGGCGGGGATCAGGTCGGCCAGGACCTGGCCCGGGCGGGTGGTGGCGGCGGCTGTGCTCATCGGGACTCCGCGGTTCTGGGACGTCTGGGGGCAGGTGGTGCGTGGGACGACCTGACCCTAACCCCGGGGCGGGTGCCCCATCAGGGGGCGCGGATGACAAAGGGAGCGGCTCCGCCTTGGTGGGCTCCGCACAAAGGGCGCGGCCCACACCCGGCCGGGCGTGATGCTGGTCACGGAGGTCAGGAATGCCGGGGCCGGGTTTTGCGTTCAGGGGCACGCGCCGGTGAGACTGTGGAGTCTCACCAACTCGCCTCTGAGCACCCCGAGCACCCTGAGAGTCAGCTGAGCCCGATGCACGATCACCAGCGGCCCGACTCGGGGGCGCCCTCGACGGCTCCCGCGGACCCCTTCGGCCCCGCCGAGCCCCTCGGCGGCGGCCTCAAGCAGCGCCACCTGACCATGCTGGGCCTCGGCGGGGTCATCGGGGCCGGGCTCTTCGTCGGCTCGGGCGCCGGGATCGCGGTCGCCGGGCCCGGCATCGTCCTGTCGTATTTGATCGCGGGCGCGCTCGCGATGTGCGTGATGCGGATGCTCGGCGAAATGTCGGCGGCGATGCCCTCGTCGGGCGCGTTCTCCGTGCACGCCGAGCGGGCCCTGGGCCGCTGGGCCGGGTTCTCGGTCGGCTGGATGTACTGGTTCCTGCTCGTCGTCGTGCTCGCCGTGGAGGCCACCGGCGCGGCGCGGATCGCGCACGCGTGGGTGCCGGGCGTGCCGCAGTGGGCGTGGGTGCTCCTCTTCATGGTGTTCTTCACCGGCGCCAACCTCGCGGCGGTGAAGAACTTCGGCGAGTTCGAGTTCTGGTTCGCCGCCCTGAAGGTCTTCGCGATCGTCGCGTTCCTGGTGCTCGGGCTCCTCGCGGTGTTCGGGCTCCTGCCGGACACCGACCCGGTCGGGCTCACCCACCTCACCGGCGAGGGCGGCTTCCTGCCGCTCGGCTGGGACGGGGTGATCTCCGGCGTGGTCGTGGTCCTCTTCGCCTTCGGCGGCCTGGAGATCGTCACGATCGCGGCCGCCGAGTCCGACGACCCGGTGCGCGCCGTGGCCCGCGCGGTGCGCAGCGCCGTGTACCGCATCCTCTTCTTCTACGTCGGTTCGATGCTGGTCATCGTGACGGTGCTGCCGTGGACGGCGCAGCAGGCCGGGTTCAGCCCGTATGTGAAGGTGCTCGACTCCATCGGCGTCCCCTCGGCCGGGACCCTGATGAACATCGTGGTGTTCGTGGCGCTCCTGTCGTCCCTGAACGCCAATCTGTACGGGGCCTCGCGCATGGTCTTCTCGCTCGCCGAGCGCGGCGAGGCGCCCCGGGGCCTGCTGAAGGTGTCGCGCGGCGGGGTGCCGCGGCGCGCGGTGCTCGCCTCGGTGGCCTTCGGCTTCGTCTCGGTGCTGCTCAATCTGAAGTGGCCCGACTCCGTCTTCCTGTATCTGCTCAACTCGGTCGGCGCGGCCCTCCTCTTCGTCTGGGCGCTGATCGCCCTCTCGCAGCTGCGCCTTCGCCGCCGCATCGAGCGCGAGGCGCCGGAGCGGCTCACCCTGCGGATGTGGTTCTTCCCCTGGCTGACGTGGGCGGCGCTCGCGGGGATGGGCGTGGTGATCGCGCTGATGCTGCGCGACGACGGCGCGCGCCCGCAGCTGCTGTGGTCGGCGGGCGCCACGGCGGTGGTGATCGCGGTGGCGCTCCTGCGGGAGTGGGCGACGCGACGTACGCGCCGTACGTAACTCTTCTACGAACGGCGCATGACACCGGTGGGACATCGCGACGGAATCAGCCCGCTGGATCACGCGAGTATGACGAAATCGTGAAGACGTCTTCACCTTGTGTGAGCGTCGTGTCCGTATACCGGTCAACTGTTCCCTGTGAGCGGTGCCCGTGCTCAGACTGTGCCCCACTTCCCCCTGTGGTTCCCGCGCGGTTCCTTCCTTCCGTCTCCCCGCTAGCGAACAGGGACGCCCATGTCTCAGACGTCCGTGAAAGACGCACCACCCCAGGCCGACGCCCCTCTCGGACACGGCCTCAAGCAGCGTCATCTGTCGATGATCGCCCTCGGCGGCGTCATCGGCGCCGGGCTCTTCGTGGGCTCCGGGAAGGCCATCGCCGCCGCGGGGCCCTCGATCATCCTGGCCTACTCGCTGTCCGGCGCCCTGGTCATGCTCGTCATGCGCATGCTGGGCGAGATGGCGGCGGCCAACCCCGCGTCCGGCTCCTTCTCCGTGCACGCCGAGCGGGCCCTCGGCCCCTGGGCCGGGTTCACGGCGGGCTGGTCCTTCTGGTTCCTGCTCTGCGTGGCCGTCGGCCTCGAAGGCATCGGCGCCGCGCAGATCGTGCACGGCTGGGTGCCCGGCGTGCCCGAGTGGGCCTGGGTCGCCCTCTTCATGCTGATGTTCTGCGCCACGAACCTCGCGGCCGTGAAGAACTTCGGCGAGTTCGAGTTCTGGTTCGCCGCCCTGAAGATCACCGCGATCGTCCTCTTCCTCGCCATCGGCGTGCTCGCGATCCTCGGCTGGCTCCCCGACACCGACGCGCCCGGCAGCGCCAACCTCACCGGGCACGGCGGCTTCATGCCCAACGGCGTGGACGGCCTCATCGTGGGCCTGCTCGCCTCCGTCTTCGCCTACGGCGGCCTGGAGACGGTCACCATCGCGGCCGCCGAGTCCGAGCACCCCGTCCAGGGCGTGGCCAAGGCCGTGCGCACCGCGATGTGGCGGATCGCCATCTTCTACATCGGCTCCATGGCCGTCGTCGTGACGCTGCTCCCCTGGACCTCCGAGGAGGTCGCCACCAAGGGCCCGTACGTCGCCACGCTCGACCACCTCGGCATCGACGGCGCGGGCCAGATCATGAACGTCGTCATCCTGGTCGCCCTGCTCTCCGCGATGAACGCCAACATCTACGGCGCCTCCCGCATGGCCAACTCGCTCGTCCAGCGCGGCCAGGGCCCCAAGGCCCTGGGGCGGCTCTTCAGCGGCGTGCCGCGGATCGCGGTCCTCACCTCGTCGGCCTTCGGCTTCCTGTGCGTGCTGCTCAGCTACTGGCGGCCCGACGACATCTTCCAGTGGCTGCTCAACACCATCGGCGCGATCATCCTCGTCGTCTGGTTCTTCATCGCCGCCGCCCAGCTGCGGCTGCGCAAGAAGCTGGAGCGCGAGGCCCCCGAGACGCTCGTCGTGAAGATGTGGCTCTTCCCCTGGCTGACGTACGTGGCGCTCGCCGGGATGGCCACGGTGTTCGTCCTGATGGCCCGCGAGGAGGAGACCCGTACGCAGCTGTACTACACGGGCGGTCTGACGCTGCTCCTGATGGTCGTGGGCTACGTGCGGCAGAGGATGGCGGAGGGCCGCGAGACGGCGCCGAGCGCCTGACCCGACTCCTTCCGTCCCTTTTTCAGCCCTTTCCAGCCCTTTCCGCACCTTCCTGCCCCTTTCCGACCCGACGGCCGAAGGCCGGTCCGCTCCTGCGGACCGGCCTTCGGCCGTTTCCGTTCCGGCGGACCGGGGCTCGCGACCTAGGGCCAAGGGCTGATCAACTTCCGGCACCACCTGCTGCTAGCCTGCACTTGCACATAGGTCGCAATAAGAGGTGCGCCGCGGCACCGGGCGATACGGCACGGTCCCCCGCGGAGCACGGTCGGAGGGCTCACTCATGGCCATTTACACGCTCCCTGAACTTCCGTATGACTACGCGGCGCTCGAGCCGGTGATCAACCCGCAGATCATCGAGCTGCACCACGACAAGCACCACGCCGCATACGTGAAGGGCGCGAACGACACCCTGGAGCAGCTGGCGGAGGCACGCGACAAGGACGCGTGGGGCGCCATCAACGGCCTGGAGAAGAACCTGGCCTTCCACCTCTCCGGGCACATCCTGCACAGCATCTACTGGCACAACATGAACAGCCCCAAGGACGGCGGCGGTGGCGAGCCCACCCACGCCGACGGGGTGGGCGAGCTCGCGGACGCCATCACCGAGTCCTTCGGCTCCTTCGCCAAGTTCAAGGCGCAGCTGACGAAGGCCTCGGCGACGACGCAGGGTTCGGGCTGGGGCGTGCTCGCCTACGAGCCGCTCAGCAACCGCCTGATCGTCGAGCAGATCTACGACCACCAGGGCAACGTCGGCCAGGGCTCCACGCCGATCCTGGTCTTCGACGCCTGGGAGCACGCCTTCTACCTGCAGTACAAGAACCAGAAGGTGGACTTCATCGAGGCCATGTGGCAGGTCGTCAACTGGCAGGACGTGGCCAAGCGCTACGAGGCCGCCAAGCAGCGCGTGAACAGCCTGCTCCTGGCCCCCTGAGCCACCCCGCGGGCCCCGCGCCCGCGTGACACGTCCTGCCTTGTGATCGTCTTCTCAACCTTCGCGTCGGCAGGCGGATGAACGAAAGGCCCCCGCGAGGACGTGACTCGCGGGGGCCTTTCACCCTTTTGCGCCTAAACCGGCGCCGCTCTCGCGGACCTGGTTGCTCGCCACCGGGGTTGCTCAATTGATGGCTGCGGTGCGTCTCGGTTCTCAGTCGAAAAGGGGGCCCTGCGTCCGCGTGCGCTTGATCTCGTAGAAGCCCGGGGTCGAGGCCACGAGCAGGGTGCCGTCCCAGAGCCGGGCGGCCGCCTCGCCCTTGGGGGCGGGGGTGACGACCGGGCCGAAGAAGGCGATCTGCTCGCCGTCGGCGCCGGGGACGGCGATGACGGGCGTGCCGACCTCCTGGCCCACCTTCTCGATGCCCTCGTTGTGGGAGGCGCGCAGCTCGGCGTCGTACGGGGTCTCGTCCCAGTGGTCGAGGAGGGACTCGGGCAGGCCGACGTCCTTCAGGGCACCGGCGACGGCCTCCTTGGTGGGGCCCTCGCCCTGGTTGTGGATGCGGGTGCCGAGCGCGGTGTAGAGGTCGCCGAGCACCTGCGCGCCGTGCTCCTGCTGGGCGGCGATGACCACGCGGACCGGGCCCCAGGCCTTGGTCGCCAGCATCTCGCGGTACTCCTCGGGCAGCTCGTCGAGCTTGTCCTCGTTGAGCACGGCGAGGCTCATCACGTGCCAGCTGACCTCGATGTCACGGACCTTCTCGACCTCCAGGACCCAGCGGGAGGTCATCCAGGCCCAGGGGCAGAGCGGGTCGAACCAGAAGTCGACGGGGGTCTTGCCGTTCTCGGTGGTCGCAGAGGACGCGGACATGTCTCTCCCTAGGGAATGTGTGCGAAGCCTGGCCAGGGCAACGTCAGGGGTGTGGCCGGGCATTCCCGGATGTCCGCCGACCGGGGCACGTGCGAGGATCAGAGGCATTCCAACGAGAGTCATGCGAGCCACGAGGGAGTGCCGCCCGTGCCCGGTGAGAATCTGTCCCGCGACGAGGCCCAGGAGCGGGCCGCGCTGTTGTCCGTCGACGGGTACGAGGTCTTCCTCGACCTGCGGTCGGCGGTCGGCGAAAGCCAGGAGGGCGACACCGCGCCGCGCACCTTCCGCTCCGTCACCACGATCCGCTTCCGCTGCGCCGAGCCGGGCGCGGCGAGCTTCGCGGACCTGATCGCCCCGAGCGTCACGGCCGTCTCGCTGAACGGCAAGGACCTCGACCCGTCCGAGGTCTTCGACGGCAGCCGCATCGCGCTGGAGGACCTGCGCGAGGAGAACGAGCTGGTGGTGGACGCCCAGTGCGCCTACAGCCGCACCGGCGAGGGCATGCACCGCTTCGTCGACCCGGAGGACGGCGAGGTCTATCTCTACACGCAGTACGAGCCCGCGGACTCCCGCCGCGTCTTCGCGAACTTCGAGCAGCCCGACCTGAAGGCCCCCTTCCGCTTCTCCGCCCAGGCGCCCGAGGGCTGGACGGTGTGGAGCAACGGCGCGGGACAGCAGGTGGACGGGGTCTGGCAGTTCGCCGAGACCAAGCCCATCTCGACGTACATCACGGCGGTCGTCGCGGGCCCGTACCACTACGTGACCGACTCCTACGAGCGCGTCTTCGAGGACGGCACCCGTCTGGAGATCCCCCTCGGCGCGATGTGCCGCAAGGGCCTGGCCAAGCACTTCGACGCGGACGACGTCTTCCTGGTCACCAAGCAGGGCCTGGACTTCTTCCACGACCACTTCGACTTCCCCTACCCCTTCGGGAAGTACGACCAGGCCTTCGTGCCGGAGTACAACCTGGGCGCGATGGAGAACCCGGGCTGCGTGACCTTCCGCGAGGAGTTCATCTTCCGCGGCAAGGTGACCCAGGCGTCGTACGAGCGCCGGGCGAACGTCATCCTGCACGAGATGGCACACATGTGGTTCGGCGACCTGGTCACCATGCGCTGGTGGGACGACCTGTGGCTCAAGGAGTCCTTCGCCGACTTCATGGGCTCCTTCTCGATGGTCGAGGCGACCCGGTTCACCAACGGCTGGATCACCTTCGCCAACAACCGCAAGGCGTGGGCGTACCGCGCCGACCAGCTGCCCTCCACCCACCCGGTCACGGCCGACATCCGCGACCTGGAGGACGCCAAGCTGAACTTCGACGGGATCACGTACGCCAAGGGCGCCTCCGTCTTGAAGCAGCTCGTGGCGTACGCGGGCCGCGACGCCTTCCTGGAGGGCGCCCGCCGCTACTTCAAGCGCCACGCGTACGGAAACACCCGCCTCGGCGACCTCCTTTCGGTCCTGGAGGAGACCAGCGGGCGCGACATGGCCGCCTGGTCGCGGGCCTGGCTGGAGACGGCGGGGGTCAACTCCCTCACCCCGCAGGTCACCCTGAGCGCGGAGGGCCGCGTCACGGAGCTCGCCGTGGTCCAGGAGGCCGCCGAGAGCCACCCGACTTTGCGCCCGCACCGCGTGGCCGTGGGCCTGTACCGCCGCTCGGAGACGGGCGACCTCGTGCGGTACGCCCGCGCGGAGGTGGACGTCGAGGGCCCGCGCACCACGGTCGCGGAGCTCGTCGGCGCCGAGGCCCCCGAGCTCGTCCTGGTCAACGACGACGACCTGACGTACTGCAAGATCCGCTTCGACGAGACCTCGCTCGCCACCCTGCGCGAGCGCCTCGGCGACGTCACCGACCCCCTCGCCCGCGCCCTGTGCTGGTCGGCGCTGTGGAACCTCACGCGGGACGGGCTCATGCCCGCGCGGGACTTCGTCGGGCTCGTGCTGCGGTTCGCCGGGCGCGAGACGGACATCGGCGTGCTCCAGATGCTGCACGCCTGGGCGGGCACGGCCCACACGCACTACGCCGCGCCCGGCTGGCGCGAGGCGGGCGGGCGGCTGCTGGCCGAGGGCGCGCTGCGGGAGCTCAGGATCGCCGAGCCGGGCAGCCAGCACCAGCTGACGTGGGCGCGGTTCTTCGCCTCCGTGGCCTCGTCGGAGGCCGACCTCCAGCTCCTCCAGGGCCTGTTGGACGGGACCGCGAAGATCGACGGCCTCGATGTGGACCAGGAGCTGCGCTGGGCGTTCCAGCTGCCGCTCGCGGTGCACGGGGTGGCGGACGAGCGGGCGCTCGCGGACGAGCTCTCCCGCGACGACACGGCCTCCGGCAAGCGCCACCAGGTCCGCTGTCTGGCCGCGCGGCCGTCGGCGGCGGTCAAGGCGCAGGCCTGGGCCTCCGTGGTGGAGTCGGACGCGCTGTCCAACGCCCTGGTGGAGGCGACGATCTCGGGCTTCGCGCAGCCCTCGCAGCGCGGGCTCGTCGCCGAGTACGCCCCGAAGTACTTCGCCGCCATCGAGCGGGTCTGGGCGGAGCGGTCCATCCAGATCGGCATGGACGTGGTGCGGGGCCTGTTCCCGCACCTCCAGGACAGCCCGGAGACGGTGGCCGCGGCCGACGCGTGGCTCTCCGCGCACGAGGCGGCGCCGCCGGCCCTGCGCCGCCTCGTCCTGGAGTCCCGCGACGACCTGGCCCGGGCCCTGCGCGCCCAGGCGTGCGACGGCACCGCCTGACCGCTCCCCCGGAGGGCTGGGGCCGCGGCAGTGCGGCCCCAGCCCCGGAGGACCGGGAGACCGGGCGTCAGCCGATCTGCGCTCCGTAGCGCGAGAGCGCGTCCACGACCGGCGCGAAGAAGGTCTGGCCGCCGCTGGAGCAGTTGCCGCTGCCACCGGAGGTGAGACCGAGCGCGCTGCTGCCCGCGAACATCGAGCCCCCGCTGTCACCGGGCTCGGCACAGACGTTGGTCTGGATCAGGCCGTTGACCGTGCCCTGCGGGTAGGAGACGGACACGTTGAGCCGCTGCACGGTGCCGCCGTGCAGGTGTGTGGTGGAGCCGCTGCGCTGTACCTGCTCGCCGACCACGGCCTGGCGGGCCCCGGTGATCTGCTGGGAGCCGCCGTTGTAGAGGTTGACCTCGCTCGGGTGGGCGACGTTCGCGGTGTACTTCACGATGGCGTCGTCGCGCCCGGGGAAGCCGTAGTCCTCGACCTGGGCGATCACGGGACCGCCGCGGGTCTCGGACCAGCTGGTGCCCGCGAGGGAGGCGCAGTGGCCCGCGGTGAGGAAGTAGGGCTGGCCGTCCTTGACGACGTTGAAGCCGAGCGAACAGCGGCCGCTGGAGCTCCAGATGGCGTCGCCGCCGCGGATGAGGGGCTGGAACTTCCCCGCGGTGCGCTTGAGGACCGCCTTGCCGTGCTGTGCCGCCACGCGCTGCTTCAGCCGGTCGAGGGCGGCGCCCTTGACCGTGGAGTCGGCGGTGACGACGACCTTGTTGAGGACCGGGTCCGTGCCGCGTGACGTGCCGGGGACCGCGTGTTCGCCCAGGGCCCGCTGGACGGCGTCCAGTTGGGCCTGGGAGTGGGTGACCGTCCGCGGCTCGGCTCCGGCGGCGCGGACCCGGTCGGCCGCGGCCTCGTCGAGGACGTTGACGACGAGCTTCTTGGCGGAGGCGTCGTAGTAGGCGCCCGCGGTGCCGCCGGGGAGGCCGTCGGTCAGGGTGTCGGCGAGCCTGCCCGCCGCGGTGGCGCCGAGGGCCTTCGGAGTGGGGTCCGATGCCGCCGAGCTGGTGGTCGCCGCGGTGAGGGTGCCCGCGACGAGGGCGGCGACGCCGATGCCGGTGAGGACGAGGCGCCGTGTGGTTGCTCGTGGGGGTGTCACTCAGTACCTCCATGGGGGGATGGAGCCGCCCAAGTCGGGTGCGGCTCCGGGGAGTTACCGGTTCCTGGCACGGACCGCCGACGGGGTTACGTCGCGTCCATGCCAAGCATCGCGCCGAGTATGACGACGGGGCCGACCGCCCACAAGGGGGTGGCGCGAGAAAGCGGACGCACTCCGTCCTGGCCGCACGCTCCCCGAACCGCACCTTTTCGGTCCTCGAACTCCCGTACTTTAGGACGGGCTTGTCCGGTTTTGTCGACGGGACTGTAACAGCGGTTAGGGGACGGATCGGCACCGGGAATGGCCACGGCATGAACCACAACACCCCGCTCTCCCCCCGCCCCCTGCGCCACCTCGCCGACGCCCAGCGCCGCGTCATGAGCGCGGCCCAGCTGCGCGCGCACGGCGTCGGCGCCGCCGAGATCAGCGCGCACTGCCGCCCCGGCGGCCCCTGGCAGCAACTGCTTCCAGGGGTCCACCTGCTCCACCCCGGCCCACCCACCAGCGAGGAGCGGCTGCACGGCGTGCTGCTCTACGCCGGGCGGCCCCCGGCCAAGGAGGCCCGGGCGATCCCCGCGCAGCCGCGGGCAGGCGAGCCGCACGCGGGCTACGCCGACGCGATGATCACCGGGCTCGCCGCCCTCACCCTGCACCGCTTCTCCTCCACGCCGCCGCTGCTCTCCCTGGACCGGATCGACGTCCTGGTCCCGCGCACCCGGCGGCTGCGCTCGACCGGCTGCGCCCGCCTCGTCCGCGCGCACACGCTGCCCACACCGCTGCAGATCACCGGCGTGCCGGTGGCGCCAGTGGCGCGGGCGCTCGCCGACGCCGTCGCCCACCTCGCCGAGGCGCGCGCGGTGCGGCGGCTGCTCACCGAGGCGGTGCGCGGCGGACACTGCGAACCGGCCGTCCTGGTGGCGGAGTTGAACCGGGCGCGGCTGCTCGGCCGTCCGCACGTGGTGGACGCCGTGGACTCGCTGCTCGCCGAGGGCCGCGCGATCGCCGAGGACCGCCTGCACGCCCTGGTCCACGACCACGGGCTCCCCGATCCGCTGTGGAACGTCGACTTGCGCCTTCCGGGCGGGCCCCACCTGGGCGGCGTCGACGCGTACTGGCCCGAGCAGGCCGTGGCCGTGGAGCTGGACACGCGGGCGCCGCGGCACGGCCGCACGGGGCGCGAGCAGCAGGAGGACGACGAGCAGTGGTCCGCATACGCCCGCAAGCGCGAGCACTTGGAGCGGCTCGGCGTCACCGTCGTCCACATCACCCCGAAGAAGCTGCGGGACGCCCCCGACCAGCAGGCGGCGGTCGTCCTGACGGCCCTGATGGCTTCCTGCGACCGGGACCCGGCGGCGTACATCGTGGTCCTGCCCAGATAGCCGGGCCGTCCGTGCCCGCGGGCACGGCGCGGGCCCCGGAGGGGAGTGCGGGGGCGGAGCTCCGGACGGCGGGGCTCCGCCCCCGCACGGCTGCGGACGGCCGGGCGCCGCCCCCGCACGGCTGCGGACGGCGGCGGTCAGGCGCCGCAGAACTCCGCGGCCAGGACGCGGTCCTGGCCGCCCGCCCAGTCGCCGTTGAAGTGGAACGTCAGGGCGTGCCCGCCGCCGGTCGTGGTCAGGGCCAGGGACAGCGAGCCGTGGATGCCGCCGCCGTGGCCCCACACGACGGTGCCGCAGGGCAGTTCGAGCCGCAGCAGGCCGAGGCCGTAGCGCCCGCCCGCGCTTCCCTTCCCCCGGGCGGGGACCGTCCTCTTCATCGCGGCGAGCTGCTCGGGGGGCAGCAGGTCGCCGCGGAGCAGGGCCGTGTAGAAGCGGTTCAGGTCCGCGGCGTCCGAGATCAGCTCGCCCGCGGCGCCCGCCATGGACGGGTTCAGCTCGGTCACGTCGTACGTCCTGCTCCCCGCGGTGCCGGAGAGCTTGGAGTACGCGCGCGAGCTGGGCCGGGGCAGGGTCGGCGCCGTGCCGGGCACGGAGGTGGCACGCAGGTGCAGGGGGTTGATGATCCGGTCGCGGACCTCGTCCCCGTAGGGGCGGCCCGTGACCTTCTCGATGACCATTCCGGCGACGACGTAGTTGGTGTTGGAGTACGCCCATCCTCGGCCGGGGGCGAAGTCCGGCGCGTGGCGCGTCGCGAGCGCGACCAGGTCCGCGGGCCGCCAGGTGCGGTGGCGGTGCGCGAAGAATTCCGGGGTGGTGAGCCCTCGGTCGAAGTCCGGGTCCGCGCTGTAGTCGTGGATGCCGCTGGTGTGGTTGAGGAGCTGTCGGACGCTGATCCGGTCGCCGTCGTGGCCGTGGCCCTCGACCACGCCGGGCAGCCACGCGCCCACGGTGTCGTCGAGGTCGAGCCTGCCCTCCGCCTCCAGCTGGAGCAGCACGGTCGCCACGAACGTCTTGGTGATGCTGGCCGCGCGGAACCGGTCGTGCGCGCCGCGCGGGGTGCCCTCGCGCAGGTCGCCGACGCCCGCGGCGGCGCTCCAGGAGCCGTGCCGGTCCCGTGCGTGGGCCGTCGCTCCGGGGACGCCGCCGCGCACGGCGGCCGCCAGGGCGGCCCGGGTCCCGCGGTGGTCCCGGTCGGCGCCGGGCGTCGCGGCCGCGGGGGCGGTCAGGGCCGCCGCCACCGCCGCGACCAGGGCCGCCGCCACGCACCCCCTGCGCACCGGCGTGAGCCGTCTCGGCACTGCCATGGGTCGCCGTCCTTCGTCCGTACGTCCGCCCGTCACGCAGGGCAGAACTCCGCCCCGGCCGGGAAGTCACGGCCGGGGCGGTCGGGCGGAGGCAGTCGGGCGGAGGCGGTCGGGCAGGACGGGGTTCAGCGCTTGCGGAGGACGAGTTCCGTGTTGCGGTCGCCCGGTGCGCCGCCGAGGGCGGGCTTGGCGCCGGGGGCGTTGAAGGCCAGCTCGCGGTAGAGCGCCGCGAGCCCGGTCTGGGAGAGGTCGGCGAAGTCCGTGCGGTGCGGGGCCGCCGACTCGATCAGGGTGGTGAACAGGGACAGCGTGCCGTCGTGGTTGTCGACCAGCTCGATCACGCGCGCGAGCTGCGGGAAGTCCACGTGCGACGCGGTGGAGACCTCCCAGAGCGAGCCGTGCGGGGTGATGGCGTTCTTGTGGCTGTGCCCGTTCACCCAGGCCAGGACGGAGCGGTGGCGGCGCAGCAGCGCGAGCACCTCGTCGCCGCCGTGCCGGGCCTCGCGCGGGTGGTGGGGGTCGGTGACCAGGTTGCGCATGGTGCGGCTGGTGTGGTGGCTGAAGACGATGACGTACGAGGCGTCGCCGCTTCTCTCCACGGCCTTCAGGGTCCGCTCCAGCCAGCGCAGTTGGGCGGTGCCGAGCGAGCCCTCGTAGTGGCCGCCCGGGTCGGTGGTGTCCAGGCTGATGCCGAGGACGTCGTCGGTGATGCGGAAGGCGTAGTACTGGGTGCGGTTGGCCAGGTTCTCCTGGGTGTAGCCGTGGCCGACGGGGCCGCGGCCCGCGTGCGCCGGGTCGAGGTGGGCCCGGACGTACTCGGCGGGGGTGAAGGGGGCGCGCGCGGCGTCCGGGGTCACGGACCGCATGCGCCGCTTCTCCGCCCGCAGCACCTCCTTGAAGTGGGCGCCCTTGGGGTCCTGCCCCTTCTTGACGGCCTTCCACAGGGCGGCGCCGCGCGCCGCGTCCAGGGACATCAGCTTCCGGCCGCCGACGGCGAGGTCGGCGAAGTAGGAGTCGCCGGGGGCGTAGCAGCCGCCGGGCAGGGCGTCGTGGTTGCCGACGGTGGAGTACCAGGGGAGGTTCAGGCCGGGGCTGTTGACCTGCCGGATCGCGGCGTCGAGGAAGCCGTGCAGCTGCGGGAAGCCGACGCGCTTGTCGGCGTCGCGCAGCGCGGCGTCGGGGTGCCAGTACAGCTTCAGACCGCTGTTCTGCACGCCTTCGTAGTGGCGCGGGTCGCCGGAGTTGGGGGTGACGCGGCCGCCGCTCATCACCTTGAGGAACCAGTCGAGTTCGGTGCGGGAGTTGTTGTCCGTGTTGTCGCCGGTCGTCATCACGAAGTGCAGGGGCGCGCCGGTGGCGGGCGCGCCGCGCAGCGCGTTGACCCGCTCGACGAGCGAGACCGCGCCCGCCACGGACAGGGCCTCCTGCGGCCGCCAGGCGCTCGCCGTCTGGGCGCGCAGGTACTCGTACCGCAGCGGATGCTGTACGTCGACCAGGTGCAGGTCCGTGAACTGGACGAACGCGGCGAGCGCGGTGCGGCGCTCCTCCCGGCCCCGGTGGGCCGGTGCCAGGTCGGCGCGGACCACGCGCGGCCAGGCCGGTCCGTCGCCCAGGCGCCGGAAGCCGGAGGTGCCCCGGGGCGCGGCCGCCGAGTGGAGGGTCGTGCCCGTGCGGTAGGGGGCGAGCGGGGCGGCGGGCGCGGGGCGGGAGACCGCGACCGGGCCGCGCTGGGCGGCGGCCGCCTTCCCGTGGCCCCCCGGCCCGACGGCGTATCCGACGCCCGCGGACAGGGACACGGCGCCCGTCGCGGCGAGGAACGCCCGGCGGTTGACGGTGGCGGTCGTGACGGCGGTGGCGACAGAGCGTATGCGCGACATGGCGCGTCTCCCCGAGTGCGAACGCGTCGGCAGTGGTCGCGGGGAGGTCCGGACCGTGGCTGTCCGGTGCGCTCCCCGCTCGTACTGGATCGTTGGCAGCTGGGGTGACCTGCGCGTTAACGTCGCCACAACGGGTGACGCCGATCACCGTAAGTGGATCTGAGGGACACCCTGCGTGTGCATGCGCACCTCTCCGGACGGAGGCGCGCCGGTCACGCGCCGTTCACCTCCCGGGGTAGGGGGCGCGCGGCGGGGTCAGGGGCGGGTGCGGGCGTAGTGGCGTGAGGCCTTCGCGCGGTTGCCGCAGACGGCCATGCTGCACCAGCGCCGCGTGCCGTTGCGCGAGGTGTCGAAGAAGTGCAGGACGCACGCCTCGTGGGCGCAGGCGCGGATCCGGTCGGGCGCGGCGGACAGCAGGTCCAGGTAGTCGCGCGCGGCGAGCCAGGCGGGCCCCCAGGCCGGATCGGCGAACTCCGGTTCCTCGGCGGGGCCTTCGGGGGTGAGCCGGGCGCGGATCCGGCCGTGGGCGAGCACCGCGTCGAGGCGGGCGACCGCCGTCGCGTCGCCGCCCGGCTTGCCCGGCAGGTCGACGAGTCCGGCGAGGGCGTCGCGGGCGGCGAGGACGTTCCGCAGCGTCGGTGCGTCGGCGGTGAAGCGCGCGTCGAGGCCGTTCGCGGCGAGCCAGACGGCGAGCCCCTCGGGGCCGGTGAGCAGGTCCTGACGGGTGCCGTCGTGCATCCAGCGGGTGTTGAGCAGGTCCAGGGAGAGGGGCTCGCCGGTGAGCGGGCGGGGGTCGTGGGCGGCGGGCATGGGTTCTCCCTTCAGAGCTAACCAGTCAAGAGTACGTGAGCGGTTGACGCTCGCGATCACTAACCACTAATCTAACTTTCAACGGTTAGCCGATCCGGCACGGAGGACCGACAGCTCCCCCGTGCCGCCGGACGGAAGCACCCACAGGGGAGAGTCATGACCACGATCAGCGCACCGCCCACCGGCCACATCGGCCTGAACGTCACCGACCTGGACCGCTCGCTCGCCTTCTACCGGGACGTCATCGGCTTCGAGGTGACCGGCGAAGGCGCCGACGACGGCCGCCGCTACGCCTTCCTCGGCCGCGAGGGCACCCTCGCGCTCACCCTGTGGCAGCAGGCGAGCGGCGCGTACGACTCCGGGCGCGCGGGCCTGCACCACCTCTCGTTCGAGGTGGAGTCCGTCGACGTCGTCCGCGACTACGAGCGCGATCTGCGGGCCCACGGCGTGGAGTTCGCGTACGACGGCGTCGTGCCGCACGGCGAGGGCGCCGCGTCCGGCGGGATCTTCTTCCACGACCCGGACGGCACCCGCCTGGAGATCTACACCCGGTCCGGCGCCGACACCGGCACGGCCCCCTCGGGCTCAGCGCCGACCTGCGGCTTCTTCTAGGAGCCCCGCCCCCGTTTCCCCGAGCCCCGAAGGAGGGCGCCGCCGTGACCGAGCACGACCCCTACCACTCCGGCTCGCGCGCCGTGCAGGACCGCGTGGGCGTCCGCGCGCTCGCCGACCACGTCGGCCGGTCCATCGGCCCGGGCATCCGGCCGGTCGCCGCCGCGTTCCTCGCGCTCCAGCCGATGCTGGTCGTCGGCGCGCGGGACCCCGGCAGCGGGCGGGTGTGGGCCTCGCCGCTCACCGGCGACCCCGGCTTCGTCCGCGCCACGGGGGCGCACCAGGTGTCCGTGGCGGGCCGGGCCGGGGCGGGCGATCCGCTCGCCGCCGCGCTCGGCCGCCCCGGCACGCCCGTCGGTACGATCGCCCTCGACCCGCGCACCCGGCGCCGCATGCGGCTCAACGGGCGGGCCCGGCCGACGTCGCGCGGCCTCGCGATCGAGGCGGACCAGGTGTTCTCCAACTGCCCCAAGTACCTCCAGAGGCGGCAGCTGGTCGGCGGGCGGCGCGACGGGGCCGCGGGGGCGCCGCGCGTCACCGCCGAGCTGACCGCGGCCCAGCGGCGGTTCGTCGCCGCCGCCGACACCTTCTTCATCGCCACCGTGCGCGACGGCGGCGCGGACGCCAGCCACCGGGGCGGCAACCCCGGCTTCGTCCGGGTCCTCTCCCCCACCGAGCTGAGCTGGCCCGACTACGCGGGCAACGCCATGTTCCTCACCCTGGGCAACCTCACCGCCGACCCCGGCGCCGGGCTGCTCTTCCTCGACTGGACCAGCGGCACCGCCCTCCAGCTCACCGGAACCGCCGCCACCGCGTACGGGCCCGGCGGCGAGCGCACCGTCCGCTTCCGCGTCGCCGAGGCCGTCGAGACCGCCGGAGCCAGCCCGTGGACGTGGTCCGCGCCGGAGTACTCCCCCGCCAACCCGTGATCGGCAGTTGGGTAACAGACCGTGCCTCGCCGGTGTACGCGGTCTAACGTCAGCGAATGCACAAGGAACTCCGGGTGGCGGCCTACGCCGTATGCGTACGGGACGGATCGGTGCTGCTCGCCCGCTGGGTCGCGGGGGACGGCAGCAAGCGCTGGACGTTGCCCGGGGGTGGCATGGACCACGGCGAGGACCCCTACGACACGGTGATCCGCGAGGTCGACGAGGAGACGGGGTACGCCGTGGAGCCCGTCGCGCTGCTCGGCGTCGACTCGCTGCGGCGGCGGTATCCGCGGCGGCTTGGGGCGGTCGCCGACTTTCATGGGGTGCGGCTCGTGTATGAGGGGCGGGTGGTTGGGGGGTCGCTGCGCCACGAGACGTCGGGGTCGACGGACCTTGCGGCGTGGCACGCGCTGGACTCCGTGGCGGGGCTTGATCGGGTGAGCCTGGTGGACGTGGGGCTGGACCTGTGGCGTGGGCGCCCGCCGAACGGTCACCTCACCTGACCCCTGGGTCTTAACCCGGCCCTCCCCACCGCTACCGCGGCGGGTCCCCTCCCACCACCCCCACCCGTTCCCACCCCAGCGACCTGGCCCGGCCCCGACCTAGCGGCTCCCCCACCGTCGTCCCACTTCCGCCGCTACCGCGGCGGCCTCCCCCACCACCCCCACCCGTGCCACCCCAGCGCCCCGGCCCGGCCCCGACCTCGCGGCTTCCCCGCCGTCGTTCAGCTGGCCGAGGGGGTGGGTGGGAAACACCCGCCCGCCCCCCACCTAGCGGCTCCCCTGCCGTCGTCCACTGGGCCTCAGAGGGCGGGTGGGCGGGAAAACACCCCACCCGACCCCCACCTAGCCGCTCCCCCGCCGTCGATCAGTAGGCCTCAGGGGGGCGGGCGGGTGGGAAAACACCCCGCCCGGCCCGGGCCTGACGGCCTGCACGCCGTCGTCCACTGGGCCTCAGAGGGCGGGCGGGAAAACACCCCACCCCCGGCCCCGACCTCGCGGCTTCCCCGCCGTCGTTCAGTTGGCCGAGGGGGTGGGTGGGAAACACCCGCCCGCCCCCCACCTAGCGGCTCCCCTGCCGTCGTCCACTGGGCCTCAGAGGGCGGGTGGGTGGGAAAACACCCCGCCCGGCCCGGGCCTGACGGCCTGCACGCCGTCGTCCACTGGGCCTCAGAGGGCGGGCGGGAAAACACCCCACCCCCGGCCCGGGCCTGGCGGCCTGCACGCCGTCGTTCAGTGGGCCTCAGGGGCGGGTGGGTGGGAAAGCACCGCGAGCGGGCCGCAGGCGGCCGCGTGGGGTTGGCCCATTCAGCCCGTCCGGCGTTTGAGGACGAGCGCGGTAGCGCGGTGTCTCTGAGGTGGGGGCGGTGGTCCATGGGGTGGGGAGGGGCGGGGCTGGGGAGCACCGCGAGGGGGCTGGGACGTCCCGCGAGGGGGCGGTGGGGGGCAAGTCCCGTTATGGGGTGGGTTGTTCCGGGTGGCGTATGGCGGGAGTACGCCACCGGGCAAGAGCGGGGCAGGCAGGGCTCCCCAAAAGGCACCCCTTACGTAAAGCTGAGCGGTCATCCGGCCCCGATTTCCGGACCGCCACTTCGAACCTGACCACTTCGAATTCACGTACAGGGATGTAGATGACCCGCGAAGCACAGCACTCCACTGAGGACGGCCCGGGCGCGAGACGCACCGCCCGCCTCGCCACCGCGATAGCCGTGGCCGCCGCCCTGACCGCGGCGGCCCCGCTCCCCCTGGCCTTCGCCGACGACACCCCCGCCCCGGCTCCGAAGTCCGCCGCCGCCAAGCTGGGCGCCGCCGACGCGGAGCTGCTGGCGGACGCGAAGGCGGACGGGGACAAGACCGTCACCATGATGGTCGCGACCAAGCCCGGCGCGACCGAGCAGGTCGCGAAGCAGCTCGACGCCGTCGAGGGCGGCTCGGTGGGCCGCACGTACGACAAGCTCGGCTACGTCCGCGCCTCCGTGCCGACCGCGAAGGCCGACGCCGCGATCAAGGCGGCGAGCAAGCTCACCACGGTGCACGGCATCGACCTGCGCCAGGAGATCGAGCTGGACGACCCGAAGCCGCAGAGCGCGAAGGGGGCCGGGCCCGCCGCGGGCGCCGCCGCCTACCCCGCGCCCGGCAAGGACACGCCCGCGAAGAACCCGTACAACCCGTCGTTCGAGACGGGCGCCGTGGACTTCGTGAAGAAGAACCCGAAGGCCGACGGGCGCGGGATCACCATCGGCGTCCTGGACTCGGGCGTCGACCTCGGGCACCCGGCGCTGCAGAAGACCACCACCGGCGAGCGCAAGATCACCGACTGGGTGACGGCGACCGACCCGATCGTGGACGGCGACGGCACCTGGCGGCGGATGACGAACCCGGTCAGCGGTCCGGCCTTCACGTGGGACGGGGACACGTGGAAGGCGCCTTCCGGGTCCTTCCAGATCAGCCGGTTCCGCGAGGCCGCCACCGCGGGCGGCGACGCCAAGGGCGACCTGAACCGCGACGGGGACACGACGGACACCTGGGGCGTCCTGTACGACCCGGCCGCAGGCACCGTCCGCGTCGACCTGAACGACAACAAGGACTTCACCGACGACAAGGCGATGAAGCCCTACGGGGACAAGCACCAGGTCGCCTACTTCGGCAAGGACGACCCGGCCACCGACGTCGCCGAGCGCGTGCCGTTCGTCGTGGAGATCCGCAAGGACGTCCCGACGGACCCCTACGGCGGCGACTGGGTCGGCAAGAAGGCCGACTTCGTGAACATCGGCCTCATCGAGTCCGAGCACGGCACGCACGTCGCGGGCATCACGGCCGCCAACAAGCTGTTCGGCGGCAAGATGAGCGGCGCCGCGCCCGGCGCCAAGATCGTCTCCTCGCGCGCCTGCACCTGGTCCGGCGGCTGCACCAACGTGGCCCTGACCGAAGGCATGATCGACCTCGTCACCAAGCGCGGCGTCGACATCGTCAACATGTCCATCGGCGGTCTGCCCGCGCTGAACGACGGCAACAACGCCCGTGCCGAGCTGTACAAGCGGCTCATCGACACCTACGGCGTGCAGCTGGTCATCTCGGCGGGCAACGAGGGGCCCGGTGCCAACACCATCGGCGACCCCGGGCTCGCCGACCACGTCATCTCCGTGGGCGCGGCCATCTCCAAGGAGACCTGGGCCGCCAACTACGGCTCCGAGGTGACGAAGAAGTACGGCATGTTCAACTTCTCCTCGCGCGGGCCGCGTGAGGACGGCGGCTTCCAGCCGTTGATCACCGCGCCGGGCTCGGCCATCAACACCACGCAGACCTGGCTGCCCGGCGGCCCGGTCGTCGAGGCGGGCTACAAGCTCCCGGCCGGCTACTCGATGCTGAACGGCACGTCGATGTCGTCGCCGCAGGCGGCGGGCTCGGCCGCGCTGCTGCTCAGCGCCGCCAAGCAGCAGCGCATCGACCTCACCCCGGCGAAGCTGCGCACCGCGCTCACCTCGACCGCCGACCGCATCCCCGGCGTCCAGGCCTATGCGCAGGGCACCGGCCGGATGGACGTCATGGGTGCCTGGGACGCCATCAAGCGCGGCGCCAAGGCGCACGAGTACACCGTGAAGGCGCCCGTCGACACGGCCCTCGACCAGGAGCTGAAGAAGCCCGGCACCGGTCTGTACGACCGTGAGGGCGGCCTGAAGGCGGGCGAGAAGAAGACCTACAAGGTCACCCTCACCCGGACCACCGGGCCGCGCGGGCCCGTGCGGCACGAGCTGAAGTTCGCGAACAACCACGAGAAGACGTTCAGCCTCGTCGGCCCCTCCGAGGTCCTGCTGACCCGCGACAAGCCGGTCACGGTCAAGGTGCAGGCCGCGCCGCGGTCGGCGGGCGTCTCCAGCGCCCGGCTCACCGTGAACGACAAGCGCACGCCCGGCATCGACCACCAGATCATGACGACCGTGGTGGTCTCCAAGGAGCTGGCCAAGCCGAAGTTCACGTACACGGCGAAGGGCTCGGTGCAGCGCAACAGCACCCAGTCGCACTTCGTGACGGTCCCCAAGGGCACGAAGACCCTTGAGGTCGCCCTCGGCGGGCTCGCGGACAAGAGCCAGACGCGCTTCATCTCCGTGCACCCCTACGGGCTGCCGTCCGAGGAGACCTCCTCGCTCGTCTGCTACCCGAACTTCCCGAACCCGGACAACACCTGCCGTCCCGACCTGCGGTCGTACAAGGACCCGACGCCGGGCGTCTGGGAGATCGAGGTCGAGTCGCGGCGCACCTCGCCGATGCTCGACAACCCCTACCGCCTCGACGTGTCCGCGCTCGGCGTGTCCTTCGCCCCGGCGCCGCAGAAGGTCGACGACGCCAAGGTCGGGCAGCCGACCCCGGTCACCTGGAAGGCGACGAACGACTACGCCACGGTGGACGGCAAGCTGAAGGGCGGCTCGCTGGGCTCGGCCGTCACCGCGCGGCCCACCATCAAGCAGGGCCAGAAGCAGACCACCACGGTCGTCGTGCCCGAGGGCGCCGAGCGCCTGGACGCCGCGATCGGCTCCACCTCGGACGCCCGCGCCGACCTGGACCTCGCGGTCCTCAAGGACGGCCGGGTCGTCGCGCAGTCGGCGGACGGCGACTCGGACGAATCGGTGAGCATCGCCAAGCCCGCCCCGGGCACGTACACGATCGAGGTCGCGGGCTACTCCATCCCGTCAGGCCAGACCGCGTACGACTACCGTGACGTGTTCTTCTCCGCGTCGCTCGGCCAGGTCAAGGTCGACGAGGCCAAGCCGGTGAAGCTCGCCAACGGCGAGTCCGCCACCGTCGCGGCCGAGCTCGTCGCGGGCGCCCCCGCCGCCTCGGGCCGGGTGCTCTTCGGCGAGGTCAACCTCCTGAACGCGCGCGGCACCGTCGCGGGCACCGGCACCGTGACGGTCGCGAAGGTCACCGAGTAGCGCGTACGGAGACCTCCGCGGCACGGCATGCGGAAGGGGCGGGCACCTGGTCCAGGTGCCCGCCCCGTTCTCGTGCGTGCGGCGGTGCCGCGCGGGGATCAGCGCTTGAGCCCCGCGCGGAGATCAGCGCTTGAGCGAGCCCAGGTCCTGCGCGTAGATGCCGACCGCGTGCGCGATGACGTCGACGTTCACGTCGAAGATCTTGCGGTCGATGTTCTTCAGGGTGTCACCCTTGCCGTGGTAGTTCGGGTCGTAGGGCTGACCGGCCTTGCCGCCCGCCTTCGCCGCCTGCTCCTCGGTCTTGAGGCCCTCGGCGCCGGTGAAGGTGCCGCCCGCGGGGATGCCCTCGGCGATGAAGGGGCCGTAGTCGGAGCGGCCGTCGAAGTCGGTGCCCCAGTGCGGGACCTTCTTCTTGTCGAGGAAGCCGTTGATCAGCTTCTCGATCTGGGCGGAGCCCTTCGGGCCCGGGCCGGAGCCGACGTTGTCGGAGTTGTCGCCGTCGTAGACGAGTTCGGCCGCGTTCGGCGAGCCGATCATGTCGAAGTTCAGGTAGAGCTTGATGTTCTTCTTCTGCTTGGCCGTCAGCGTCTTCACGTAGTGGTCGGAGCCGAGCAGGCCGAGCTCCTCGGCGGACCACCAGGAGAAGCGGACCTTGTTGTTGAGCTTCGTGCCGCCCTTGGTCGCCTTGGCGAGCTTCTCGGCGACCTCGATCAGACCGGCGGAGCCGGAGCCGTTGTCGTTGATGCCGGGGCCCTCGGTCACGGAGTCCAGGTGGGCGCCGAGGCCGACGACCCGGTCGGCGCGGCCGCCGCGGGTCTCCGCGATGACGTTGCGGGTCTTGCGCGGGACGGCCTTGGTGGCGACGTCCAGGGAGACCTTCACCTCGCCCTGGGCGATCTGCTTGGCGAGCGCCTCGCCCTCGGCCAGGGTGATGCCCGCGGCCGGGATGTGCGCGTTGTCCGGGGTCTCCAGGTTGCCGTGGACGGGCTTGTCACCGGAGTGGTTGTACAGGATGAGGCCGACGGCGCCCGCCTTGGCCGCGGCGGCCTCCTTCTCGGCGAAGGTGCAGGTGCCGCGCTTCACCAGGGCGATCTTGCCGGTGAAGGTGTCCGAGGTGTAGTCGTCGGGCTCGCAGCCGGGGGTGTCGTCGACGCGGGCGGCGGCGAGCGGCGCCTGGATGCCGCCCTCGGGCGTCGCCTTGCTGAAGTCGAAGGCCACGGCGTTGAGCTTGCGCGCCTCGGGCGACAGGACGGCCGCGCCCTCGCGCAGCGTCTTCGACTCGTAGAACGTGAAGTCCTGGTACGAGACCTTGTACCCGGCCTTCTTCAGGCGGTCGTGCACGTACGTGGTGGACGCCTTGTGGCCCTTGGTGCCCGCGGCGCGGTTGCCGCCGTTCTTGTCCGCTATCTCCTGGAACTTCTCCAGGTGGCGGTAGGCGCTCTTGCCGGAGGACTTCTCGACGAGCTTCTTGGCGAGCTTCTTCGCCTGCCGCTCCTGCGTGGTGGGGTGCGGCTTGTGGTCGGCCTGCGCGCCCGCCTGGGGTGCGGCGGCGAAGAGGACGGGGACGGCGACGGCCGCGGAGACGAGAGCGGCCGTCGCCCGGCTGCGGGGTGCGCGCACGGGGGTCCTTCCCTGGGGGGTTCGGTGATCAGTGCCGACCACTGCTGATCGCTGGTGATCATCAGTGATCGCGGTGGAAGGAAGTTAGCCCGGAAAAACCGCAGTTCAAAGGGTTTATCGTCGGGCGCAACAGCGCCTTCACCCAACTGTCACCGGAACTCAGCACTCCAGTCCGTGCCCCTCGGCACTCCATTCCGTGCCCCTCAGCGCTCCATTCCGTGCCCCTCAGCGCTCCGGTCCGCGCGCCTCAGCACTCCAGTCCGCGTGCCTTCGGCAGGGCGGCGACGATCCAGCGGCGCTCGTCGGGGATGTCCTTGCCCGTCGTCCAGATGTCCGGCGAGGCCTCTCCCTTGGGGATGCCGATCAGGGCGCGGTCGCCCGCGCGCAGGGGCGGATCCGCGGTCACGTCCATCACGAACGTCACCTCGTCCGGCGCGTCGGCGGGCTTGTAGGCGCGGGACACGTCCAGGGTGATCCGGTCCTGGCCGCCGCCCGGCAGCGTCTCCACGCTCTGTACGGTGCCCTCGACGATGAGGCGGGCGCAGGCCACGTAACCCGCGGGCGACCGCTTGCCGCCCGCGTCCTGCTGGGGGGCGTCCCCGCCCGGCTCCCGGCGCTCGGCCCTGGAGTCGGCGCCCGCGCCCGCCGACTTGTCGTCTCCGTCGCCCCCCGCGCCGAGGTCGGCCCGCGCGCCCAGCCACACCACGCCGCCGAGCAGGCCCGCCGCGGCCGTGGCGGCGAGGGCGAGCAGCGCGCGCCGCCGCCCGGGCGCGCCCGGGCCCCGCACCGGCCGCGGCGGCGCCTCCCCCGGGCCCCGCGCCAGGGCGTCCCCCACGGCCCGCAGCTGCTCCCGCAGGATCGCCACGTCCGCGACCGCCGCCGCGTGCTCGGCCAGGAACTCCTCGTCGGCGCGCGCCGCCTCGGGCACGGGCTCGTCCGTGACCGCGAGCATCAGCGCGTCGGGGCCGTCGTACCGCTCCCCGGGCGGCGGCCCGCCCCGCGCGGCGCGGCCTTCGTGCTCGTCGTGCCCGTCGTACGCGCCGTGCGCCACGGTCACACCACCTCTTCCTTCTGCAGCCGCGTGCGCAGCATCCGTACGGCCGTGTGCAGCCTGCTCTTGACCGTGCCCTCCGGGATGCCGAGCTCGGCGGCGATGTCCCGCACCGGCAGGTCCGCGTAGAAGCGCAGGACGACGACCTGCCGCTGGCCGTCGGGCAGTTCGTCCAGGCCCTGCGCCACGGCCAGCGACAGGACGCGCGACTCGGCGCCGTCGTCCTCGGGCCGCTCCGGGCGCAGCGCGGCGAGCCGTTCGCCGAGCCGCTCCTGGCGGTGCCGGGCCCGGTGCCAGTCCACGGCCCAGTTCGAGGCGACGACCGCGGCCCAGGCGGACACGTTCCGCGGGGCCTGCTCCCCCTTCGCCGCCCGTTCCAGGAGCCGCAGCCTGACCTGCTGCACCCCGTCCTGGAGTTCGCCGTACGGCACTCCGCCGAGCGACAGGACGGCCCGGACCCGGGCCTCCTGGGCCGGGTCGAGCGGGTCCGCCGCCGGGGTGCGGCGGTCGGCCGTGTCGCGCGCCTGACGGCGTGGTTTTCCGCGCAGCAATGCCCCTCCCCCTCCTCCGTTTCCCCTACGACGCGGCAGCGGGCCGAATCGTTCGACGGGCGCGGCCGCGACTTCGGCCGGGAGGACGTCGAGGAGTCGTACGTCACATCGGTACGGAAACCGAGAGGATGCTCACCCACGAGGGCCGGGGCTGAGCGCCCCGCGGCACCGGCCCGTCCCCGGGATCCGCCCCGGGGGCGGCGTCTCACCTGCTGGTCAGCGCCGCCCCAGCGCACGATTGAGACCTCAATGAATTGGACAGGCGCCCTGGGGTCCCCCGCATGATGGGAAGGCTGAAAGCCAGCCGAGGCACGTGCCAGAACTTTAGGGAGTAGCCGTGAAGGTCGGAATCGTCGGAGCCACCGGTCAGGTCGGCACGGTCATGCGCAAGATCCTGATCGAGCGGAAGTTCCCGGTCGACGAGCTGCGCCTGTTCGCCTCGGCCCGCTCGGCCGGGACCGTCATCGACGGCGTGACCGTCGAGGACGCCTCGACCGCCGACTACACCGGCCTCGACATCGTGCTGTTCTCGGCCGGTGGCGCCACCTCCAAGGCCCTCGCCGAGAAGGTCGCCGCGCAGGGCGCCGTCGTGATCGACAACTCCTCGGCCTGGCGCCGCCACCCCGAGGTGCCGCTGGTCGTCTCCGAGGTGAACCCGCACGCCATCGCCGACCGCCCCAAGGGCATCATCGCCAACCCGAACTGCACGACCATGGCCGCCATGCCCGTCCTCAAGCCGCTGCACCAGGAGGCCGGGCTCACCTCGCTGGTCGTCGCCACCTACCAGGCCGTCTCCGGCTCCGGGCTCGCGGGCGTCGAGGAGCTGTACGGGCAGGTCGAGAAGGTCGGCGCCGACGCCCCGAAGCTGGCCCACGACGGCTCGGCCGTGGACTTCCCCGCGCCCGACAAGTACGTCGCCCCGATCGCGTACAACGTCCTGCCGATGGCGGGCTCCGTCGTCGACGACGGCCTGAACGAGACCGACGAGGAGCAGAAGCTCCGCCACGAGTCCCGCAAGATCCTGGAGATCCCCGGCCTCAAGGTCTCCGGCACGTGCGTGCGCGTGCCCGTCTTCACCGGCCACTCCCTCCAGGTCAACGCCCGCTTCGAGCGGCCGATCAGCCCCGAGCGCGCCGTCGAGATCCTCTCCGGCGCGGAGGGCGTCGTCGTCACGGACGTGCCCACCCCGCTGGTCGCGGCGGGGCGCGACGAGGCCTTCGTCGGGCGCGTCCGCCGCGACGAGACCGTCGAGCACGGGCTCGCGTTCTTCATCTCCGACGACAACCTCCGCAAGGGCGCTGCGCTCAACGCCGTGCAGATCGCTGAGCTCGTCGCCCAGGAGTCCTGACCCGTCCCGCCCGGTTCAGACCCCGCGCTAACGCGCTTGTCCTCAAACGCCGGACGGGCTGAACCTGTCCGCCGAGCGCCGTCGTCGTCCGCCCGACAGGGATGAGACGACGACGGCGGGCAAGCCGCTAGGTCGGGGCCGGGCGTGGTGGCTGGGGTGGCACGGGTGGGCGGGTGGGGGAATCACCGCGGTAGCGGTGGGGGGCGACGTAGGTGTCCGGAAAGCGCCAGCGTGGGTGAGGGGCAGGGCGGAGGGTGGGGGGCATGAGCACCCTGTACACACCTCAGCCCATTCAGCCGGAGGCGCTGGCGCAGCTGCGCGACCGGGACGACGCGGGCCGCGCCTGCGTGCCGTACACGGACGAGGAGGGCGGCAGCCCCCTGCGCTGCTGCCTGCGCCCGATCGCCCCGGGCGACCGCGTCGCCCTGGTCGCGTACGCCCCGCTGCGCCGCTGGGCAGCGAAGACCGGAGCCCGGCCGGGCGCGTACGACGAGCAGGGCCCGGTCTTCATCCACGCGGACCCCTGCGCGGGCCCGGCGGAGGGGACAGCCACCGGCTACCCGTTCGCGCGCGCCGGAGCGCTGCGCACCTTCCGCCGCTACGACGCCCGCGGCCACATCGTCGGCGGCCGTCTCCTGGAGCTCCCCGAGGACACGACGGCGGGCTACGACGAGGCCTTCGAGGAGGCGTTCGCCATCCCGGAGGTCACCCAGGTGCACGTCCGTGCCGTGGAGTACGGCTGCCTGCACTTCGTGGTGCACCGCCCCGAAGCCGCGTAAGGGGCATCACGCCGCGGCCGCCACGGCGGTCGCCTCGGTCACCGCCCGCGCGAACGCCCGCACCCGCTCCGTCTCCCCGTCCCGGTGCCAGACCGTGCCGAGCACCGAGTCCGGCACCCCGTCCACCGGTACGAAGACGACGTCCTCGCGGCCGTGGTACGCGGCCGTGGGGCGGCACAGGAGCATCGCGCCCTGCTCCGCGGCGACGAGGGTGAGGCCCTCCTGGAGGGTGCGGACGGCGGGCGCGGGCAGGGCCGAGGGGGCGTGGGCCGCGCGCCAGTAGGCGGGGGCGGGCGGCGCCGCCGCGATGAGGGGCAGGCCGCGCAGCTCGGCCGCGGCGAGCCGCTCCCGCCCCGCGAAGGGATGCCGTACCGACACGGCGACGGTCTGCTGCTGCCGGGAGAAGAGCGGGCCGAGGACGAGGTCCGGCTCGGCCACCGGCAGGAGCACGATCGCCGCGTCCACCTCGCCCTGGCGCACCGCCCCGAACGGATCCGCGAAGGGCACCTCCGCGATCTCGGTGACACAGCCCGGGTGCCGCCGCTGGAAGGTGGTGATGGCCTGCATGAGCCGGGCGTCGGCCGTGCCCTGGAAGCCGATGCGCAGGCGCCCCTCCACCCCGCGCGCGGCCTCCTTCGCGCGGTCGACGACGGCGGTCAACTCCTCGTAGGCGGGCCGCAGTTCCGCGCGGAACCGCTCGCCGAGCGGGGTCAGCCGCACCCGGCGGCTAGTACGCTCCACGAGCCGGGCCCCGACCCGCTGCTCCAGCGCGGCGAGGAGCTGGCTGACCCGGCTCTGCGAGACGTACAGCCGTTCCCCCGCCCGCCCGAAGTGCAGCTCTTCGGCCAGCACGAGGAAGCACTCCAGCTCCCGTATCTCCACTCCGCCCACAGTCGGCAGCTCCCGCCCACGCTCGATCGTTCCGGGATCGATGAGTCCCGCTCATTCAAGGATGAGATCTTCGGCGTTGTTCCCGGCCGCCGGGCGGGCGTTGTCTGGTGCCCATGGAAACGCCCATGGAAACTCTGACCCCCACCCCCCACGTGGACACGCGGCGGCGGGCCCTGCCGCTGTCCGTCGTCGCCGTCGCCGCCGCCACCTTCTCCGTCGTGACCACGGAGATGCTGCCCGTCGGCCTGCTCACCTCGCTCGCCTCGGGCCTCGGCGTCTCCGACGGCACGGCGGGCCTGACCGTCACCCTGCCCGGCGTGGTCGCGGCGCTCGCCGCCCTGCTCCTGCCCGTCGCGGTGCGCGGCGCGGACCGCCGGGCCGTCCTGTGCGGCCTGATGCTCCTGCTCGGCGCCGCGAACCTCCTGTCGGCCCTGGCGCCGTCCTTCGAGGTCCTGCTCGTCGCGCGGATCGTGGTCGGCCTCTGCATCGGCGGCGTGTGGGCCGTCGCGGCCTCGCTCGCGGTGCGCCTGGTGCGGGCCGAGTCCGTCGGCCGGGCCACCGCCGTGATCTTCAGCGGCATAGCCGTGGCGTCGGTCCTCGGCGTGCCCGCGGGCACCTTCCTCGGCGAACTCGCCAGCTGGCGCTGGGCCTTCGGCGCGGTGTCCGCGCTCGGCCTCGGCGTGGCCGTGCTGCTCGCCGTGGTGCTCCCGGCGCTGCCGCCGAGCGAGCCGGTGCGCCTCGGCGTCTTCCCCGGCCTGCTGCACCTGCCCCGGCTCCGCGTCGGCCTGATCGCGGTGGCGCTCCTGGTCGTCGGCCACTTCGCCGCGTACACGTACGTACGTCCGGTCCTTGAGCGGGTGCCGGGCGTGGGCGCGGGCCTGATCAGCGGCCTCCTCCTGTGCTACGGCGTCGCGGGCGTCGCGGGCAACTTCCTGGGCGGCGCGTTCGCCGCCCGCGACCCGCGCCGCACCCTCCTGCTGATCACCGCGGGCCTGGCGGCGGTGGTGCTGCTCCTGGTCCCCGCGGGCTCGTCCCTGCCCGCGTCCGTCGCCCTGCTCGTCGCCTGGGGCCTCGCCTACGGCGGTGTCTCCGTCTCCTCCCAGAACTGGGTGATGGCCGCCGCCCCCCAGGCCCGCGAGGCCGCCTCCGCGCTCTTCGCCGGGATCTTCAACACGGCGATCGCCCTGGGCGCCCTGCTCGGCGGCCGGGTCGCCGACGGCCTGGGCGCGACGGACGTCCTGTGGCTGGGCGGCGGCCTCGCGGTGCTCGCCCTGGGGGTGGTGGCGACGGCGGGCAGGAGCGCGTCCTAGGCGGCGGCGCCGAGCTCGCACCAGACGTATTTGCCCGCGTCGCCCTCCCTCGGCAGCGGGTGCCAGCCCCAGGTGTCGGAGCAGCAGCGGACCAGGTCGAGCCCCCGGCCGTCCTCCAGGTCGAGGGGGGCCGGGCGCGGGGTCGGGGCGGGCGGGGTGGGGTCGGCGTCCCAGGCGCCGATGCGGAGGACTCCGTCGGCCCACAGGAGGCGGAAGGAGACGGGGCCCTTGGTGTGGCGCACGGCGTTGGAGACCAGCTCGGTCGCCAGGAGTTCGGCCACGTCGACGACGCCGCGGAGGCCGTGCACGGCGAGGATCACACGGAGCGTATGGCGACACACAGTAACCGCGCAGAGCTCGCGCGGGATGTGCAGGGTGTACTCCCAGGGCTCGGCGCCGGGGCCGGGTTCGGGTTTGCTGCCGTCTTCGGGCATGTGTGAACTCCGTTGGGGGTCTGAGGAGTTGGATACACGCTGCGCGCGTAGGGCAGAAGCGCGACTACCCCGTCATGGCGTGCGGGGACAGCCGCCCTCCGGAACTCCCGAACGCTTCGCAGCGTTGCGACACATCACGTAGAGTAGGGCGAAAATTTTTCCTCCCGCAACCGATTGCCATAATCTGACACCCGAACGAGCGGTATCAACCGGCGAGTTGAGACCCGGAGGAGCACATGGCGCCGAGGAATCAGCCCACCGCACGACAGGTGCGCCTGGGCACCGAGCTGCGCAGGCTGCGGGAGGCCGCCGGGCTGAAAGCCCGGGAGGCAGCAGGGTTACTGAGCTCGACCTCGGCGCAGATGAGTCAGGTAGAGGCGGGCCTCGCGGGTGTCAGTGCGGAGCGGGTGCGACGGCTCGCCGCTCATTACGCCTGCGCCGACGAGGCGCTGGTCGACGCCCTCGCCGCCATGGCGACCGACCGCACGCAGGGCTGGTGGGAGGAGTTCCGGGGCGTGCTGCCACCGGCGTTCCTGGACGTCGCCGAGCTGGAGTACCACGCCACGTTCCTGCGCGAGGTCGTCATCACGCACGTACCCGGGCTGTTGCAGACTCCCGACTACGCCCGGGCGGTCTTCTCGTACGCGGTCCCGGAGCTCCCGCCCAGCGAGCTCGAACCCCGGGTGGAGCACCGGATGAGGCGCCGGGCCGCCATCGAGGGCGACGACGCCGCCACGTACGAGACGGTCGTCCACGAATGCGCGCTGCGGATCCTCGTGGCCGACCGCAGGGTGGCTCGCGATCAACTCCGAGCCATCCTGCACCAGATCGACCGGGGTCACACCGTACGCGTCATTCCTTTCGAGGTAACCGGCTTCGCCGGAGCGAGCAGCGCGATGCTGTACACGGGTGGCCCGATCCCCCAACTGGACACCGTGCTGCGGGACTCGCCGCACGGCACTGCGTTCCTGGATGCGGGATCCCAGCTGGACCGTTTTCGAAAACTCTTCCGTAAAGTGGAGACGGCGGCTCTGGGCCCCGGGCCGTCAAGGGACTTCATTCACCGCATCCTCAAGGACCTGTGAGGCTCAGTCATGACCCAGGACCTCCACTGGCAGAAGTCCACCTTCTCCGAGGGCGGCGACGGCAACACCTGCGTCGAGGTCGCCGCGACGCACGGCACCATCCACCTGCGGGAGAGCGACGCCCCCGGCGCCGTGCTGACCACCACCCCCGTCGCGCTCGCCCGGCTTCTGGACCGGCTCAGGGAAGCCCCCACGAACCCCTCCCGTTGAGCTCTGCCACGTCCGTGCCTGTCGTCCAGCGGTACGCGGCCTCCAGTTCGGCGAGCTCCGCGGGGGTCAGGACGTCCTCCACCCGCTCGAAGCCGTCCGGGGCGCGCTCGGCGACCGCCGCGAGGAAGCGGTCGGCGGGCATGCGGCGGTTGGCGAGGACCAGCGCGGAGGTGGCCTCGCGGCGGATCTCCTCGTAGGCGCGCAGGCCCGCGGTCCGGTCGGGGTCCGTGACGGCCAGGCAGCGGGCCAGGACGCGGGCGTCCAGGATGGCCTGGGAGCCGCCGTTGGAGCCCACGGGGTACATGGGGTGCGCGGCGTCCCCGAGGAGGGTGACGGGCCCCTTGCCCCACCACGGCAGCGGCTCCCGGTCGACCATGGGGTACTCCAGGATGCGGCGGGTCGCGGCGAAGAGGGCGGGCACGTCGAGGTCGCCGATGCGCCAGCCCGCGTAGTGCGGCAGGACGTCGGAGAGGCGGCCGCCGCGGTTCCAGTCGGCGGAGCCGGGCCCGGCGCCGGGCTCCGGCGGGAAGCGGACCTCCGCCACCCAGTTGAGCAGGGCCCGGCCGCGCAGCTCGGCCTCCCGCGAGATGGGGTAGACGACCAGCTTCGCGTGGGCGTTGCTGCCCGCGACGGCGACCGTGCGGCCGCCGAGGACCGGGTGCCACTCCGTGACGCCGCGCCACATCCGGATGCCGTTCCAGCGCGGCGGGCCCTCGCCGGGGTGCAGCCGGGAGCGGACAGTCGAGTAGAGGCCGTCGGCGCCGACGAGGGCCCGCACGCGCACCGCGTGCTCGCGCCCGCGGGCCACGTCCCGCAGCACGACCCGCAGCGCGTTGCCGTCCTCCATGAAGCGGACGAACGCCGTGCCGGTGACCACGGCCCGGTCGCCGAGCCGCTGGCGCACCGCGTCGAGCAGGAGCATCTGGAGGGCGCCCCGGTGGATGGAGTACTGCGGCCAGTGGTAGCCGAGCGCGAGGCCGCGCGGCTCGCCCCAGATGCGGTTGCCGTGCCGGTCGTAGTGGACCATGTCGGCCGTCTGTACGCCGGTCGCGGCGAGCAGGTCGCCGAGGCCCAGCTCGGTCAGCTCCCGTACGGCGTGCGGGAGGAGGTTGATGCCGACGCCGACGGGCCGCAGCACGTCGACGGGTTCGACGACGCGTACGTCGATGCCCGCCGCGTGCAGGCTCAGCGCGGTGGTGAGGCCGCCGATGCCCGCGCCCGCGATCAGTACGTCCACGGTCATGGCCGTCGCACCGCCCGTCCGACCTCGGCCCGGAGCTTCACGAACTCGGGAAGGCCGCGGGTGGCGATCTGGTCGCGGGGCGCGGGGAGTTCGACCCGCAGCTCGCGGTGGACGCGGCCCGGGGCGCCGCTGAGGACCACGACGCGGTCGCCGACGTACACGCTCTCGTCGATGTCGTGGGTGACCAGGAGGATGGTCATGCGCCCCGGCGCCGCGTCCCGGCCGTCCGCCGCGTCCCCGTCGCCCTGCGCGTGTCCGCCGCGTACGGCCAGGAGCAGGTCCTCCAGGTCCTCCCGGGTCTGCGCGTCCACCGAGCCGAAGGGCTCGTCCATGAGGAGCAGCGCGGGCCGGTACGCCAGGGCCCGGGCGATGGCCACGCGCTGCTGCATGCCGCCGGAGAGCTGCCAGGGGTACTTGGCCGCCGCGTCCGCGAGGCCGACCTGGGCGAGCGCGTCCAGGGCGCGGGCGCGGCACCCGGCGCGGTCGAGGCCCCGGCGGCGCAGCGGCAGGGCCACGTTGTCGCGGACGGTCAGCCAGGGGAAGAGCGAGCGCGTGTAGTCCTGGAAGACGACCGCGAGGCCGTCCGGCACGGCCCCTTCGACGGCCCGGCCGCCGACCGTGATCCGGCCCGCGCTCGGCCGCTGGAGGCCCGCGACGCACCGCAGCAGGGTGGACTTGCCGCACCCCGAGGGGCCGACGATGCTCACCAGTTCGCCGCGGTCCACGAAGAGTTCGACGTCCTCGACGGCCTGATGTCCGTCGTCGTAGCGATGGCTGAGCCCCGTGATGTCCAACATGCCGTCTTCCCCCTGTGCCCCTGTCGCCAACTGCCGCGTGGTCTATGTGCATTGAGTGCTCACGTGCTTCGGTCGTTCCCTCTGTGCCGGGTGAACCGGTTGCGCGGGAACGGCGGGCGCCCCCACGCCCTAGGTGTTCTCGCGCCTGGCGCCCCGGTGCCAGGCCAGTGCCTTCCGCTCGACCAGCAGGAAGAGTCCGTTGAGTACGCAGCCGACGGCGCCGAGCTGGAGGATCACCACCCACATCCGGTCGGGGCGGAACTCCCGCTCGGCCGCGTTGAGCCGGGCGCCGACCCCGTCGCCCGCCCCCATCAGCTCGGCGACGACCATGAGGATCAGGGCGAAGCCGAGCGCGACGCGCAGCCCCGCGAAGACCTTCGGCGCGGCGGCGGGCAGCACCACGTACCGCAGCCGCGCGGCCCCGCCCAGGCCGAAGACCCGGGCCGAGTCCAGCTGCACCGGCTCGACGGAGCGCACCCCGTCGACGGTGTTGAGCAGCACCGGCCACACGACCCCGAACACGATGGTCGCAAGGCGCATGGACGTGCCGAGGCCGAAGACGACCATGAAGAACGGGATGAGCGTGGGCGGCGGCACGGCCCGCGCGAACTGCAGCACGGGTTCGAGCACGTGCCGCGCCACCCGCGAGAGCCCGACCCCCACCCCGACGGCCACCCCCACGGCCCCGGCGATCGCCCACCCGAGCAGCAGCTGCCCGAGGCTCTGCCGGAGCGCGTCGAACCCGGGCTCGCGCACCATGAGCCGCACGACGCGGCTGGGCGGCGGGAAGTACACGTCCTCCGCTCGCCGGGCGGCCGCTTCCCAGACGAGCACGAGCAGGACGAGCAGCCACCCCCGCAGCAGCAGAAAGCGCACAACGGTCATCATTCAGCCCGTCCGGCGTTTGAGGACGAGCGCGAAGCGCGATATCCGGGGGTCGAGGGGGCGGAGCCCTTTCGTCTCGGGAAGGGGCGCCCGCGCGCGGAGCGCGCTGAACGGGCACTGTGGGGAAAAAGCCCCCGCCCCACGGCCACGAGCACCCCGTTCGCCCCCACCCCCAGAGCCCCCGCCCACACCGCCCCCGCCACCATCAGATCCGGCCGCCCGCCCCCGGACTGCGTCTGGAGCAGATACACCCCGAGCCCCGAGTCGCCCCCGGCCCGCAGCTCCGCGCTGACCGCCACGATCAGCCCCACGGAGGCGGCGATCCGCACCCCGGTGAGCACGAAGGGGCCCGCGCTCGGCAGGGACACCCGCCAGAGGACGGACAGCGGCCCGAAGCCGAAGGACCGCAGGGTCTCCTTGGCGACGGGGTCCACGTCGCGGAGCCCGTACAGGGTGTTGAGGAGGATCGGCCACAGCGCGGCGTAGCAGACGAGGGACCGCTCGACCCGCACCGGTTCGGCGAACACGAGGATCGCGAGGGGGATGAGCGCGACGGACGGCACGGGCCGGGCCAGCTCGACGACGGCGAGGCTCGCGGCGTCGAGCCGGGGCAGCGAGCCGAGGAGGAGCCCGGCGGGCACGGCGAGGGCGACGGCGAGGGCGAGCCCGCCGAGCCAGGCGGAGACGGTGGTGCCCAGCTGGCCGAGGAAGCCGTCGTCGACGGCCATCTCGGCGGCGCGGGCCAGCACGGAGGTGGCGGGCGGCAGCTCCCCGTCGCCGAAGGCGCCGGTGCGGGAGAGGAGTTCGAGGACGAGCACGGCCCCGCCCACGCCGAGCGCGCCGAGCAGGGCCCGCCCCCACCGCCGGGAGACGAGCGCCCCGGCGCGCGGAAGGGCGCCCGGGCGCACGCGGCGGGGGGCGCGCGCCCCTGTCTCCGGGCCGGACCCGGGACCGAAGCGCGCCGCCTCCTTCACCGCATCGCCCTCACGGCCCCGTGCGCACGAGGAGGGGCTCGATGTCGAGCGGCCGCCGCAGATAGCCGAACTCCCGCATCAGGTCCACCACCCGGCGCAGGCGTGCCGGGTCCAGGGCCATCGGATAGCCGCCGAGGTGGAGCTGGGCGGCCTGGTCGGGGGTGATCCTGGTGTAGTCGGGGAGCGTGCGCACGACCGTGGTGCGGTTGGCGGCCTGCTTCTGGGCGCGGGCCATGGCCCGCTGGAAGGCCTCGACGGTCTTCTTGTTCCGCTCGGCGAACCGGGCCGTGGTCGCGTACCCCGCGATCGGGAAGCCCGCGGTCGGCGGCCTGCCGAGGTCGGCGACGACGCGGCCGGTGCCGGACTCCTCGATCGCGCTGACGAACGGCTCCGCGGCCTGCACGGCGTCGACGCTGCCCGTCCTCAGGGCGGTCTCCATGTTCGGCATGTCGACCTCGGCGAAGTCCTCGTCCTCGTCGAACGTGACGCCCTCGGCCTTGGCGGCCTTCTGGACGAGCAGGGAGCTGATGTTCCGCTTCGTGTTGACGCCGATCTTCTTGCCTTCGAGGTCCTTCAGGCTCTTGACCGGCGAGTCCTTGGGCACCAGGACCGCGTGCGTCTTGGGCGCCAGGGCGAAGGCGTCGGCGACGATCCGCACGTCCAGGGCCTTGTTGGCGTGCGCGAGGAAGAACGAGACGTAGTTGCCGAAGGAGATGTCGAGGGCGCCCGCACGCAGCCTGCCGACCGACTCGGCGCCGCCCTGGAGCGTCGTCGTGCGGACGGTGAGCCCCTCGGCCTTGAAGAAGCCCTTGCTGATCGCGAGCTGGAGCGGGGCGGTGTCCGCCACGGGCATCGTGCCGACGGTGATCGTGGTCTTCTCCAGGCCCTTGCCGTCCGCCGCGCCGCCCCCGTCGGCGCCGCCGGAGTCGCCGCAGCCCGCCGTGGCGAGCAGCAGGGCCAGGGCCGCCGCCGGGGCGAGGACCGCGCGCGGACTTCTCCCGCGTAACCGGCCCCGTACTCCCCGTGCCATATACACCTGCTTCCGCGCGTGACCGCCACCGTCGGGCCCGCTGAGGCCCGCGGGGCCTGAGCCGACGCGCGGATGCTAACCGCAGGGCGGGCCGAGAACAATGGCCCGGGGCACCCCGCCGTCCCGCATGGAAGGATGGCCGGAAACATCACAGAAACTTCGCAAGTCGCACTGAGGAGATGACCGCGTGCCCGGCACCAATCTGACCCGCGAAGAGGCGCAGCAGCGGGCGAAGCTGCTCACCGTTGACTCGTACGAGATCGATCTCGACCTCTCCGGAGCGCAGGAGGGCGGCACCTACCGGTCGGTGACCACCGTGCGCTTCGACAGCGCCGAGGCGGGCGCCGAGACGTTCATCGACCTGATCGCCCCGGCCGTCCACGAGGTGGTCCTCAACGACCACGCCCTGGACGTCGCCGCGGTCTTCCGCGACTCCCGGATCGCCCTGAAGCACCTGCGCGAGGGGCGCAACGAGCTGCGCGTCGTCGCCGACTGCGCGTACACGAACACCGGCGAGGGCCTGCACCGCTTCGTCGACCCGGTGGACCAGCAGGCCTATCTGTACACGCAGTTCGAGGTGCCGGACGCGCGCCGCGTGTTCGCCTCCTTCGAGCAGCCGGACCTGAAGGCCACGTTCCAGTTCACCGTGAAGGCGCCGAGCGGCTGGACGGTGATCTCGAACTCGCCGACGCCCGAGCCGAAGGACGACGTCTGGTCCTTCGAGCCGACGCCGCGCATCTCCACGTACATCACGGCCCTGATCGTCGGCCCGTACCACGCGGTGCACTCCTCGTACGAGAAGGACGGGCAGAGCGTGCCGCTCGGCATCTACTGCCGCCCGTCGCTCGCCGAGTTCCTGGACGCGGACGCGATCTTCGAGGTGACGCGGCAGGGCTTCGACTGGTTCCAGGAGAAGTTCGACTACGCGTACCCCTTCAAGAAGTACGACCAGCTCTTCGTGCCGGAGTTCAACGCGGGCGCGATGGAGAACGCGGGCGCGGTGACGATCCGCGACCAGTACGTGTTCCGCTCCAAGGTGACGGACGCCGCGTACGAGGTGCGCGCCGAGACCATCCTGCACGAGCTGGCCCACATGTGGTTCGGCGACCTCGTGACCATGGAGTGGTGGAACGACCTGTGGCTGAACGAGTCGTTCGCCACCTACACCTCCATCGCCTGCCAGGCGTACGCGCCGGGCTCGCGCTGGCCGCACTCGTGGACGACGTTCGCGAACTCCATGAAGACCTGGGCGTACCGGCAGGACCAGCTGCCCTCCACGCACCCGATCATGGCGGACATCCGCGACCTCGACGACGTGCTCGTCAACTTCGACGGGATCACCTACGCGAAGGGGGCCTCGGTCCTCAAGCAGCTGGTGGCCTACGTCGGCATGGACGAGTTCTTCCAGGGCGTGCAGGCGTACTTCAAGCGCCACGCGTTCGGCAACACGCGCCTCAGCGACCTGCTCGGCGCCCTGGAGGAGACCAGCGGCCGCGACCTGAAGACCTGGTCGCAGAAGTGGCTCCAGACCGCGGGCATCAACGTCCTGCGCCCGGTCGTGGACGTCGACTCCGCGGGCGTCATCACCTCCTTCGCCGTCAAGCAGGAGGCCCCGGCGCTGCCCGCGGGCGCCACCGGCGAGCCCACCCTGCGGCCGCACCGCATCGCCATCGGCCTGTACGACCTCGACGACAGCTCGGGCAAGCTCGTGCGCACCGACCGCGTGGAGCTGGACGTCGACGGCGAGCTGACGGCCGTGGAGGCCCTGGTCGGCCGGGCCCGCCCGGCGGTCGTCCTGCTCAACGACGACGACCTGTCGTACGCGAAGGTCCGCCTGGACGCCGAGTCCCTCGCCGTCGTCACCGAGCACCTCGGCGACTTCGAGGCCTCGCTGCCGCGCGCCCTGTGCTGGGCGTCCGCCTGGGACATGACCCGCGACGCGGAGCTGCCCACGCGCGACTACCTGGCCCTCGTCCTCTCCGGCATCGCCAAGGAGTCCGACATCGGCGTGGTGCAGTCCCTGCACCGCCAGGTGAAGCTCGCCCTCGACCTGTACGCCGACCCGGCCGGGCGCGACGCGCTGCTCGCGCGGTGGACGGAGGCGACCCTGGAGCACCTGCGCGCGGCCGAGCCCGGCAGCGACCACCAGCTCGCCTGGGCGCGGGCCTTCGCGGCCACCGCCCGCACGGAGTCCGACCTCGCGCTGCTCGAAGGGCTGCTCGACGGCTCCGAGTCCCTTGAGGGCCTCGCCGTGGACACGGAGCTGCGCTGGACGTTCGTGGGGCGGCTCGCGGCCATGGGCCGCCTCGACGAGGCGGGCATCGCGGCCGAGGCGGAGCGGGACAAGACCGCCGCGGGCGAGCGGCACGCCGCCGCCGCGCGGGCCGCGCGGCCGACCCCCGAGGCCAAGGCGGCCGCGTGGGCGTCCGTCGTGGAGTCCGACGCGCTGCCCAACGCCGTGCAGGAGGCCGTGATCTCCGGCTTCGTGCAGACCGAGCAGCGGGAGTTGCTCGCGCCCTACACGGAGAAGTACTTCGGTGCCGTCAAGGCGGTGTGGGAGTCCCGGTCGCACGAGATGGCGCAGCAGGTCGCCGTGGGGCTCTACCCGTCGGTCCAGGTGTCCGCGGCGACGCTCGACGCCACCGACGCGTGGCTCGCCTCGGCGGGGCCCTCGGCGGCCCTTCGCCGCCTGATCACGGAGTCTCGGGCCGGGGTGGAGCGGGCCCTGCGGGCGCAGGCCGCCGACAAGGCCTGACCCCGGCTGCCCCGGGGGCTCTTTCCTCCCACCCGCCCACCCGTAGCTCCCCGGCTTCGCCGGCCCGGCCCCGACGCGGAGCGCCCGCGGGTGGGTGGGCAGCTGCCCGCCGCTACCGCGGCGGGTCTTTCCCACCCACCCACCCGTAACGCCCGAGCTTCGCCGGCATGGCGTTTCCCGCTGTGGGCAATCGTCCCGCAGGGCGGGACGGGTGGGCACAGCGCCGAGGTGCCGCCCGGCCGTTTCGCCAGGGCCCTAGGCCCAGGTGCCGCCCAGCCGTTGGCACAGGGGCCCGGGCTCAGGCCGGGGCCGCTGCGCGGAGGGCGGTGAGGACGTGGGTCACGGCGGGGGGCGCACCCCGCCGGGTCGCCGCGACGACGTGGCGGTAGGGCCGCTCCGCCCCGAGCCCCCGCGTCACCACACCCCCACACCCGGCGGCCCCCGCCATCCGCGGCACGAGCGCCACCCCCATCCCCGCCCCCACCATCGCCAGGATCGCCGTCCACCCCGCGGCACTGTGCGCCCGCTCCGGCACGAACCCCGCCGCCTCGCACGCGGCCCGCGTGATGTCCGACCAGGGCCCGGACCCACCGAAGATCCACGGCTCGTCGGCGAGGTCGGCGAGCCGCAGGCCCCGCTCGCGGGCCAGCGGATGCCCCTCGGGCAGGGCCACGTCCAGCGGATCGGCGAAGAGGGTGACCCCGGTGAAGCGGGGGTCGCTGCGCGCCGGGGCCTGCGCGGCGAGCGACAGGGCCAGGTCCACCTCGCCCGCCGCGAGCAGCTCGTACGCCTGCGCCGCCTCGGCCTCCCGGACCCGTACGAAGACGCCGGGCCGAGCCGCCCGCAGGGCCCGTACGGCGGGCACCACGAGCGCGGGCACCGCCGTGGAGAAGGCCCCGACCCGCACCTCCCCCTCGTCGCCCCGCGCATGCGCGGCCAACTCCGCGTCGGCCAGCTCCAGTTGGGCGAAGACCGCCTCGGCGTGCCGCAGCACCAGGTGCGCCGCGCCGGTGAGCCGCACCCGCCGCCCCTGCGCTTCGAGGAGGGGGACGTCCAGCTGCCGGGCGAGGTTGGACAGCTGCTGGGACACGGCGGACGGCGTCATGCTGAGCGCCCCGGCGGCCGCCGTCACCGTGCCGTGGTCCCGCAGCGCGCGCAGGATCCGCAGCTTCTTGATGTCCCACTCACTCATACGGCCAACGTACCCGCGACCCCTCCGGCCTCCCCCGCGCGGCGGAGGCGCTAGGGCCCGGGGGCCGACGCCCCGGCCCCGGCCGCCCGAAAGGATCGGGCCACACCGGCCGGGCACGCCCCGTCCCGCCGGCCGGGCGCGCCCGCACAGTCAGGCGGGCGCGCCCTCCCGCCCTCGTCCCGCAGGAGCCGCAGCCGTACTGAAGGGCGAGGGCCGCATGGACTGTCCGGTCGAGGACGAGGAAGTCCGGATCGGGGTCGACGCCAAGGCCGTGTCCCCCGCGGGCGGTTCGTTCAGGAAGAGCCGGAGTACGGGCACGTTCCGCATCCAGCACAGCTACCCCGCCCGCGACGGCAAGCCCGCGCGCACGCTGTGGGGCGACTTCAAGGTGGACTGCCTGACCACGGGCGGCTCCACCGCCACGGTCACCGGCATCCTCGTGCGCACCAGCCCCGGACACCCCTGGCGCACCGCGCGGGGCACCGCCCGCATCGGTCTGAGCGGCGCCACCGCCAAGGGCGAGCCGAAGCTCACCCGGTGCATGGCACCCGGCCGCCGACGCCGTGGTCGTCGGCGGTGGGTATGCCCTGAAGGGCCGGGTCAGGAGCTGAGAGGCCGCCCGCGCCCCGCCGTCGAGCCGAGTACCACCCCGCCGAGGATGAGGCCCATGCACGCCGCCCTCGGCCAGCTCATCTCCTCGCCGAGCAGGGCGTAGGACAGCAGCGCCACGCAGACGGGCTGGAGGTAGTAGACGACTCCGGCGCGGGCCGCGCCGATCAGGGCGATGGCCTTGTTCCAGGCGAAGAAGGCGACGGCGGAGGAGACGACGCCCACGTAGAGCAGCGGCGTGACCGTGCCGGGGGTCGGGGTGAAGCCGCCCTGGACCGTGAGGCTGACGGCGTACGCGGGCAGCAGCATCAGCGCGCCGAGCACGAACGTCGCGAAGAGGAAGGGCAGTCCGCCGAGCTCCGGGGGCCTGCGCCGCAGCAGCGCGCTGTAGGAGCCGAAGGCGAGGGCGCCGCCGATCACCCACAGGTCGCCGGGGGCGAGGTCGAGGGCGAGGGAGCCCTTGCTGACCAGGAGCAGCACCCCGGCGCAGGCGATCAGCGTGCCGGTGGTGCGGCGGGCGCCGAGCCGGGCCCCGCCGAGGCGTTCGTAGCAGGCCATCAGGACCGGCGACGCGGCCATGATCATGCCCATGTTGCCCGCGGTCGTGGTCACGCCCGCCTGGTTGACCAGGGTGTTGTAGAGGGCGACGCCGAGGAAGGAGGCGGCGAGGAGGTAGCCGAGGTGGCGGCGCAGGACGGCCCGTGCGCGCCAGGTCCTGCGGAGCGCGAAGGGCGCGACCGCCGCGATGGCGATCAGCCAGCGCCAGAAGGCGTGCTGGACGGGCGGCACGCTGTCGGCGAGGGCGCGGGACGTGACGAAGCTGCCCGACCAGACGACGGTCGCCAGCAGCGCGAGGCCGAGCCCGGCGCCGAGACCTCCGACAACGGCCGACCCGCCGAGGCCTCCGGCAACGGCCGACCGGGCCGACCAGTCTCCCTGGTCGGCCCGGTCGGCCGTGTCGGTCCGGTCGGCCCGGTCGGTCCGGTCGGCCCGGTCGGCCCGGTCGGCCCGGTCGGCCGTGTCGGCCCGTGCGCTCCCCGTGTCCCCCGCTTCCCCCCACGTCGTCCCCCGCTCCCCCCGTGCCCCCCGCTCCCCCCGCGTCCCGCGCGCCCCCGCGCTCTCCGTGCTCGGCTCGACGGTCCGGTCCAGGGTCGTCGCCACTGCTGTCCCTCGCCTCTCTCCCCGGGTCCGGGGCGGTGGGTGCGTTCGCTTGCCGGGCTACCGTCGCACCGCCGAACCGGTCAGGTCCATCGAATCTTTCCGACCGTTCTTTGAAGCCAAGCTGAACAATCTGGTGGCGGCGGGCGCTCCCGCCACCGTCCGCGCCCCCGTCGGCGCCGCCGTCTCGCGGGGCTTGAGCTGACCGAACAGCGTCGCCGCGAACGCGAGCGCCATGCCCGCCACCTGCACCGCCGTCAGCGACTGGCCGAGCGCCGCCCAGCCGATGACCGCCGCCGTCAGCGGCGAGAGCGGCCCGAGCAGGCTGACCTGGGTCGCGCTGAGGCGGCTGAAGCCGCGGAACCACAGCCAGTAGGCGACGGCCGTACCGGCGATGGACAGGTACACGTAGCCCGCGATGTTCCGGCCGTCGAGCGCGGGCGGCGCGCCCTCGACGAAGAAGGCGAGCGGCGCGATGAGCAGGCCGCCCATGGTCAGCTGCCAGCTCGTCAGGGCCAGCGGGCCCACGCCATCGGGGCGGCCCCAGCGCTTGGTGAGCACGGTGCCCGTGGACATCGACGCCGTGGACGCCACCGCGGCGAGCAGGCCGATCGCGTCCAGGCCCCCGGCGGCCTTGAGGACGACGAGGCTGACGCCGAACGCGGCCGCGATCCCGGTGAGCAGCGTGCGGACGGTCGGGCGCTCACTGAGGACGAGGGCCGAGAGCCCGGCGACGAACAGCGGCCCGACGGAGCCGACCACGGCCGCCATGCCGCCGGGCAGGCGGTAGGCGGAGAGGAACAGGAGGGGGAAGAAGGCGCCGATGTTCAGCGCGCCGAGGACCGCCGCCTTCCCCCACCACACTCCCTTCGGCAACCGTCTGGCCAGGAGCAGCAGCAGGAGCCCCGCGGGCAGCGCCCGCATCATGGCCGTGAACAAGGGCCGGTCCGCCGGGAGGAACTCCGTGGTGACGGCGTAGGTGGAGCCCCAGGTGATGGGGGCGTAGGCGGTGAGCAGGATCGTGGCGGCACGGTTCATGGCGCACCCCTCTCGGCGGCCCGACAGGCCGTAGTGGAAGCTTGATGGTGATTAGCTTAGTCGCAAGCTACTTACCGTCAACCCACTTAGCGAAAATTCACTTAGCTCGAATCTGCTTACTTGCAAGCTTCTAGAGCGGGGGCCGATACTTCCCCCATGCACTCCCCGGACACTCCGCACGTCGATGCCGACGCCGTCGACGCGATCATCGATCAGTGGGCCTCGGTCAGGCCCGAACTGGAGACGACCCCCATGGAGATCTACGGCCGCGTGTACCGCGTGGCGCAGGCGGTCGGCGACCGCGTCGAGAAGGCCTACCGCGAAGTCGGCACCACCCGGGGCGAGTTCGACGTCATCGCCACGCTGCGCCGGCACGGCGAGCCGTACACGCTCTCGCCCCGGCAGCTCTCCGCCACGCTGATGCTGACCACCGGCGGCATGACGGGGCGCCTCGACAAGCTGGAGCGGGCGGGCCTGCTGCGCCGCTCGCCCGATCCGAACGACCGGCGCGGACTCCAGGTCACGCTGACCGACGCGGGGCGCGAGCTCGTCGACCGGGCCGTCGTGGCCGGGCTTGAGGCGCAGCGCGCGGCACTCGGCGCCGCCGGGCTCGACGAGAAGGAGACAGCCCAGCTCGCCGACCTGCTCAGGAAGCTGCTCGCGGGCGCCGCACCCGCCTGAACACGCACGAGGGCGCCCTCCGGCGGCGTACACGTTCTCCGTGTACGCCGCCGAGGGGCGCCCTCGGCGTCAGAAAAGGGGGCGGATCAGCCCTGCTTCTGCTGCTTGCGGGACTTGTCACCCACCATGACCAGACCCGCGATCACCAGGAAGAGGACGATCGGTGCCGCCACGTACAGCCCGAGCGTCTCCGCCACGCTCAGCTTGGGAGCCGGGTCGTCGCCGTCGTCGCGGGTGAGCGCGAGCGCGGGGGACGACATGAGCAGCATCATCAGCGTCGTACCGGTGGCAACGGCACCGGCGCGCAGGGCGTTCTTCTTGTCCACGATGCCAAACTAGCGAACGGCTCCGCGGGCCGCGCGCCCGGGGTGCCATCAGGGGACCGCGCCCGGGCCCCGGCAGGCCCCGCCGGTGCGGGCGCCCCGGAACTCCCGGAAGACGTCGAGCAGCGCGTGCAGCCGGGGCGAGGCCGTCAGGTCCTCCAGGGACACCGGGCGCCCGGCGGCGTCGGCGATGGGCAGCCGCCAGTTGGGATACGCGTCCAAGGTGCCCGGCAGGTTCTGCGGGCGGCGGTCCCCGACCGCGTCCGGCAGCCAGACCCCGATCAGCCGGGCCGGGGTCGCGAGCAGCAGCCGGTGCACCGCGCGCACCTCGTCCTCCTCGTGTCCGGCGCCGCCGCGCAGCAGCCCGAGCCGGGCGGCGAGCGCCAGCCATTCGCGCACGTCGGCCGCGGCCTCGGCGCGCTCGGCGGCCAGCGGCCGGGTCAGCAGGCCCAGGTCGTGGCGGAGCGTGACGTGCTCGCCGGTGACGCGGGCCGCCGTGGGCGGCAGGTCGTGGGTGGTGGCGGTGGCGAGACAGTCCGCGCGCCACCGCGCGGGCGGCAGCACCTTGCCGGACCCGGCCCCCTCCCCGGCCCAGTCCCGCTCGAACCAGAGCACCGACGTGCCGAGCACCCCGCGCTCGCGCAGCGCCTCGCGCACGCCCGGCTCGACGGTGCCGAGGTCCTCGCCGATGACAAGCGCGTCCGCGCGGTGCGCCTCCAGGACGAGGGCGGCGAGCATCGCCTCGGCGTCGTACCGCACGTACGTGCCCTCCGTGGGCGGGCGGCCCTCGGGCACCCACCACAGCCGGAACAGGCCCATCACATGGTCGACGCGCACCGCGCCCGCGTGCCGCAGCGCCGCGCGCAGGAGCTCGCGGAACGGCGCGTACCCGGACTCCGCGAGCCGGTCGGGGCGCCACGGGGGCAGGTTCCAGTCCTGGCCATGGGCGTTGAAGGCGTCCGGGGGCGCGCCCGTCGACATGCCCGCCGCGAAGAAGCGCCGCTGCGCCCAGGCGTCGGCGCCGTCCGGGTGCACGCCCACCGCCAGGTCGTGGACGAGACCGATGCCCATGCCCGCGTCCCGCGCGGCCCGCTGCGCCGCGGCCAGTTGCTCGTCGACGTACCAGGCCAGGCGCTCGTGGAAGTCGACGCGGTCCATCAACTCGGCGCGGGCGCGGGCGGTTTCGCGACTGTCCGGGTCGCGCAGGGGCGCGGGCCAGGCGTGCCAGTCGGGTCCGTGCCGCTCGGCGAGCGCGCACCAGGTGGCGTGCGCCTCCAGGGCCTCGCCGCGCTCGGCGAGGAAGTCGCTGTACGCGGCGCAGCGGCCGGGGCCGAGCGGCACCCGCGCGGCCAGTTCGAGCGCCTCGGCCTTGGCCGCCCACACCGCGTCGCGGTCGATGAGGCACCCGTCCCGCAGCACCGCGCGCCGCAGCCCGTCGGCGCGTTCGAGCAGGGCGCCCGCCCGCTGCCGCGCCGCGCCGCGCAGCCGCGCGAACTCCGGTACGTCCTCCACCCGTACGTGCACGGGGTCGGGGAAGCGGCGCGAGGACGGCCGGTACGGCGAGGGGTCGCTGCTGCCGCCGGGCGGCGCGGGCACCGCCGCGTGCAACGGATTCACCTGGACGAAGCCCGCGCCCACCGAGCGGCCCGCCCAGGCCGCGAGCTCCGCCAGGTCCCCCAGGTCGCCCATGCCCCAGGAGCGGCGGCTAAGGAGCGAGTACAGCTGGACGAGGAAGCCGTACGCCCGCCCGCGTGGCTCGGGCGCGCGGCTCGGGGCGACGAGGAGGTGCGCCTCGGCGACGGCCCCGTCCGGGGTGGTGGCGCGCAGCCAGTGGGCGCCCAGCGGCAGGTGCGGGGGCGGCGACGGGGCGTCCCAGGTGAGCGTGTCGCCCTGCTCGGTGCGGAGGTTCAGGCGGGTGCGGGCGGGCAGCGCGCGGAGCGCTTCGGGGGCGGTGTCGTCCTTCGGCAACTCCTCCCGCCCGCCTTCCGGTGCGCGCCAGTGGACCAGGGTCGGGGGCAACAGCCTTTCCCGCAGGGCCCGTTCGCGCTCCGCGAGGGCCGCGCCCAGCGCGTCCGGCGTACTCGCGTCGACGTCGAGTGCGGCGAGCGCGGCGACGAGCGCCGCGTCGGAGGCCTGGACCGTGCGGCCCGGGGACGGGGAGTAGGAGGCGGCCACGCCGTGCAGGGCGGCGAGCCGGGCCAGGGTCACCCCGCGCCCTAGATCCCGGCCGGGTCCAGGCCCGCGGCCGTGCCCGTGGAGGTCGGCTCGCTGGTCAGGGGCGCGGCGTCGGTGAGCGGCGGCTCACTGGTCAGCGGCGCGGCGTCGGCGAGCGGGGGCTCGCTGGTCAGGGGCGGCTCCAGGCAGCCGCAGGAGCCGGATCCTTCGAGTCCTGAGTCCGGGTGCGAGACCTCCGGGGGGAGGCCGGACGGGAGAAGATGCGCCGAAGGGGGCACGGGACGCTCCTTGTTTCGCGGGTGGGCGCGGATGCGCGAGGGATTTCGCGGGCTTCGGTTCCCGGGGGCATACCCACTGCGCCGCACCACAGACGCAAACGACCCACGAAGGTGACGCTGGTCACAGCAGCCCTGCCGGGAGCCCCCAATCCCACCCCTTCCCGAACCAGGGGCTGGCCGCCCCTGGCACCCCGCCCTTCATCGCGCTGGCGCGCTCGTCCTCAAACTCCCCCAAGCTCTTAAGGAGCAGGGGGTACCCCCTCGACGGGCTGGATGGTTGCCGGTGCGGACCGGATCTCGTCTGCGGACGCGCGGAATGCATCCGGCCCGCACCGAGATCTTTCAGCCCGTCCGGCGTTTGAGGACGAGGCGCGAAGCGCCGAAAACGGGGGCGGAGCCCCCGGCGTTGACACCCGCCCCGCGGCAATGGTGGGCTCAGTGCTCTACGTGACCGTCCGTGCGACGACAGTGACGAGGAGGAGGCCGTGCGACTGCGGGGCAGGAAGGGCGCGGCCACCATCGCCGCGGCCGTCATCGCGAGCACCCTGGGCACCACCACCGCCCTCACGGAACCGGCCCTCGCCACCCCACCACCCCCGGGCGGCCCCCGTACGGATGCGGAGCGGACCCCCGCCGAGCCCCCACAGGTGTGGCCCCGCCCCCACGACCTGGAGTCCACGGCCACCGCCCCGGTCCCCGTCGGCGACGCGGTCGTCCTGGTCGCCGACGGGGACGCCGACCCGCACGCCCTGGACGCCCTGCGCGGCCTCCTGCGCGCCGCGGGCGCACGGCAGTTCACCGAGGTGCGCGACGGCACCCCGCCCCCACCCGGCACGCACCTGGTGATCCACGCCGGAGGCACCGGCGCGGCCGAGGCACTGCGCGCGCTCGGCGCCCGGCCGCGCACCGGCCTGCCCCCGGGCGGCTACCGCCTCGCGGTGGGCCAGGTCGCGGGCCGCGGCACCGTGGCCCTGGACGGCGTCGGCCCGGACGGCCTCTTCCACGCGGTGCAGACGCTGCGGCAACTGACGGACGCCCGGGCCCGGCTGATCCCCGGCGTCCGCGTCCGCGACTGGCCCGCGGCCCCGGTGCGCGGCCTGACCGAGGGTTTCTACGGCACGCCCTGGACGCGCGAACAGCGCCTGGCCCAGCTGGACTTCATGGGCCGGACGAAGCAGAACCGGTATCTGTACGCGCCGGGCGACGACCTGTACCGCCAGGCCCGCTGGCGCGAGCCGTACCCGGCGGCGCAGCGGACCGACTTCCGCGCGCTCGCCGAGCGGGCCGCCCGCAACCACGTGACGCTCGCCTGGGCGGTCGCCCCCGGCCAGGGCATGTGCCTGTCGTCGGACCGGGACGTGCGGGACCTCGCCCGCAAGGTGGACGCCATGTGGGCGCTGGGCTTCCGCGCCTTCCAGCTCCAGTTCCAGGACGTGAGCTACAGCGAGTGGCACTGCGCCGAGGACGCGGACGCCTTCGGCTCGGGCCCGCGCGCCGCGGCCCGGGCGCAGGCCCGGGTCGCGAACGCCCTGTCCCGGCACCTCGCCGCCCGGCACCCCGGGGCACGACCGCTGTCCCTGATGCCGACCGAGTACTTCCAGGACGGCTCGACCGCGTACCGCGATGCCCTCGCGCGGCACCTGGACGGCGGGGTGGAGGTGGCGTGGACGGGTGTGGGCGTCGTGCCGCGCACCATCACGGGCCGTGAACTGGCGGGCGCGCGCGAGGCGTTCGGCGCGCATCCGCTCGTCACGATGGACAACTACCCGGTGAACGACTTCGCGCGGGACCGCGTCTTCCTCGGCCCCTACACAGGCCGCGAGCCCGCCGTGGCGCAGGGCTCGGCGGGCCTGCTCGGCAACGCCATGGAGCAGCCCGCCGCGTCCCGCATCCCGCTGTTCACGGCCGCCGACTACGCCTGGAACCCGCGCGGCTACCGGCCCCACGCGTCCTGGCTCGCGGCGATCGACGACCTGGCGGGCGGGGACGCGCGGGCGCGCGGCGCGCTGCGGGCCCTCGCGGGGAACGACGCCTCGTCCGTCCTCGGCGCCGAGGAGTCGGCCTATCTGCGGCCCCTGCTGCGGGCGTTCTGGGCGGCGCGCACGACGCCCGACCCGGTCCGCGCCGAGGCCGCGGCACAGGAGCTGCGGTCCGCCTTCGCCGTCATGCGCGCGGCGCCCGAACACCTCGCCGGGACGGAGGTGGGCCGCGAAGTGGCGCCCTGGTCCGCGCAGTTGGCGCGCTACGGCGCGGCGGGCGAGACGGCCGTCGCCCTGCTGTCGGCGACCGCCCACGACGACGGCGCGACCGCCTGGCGCGCGGCCCGGGCCCTGCGCGGGCTCCGCGCGGAGCTGCGGTCCGGCGGCGTGACGGTCGGGGCGGGCGTCCTCGACCCGTTCCTGGACCGCGTCGAGCGGGCGTACGGGCGGTGGGCGGGGCTCGACGGCCCGCACGCGGCTGACGGGCCCGAGGCCCGCTGGGGCCGGGCCCGGGCGCTGGCCGCCGTGACGGCCCTGACGGACCCCGGCACCCGGGGCGTGCTGGAGGCCCACGTGCCGGGCGCGGGCTGGCGCCGCCTGGCCGGGCTCTCCGCCTCCGGGTTCACCGAGGCCCGCCCGGAGCCGGGCCTGCGCGCCGACGCCGTACGGGTCACCGCGTCCGGCGGCACGGTCGCGCACCTGGCGCCCTGGTTCGCCGACGGCCCCGCGGCCCGCCTCACGCTGACCCGCGCCGAGGCGGACGCGGAGATCGGCGGCGCCCCCGCCCGGCTGACGGCCCGGCTGCTCCCGCGCCGCCCCGGCCCCGTGCACGGGCGTCTTGAGGCGCGGGCGCCCGGAGGCATCCAGGTGCGCGTCCCGGAGGCGACGGCGCTGCCGCGCGGCACGCGGGTCGAGGTGCCGCTCGACGTGACCGTGCCCACGGGCACGCGCGCGGGGACGTACGAGATCCCGGTGTCCTTCGCGGGCGGGACGCGGACGGTGGCGGTGCGGGCCTATCCCCGCACCGGCGGCCCGGACCTGGCGCGCGGGGCGCGGGCGTCGTCCTCGGGCGACGAGACGGCGCGCTTCCCGGCCTCGGCCGCCCTGGACGGGGACGCCGCCACCCGCTGGTCCTCACCGCCCGAGGACGGCGCCTGGTGGCAGCTAGAGCTGGCCGGTCCGGTGCGCCTGGGCCAGGTGGTGCTGCGCTGGCAGGACGCGTACGCCGCCGCGTACCGGATCCAGACGTCGGCCGACGGCAGGACCTGGCGCACGGCCGCCACCGTGCGGGACGGGCGCGGCGGGCGCGAGTCGGTCCGCATGGACGCGCCGGGCACCCGCTTCGTCCGGGTGCAGGGCGATCGGCGGGCGACGCGCTTCGGCTACTCGCTGTGGTCGGTGGAGGCCTACGCCGTGGCCGAGCGTCCGGTGGCGGGCTGAGCCCCGGGGCCCGGCCCGTCCTCGTAACCACGAGGTCGTCGTCGTAGCCACGAGGTCGTCGTAGCCGCGGCGCCGCACATCCTGGCCGTGCGGCGTCGCGGCCACGACGAAAAGGCCCGGACCGATCCGGTCCCCTAGGCGGAGATGCCGTCGATCCGGGCCATCGCGTCGTCCGCGCCGAACGGCTGCAGGTACGGCAGCCAGCGCGGGTCCCTATGCCCGGTGCCGATGATGCGCCAGGCGAGACCTGTGGGCGGGGCGGGCTTGTGGCGCAGGCGCCAGCCGAGCTCCATCAGGTGCCGGTCGGCCTTCACGTGGTTGCAGCGGCGGCAGGACGCCACCACGTTGTCCCAGACGTGCTGGCCGCCGCGGCTGCGCGGAATGACGTGGTCGACGCTGGTTGCGACGCCACCGCAGTACACGCACCGGCCGCCGTCACGGGCGAACAGCGCGCGTCGCGTCAGAGGAACGGGCCCCCGGTAAGGGACCCGCACGAACCGCTTGAGCCGGACCACGCTGGGTGCGGGGATGGTGCGGGTCGCGCTGTGCATGAAGGCGCCGGACTCCTCGAGGCAGAGTGCCTTGTTCTCCAGGACGAGGATGAGCGCGCGGCGGAGCGGTACGACGCCAAGGGGCTCGTACGACGCGTTGAGGACCAGGACATGCGGCACGGAGGCCTCCTTGTACGCCGGCGGCGCGTGGCTCGCGCCGGGACGATCTGTGGACCAGTTTCCCCTCATGCCTGGTCGTAGCGCCACCATGTCCCGGTAACGGCCTTGAAGTGTTTTCAACCACACCCCTCCGGCACCGCTGATGACACGTGTTCCCACCGCTGAGCTGCCGCAGGTCACCGGGTGATCACCCGGCCTCCTTCGAACATGACAACGATCCCCACACAATGCCCCGTTAGTGTGGTGGGTCTGCCCGGCGCTTCTCCTGGGCAGACCGCTATGCCTGGAGGTACCCGCCGTGTTCCTGTCCGTGCTCTCGGCCGCCGGGACGGACCCGGACCCGACGAAGTCACCGAAGCCCGTCACGCTCGACGACGCGCACGAGAGCGCTCAGAACGCCGCGAGCTGGGTCGAGGAGAACTGGTCGACGTGGCTCGCCATCGGGCTCCGCATCCTGCTGATCGTCGTGATCGCGATGGTCCTCAGAGTGCTCGTGCGGCGCACCATCACCAAGTTCATCGACCGGATGAACCGCACGGCCCAGGCCGTGGACGGCACCGCGCTCGGCGGGCTCCTGGTCAATGTGGAGCGGCGGCGGCAGCGGTCGCAGGCCATCGGGTCCGTGCTGCGCTCGGTGGCGTCGTTCCTGATCCTCGGCACGGCCGCGCTCATGGTGCTCAGCACCTTCGAGATCAACCTCGCGCCGCTGCTCGCCTCGGCCGGTGTGGCGGGCGTCGCGATCGGCTTCGGCGCGCGCAACCTGGTCACCGACTTCCTCTCCGGCGTCTTCATGATCCTGGAGGACCAGTACGGCGTGGGTGACTCCATCGACGCCGGGGTGGCCTCCGGCGAGGTCGTCGAGGTGGGCCTGCGCGTCACCAAGCTGCGCGGCGACGCCGGTGAGATCTGGTACGTGCGCAACGGCGAGGTCAAGCGCATCGGCAACCTCTCCCAGGGCTGGTCGACGGCCGGGGTCGACGTGACCGTGCGCTCCGACGAGGACCTGGACAAGGTCAAGCGGGTGCTCGGCGAGGTCGGCGAGCGGATCGGCAAGGACGAGCCCTGGAACGAACAGCTGTGGGGCCCGGTCGAGGTGCTCGGCCTGGACAGCGTGCTGCTGGACCAGATGGTGGTGCGGGTCTCGGCGAAGACGATGCCGGGCAAGTCGCTCGGCGTGGAGCGCGAGCTGCGCTGGCGGATCAAGCGGGCCTTCGACGAGGAGGGCATCCGCATCGTGGGCGGCCTTCCGCTGCCGCCGGAGGAGGCGCCCGCCGCCGACCCGACGGCGGGCATGGCGGCACCGTCCGCGTACGCCTCGACGACGTCCCCGCAGTCGCTGACGGCGTCGCCGATACCGCCGCCGCCGAACCTGTCGAAGTAGCCGTCGGGCTCCGTCGCGGGAGCCCCTCGGGCTGTTTTCGGACACCCTTTTGCACCGCCCTTGGGGGCGCCCGGCACCGGCCGGGCGCCCCCTTCGGCGTCCGCGGTCCGCGGGTGCGCCCCGGTGGATCTTCCGCAGGTAACGACTTGGTTGCCCCCGCGCCGCCCACTCTTGACGGGTCCTTCACGGCGGCTTACGTTCCTCGCAACCAATAGGAAGCCTTCCTAACAGTGACGTGGGGAGGCAGGTCACCGAAGGGCAGGTGTCGTCAGCGATGGCCGGAACCACCCCGTCCAACGGGTCGCCCGGCGTTCCGGGCACGCCCCGCGTGCTCCGCGCCATGAACGACCGCGCCGCGCTCGACCTGCTCGCCGCCCACGGGCCGCTCACCCGCACCCGCATCGGCGAGCTCACCGGCCTGTCCAAGCCCACCACCTCGCAGCTGCTCAGCCGCCTGGAGAGCGCGGGCCTGGTCCGCACCACGGGCAGACAGAGCGGCCGTCCAGGCCCCAACGCCGTCCTGTACGAGATCGACCCCACCGTCGGCCACGTCGCCGCCCTGTCCGCCGACCCCACTGGGCTCACCGCCCTGGTCGCCGACATCACCGGACGCGAGGTGGGCCGCTTCCGCATCGAGGCCGACGCCATCGCCGAGGACGTGCGCCACCGCACCGCCCAGCTCGTCGCCGAGGCCGTGGACGGGGCGCTCGCCCAGGCCGGGCTCGGCCACGACGACCTGCGCGCCACCGTCATCGGCACGCCCGGCGCCATCGACCCGCACGACGGCCGCCTCCGCTACGCCCCGCACCTGCCCGGCTGGCACTCGCGCACCCTGCGCGCCGAGCTCGCCGAGGTCCTCGGCACCCCGGTCACCATCGAGAACGACGTGAACCTCGCCGCCATCGCCGAGCAGTACGAGGGCGCGGCCCAGGACCACGACGACTTCGTGCTGGCCTGGCTCGACGAGGGCGTGGGCGCCGCGATCGTCCTCGGCGGCACCCTGCTGCGCGGCGCGACCGGCGGCGCGGGCGAGATCGGCTACATGCCGGTGCCGGGCGCCCCGCTGCTGCGCGGCCCCGACGGGACGCCCAGCTCGTACCGGGGCGGCTTCGAGAGCCTCGTCGCCGGTGCCGTGGTCCGCGAGCGCGCGGGCGGCAAGCCGCTCCCCGAGGCGCTCGCCGACGCCGCCGTGCGCGACGACCTGGCCCGGCACATCGCCACCGGCATCGCCGCCGTCGTCGCGGTCGTCGACCCCGAACTCGTCGTCCTGTCCGGCCAGGTGGCCCAGGCGGGCGGCGAGGCGCTGCGCCTGCGCGTCAAGGAGGAGCTGACCGGCCTCGCCCTGCCGCGCCCGCTCCTGCGCATCAGCGACCTCGACGGCGACCCGATCCTCACCGGCGCCCTGCGCACGGCCCTCACCCAGGCCCGCGACACCCTCTTCGACACGGCCTGAGCCGCGCCGGACCCCCCGCTCCCCCGTCCGCTCCCCGCCCCCTCCCGCAAAGGAAGTCCGCCATGCCGCGATGGCGCATACGCGCACGCGTGCCGGTCGTGCTCGCCGCCGCCGGACTGCTCCTGTCCGGCTGCGCCAACCCGAGCACCGGCAGCGACGACGACGATCCGACCAAGCCCGTGACGCTCAAGTTCTGGCACGGCTGGTCGGCGTCCGGCGAGGTCAAGGCGATCGACGAGAGCATCGAGCGGTTCGAGAAGCTGCACCCGAACATCGATGTGAAGGCGACCGGCAACGTCACCGACGCCACCATCAACCAGGCCCTCAGGGCGGGCGGCGGCGAGGCCCCCGACGTGGTGGCCTCCTTCACCACCAACAACGTCGGCCAGTACTGCGACTCCGGCATGTGGGTCGACCTCGACCCCTTCATGAAGAAGACCGGCCTCGACAAGAAGAAGACGTTCCCCAAGACCCTCCTCGACTACACGAGCTACGAGGGCACCCAGTGCGCGCTGCCGCTCCTCGCGGACGCGTTCGGCATGTACTACAACAAGGACCTCTTCGCGAAGGCGGGCATCAAGCGCCCGCCGCGCACCATGTCGGAGCTGAAGGCCGCGGCGAAGAAGCTGACCGTGCGCAAGGGCAAGGACTCGTACGAACGGGTCGGCTACATGCCCAACTTCCGCCTGTACCAAGGCAGCCCGGACCGCCTCTTCGCGCAGTGGGGCCCGCGCTACTTCGACGCCGACGGCACGTCGCGGCTCGCGAAGGAGCCCGCCTCGTACGACTACTTCAAGACGACGAACGCGCTGATCGACGCGCAGGGCGGCTTCTCCGACCTGGAGAAGTTCCGCCTGACCTTCGGCGACGAGATGTCCAGCCAGAACGCCTTCCTCACCCAGAAGCTCGCCATGCTCCTGGACGGCGAGTGGCGCGGCCTGATGCTGAAGGACGCCAAGGCGAAGTTCGACTGGGACGTCGCGCCCCTTCCGGTGCCCGACGACCAGGCCGACACCTACGGCCGCGGCTTCATCACGGGCACCGTCGCGGGCATCGCGCACAGCAGCAAGCACCAGAACGCCGCCTGGGAGCTGGTGCGCTTCCTGACCGCCGACACCGGCCAGGTCGTGGACTTCGCCAACGCCATCCACAACGTGCCGTCCACCTTCGCGGCCCTCAGGTCCCCGAAGCTGGACGCCGATCCGACCTTCCGCACCTTCTTCAAGATCCTGCGGAGCGAGCACAGCCGGGCCCTGCCCCCGACCACCAACGGCAACTCCTACGTCACCTCGTTCGGGGACTTCTCGTACGGGGTCGAGGCGGGCCGCGAGAAGAACCTGCGCGAGGGCCTGAAGAAACTCGACGACCAGATCGACGCCGACAACCTCCAGTCAGAGAACTGAGGAGGGCCCCGCCATGGCCACACTCTCCCCCCCGACGCGCCGCAGACTGCGCGTGCTCGGCTTCCTCTCCCCCTGGCTGATCGGCTTCAGCGTCTTCTTCGCGTACCCGCTGATCGCCACCGTCTACTTCTCGTTCATGCACTACAACCAGATCAAGGAGCCCACGTTCGTGGGCCTGCGGAACTGGCGGTACGTGTTCGAGCAGATGCCGCTCTTCGGGCCCGCCCTGTGGAACACGCTGTGGCTGGTCGTCGTGATGGTGGCCCTGCGCGTGCTCTTCGGGCTCGGCCTCGGGCTGCTCGTGACGAAGATCAAGAGTGGCGTCGGGTTCTTCCGGACCGCGTTCTACATCCCCTATCTGGCCCCGCCGGTGGCGGCCACGGTCGCCTTCGTCTTCCTGCTCAACCCCGGCACGGGACCGGTCAACGAGATCCTGTCCAGGGTCGGCGTCGACGCGCCCACCTGGTTCAACGACCCGAACTGGGCCAAGCCGTCGCTCGTGATGCTCTCCCTGTGGGGCATCGGCGACCTCATGGTGATCTTCATGGCGGCGCTGCTCGACGTCCCCAAGGAGCAGTACGAGGCCGCGGAGCTCGACGGCGCGGGCTCCTGGGCGAAGTTCCGGTACGTCACCTGGCCGTCGATCACGCCGATCGTGATGTTCGCCGTGGTCACCGGGGTCGTACAGACCATGCAGTACTACACGCAGGCCCTGGTCGCCGGGAAGATCGCCTCCGGCGTCAACATCGGCCCCGGCTCGGTGATCCAGCCCGGCTACCCCGACCACTCGACGCTCACGGTCCCGCAGCTCGTCTACTCGATGGGCTTCCAGAACTTCAACACCGGCGCCGCGTGCGTGCTCTCGCTCGTGCTCTTCGCCATCGCCATGGCCGCGACCCTGCTGCTCATGCGCAAGCGCTCGGGCCTGCTCTCGGCGGAGGACTGATCCCCATGACTTCCACGACACTCAGCGCGCCCGCGTCCTCGAAGGCCGCCGCGCCCGCGGGGCGGCGCGACCCGGCGGCCGCCCGCGCCCGCCGCAAGCGGATCCTGCACTGGATCGCCGTGCACAGCGTGGCGATAGCCGTCGCGCTGCTCTTCCTCCTGCCGTTCGTCTTCGTCTTCCTGACGTCCGTGATGAGCGACTCCCAGGCGATGAGCGGCGACCTGTGGCCGTCCTCCTGGCACTGGGAGAACTACAAGGCCGTCTTCGAGACCGACGGCTTCCTCACCTGGTGGCGCAACTCCCTGCTGTACGCGGGCCTCGGCACGCTCTTCACCGTGTGCTCGGCGATCCCCGTCGCGTACGCGCTCGCCAAGTTCCGCTTCCGCGGCCGCCGCACCGCGATGCTGCTCGTCATCTCCACGATGATGCTGCCGCCGCAGGTCATCGTGATCCCGATGTACCTGGTGTGGGCCCAGCAGTTCCACCTGTCCGGCACGCTGTGGCCGCTGATCATCCCGATGGCGTTCGGCGACGCGTACTCGATCTTCCTGCTCCGCCAGTTCCTCCTGACCATCCCCAAGGAGTACATCGAGTCGGCGCGCGTCGACGGCTGCGGCGAGTTCAGGACGCTCCTCACGATCATCGTGCCGATGGCCAAGCCGGGCATCGCGGCGATCGCGCTCTTCCAGTTCTTCTACTGCTGGAACGACTACTTCGGCCCGCAGATCTACGCGGCGCAGGACCCGGGCTCGTGGACGCTGAGCTACGGCCTGGAGTCCTTCAAGAGCGCCCACATGGTGAACTGGAACATGACCATGGCGGCGACGCTGCTCGTCATGGCTCCGGTCATTGTCATCTTCTTCTTCGCACAAAAGGCCTTCGTGGAAGGCGTCACCCTCACCGGAGTAAAGGGCTGATTCAGCAATGAAGCTCGCAGTGGTCGGCGGAGGCTCGACCTACACACCCGAACTCATCGACGGCTTCGCGCGGTTGAGGGACACCCTGCCGATCGAGGAGCTCGTCCTCGTCGACCCGGCGGCGGAGCGCCTCGAACTCGTCGGCGGCCTCGCCCGGCGCATCTTCGCCAAGCAGGGCCACCCGGGCCGGATCCTCACCACGTCCGACGTGGACGCGGGCGTCGCCGACGCCGACGCGGTCCTGCTCCAGCTGCGCGTCGGCGGCCAGGCCGCCCGCCAGCAGGACGAGACCTGGCCCCTGGAGTGCGGCTGCGTCGGCCAGGAGACGACGGGAGCGGGCGGCCTTGCGAAGGCCCTCCGCACGGTCCCGGTGGTCCTGGACATCGCCGAACGCGTCCGCCGCACCAACCCCAACGCCTGGATCATCGACTTCACCAACCCCGTCGGCATCGTCACCCGCGCGCTGCTCCAGGCCGGGCACAAGGCCGTCGGCCTGTGCAACGTGGCGATCGGCTTCCAGCGGAAGTTCGCCGCGCACCTGGGCGTGGACCCCGCTCAGGTGCACCTGGACCACGTGGGCCTGAACCACCTGACCTGGGAGCTCGGCGCCCGGCTCGGCGGCCCCGAGGGCGAGAACGTCCTGCCGGGCCTCCTCGCCGAGCACGGCGAGGCCATCGCGGCCGACCTGCGCATGCCGCAGACCCTGGTGGACCGCCTCGGCGTCGTCCCCTCCTACTACCTGCGCTACTACTACCAGCACGACGAGGTCGTACGGGAGCTGGCCACCAAGCCCTCCCGGGCGGCCGAGGTCGCGGAGATGGAGCGGCAGTTGCTGGCGATGTACGGCGACCCGGCCCTGGACGAGAAGCCGGAGCTGCTCGCCAAGCGCGGCGGCGCCTTCTACTCGGAGGCGGCCGTGGACCTCGCGGCGTCCCTCCTGGGCGGCGGGGGAAGCCCGTACCAGGTGGTCAACACCTACAACAACGGCACGCTCCCCTTCCTCCCCGACGACGCGGTCATCGAGGTCCAGGCCTCCGTCGGCAAGGAGGGCGCCACGCCGCTGGCCGTCCCCTCGCTCGACCCGCTCTTCTCCGGCCTGATCGCGAACGTCACGGCGTACGAGGACCTGGCGCTGCACGCGGCCCTGCACGGCGGCCGCGACCGCGTCTTCAAGGCGCTGCTCGCCCACCCGCTGGTCGGCCAGTACGCGTACGCGGAGCAGCTCACCGACAAGCTCGTCGCGCACAACCGGGAGCACCTGGCGTGGGCCTGAGTTCCGTGCTCGCCATCGACGCGGGCAACAGCAAGACCGACGTCGCGGTGGTCGCGGCCGACGGCAGCGTCGTCGGCACGGCCCGCGGCGGCGGATTCCGGCCCCCGCAGGACGGCGTCGAGGCGGCCGTGGACGTCCTCGCGGACGCCGTGGGCCGGGCCCTCGGGGAAGCGGGCCTGACGTCCGTCGACCACGTCTCGGCCTGCCTGGCCAACGCCGACCTGCCCGTCGAGGAGCGGGAGTTGGCCGCCGCGCTGCGCCGCCGCGGCTGGGGCGGGACCGTCGACGTGCGCAACGACACCTTCGCGGTGCTGCGCGCGGGCCTCCTGGAGGACGCGGAGCCGCGCGGCGTCGCCGTGGTGTGCGGCGCGGGCGTCAACTGCGTGGGCATGCTGCCCGACGGGCGCACCGCCCGCTTCCCCGCCATCGGCAAGATCTCCGGCGACTGGGGCGGGGGCGGCCATCTCGCCCAGGAGGCCCTGTGGCACGCGGCCCGCGCCGAGGACGGGCGCGGCGGGCCCACCGCGCTGATGCGCGCGCTGCCCGCGCACTTCGGCCTGGACTCCATGTACGCGCTCATCGAGGCGCTGCACCTGGGGCACATCGAGGCGGTGCGCCAGCACGAGCTGACGCCCGTGCTCTTCGCCACGGCCGCGGCGGGGGACGCGGTGGCGCGGGGGCTGGTGGAGCGGATGGCGGAGGAGATCGTCGCCATGGCCGCGGTGGCGCTGGGGCGCCTGGATCTGCTGGAGGAGGAGGCTCCGGTGCTCCTGGGCGGCAGCGTGCTCGCCGCGCGCCACCGCCTCCTGGACGACGGCGTCCGCTCCCGGCTCGCCGAGCGCGCCCCCAAGGCCGCCCCCCGCGTGGTCACCGAGCCCCCCGTCCTGGGCGCGGCCCTCCTAGCCCTGGACACCACCACGGCCCCACCCTCGGCCTACACCCGCCTCCGCCACCACTACGCTCCCTGACCTCAGCTCACAGCCCCGCGCTGCCGCCGCACGACGACGTGCAAGCCGCTAGGTCGGGGCCGGACCGGGTCGCCGGGGTGGCACGGGTGGGGGTGGTGGGAGAAAACCCGCCGCGGGAGCGGTGGGGGCGGGAACCGGAGTGGGGTCGAGCGCGTGTTCCAAGGTGCGCGGCCCACCGCGATCCGCACAAGATCGGGCCAAGCCCCGTGCGGATCCCCGCCCCGACGGCGATACTTGCGCCCGAGCACCACTTCCCGCCGAGGCCCACGGACCAGCCTCCGGGGACCGGGAGGACACGGCGGTGCCACGCCCGATGACCAAGGGGGAGGTCGAGGCCCAGGTGACACACCCGCCAGCAGCACCCGAGGCACCGCCCGCGGCGCAGCCCACCGCGCGGCCCGCCGCACGGCCCACCGCTCCGCCGGAGCCACCGCCCAAGGCCCCCACACGCGAGCCCGCCTGGGCGGAGGGCCTCAAGCGCCTGCGCAAGGCGGCCACCACGGAGCCGGGCAGGCTCCGCGTCATCGGCGCGGTCCTCGCCGCCCTGGTCCTGGCGTTCGGCGCGGTCACCACCTGGGAGACCACCTCGCGCGCGGACGCCGCGGACCGCGTGCTGCACCGCAGCCAGCCGCTGAGCGCGGACGCCGCCGCGATCTACCGCTCTCTCGCGGACGCCAACACGGCCGCGTCGACCGGCTTCCTGGGCGGCGGCCAGGAGCCCGCGAACATAAGGGAGCGCTACCAGCGGGACATCGAACGGGCCAGCGAGAAGCTGGCCACGGCCGCGGCGAACGCGGGCACCGGAGGCAACGGCTCGTCGGCCGCGGCGATCAGCGCGCTCAACAAGCTGCTGCCCCAGTACACGTCCCTGATCGAGCGGGCCCGCGCCAACAACCGCCAGGGCCTGCCCCTCGGCGGCGCCTATCTGCGGTACGCCAACGACACCATGCAGACCCGCATGCTCCCCGCCGCGGAGAAGCTCTACAAGGCCGAGAACCAGCGCCTGGACGACGACTACGCCGACGCCGAGCCCTACCCGTGGGCCTCGCTGGCCCTCGGCGCCCTGGCCCTGGCCGCGCTCGTGTGGGCCCAGCGCCGCAACTACCGGCGGACGAACCGGGTGTTCAACGCGGGGCTCCTCGCCGCCAGCACGGCCGCCGCCGTCGCCCTGCTGTGGCTCGTCGTCGGCCACACCGTGGCCCGCTCCGGCCTCAGCACCTCGTACGACGACGGCGTACGGTCCCTGACCGTCCTCAACGACGCCCGGATCAGCTCCCTCAAGGCCCGGGGCAACGAGAACCTGACCCTGGTCAGCAGGGGCGCGGAGACGACCGAGGACGGCAAGGACAAGTTCGACACCGCCTACCAGCAGCAGATGCGGCGGCTCGCGGGCGGGTCCGGGCTGCTCGCGCGGGCGGCCCGGCTCGCCGACGACGGCGCGGGACGGCGCCCCGTCGCGGCGGCGGCGGACAACGTGAGCGAGTGGAAGGCCCGGCACAAGTCGGCCCGCGCCAGCGACGACGCGGGCTACTACGAGGCCGCCCTCGACAAGGTCATCGGCTCCCGGAGCGCCAAGGGCGAGTCGACGGGCGAGTCCTTCGACAACGTGGACGCCGCCCTCGACACGGCGCTCGCCCACGAGCAGAGCGAGTTCCAGCAGGCCGCGGCGGACGGAAAGGGCGCGATGACGGGCCTGCCCGTCGGCGCCGCCGTGCTCGCGGTCCTCGGCGCGGCGGGCGCGGTGCTCGGCATCGGCCGCAGGCTGTCGGAGTACCGGTGAGCGGGGCAGGGGTGACGGGGTGAAGGGAGGCACGCGGACGATGCGTACGCGACGTGACGGGACCCGGTGGCACGGCGGGGGCGTGGCGCGGCTGCGCGGCTGGGGAGGCGTGGCCACGATGGCGCTGGCCTGTCTCCTGGCGACCGCCCTGGTCCTGGTCCTGCCCCGGCTCAGCGACGGCGGCAGCGGCAGCGGCAACAGCGCGGCACGGAAGGCCGGTTCACGGGGCGCCGACCCGCTCACGCAGGCCGCGCCCGCGCGCGCCGACGAGCAGTGTGAGGAGCCGGAGCGCAGCCTGCGGCCCTCGCCCAAGGACGGCCCGGTGCTCGAAGCGATCAAGAAGCGCAAGGTCAGGAAGCTCGTCGTGGGCGTCGACCAGAACAGCTACCGCTGGGGCTACCGCGACCCGAACAAGGAGAAGGGCGAGCTGGAGGGGTTCGACATCGACCTCGCCCGGGAGATCGCCGAACGCCTGCTCGGCGACCGGAAGGCGGTGGTGTTCCGGGCGATCCCCACCAACCAGCGCATCCCCGCCCTCCAGAGCGGCCAGGTCGACATGGTGGTCCGCACCATGACCATCAACTGCGCGCGCATCGAGCAAGTCGACTTCTCGACGGCCTACTTCGAGACCGGCCAGCAGGTGCTCGCCCCCAGGAAGTCCACCATCACCGGCTACAACGACACCCTCAAGGGCAAGCGCGTGTGCTCGGCGGCGGGCTCCACGGCGGAGGCCGCCCTCAAGGAGAAGAGCTTCGGTGCCGACATCAAGACCACGGTGCCGAACCAACTCGACTGCCTGGTAAGGCTCCAGCTGGGCCAGGTGGACGCGGTCCTCACCGACGGCGCGCTCGCCGCGGGCCAGGCCGCCCAGGACCCGACGGTCGCGCTGAAGGGCAAGCCGTTCACCACCGAGTACTACGGCGTGGCGATGAAGAAGGGCGCCGACGATTTGGTCCGCCGGGTGAACGACGTCCTGGAGGACTACCGCAAGGACGGCTGGAAGAAGTCGTACGACGACTGGCTCGCCGACGACCTGGGCTCCTCGGCCCGCCCGCCGAAGCCGAAGTACAAGGACTGACCCGAAGTACCCCGAAGTACGGAAGTACAAGGACTGGCCCGACGAGACCCGACAACTGATGTGACAGCACGCGAGAGTGCGCAACGCAGAGCGGAGAGGTGATCGATGAGCGTCGCGGGACCCCCCGGCCCCGTCATGGACCGGGACGAGGTGGACCGTGCCCTTGCCCGCCTCGACGCCGAACACGAGGCGATCGAGACCTCGCTCCTCGCCCTCCAGGACCACGCCGGGCGCCGTCTGCTCGAAGGCGCCCGGCTCACCGGCACCACCCAGGAGCGCTGGCTCGGCGCCGAGCGCCAGATCACGCTCCTGTGGACGTACTTCGACGCGTACGCGGGCGCCCTGCGCACCGCCCGCGAGGTGCGCGAGCGCAGGCGCTGGCCCAACCGCGACGACCTGACGGAGCTGACGCTGCTGCTGCGCGGCGAGAGCGTGACGCTCGCGGGCGGGACCGCGTCGGGCGCCGCCCCCTCGATCACCGGCCCCGCCAGGCTCACCGAGCGGTTCACCCTCGAAGAGCTGGTCGCGCGGATGAACGACCTGTACGCGCACTCCCTGGACACCGTCGTCGCCGCCGACGCCGTCTGGTCGGCGCTGCCCGCCCGCATCGACCTGCTCGCCGCCGAGCTCCAGCGCACCCGGCAGCTCGCGCACTCCGTGGGCGTGCGCCCCGGCGAGCACCCCTCGGGCGACGACCTGGAGAGCATCACGCGGGAGCTGGCCCTGCTGCGCGAGCAGGTGGTCTCCGACCCGCTGGCCTTCTGGCAGCCCGCGCCGGGCAGTTCGGCCCCCGGCGGCGGCCGCCCGCACACCGACCGCTACGACACGGCGGCCCGCGCCCTGGAGGACGTGCGCCGCGAGATCGACGCCGTGCTCACCGTGCGCCAGGACGCCGAGGCCCGGCTCGGCAAGCTGCGCGACCTCCTGTCGCGCGCGGACCGCACCCTCGCCGAGGCCCGCTCCGCGCGCGGCGAGGTCCTCGCGAAGATCGCCGCGTCCGAGGTGCCCGCCGTCTCCGGACCGCCGACGGCCCTCCAGGAACAGCTGGCCATGGCCGCCGACTACCGCCGCAACGCGCAGTGGCACCGGCTCTCGCCGCTCCTGGAGTCCCTGGAGCAGAAGGCCGAGGACGAACTCCTGCGCGCCCGCGAGTCGCTGACCGCCGTCACCGCGCCGCTCGCGGTCCGCGCGGAGCTGCGCGGCCGCCTCGACGCGTACAAGGCGAAGGTCGCCCGGCACGGCCTCGCCGAGGACCCGTTCCTCATCGAGCGGTACGACACCGCGCGCCGGATGCTCTGGAGCGCGCCCTGCGACCTGCGCGTCGCCGAGCAGGCGGTACTGCGCTTCCAGCAGGCCGCCGCCGAGGCCCTGGCACCTCGGGTCCCGCAACCGGGCGGGCCCACCGACCGGAGGGGGGACGCATGAGCGAGCACACGGCCCAAGGGACCGCGGGGCCGCGGCCCTGTCAGCGGCCCGGCTGCACCGGCGCGTACGAGGACGTGGGCGGCGGCGAGCTGTACTGCGACACCTGCGGGCTCGCCCCGGTCGTCTCGCCGCAGGGCATGGTGGGCTCGCCCGCGACCGGCGTCACCGGCGGCGCGAAGGGCTCGGGCGCCTCGGGCCGGTCCGCCTCCGCCCGCTCCACGCGCGGCAGTTCGCGCTCCTCGCGCTCCCAGTCGTCGCGCCGCTCGGTCTCCGGCCGCCTCTCGCGCTCCCTGTCGGGCCGTACGTCGTCGCGGTCGGTCTCCGTGCGCAGCTCGGGCACGGCCAGCGGCTCCTCGGCGCGCGCCCGCCTCGGCATGGGCCTGGTCGCCGTGCCCGCCGTGCCGCGCCCCGACCCGCGCGGCGCGGTGCAGCGCGACCCCGAGGTGCCCGAGCGCAAGCGGTTCTGCTCGCGCTCCGACTGCGGCGCCCCGGTGGGCCGCGCGCGCGGCGACCGGCCGGGGCGCACGGAGGGCTTCTGCACCAAGTGCGGCCACCCGTACTCCTTCGTGCCCAAGCTGCACCCGGGCGACATCGTGCACGGCCAGTACGAGGTCGTGGGCTGCCTCGCGCACGGCGGCCTCGGCTGGGTGTACCTGGCGGTGGACCGCGCGGTGTCCGACCGCTGGGTGGTCCTCAAGGGCCTGCTCGACACGGGCGACCAGGACGCCATGGCCGCCGCGATCGCCGAGCGCCGCTTCCTCGCCGAGATCGAGCACGCCAACATCGTGCGGATCTACAACTTCGTCGAGCACCTGGACCAGCGCACGGGCTCCATGGACGGCTACATCGTCATGGAGTACGTGGGCGGCAAGTCCCTCAAGGAGATCGCCAACGGCCGCCGCACCCCGGGCGGCAAGCGGGACCCGCTCCCGGTCGAGCAGGCCTGCGCGTACGGCATCGAGGCCCTGGAGGCCCTCGGCCATCTGCACAGCCGCAACCTGCTGTACTGCGACTTCAAGGTCGACAACGCCATCCAGACCGAGGACCAGCTCAAGCTGATCGACATGGGCGCGGTCCGCCGCATGGACGACGCCGAGTCCGCCATCTACGGCACGGTGGGCTACCAGGCGCCGGAGGTCGCCGAGGTCGGCCCCTCCGTGGCGTCCGACCTGTACACGGTGGCGCGCACCCTCGCGGTCCTCACCTTCGACTTCCAGGGCTACACCAGCGTCTTCGTGGACTCCCTGCCCGACCCCGACCACATCGAGGTCTTCCGCAGGTACGAGTCCTTCTACCGGCTGCTCGTCCGGGCCACCGACCCCGACCCGGCCCGCCGCTTCGCCTCGGCCCAGGAGATGTCCGAACAACTGACGGGCGTCCTCCGCGAGGTGGTAGCCCTCCAAAGCGGCCGCCCACGCCCGGCCCTGTCCACCTTGTTCGGCCCGGAACTGAAGGTCACGGACACGGAGCTGTTCGGGCAGCTGGAAGGCGACGTCTCGCTGTTGGGTTCCTCTGTGGGCAATCGTCCCGCAGGGCGAGTGGGGTCTCCCCTGCTCGAGCGAAGCCGAGAGCTTGGGGAAGGGTGGGCACAGCCCCCGGCGCCCCGCACCGCTGCAACTGGGGCCCCAGCCGGAGAGGGCACGGCCCCCGTACCCGTAAAATCCCTGGACACCCCGGCCGCAGCCCTCGCCCTACCCATCCCCCGGGTCGACCCCGCCGACCCCAACGCGGGCTTCCTCGCAGGCCTAGTGGACTCAACGGGCGGCGGCGAACTACTGGCCGCCCTGCACGCGGCCCCCGCCCACTCCGCCGAACTCCGCCTGCGCGAACTGCGCGTCCGCCTCACCCTGGGCGAACACACCCTGGCGGGCAACGCCCTGGACTCCCTGGAGAAGGACTACCCGGACGACTGGCGGGTCGTCTGGTACCGGGGCGTCGCCGCCCTCGCCACCGGCGACCACGAGAACGCGGCGCTGTCCTTCGACGCCATCTACGACGCGTTCCCCGGCGAGCCCGCGCCCAAGCTGGCCCTCGGCCTGTGCGCCGAGGTCCTCGGCCAGCTGGACAACGCCGCCGAGTACTACCGCCTCGTGTGGGCCACCGACCCGAGCTACGTCAGCGCCGCCTTCGGCCTGGCCCGCGTCCAGCTGGCCACCGGCGAGCGCGCGGGCGCCGTACGGACCCTGGAGTCCGTACCGGAGTCGTCGATCCACTACACGGCGGCCCGGGTCGCGGCGGTGCGGGCGCGGCTGCGACGGCGTATGACGTTCGACACGGCCGAGGGTCCTGGCGCGGGCTTCCTGGACGACCTGACGGCCGCAGCCGGGCAGGTGGAGGCCCTCGCGGGCTTCGGGCTCGACGCGGTGCGCAGGGAGCACCTGTCGACCGAGGTGCTCGGCACCGCGCTCGACTGGGTACTCTCCGGTAGGCACTCTGGTCACGCCTCCGCCCCGTCGACGGCCTCCGGCGACCGGCACGCGCGGACCGTACTGCTCGGCAGCGATCTGGACGAACGCGGCCTCCGGTTCGGTCTGGAGCGCGCGTACCGGACGCTCGCCCGGCTCGCCCAGGGTGGCGAGGAAAGGATCGAACTGGTGGAGCGGGCAAACCGTTTCCGCCCCCGGACGTGGGTGTGAGGATGTCGGAAATGCACCAACCGGCGGCCCTGTCGACGTGTCCCAGCTGCGAGTGGCCCCTGGACGCGGGCGACTTGTACTGCGGCGCGTGCGGTTACCACCTCTCGGCGGCCCCGGTGCCACCGGACGACCGCCCCACGCTGGTGATCAACGGCCTGCACCGCACCGCCCCCGAGCCCCCGGCGGCGCTGCCGGAGGGGCCCGACGCGTGGCCCGCCGCCCCCGACGCAGCGCGCGGGGCCCGGGGCGACATCGCCGCGAGCGAGACCCAGGACGCCGACGACGTCCGCGTACGGGAGAGCGTCGACGCGCGCGACGGGCACGCGGGCCGGGACGAGGCGGCCGAGCCCGACGACTACCCGCTGCCCGCCCCCGACCCGCGCGCCGGTGCCCCGGCGGCCCCCGCGGCCGGGCCCGCCGGGAAGGCCAAGGTCTGTGTCGCCTGCCGCGCGGGCAGCGTCGCGCCGGACGGCTACTGCGAGAACTGCGGGCACGCCCAGCCGCGCGAGCGTGACCACCTGGAGCGGGAGCTCGACGCGGTCGCCGCCGTCAGCGACCGCGGCCTGCGCCACCACCGCAACGAGGACGCCTTCGCGATCTCCACGGCCGCCCTGCCCGACGGCTCCCCCGCCGTCGTCGCGATCGTCTGCGACGGCGTCTCCTCGGCGACCCGCCCCGACGAGGCCTCCGCGGCCGCGGCCCGCGCCGCCGACGCGTCCCTGCGGGCGGCCCTGCCGCACGGCACCCATCCACAGCAGGCCATGCACGACGCGATCGTCGCCGCCGCCGACGCCGTCAACGCTCTCGCGGACGAGCCCGCCGCGGCCCGCGAGCACCACCCCCACCAGAACGCGCCCGCCTGCACCCTCGTCGGCGCCGTCGTCACCGGTGGCCTGCTCGTCGTCGGCTGGGTCGGCGACAGCCGCGTCTACTGGGTCCCCGTCGACCGCACGGGCCCCGCCGTCCGCCTCACCGAGGACGACTCCTGGGCCGCCCAGATGGTCGCCGCGGGCCTGATGAACGAGGCCGAGGCGTACGCCGACGAGCGCGCCCACGCCATCACCGGCTGGCTCGGCGCCGACGCGTACGAACTGGAGCCGCACACCGCTTCCTTCAAACCGGACCGTGCGGGTGTAGTGGTGGTGTGCACCGACGGCCTGTGGAACTACGCGGAGGCGGCCGAGGAGATGGCCGCGGCCGTGCCCGCGGACGCCGCCGAACGGCCGCTGCACAGTGCCCAGGTGCTCGTCGGCCACGCCCTCGACGGCGGCGGCCACGACAACGTAACAGTGGCGGTCCTGCCGTTCCCGGCCGCGTCGCGAGGGGCAGGATCGGCCTAGCGGTCCGGGCGCGACGCCGTCGCCCGCGCCGGGACCTTCGTACGGTACGGGCCCCGAAGGGCTGCCGTGCACCCGTACTTCATGCGCGCGCCCACACCGTGGGACCGCCGTGGGAACCGTCTCAGGGGGGAACAGCAACCATGGCCAACTTCTTCAAGTCGAGCGTCCCGCAGTTCACCGTCGACGTCTATCAGAACGAGTACCTCCCGGAGGGCGGCCGCGAGGTCAACGCGATCGCCACGGTGACCTCCACCGGCGGCGGCACCATCGGCTCCGCCGTCAGCGCGCCCCATCTGTACGCGGCGGGCCAGGGCCCGGACGCCGCCGTCGCCATCATGGTCGACTGCTCGGGCTCCATGGACTACCCGCCGACGAAGATGCGCGGCGCCCGCGACGCCACGGCCGCCGCCGTGGACGCCCTGCGCGACGGCGTGCACTTCGCCGTCATCGGCGGCACCCACGTCGCCAAGGAGGTCTACCCCGGCGGCGGCCGCCTCGCCGTCGCGGGCCCGCAGACCCGCACCCAGGCCAAGGAGGCCCTGCGGGGGCTCAGCGCGGGCGGCGGCACCGCCATCGGCACCTGGCTGCGCCTGGCCGACCGGCTGCTCGCCTCCGCCGAGGTGTCGATACGGCACGGCATCCTGCTCACCGACGGGCGCAACGAACACGAGTCGCCGGACGCCCTGCGCGCCTCCCTCGACGCCTGCGCGGGCCGCTTCACCTGCGACGCCCGCGGCGTCGGCACCGACTGGGAGGTGAAAGAGGTCACAGGCATCGCCTCCGCGCTGCTCGGCACCGCCGACATCGTCGCCGACCCCGCGGGCCTCGCCGACGACTTCACGCGCATGATGGAGACGGCCATGGGCAAGGAGGTCGCCGACGTCAGCCTGCGGCTGTGGACCCCGATGGGCGTCGAGATCGTCTTCGTCAAGCAAGTGGCGCCCACCGTCGAGGAGTTGACCGACCGGCGCACCGAGGCCGGGCCGCGCGCGGGCGACTACCCGACCGGCTCCTGGGGCGACGAGTCCCGCGACTACCACGTCTGCGTCCGCGTCCCGGGCGCCGAGCTCGGCCAGGAGATGCTCGCCGCCCGCGTCTCCCTGGTGGTGCCGCAGCGCGACGGCACCGTACAGAGCCTGGCCCAGGGCCTGGTGCGCGCGGTGTGGACCGACGACCTGGCGGCGTCCACCTCCATCAATCCGCAGGTCGCGCACTACACCGGCCAGGCCGAGCTGGCCCAGGTGATCCAGCAGGGCCTGGACGCCCGCAAGCTGGGCGACCTCGACGGCGCAACGGCCAAGCTGGGCCGGGCCGTTCAGCTCGCGAGCGCCTCCGGCAACGAGGACACCGCCAAGCTGCTTTCGAAGGTGGTGGACGTCGTGGACGCCACGACAGGTACTGTTCGATTGAAGGCGCGCGTCGCCGAGGCCGACGAGATGACGCTCGAGACGCGCTCGACGAAGACCGTGCGCGTGAAGAAGTAGCACGAGCGAGCGAACGTGTCCCTCGTCATACGACGGCACGGAGCGTCGTGATACGACGGCGCAGTACAGCTACGCCTGCCCGTACCGGACAAGCACCGCACACGGCCCTGGGGCCGGAGAAGGAGAGGGGGAAGCGCCGACATGCCGACCTGCCCGAACGGACACCAGTCGGGTTCCGACGACTGGTGCGAGGTCTGCGGTCACCGCATGGCCGGTGCCGTACCGCCGCCGCCCTCCCCGCCGCCCCCGGCCGCCGGGTACGGCTATCCGCCGCCGGGGCCCGGCCAGCCCGGCCCCGGCCAGCCCGGGCCGCCGCCCGCGCCCGGCGGCCGCCCGCACCTGTCCGCGGTGCCGGACCACGAGCCCCAGCTGTGCCCCCAGTGCCGCACCCCCCGCGAGGCGAACGCGCCGTTCTGCGAGGAGTGCCGCTGGAACTTCCTGACGAACACGGCGACGTCGTACACGCCCGCCGCGCCGAACCCGCCGCTGCCCACGTCCCCGGGCATGCCCGGGCCCGGCGGCCCGTCGCGGCCCGGCTTCGACGGGTCCGCGGGGCCCGGTGGGCCTGGCGGTCCCGGTGGGCCTGGCGGTCCCGGTGGTCGCGGTCCGTTCGGTGGCCCTGATGGTCCCGGTGGTCCCGGGCGTACGCCGGGTGGTCCCGGTCCGTTCGGTGGGCCCGGGGGCCCGGGTGGTCCTGGTGGGCCCGGCGGCGGTCCCGGTGGGCCGGGTGCGCCTGGAGGCCGTGGGCCGTTCGGCGGCCCTGACGGTCCCGGCGGCCCGGGTGGCCCTGGCGGTCCCGGTGCGTTCGGTGGCCCGGAAGGTCCCGGTAGGCCGGGCGGTCCCGGTGGACCCGGCCCCTCGGGCGGCCCTGGTCCGTTCGGTGGCCCCGAGGGTCCCGGTGCGCCCCGCCCCTTCGGCGAGGGCCCTGGCGGGCCTGGTGGCGCTCCCGGTGGGCCCGGTGGGCCCCGCCCGTTCGGCGGCCCGGAAGGCCCCGGCGGGCCTGGTGGGCCTGGCGGACCGCGTCCCTTCGGCGGACCCGGCGCCCCGAACGGCCCCGGCGCGCCCGAAGGCCCCGGCGGGCCGGGCAACGGGCCTGCTGGCCCCGGTGGACCGGGCGGCCCTGGCGGACCCGGCCCTGGTGGCCCCGGTGGCCCGAACCCCGGTTCCCAGTTCCCCCCGTCCGCGGGCTCCGGCTCCGGTCACGACCCCTTCGACTACCAGGGCTCCCGCCCCTCCCAGGTGAACCGTCCCGCCGAGCCGATCCCGCCCTTCGGCGGCGGCCCGGGCGGCGGCGCGCCGCAGGGGTTCCAGCAGCAGGGTCCCCCCGCGCCGCCCGCGTTCCCGCGCGAGACCGGTGCCCCGCAGGGGCCCCCGCCGCCGGGCCCCGGCCCGTCGGGCCCGCCGACCGGTGGCGGGGACGACTGGGTCATCTCGCCGCCCTCGGCCGAGGCGCCCGCGCAGGGCTTCCCGCCCCAGGGGCAGCCGCAGAGCCCGGCGCAGGGCCCGGGGACCTGGACCGCGACCATCGGGCCCGACCGCGAGTACTTCATGGCGATGATGCAGCGCAGCGGCCCCGAGGCCGCGGGCCTGAACCTGCCCGCGTACTCGCCCGAGCAGCACCGCCCGCTGGTCGGCAACCAGGTCACGATCGGCCGCCGTCGGCACTCCACCGGCGACACCCCCGACATCGACCTGTCGGTGCCGCCGGAGGACCCGGGCGTATCGCACCAGCACGCGATCCTGGTCCAGCAGCCCGACGGCGGCTGGGCGGTCGTCGACCAGAACTCGACCAACGGCACCACGGTCAACGGCGGCGAGGAGCCCATCCAGCCGTTCGTCCCCGTCCCGCTCCAGGACGGCGACAAGGTGCACGTGGGCGCCTGGACGACGATCACCGTCCGCCGCGACTGACCCCAGCGCGCCCAGCGCGACCCCGAAGGGCCGTACGCCCGCCGTCACAGCGGCCAGGCGTACGGCCCTTCGGGGTCGTCCAGCCACGCCCACGCGTACTCCCCGCTGACCGTCACCCCGAACCGCTCCCGCACCGGGCGCCCCTCCCGCTGCCACAGCGCGAGCGCCTCGTACGGATCCAGGGTCCCGGCCGTCAGCTCCAGGAGGAAGCGGAACAGCTCGCTCTGCAACGCCCGGCGCGGCAGCCCCCCGAGGTGCGGCTCCTGCGCCATCCGGCCGCTGCCGCCGCGCAGCGGCACGAAGTACGCGGGCGTGTGCAGGAACCGCCCCTCCGCGTGCGTGGCGTCCCGCACCCGCAGCGCGATGATCCCCGTCGCCAGGGGCGCGAGCACCAGCGCCCCGGGGCGGCACTGCGCCAGCCAGGGCCTCGGCACCGAGTTCAGCGTGCAGGTCGCGACGATCCGGTCGTACGGCGCCCGGCGCGCGCACCCCGCGGCCCCGTCCCCGGTGACCACGGTGGGCCGGTACCCGGCCACGGCGAGGTGCCGCCGCGCGGACTCGGTGATCTCCGGGTCCAGGTCGACGGTCGTGACGTGGCCGTCCCCGAGCCGGTGGGCGAGCAGCGCCGCGTTGTAGCCGGTGCCCGCGCCGATCTCCAGGACGTCGTACGGCCCGCCGTCACCGACCTGAAGCTCCACCAGCATCTTGGCCATGAGCGAGGGCTGGCTGCTGGAGGAGAGCAGCTCTCCGTCCCGGACGCGGGTGGCGAGCGGCGCGTCCGCGTACGCCCCGCGCAGCCACCGGGCCCGCCGCACCGGGTCGGGGTCCTCGCCCCACAGCCGTTCGTAGCCCCCGGCCTGGCTCACGTAGTAGTAGGGCACGAACACGTGCCGCGGCACCGCCGCGAACGCCGCCCGCCAGCCGGGATCGCCGTCGAAGGCACCGCCCGCCTCGATGTCCCGCACCAGGGCGGCCCGCGCCTCGGCGGCGACGACGGGGTCGGGTTCGTCCCTGAGCGGAGCTTGCGCACCCATACCCCCACTGTGCTGCTCCCGGGCGTCTGATGCGAGCGGTCCTAAGCCTTCCGTCCTCGGCCACGGCGTCTGAGACCATGGAGAGGTGAATGAGATCCCGCGCGGCACGCTTCAGGAGCAGACCTTCTACGAACAGGTCGGCGGCGAGGAGACCTTCAGGCGCCTGGTGCGCCGGTTCTACGAGGGGGTCGCCGAGGACCCGCTCCTGCGGCCCATGTACCCGGAGGAGGACCTGGGCCCGGCCGAGGAGCGCCTCGTGCTGTTCCTGATGCAGTACTGGGGCGGCCCGCGCACCTACAGCGACAACCGCGGCCACCCGCGGCTGCGCATGCGCCACGCCCCCTTCACGGTCGACCGCGCGGCCCACGACGCCTGGCTCAAGCACATGCGCGCGGCGGTCGACTCCCTGAACCTCTCCGAGGAGCACGAGCACACGCTGTGGAACTACCTGACCTACGCGGCCGCCTCCATGGTGAACACTCCGGGCTGAGCGGGCCCGCCACGCGCCTCAGGCGGGCGTGACGGACAGCGCTCCGGCGCCCGCCCGCCGCAGCGCGACGGACCCGTAGGGCGTGCGGAGCCGCAGCCAGACCCCGGCCGACAGCAGGTCGATGCAGTCCCCCCGCAGGAACCCGAGCGACTGCGCCGCGTGCGCGGCCCGCACCGGCAGCCCCGTGCCCGGCACGACGCGGGACCAGATCTCCCGCCCCACCCGGTCCAGCTCCGCCCGGACCCTGCGCTCCGGCGCCAACTCCTCCACCCGGGCCCGGAATTCGGTGACCGCGCTCCGCACCAGGGCCCGCACCTCAGGTGCTGCCGGAAGGCCAGGGACGCGCTCCCAGCCGCCCCGGGGCGGCAGCACACCGGCCCACGGCGGCCCGGTCACGGCGGCGGGCACGGCGGCCGTACCCGCCGCCCCCGTCGATTCCGCCGACTCCCCCACGGACTCCAGGAACTCGCCCGCGGACACCGTCACGTCGAGCGAGGTGTCGAGCCCGTCCTCGTACGGCTTGGCGAGCCGCGCCGTCCGGATCGCGAGGACCTCGAACGACGGCGGCCGCCCGAACACGGCGAGCGTCTCCCCCGCCGCCTGCAGCCGCACCGCGGCCGCCTTGTCATAGTGGACCAGGCGGGCCAGGAAGGCGGCCAGGTCCGCCGCCTCCCCCGGGTCCACGAAGTGCAGCCGCACGGTCATGCGACCAGCGCCTCCGCACCGCCCGCGCTGTCGTCCTGGTACTCCTCCAGGATCGCGCGCTCCTCGGCGGTGATCCGCCGGGGGCGCTGCGCCCGCAGGTCGAACGGCACGACGACCGTCGTCGCCCGCACGTACACCTGCTCCGGGTCCTTGATCTCGTACGAGACCGTCAGGGACGCGGCGCCTATCTTCGTCACCCACGACTCGATGGTGACCGGCTCGTGCCGGTGCACCAGCGGCCGCAGATAGTCGATCTCGTGCCGTGCCACCACGGACCCGCCGGAGAACGACGGGCCGTCCTCCGACGAGAGCCGGAACATGAAGTCGATGCGCGCCTCTTCCAAGTACCGCAGGAAGACCGCGTTGTTGACGTGCCCGAAGGCGTCCATGTCCGACCACCGCAGCGGGCAGCTGTACAGATGACGGGCCATGTCAGCCCCGGGTGAGCTTCTTGTAGGTGGCGCGGTGCGGACGGGCCGCGTCCGGGCCGAGGCGCTCGATCTTGTTCTTCTCGTACGACTCGAAGTTGCCCTCGAACCAGAACCACTTGGAGTCGCCCTCGTACGCCAGGATGTGCGTGGCGACGCGGTCCAGGAACCAGCGGTCGTGGGAGACGACCACGGCGCAGCCCGGGAACTCCAGGAGCGCGTTCTCCAGGGACGACAGGGTCTCGACGTCCAGGTCGTTGGTCGGCTCGTCGAGGAGCAGCAGGTTGCCGCCCTGCTTGAGGGTCAGCGCCAGGTTGAGGCGGTTGCGCTCACCACCGGAGAGCACACCCGCGGGCTTCTGCTGGTCCGGGCCCTTGAAGCCGAACGCGGACACGTAGGCCCGCGAGGGCATCTCGACCTGGCCCACGTTGATGTAGTCCAGCTCGTCGGAGACGACGGCCCACAGCGTCTTCTTCGGGTCGATGTTCGCGCGGCCCTGGTCGACGTAGGAGATCTTGACGGTGTCGCCGACCTTGATGCTGCCGGCGTCCGGGGTCTCCAGGCCCTGGATCATCTTGAACAGCGTGGTCTTGCCCGCGCCGTTCGGACCGATGACGCCCACGATGCCGTTACGCGGCAGCGTGAAGCTCAGGTCGTCGATGAGGACCTTCTCACCGAAGGCCTTGGAGAGGTTGTTGACCTCGACGACGATGTTGCCCAGGCGGGGGCCCGGCGGGATCTGGATCTCCTCGAAGTCCAGCTTCCGCATCTTGTCGGCCTCGGCGGCCATCTCCTCGTAGCGGGAGAGTCGCGCCTTGGACTTGGCCTGCCGTCCCTTGGCGTTGGAGCGGACCCACTCCAGCTCTTCCTTGAGGCGCTTGGCGCGCTTGGCGTCCTTCTGGCCCTCGACCTTGAGGCGGGTGGCCTTCTTGTCGAGGTACGTCGAGTAGTTGCCCTCGTAGGGGTGGGCGCGGCCGCGGTCGAGCTCCAGAATCCACTCCGCCACGTTGTCCAGGAAGTACCGGTCGTGGGTGACGGCGACGACGGTGCCCGGGTACTGCGCGAGGTGCTGCTCCAGCCACTGCACGGACTCGGCGTCCAGGTGGTTGGTGGGCTCGTCGAGGAGCAGCAGGTCGGGCGCCTCGAGGAGCAGCTTGCACAGCGCGACGCGGCGGCGCTCACCACCGGAGAGGTTGGTGACCGGCCAGTCGCCGGGCGGGCAGCCGAGGGCGTCCATGGCCTGCTCGAGCTGGGTGTCCAGGTCCCACGCGTTCGCGTGGTCGAGGTCTTCCTGGAGCTTGCCCATCTCCTCCATGAGCGCGTCCGAGTAGTCGGTCGCCATCAGCTCGGCGACCTCGTTGAACCGCTTGAGCTTGTCCATGACCTCGCGGGCCCCGTCCTGGACGTTCTCCAGGACGGTCTTGGACTCGTCAAGCGGCGGCTCCTGCAGGAGCATGCCGACGGTGAAGCCGGGCGACAGGAACGCGTCGCCGTTCGACGGCTGCTCCAGACCCGCCATGATCTTCAGCACCGTGGACTTACCGGCGCCGTTCGGACCCACGACACCGATCTTCGCGCCAGGCAGGAAGTTCAAGGTGACGTCGTCGAGGATCACCTTGTCGCCGTGCGCCTTGCGCGTCTTGCGCATGGTGTAGATGTACTCAGCCAAGAGAAACCGTCCGGCAATCAGTGTGTGGGCAGATACACCCCATCTTGCCGTACGGCTACCCCCCGGAGAAAACCGGATAGCCGTGCGGCCCGCCCGACCTGCGGGGACCGCCCGTCAGGAGTGCGGGTGGCGGGCCCGGGGCCGGGGCCGGTGGCGTGCACCGTGACCGGGTGGTCACGGTGCGCTCACTTCTCGGTCGGGGTGGCCTTGTCGGTCCCGGCCGGGGCGTTCTTCTTGCGGAGCAGGAACACCGCGCCGCCGCCGACCACGACCAGGGCGATCGCGAGCCCGGCTATCAGGGGCGTGGCGTTCGACCCGCCGGTCGCCGCGAGGTCGCCGCCGGAGGTGCCGCCCGCCGACGCGGGGCTCGGCTGGGGCGCGGGCTGCGCCTTGCCGCCGACACCGACGACCGCACCGGCTTCGGTCCTGCAGTCGAGCACTCCGCTGAAGCGCTTCTCGAAGCCGCCGGGCCCGGTGATCGTGAAGTCGTAGGCCTGGTCCTCCTGGAGCGGGATCGTCACCGTGCGTGACTCACCGGCCTTGATGGTGTGCCTGGCGCCCATCAGGCTGAAGGTGAACGGCGCGTCTCCCTTGTTGCTCGCCGTGATGTCCACGCCGGACTCCGCGCAGTTCTTCTCCGCGGACAGGGCCGGTATCGGGCCCTTGTGCGCCCAGTGCGCGGTCGCCGTCGCGGCCACCGTCGACTCGCTGGAGCCCGCGAGGATCTGCGTCTGGCTCCTGGTCTCGGAGGTGAAGGCCCGCCCGACCGGCACGGTCGTGGACGCCTGCACCTCCAGCGCGGCCATGCCGTCCGGCGTGCCCTTGGGGACGGTGAAGTACAGCTTGCCGCCGTCCGACACCGACGTCACCGGTTTGCCGTTCTTGCCGACGACCCGCACTCCGCTCGCCGGGTCGGCGGGCGGTATGACGGCCACGCTGTCCGCGCCCGTCCGCACGGTCACCGGGCCGAGCCGCTCCCCCGCGCGGCCGGACACGGCGGGCGGCTCCAGGGTCAGGGACGCCTTCGGCTCGGGGCTGGTGCGCGCGCTGCGCTCCAGATAGTCGGCGAGCTTCTCGGCCCGCGGGTCCACCGCCTCCACCTGGACCCCGGCGGCCCGGCCCGCCTTGTCCGACCTCCCCGTCCGCTCCGCCCTCTTCGCCTTCTCCGTCTTCGCTGCCCTCTGGGCCTTCTCCGAGTAGCGCCAGATCGCCACCTGGGTGCCCGCCGCGGCCGTCTCCTCGGTGAGCGAGCCCGCGCCCGCCTTGCGGGCCAGCTCCGCCAGGTCGTTCACCTGTGGGTAGGAGTGCTGGAGGATCCAACGGATCTTGCCCGCGTCGCGGTTGGCGTGCAGGGACGTGCCGCGCCAAGGGGTCTCCTTGTACCGCGCGTCCTTCTGCGTGGGGTTGTGGAGGTCGACGCAGTACGTCTGGAGGGTGCCGCCGTTGTCCACGGACATCTCGAAGAGGCCCGCGGGGATTCTCTGGCTCTCACCGTCCTCGCGGATGACGGCCTGGCTGTAGGTCTTCAGACCGTCCAGGGTGGCGGTGGCCCCGCCCCGGTACGGCGGGGCGTCCGTCGCCACGGCCGCCGCCGCGGTGGCTGTCGCGCCCGCCGAGACGAGCCCGGACGCGACCAGCGCGGCGGCGAGGCGCGCGGCACCCCGACCCCGTATGGACAACGCAGCAAACACAGAATTCCCCTCCGGGCAGGACCGATTCACATGGGGGGACGGGCCCCGCCAGCAGACTCAGAGCGAGCCCAGCAGACTCAGAGCGAGCAGAGTCACCTGCCGAGCGCTCCACTCGGGCATCAACTGACCCACGGAGCCACGCCCGGCATCCTAAAGACGCGACGCATCGCCGTTCCCAGTACGACCGTCCGACAACCGATCCGAATCGGAATCGTTATCGGCAACGCCCCCGTTGAGCTGGGCTTATCGACAAATCCATGGTTCCGTCCCCCTCATTTCACGCAGGGGCGGCGGGCGTTGGACGTGGGGTCGGGCCCTCCGGCGCCTCAGCCGACCGCGGCCGGTTCCGGGCGGGCGTCGGCCGGAGCTTCGGGCTTCGCTCGCGCCGCGGCCGTGGCATCCGCCGCCGCGCCACTCGCCTTCTCGGCGTTCGGGTCGGCCCCTTCGGCGGGTGACTCCCAGGCGGGCTCGCGCTCCATCGGCGCCTGGGCCTGCACCTTGCCGCGGCGGAACGCGGACGTCCCCCGCGCCAGGTCGTGGCCGATCGCTTGCGCGTCGATGTCCACCGACAGCCAGTGCTGGCCGCCGCGCTCCTCGTCCTTGATCTTCAACCTGCCCTGCACGATGACCTGTTCGCCGACCGACAGCGAGCTCTGCGCATTCAGGCCGAGGGCCTTTCGGGCCCAGACCGTGAAGAAGTTGGTGTGTCCGTCCGCCCACTCATTGCGCGCGCGGTCGAAGTGACGGGGTGTCACCGCGAGCCGGAAGCGTGTCACCGGGCCGGACGGCAGCTCCCGGAACACCGGTGTCGTGGCCACCCGTCCCACCACCGTGATCATCGTGTCGTTCATCGTCGGGCCCCTCCCTCGCACACCGCGTGCGGGCCTCTCCCGCGTCGGCGGCGGTCGCGACGACCGCAGATCCAGACTGCGCCGGTCCGGCCGGGCCCGCTGAGCGCTGTGCCGTACCGACGGGTTGTGGACAACTCCGTCACCCGATGGAGGCCCTCCGCTTCCAGCGGCGCTCCCGGCCTCCACCCGCGGTGCTCCCGGCCTCCAGCGGTGCTCCCCGGCGCTTCCCGGCCGGGCCACTTCCCGCCCGGGCCACTTCCCCCCAGTGGCCCGGCCCCTCACCCCCGCTGAGCCACCCGCACGTACTGCTCCCGCACCTCCCGGTACCGCAGCAGCTCCGCCGCCACCGGGTCGAGCACCCGTGCCCGGCCGCACCCCGAGGCCGCCTCCCGCAGCCTGCGTTCCGCCTCGAAGCCGTACCGGCGCGCGGGTCCGCGTGCCGCCATCCGGCTCAGCCACTCCACGCCGGGGCCGCCCAGGATGCCCGCGAGCATCAGCAGCACGGGCACGCCCAGGTTCGGCGTCGCGACCCCCACGATCTGCGCCACCAGCCAGAGCCCGCCGACGACTTGGAGCAGCGTCATCACCGCCTGCGCGAACACCGCGACCGGCCACCAGCCGGGCCTGGGCGGCCGCCCCCGTGGCAGCCCGGCCCGCACGGCCAGCTCGTCAAGGGCCTCGGGGAGCCCCTCGGCGCCGCGTGCCGCGGCCTCCCGCACGGCCTGCCCCCAGGGCGTGGGCAGCCCCGTCGCCGCCTCGTCGGCGACCGTGCGCACGGCGTGCTCCACGCGCGCGCGTGCCGTGGCCTCCTCGTCGACGGGGGCGCGGGTCACGGGCGCGACGATCGACCCGAACGGCGAGCGGCGCGCCTCATACCAGCGCCACAGCCGCAGCCAGGGTGTCCCGCACGCCTTGTTGGCGTGCCTGCGCCAGGCGCGCTCGGCGGCCTGGCCCACGGCCGTGGCGCCCACGGCCTCGGCGAGCCGGTCGGCGAACTCCTCGCGGGCCTCCTCGCTGAGCCCGACCCGCCCCCGGCCGACGGCGGGCCCCGCGTCGGCGGCGTACACCGGGCGCAAGCGCGCGGCCGCCGCGTCCAGGTCCGCCTCCACGCGGCGCGCGGCGGCGCGCCGCTCGCGCGTGAACTGCCCGAGCGCCTCGCGCAGATCTCCGACGCCGTCGCCGGTCAGCGCGGACAGGGCGAGCACCGCGGCACCCGGTTCCCCGTGCTCGCCGAGGGCGATGCCGTCCTCGTCGAGCAGCCTGTGCAGATCGTCGAGCACCTGGTCGGCGGCGTCCCCGGGGAGCCGGTCCGTCTGGTTGAGCACGACGAACATGACCTCGGCGTGGCCCGCCATGGGCCGCAGATAGCGCTCGTGCAGGACCGCGTCGGCGTACTTCTCCGGGTCGACGACCCAGATGACGGCGTCCACGAGCCGGAGGATGCGGTCCACGTGCCGCCGGTGGTCCTCGGCCGCCGAGTCGTGGTCGGGCAGGTCGACGAGGACGAGCCCCTCCAGGGCCTGGGCGTCGGTCCCCGGGAGGGGCCTTCTGCGCAGCCGTCCCGGGATGCCGAGCCGGTCGAACAGGCCCGCCGCGCCGTCCGTCCAGCTGCACCCGATGGGCGCGGCCGTGGTCGGCCTGCGGACGCCGGTCTCGGAGATCATCACGCCCGCGAGCGCGTTGAACAGCGTCGACTTGCCGCTGCCCGTGGCCCCGGCGATGGCCACGACGGTGTGCCGGTCGGAGAGGCGCCGCCGGGCCGCCGCCTCGTCGAGGACGCGGCCCGCCTCGGCGAGCGTGGCGCTGTCGAGGCGCGTCCTGGAGAGGCCGATCAGCTCCCGCAGCGCGTCGAGCCGGGCGCGCAGCGGCCCTTCGTAGAGGGCGGTTGCCTCGGCGGTGGCCTCGTAGGGGCCGTCGTTGTCGTAGGACTTCTCGTAGCCGGAGGAGTTCGCGTACGGGGAGGACGTGCCGCAGGCGGACGAGCTTTCGTCGCCTGTCGCGCCCCTGTCCCCCGTCCTCATAGAGCCCGTGCCCGCCGAATCGTCATCCCCAGGAGAGCCATTGCCACCGGCTCCGGCCCGCCGTGCGATGAGGCCGTCGTCCCAGATGCCGTCGGCCTCCCGCGCGCGGGAGGCCCGGTCTTCGGGCCGGTCGGCGTGGTCGGTGTGATCCGTGACGGCGGTCACCGCGGTCACCTCTCCTTCTGCAGTACGGACAGCGCGGCGATGAGTTCGGCCTGGGGTTCGGGGTGGACGCCGAGGGCGTCGAGGGGGGCCAGGCGCCGCTCCCGTTCCGCGCCGAGGACGGTGTCCAGGTAGTCGGTGAGCAGTCGGCCGCCCCGGTCGCGCAGGCGCAGCGCGCCGTGGGCGCCGACGCGTTCGGCGAGGGTCTCCCCCGCGGAGCGCGCCCGGCGACCGCCGAGCAGGGCCGTGGCGAGCAGCGCGGTGAGCGCGTCGGGGTCGGGCGGGGCGCCCTTGTCGACGCGGTCGAGCGCGCGGACCTCGTCCTCCACGTACTCCTCCAGGACGCGCCGCCAGCGGCGCACGGCCATCCCGACGCGGTGCTCCGCGCCGTCCTCGCGCCGCGGGACGAGGCTGGGGAGCCCGGCGGCGGGTTCGCGGCGCCAGGCCTCGTCCACGCGCTCGTCGGCGGCGGTGACGGCGCACACCAGGAGCGTCTCCAGACCGGCCGAGACGGCGTCCAGGAGCTCTCCGGGGCCGCAGTCGAGCGGATAGGCCCGCCAGCGCTTCAGCGCGTCCCCGGCGAGCACGGCGCCCGTCTGGAGCCGTTCCCGTACGCGCGCGTGCTCGCCCTCGTACGCCTCGTCGACGGCGGCGGTGAGCCGCAGGGCGGCCGCGTGCTGGGCGGCGACGGCACCGGCGAGCTCGGGCATGCGGGAGTTCAGCGAACCGAGCACTCCGTGGGCGGTGCGCGCGATCGCCTCCTCCCGGGCCGCGGTGTCCTGCACGCGGTCGGCGAGCCAGGCCAGGAGGGGCGCCACGGCGGTCGCGGGCAGCAGTCCGCCGCCGCCCGCGGACTCGGGCAGCTCGGGCACGGTGAAGCGGGGCACGTCGCCGAGGCCCGCCTTGGCGAGCAGCGCCTCGTACTGCCGGGACACCTCCGTGACGACCTGGTGCGGCACGCGGTCGAGGACGGTGACGAGGGTGGCGTCGTGCTCCTTGGCGGTGCGCAGCAGGTGCCAGGGCACGGCGTCGGCGTAGCGGGCGGCCGTGGTGACGGTGACCCACACGTCGGCGGCGCAGATGAGTTCGGCGGCCAGGACGCGGTTTTCGGCGACAAGGGAGTCGATGTCGGGCGCGTCCAGGAGGGCGAGCCCTCTGGGGAGCGTGTCGGCGGTCTCCACCCGCAGCACGCGGCTGCCGTCGCCGTCCCTCGCGCCGTCCTCGCCGTCCTGTAGGGGCACCCACACGCGCGTGAGGTCCGGCAGCACCCTCATCCCCGCGAACCAGTGGTGGTCCTCCGGATGGCAGACGAGTACCGGTGTGCGCGTCGTGGGGCGCAGCACACCCGCTTCGCTGACCTGACGGCCCACCAGGGAGTTCACGAGCGTCGACTTCCCGGCCCCCGTGGACCCGCCGATGACGGCGAGCAAGGGTGCTTCGGGGGCCCTGAGCCGGGGCACCAGATAGTCGTCGAGCTGGGCCAGAAGCTCGTCCCGGTTGGCACGCGCGCGTGGCGCCCCCGCCAGGGGGAGCGGAAAGCGTGCGGCGGCGACACGCTCACGCAGGGTGGAAAGCGCGTCAAGCAGTTGAGGCCGTACGTCCAAGGTCACCACATACGAAGAATGCCCAATTTTGATGGCTTTCTGAAGCATATGGGCACGCCTGCGCGCCGATCGGACACACGTGACGGAAGGGACGAGTGGGGCACAGGCATAACGAGTGCACAACACCCGGGGCGCCAGGCGCCAAAAGCGCTGCGAGATTCGCACCTGCCTGCGATTATCAGGACCGCTTCACCGAACCTCCACATCACGGTGCGGAGGTGAAGCACCAGGGACAAGGACCCGGGAGCCCTATCCTTGACCCCGGCAAGGTCACGGACCGGCCCCACACCGGGCTCCAGGCCACCGGCCACCACCCGGCCCCCGTAGCTCAGTGGATAGAGCAGGTGCCTTCTAAGCACTTGGCCGCAGGTTCGAGTCCTGCCGGGGGCGCTACCGTTACTGCCTGTGTTTTCGCAGGCCAGATGCGGCATACGGTCTACCTCTGGCCTACTGGCGATGCCACACGTCCGCGATGAGCTAGCCGGGCCATTCTGATCTGTCCAGCATCGTCGCAGGTAGACGGCCACCCCACAGCCCCGTTCGCGTGGTGGAGCCGCCGCAGGTTCGAGTCATGGGGGGCAACTCCAGCAAGCACCTCTCACTTTGCGTGACCACGATCTGGTCAGGGCGCTCGGCCTGCAGCACGGGATGCACCGCTCAAGCGTCATGCCCTGGCGGCGGTGCCGCTGCGTGCTCGACATCGGGTTCCGCGCTGCCCTCTCGGCGGTGCTCGGCAATCCAGATCAGCACGTCCCGGACCACCGCGGCCTGCTGCCGGGCCAGTTCCTCGCCCTCGGGGCCATACACGACACGGATCTCATAACGGAAGGCCAGCGGACGCCCTGCCCTCCGACTGGAACGTGTGCTCCCGCTGGCGCTGTCCTCGGCTTTCATGCCCCTCAGACTGCCGGAATCCGTTTGCCCTTACACGGTGAGACCGCGAACGACTCCTCCCTGCCTTGACTCCGGCGAGTTCGGCCTCAGCTACGTCCGTTTGTGCGCGACCGTAGTTCCGTACCTGCCATGTCGAACGACGCCACCACAAGCAGCACGGTGGCCGTCGGTTCGCGCCATGAGCGGGTAGGTCGCCCCTGCGCCGGCGGGACGTGCGGCAGTGGGAACGACCGGACCATGAGCTGGGGGCTCGTGTCAGACAGCCCACTCGAAGGGCGGTGCATTCCTTGAGTCGTAGACCTCGATGACGTCCTCGACGAACTGCTCGAATGAGAGGACCTCGTCCGGGTACGGACGTCGACCGAAAGGCGGTTTCGGCCGGTCTACATCGTAGAAGTCCAGGCTCCCGCGCTTCTCCCCGGAGTGCTCGTACAGAGCGATGTAGAACTTCTCAAAGAGGTCGGGGGGAGCATCCACGGCGCTCCGGCCTGCACGATTCCGGAAGTGCTTGACCGCAGCCCCGAAGGACGACGGATCTTTCTTGCCGCTGCAATCGTCACAGGCGTCGTAGGGGAGGAAGAGCACGCCAATCATGACCGCGTACGGCTGACGCTCGTGGTAGTCCATGGCTTCGGCACGGAGCTCGTTGTCGTTCCGTGTGTAGTTCTTGGTGTAGCGCTTGGTCTTTGCGTCCCGATAGCCGATGTGCTTGAGCGAGACGCCGAGGCCCAGGCCTAGTTCCGGAGTCGAGTAGTTGACGTCCAGCTTCTTGTAGCCCTTCGCGGTTCGGGCACGTGACTCTTGGCCCGAGCCGTCAGGGCGGGGCAGGATGCCCTCAAAGGTGCTACGCAGGGAATTGGCGAACAGTACCGCGAGGCGGTTCGCAAAACGTGTGGCGTAGCTGTTCCTTATGCCTTGGGGCTGGGTCGCCAGTGGCCGGGGTTCCACATCCAGGACGTCCAGGAACGCGTTGAAATCTGTCGCTTTGCTCACTGTCGTCATGGACTCAGATGCTCCTGAAAGCTGCGTCGTACTCGTGGGCCACACGGTGGAGCATCGAGTCGTAGTGGAAGATGTCCCCGGGCTGTGGGGCCGGAGCCGAGGTGACGAGGTCGACCTGAGTCTCGCCGTCGTTGAGCATGTCAACAACGACGATCCCGAAGCCGTCGTACCCCACCGAGTTCGTCCCACTGCGGCGCGGGAGTCGGCTAACGGATTCGATCGCCTTCTCGGTGGCGCGGGGCTGATTGTGCTCGTTGGCGCCACTGCCGTTGTGCCGGTTGGTGGGACTGTAGAAGGACGTCGCCGCGTTTACCATGCAGAAGCCCACGGAAAGTGCCTGATTCGAAGAGCCGTGGACGATCTGATGGCTTGAGTTGAGTTCGTCGTAGAGCCGAGGCCCAGCTTTGCCGTGCTCCGTCATGCACGCCTTCGCCTCCAGCGCGACGAGCACGCTGGAGACGGGCGCCTCGGTAAGGACAGGAAGAGTCATGAGACGAGCCTGCTCGTCAGCAGTGAGCTCAACGCCGTACTTCTGCGCCAGCGAGTCGAGCGTGTAGGGCCTGCGCTTCGGCCTTGGTCCTGTGCCGGGCCGGCACAGGACCAGGTCCAAGTCCTTGTGCTTGTGGTTCACGTAGTCGGTCATCCGGTGGTTGATGCCGAATACGACCTTCCCCGACTCGACGTGGTTGCGGAGCAAACCACTGGTCTGCAACAAGTCGAACATGATGCCCCAGCAGGCGATCTTCGAGTGCCGATCGCTCCGGGGGTGGTACTGCATGAGTTCACCCTTGATGTCGACAGGCTTGCTCAAGCTCCTGACCAGAATGTCTACAGCGTCCAAGGCTCACCCTCCCGGGGGAACCCTACCTTTCACCATGGGCACCGACAGGAGCTTTGTTGGCAGGATCCATCAGCTCGACGTGCTGCTTCATGTCGACGAGGAAGTCCTCGTCGAACTTCAGCTTCGCCTTCTGCGTACGGGAGTAGAAGCCAGCTGCGGCCCGGTAGCTCAGCGGCGTGAGTCCGGCCCGGTCAACTAGGTCCATGAGATGCGTGTACGGACGTTGCTGCGGCCACATGCTGACGTAGGAACGCCACCTCTTGCCGTCCCGGCCCCAAGCGGCAGTAGGCCACCTGGCTTTGTCGGACATCAGGTCGGATTCGGACTCGTCGTACTCGCCGGGGTCGAGCAGACGCTCGCCGAGCCACCGCGAGACACCGACAGTGACCGCATTGCCGACGAGCTTCCAGCGGTCGCGTCCGCTCTTCTGGTCGGCCGTCGCCTCGGTCAGGGTCCAGTCCTTGTCGAAGCCCTGGAGCTGCTCAGCGTCCGTGATCGACGGCGTCACGATCCGATGGCCCGGGGGGTTGCCAGGAATCCAGATGCCGGGCGGGGAAGGGATGCTCAGACCCGATCCGCCCTTGATCGTCGGTACGGCGTCCCGCGCCCACCCGAGACCACGGAGACCCTCGGTCCAGTAGAAGCCGTAAGCATCCGTTCTGAAGCGCCCCTCGTCCTCAGGCTCGCCTGCATCGTCGGAGAGAAGGACGTTGCGTGGATCCTCGGTGAGGCTGGCCACGAAGAGTACGCGTTGGCGGCGCTGGGGCACGCCCGCGAATCGGGAGTCGACGAGCCGATAGGCCCATGAGTAGCCACGGGCTTCGAGCTCATGGACCAAGTAGAGCATCGCTTTGCCATGATCGAGTACCAGCATGTTGCGCACGTTCTCAAGGACGAGCCAACGGGGGTGGTGCTGGTCGAGCAGGCGGAAGACGTGCGACACGAGCCCGGACTGCTCGCCGCCGATGCCCGCTGTCCGGCCTGCCTGCGAGAGGTCCTGGCAGGGGAAACCCGCGGTCACGACGTCGATGTCTTCGGGCAGTGCTTCGAGTATCCGTACATCGGGTGCGAGCGGTACGTCCGGGAACTGCTTCGTGAGGACCGCCTTCGCGGGGTCCCACACCTCGCACAAGAGCGTGGTCTGAAGCCCGGCCCGCTTGAGGCCAAGCTCCACGCCACCTACGCCGGCGAAGAGCGCCGCGACTCGTAGGGGCTGCTGGCTCACGTCTTGCACATTACTCACGGCGAGATCCTGTCATAGGAGACTGACACACCAGGCCCGAACGCATCGGGAAGCGCTTCAGAGCCGACGAGCGGACGTGTTCCAAACGTCCCGCGCCCCGCGGGCCCGTCGGTACGGTGCCCGCAGGGTGGGTATCCGGCGCGCTGAGCGCGGGACGCACATCACCAATGTGTGACCAACAGCACTCAGGCACACCCAAGAGCCACCGGGCAGGCGCACAGCGCGGTTCACCAGCTACGCACGCTCCTTGCGCTTCAGAAGAGGCCTGAACACACTCCTGCTGATCGCAAGCAGAACCGCGGCACTAAGAGCTTCCAGGTAATGCCTGCGTTCTATGCTTTCACCCTCTACGCTGCCCCGCTGCGGCTTACACGCACCGCAACCACGAGCTGGCGCGCACGCTTCGTACCGATCCGCAACTCCTTGCGCAGTGACTCGGCCGAGACCGGACGCTGATGCAGCTCCCAATGCCGCACATCCACACTCCGAGCACGCTCCAGAAGTGGATCATCGCCATCCAGCTCCTCTCGGTCACCACCCTGCGCACGCGCCCCACTGCGGTGCTCACCTGCGTTCTGGCCGATCGTCGGTGGGCCAAGAGCTCAACCGAGAGCAGCAAGGCGATGGGCGGCCACCCAGCCACCAGCACCGGTTTCCAGGCCAGCGCAGACGCGGCCGCGATCTTGGCCGCGAGGGAGACCGCGATGCCGAGCAGGAAGGTCAACGACACCGCCCAGTGAGCCTGGCGGCTACGGCCGTCCGACCGCTTCAGCAGACCCATCGTCGCCAGCAGAAGCAGTCCATCAACCGGCAGCGGCCACAGACCGGCGCTCACCGTATCCGCCCCGCCCTGCAGAGCGAACTCACGTTGGTGCACATAAGAGGCGTACGCCGCGACTGCGGCCACCGCCAAAGCTCCACCACGCCGGATCCACGTATCGGTATCCGTATCCGACGTCCACCACGGGGTCGACCGCGTCACCACCCCGCCCTCCCCCGCGCCGTAGGGCAAAAGCTCCCCTCAATGACGAGCTTCCCTCCCAGGACCTGCAGGTCAGACCGTCCACCTTCTGTGTGGCGTCCCGCCCGGAGCCGTGGGCGGTGCCGCGGCGGGCGATGACGGGCTTGATGCCCTTCGCCCGGCCCTGGCGGCGGTAGCAGTCGTGGTCGTAGCTGCGGTCGGCGTAGATCGCCTTCGGCCGCTGGCGGGGTCGCCCGCGTTTGCCCCGGATGCGCGGCACCGCCGCCAGCAGCGGCATGAGCTGGGTGACGTCGTTGCGGTTGCCGCCGGTCAGGGTGACTGTCAGCGGGATGCCGGTGGCATCGCAGATCACCTGGTGCTTGGAGCCCGGCCGGCCACGGTCGACCGGGCTCCGTCCGGTTTTGGGCCGCCCTTGAGCGCCCTCCCGCAGGCAGCGCGTGCCCTAATCTCAGCGGCTGCGCATGGCCAGGGCTACGAGTGGATTCGGGTTCGGTCGCGCTGCGGCCGCTGCCTGAGTGCCTGGCCGGGGCCGCCATCTCCTGCCCGTGGTCTGCCACCAGCGTTCGTTCGCTGAGGCATGAGCACACCGTTCGCACGCTCGACCGGCTGCGGAGGCAGTGGCGGTCGACATGGGCAAGCGGTCTGCCAACACCTGCCCTGAACAGGCACTTTGGTGACTTGTGTGTGCTAACTGCCTTGGGTGGCGTAGAGTTTCAGCGGAACGGGCGCACGGCTGCCGGTTCTGACAACTTCATATCGGCATCCAGTACTGCGCTTTTTCTTTCCCTGGACGCGCGAGGACACCCCGGACGCGTTCGCAGGCCCATAGGGCCGGTTCATCAAGCACTTACCTCACGCTGGAGTTGCCATGAAATCGCACGTCTACACCGCGTCGCGCCCTGTATCGGCCCGCAGCGACGCGCAGGTCCACGATGCCGCCCTCGCGGCCCTGTCTCGGCGCATCGTCGGACGTGCGACCGGTTCCACGCTCCCGATCGGGACACGGATTCTCGAAGAGCCCAAGCAGCGCCTGTGGCTGGGCATGCTGACCAGTGAGCCGGAGATCCGTGAGCAAGCCGAGCCGGGTCGCCAGGCCTTCCGAGAGAAGATCACCCCGCCGGCGCAGGGGTTCGCATTCCGCACCAGCGAGCTTCCTCGCGAAATTCGCGGGAGCGTCGCCTTCAGCCTCTATGTTGGGCTCCATCCGACGCTTGAGGAGCAGCGCCGAGAGGTCGAGGACGCCGGCACCCCCGGCGCCAGCCCCGCCGGGCGTGCCCCTGCCAACAATCGGGGATACAAACTCGCCGCGGTCTGGCGGAAGGTTCATGTCGGGCCCGTCCCGTTCACGCTGGCGGTAGGCCCGGGTGAGACCAGGCCGAAGGACATCGAGGAAGCCATCGCCGAAGCGGCTCGGCAAGCCGTTGCCGCTGTCCCGCAAGACGAACTCTACCGACCGGTACGTGGCTCTCTCCCGGGAGACGCCGACCTCGTCGACGACGCCGCGTGGCAGCGCTACTCGACGGCCAACCTCGCCAGTCCAGGTGAGGTACCGCCACCGGCCTTCCGCGCCGCCGTCCACCTGGAAGCGCGGTCCGCTGCCGAGCCCCACGAGCTGCTCCTCCTCGTCGTCAACACCACTCCTTCTCTCGCGCAGCGCGCCGAGGAAGGAGTGGGAGCGGCAGACCCCGCGCACACCGAGACCCGGATCTACGAGGTCGAGCTCACCGCTCAGTGTCCGGTTCCCGTGCTCGACTACGAACTCGAGCAGGTTGCCCACTCCTATCGCTACGACCGCGAAATCCCCGCACTCGGTCATGCCTGCCCGGTCCGAGTTACCCACGGGGAAGACGGAGTAACGACCCTCCGCACTCAGTTCGCCGCGGGCGAGCCCACGACGCGGGTCCATCCACGTCTAACCATCGAGGGCCGCGAGGGAGAGTCGGAGACGATTGATGCCCGGTTCAAGGCGTTCGAGAATGATCCAGTAGGAACGGCCCGCCGCCTCGTGGACCTGCTCGATACCTGGGTCGAGCGCGAGTGGTCCTCCCAGGCACTCGATCGTCTCGCGGTCGCGAACGGATGGGGGGCTGGTGCCTGCGGCGAGGCGGAGAAAGCGGCCGCCGGTGCTCGGGCGGAGGTCAAGTGGCTGCGCGCGGGTGTCCAGGTCCTGGAGTCGCACGACAACATCCGGAAGGCGTTCGTCGCGGCGAACCAGTCCATGCGGCGTGCGGCGAACGGCTTCGACACTTGGCGGCCCTTCCAGATCGCTTGGATCATCGGCTGCCTGCCCGGGGTGCTCGACCCGGAGTCCCACCAGACGGTGGAGATTCTCTCTTTCTCGACCGGCGGCGGCAAGTCCGAGGCGTACCTGGGCCTGATGCTGGTCACTCTCTTCTACGGCCGCTACACCGGCGTCACCGCAGGCTCCCAGGTATGGGCGCGGTTCCCGCTGCGACTCCTTGCCCTCCAACAGGCCGAGCGGTTCGCGAAAGCGGTCCTCAACGCCGAGCTCGTACGCCAGGGTATCCCCGAGATCGCGGCGGGAGCACCGTTCGGGCTCGGCTACTTCGTTGGCAGCACCAACACCCCCAACAAGTTGTCCCGGCCCGATCCCCGGTCCCGGTACCGATTCGGCGCCAACCCCGATGATCCGCGGGTCATCGAGCTTTGCCGTGTCCTGGAGAGCTGTCCGCTGTGCCGCACCCGGCTTCATGTGCGCTACGACGAGGAATCCCACACCATGCGCCACATCTGCCCGAATGGGACGTGTGAGATGGCTGGGCCACTTCCCGTCTGGAGCGTGGACGACGACATCTACCGCAACGCGCCCTCCGTGTTGGTGGGCACCGTCGACAAACTGGCGCTGCTCGCCATCAATGGAAACTTCCAGATTCTCCTGGGACGTGCCCACTCCCGCTGCCCACGGCACGGCTACGGAGCCAATCCGAGATTCTGCGCTGTCTTCCGCTGTGAGGAACGCCGCGAAGCGGTTGGCAAAGGTTTCGGTGGGCTCCGACTGGAGATCGCTGACGAGCTCCATCTCCTTGAGGAAAGCCTCGGCGCGCTCGACGGCATGTACGAGACGCTCCTCCACGCGATCAACCGCAAACTGAGGAGGCCTCCCTTCCAGATCGTCGGCGCAACGGCGACCATCGAGGGCTACGAGCGCCAGGTGGACCACTTGTACAAGCGGCAGGCGCACCGCTTCCCCGTTCCCGGCCCCCGCGCGGGCGAGAATTTCTGGGCGACCGCAAGGCCGGGCGACCCCCTTCGCCAATACGTCGGCGTTCGTCCTCGGGCGGGCACGATGATCACGGCCACCCGGGAGGTGGCGGTTGCCCACGCCGAATGGGTCGAGGACATGCGCCGCCGCCCAGAGGAGGTTGCTACCGAATCCGGACTCGACGCCGCCGACCCGCGCGTCGTGCAACTGGTCCAGGACATGGGCGAGGACCTGTATGAGGTTCTGACCGCCTATTGTCTCAGGATCGAGGACCTCACCTCGTTCGCTCGCGACCAGCGGGTCCAGGAAGTCGCGCCCGACCAGAACCTCGTGGTGATCAATTCCGACGCTACGACGAGCGAGATCCAGGCGGCTGTACGCCGACTCGTCGACCCGCCGAAAGCCCCGGAATCCCGCGTCAAGGTCGTGGTGGCGACGAAGGCCATTGGCCATGGCTTTGATGTCGACCGGCTCGGAGTCATGGCCGTGATGGGGACCCCGAACCAGGCTTCTGAGATCATCCAGGCATCGGCGCGGGTCGGACGCAAGTATCCGGGACTCGTGATCAACGTCATCAACCCGACGCGTGACCGTGACGCCAGCGTGTACCGGTACTACGCGGAATGGATTCGCTACCTCGACCGGATGGTCCACAAGGTTCCGGTGAACCGGGAGTCACTGCCCGTGCTCAACCGTGTCATGCCTGGCGGCCTCCTGGCATGGGTCCTCCAAGTTTACGACCGGGGCTGGGTGACAGGGGGCAGGGGGAGGAAAAGCCTCGCGAGCGCCGGCGAGTTTCAAAGGGCCATAGAGTCGGGTTATATCGAGCGCAACCCTCTGATCCGTGATCTGGCTGAGGGATTCGGGGTGCATGCGCTCAGCGTGTATCACAAGATGCATCGCGACCTCATCGTCAAGTGGGTGGACGACCTGCGGGACACGGTCGCTCTCCGTCCCGATCCGGACGCCAAGCTCGGTGACCTGCTGAATCCACCGGTTCCCATGTCGCTACGTGACATCGAAGAGCCCATCGTTATCTACGGCCAGCTCTGACGGGCCACCACCATCCGAGTGGAGATCTGCATGACTTTCGATGAGCTGAGCCGAAGCAACATCCAGGCGCTCTTCCGCTACATGCCCGGACAGCCTTACAACTGGTCGGCCAAGGCGACCGTCATCGGCCGACCGCCGCGGCAGACCAGTGATCTGGACATTCCTGAGGACTGGGCGAAGCCGCAGCTGCGCCGCTTGATCCGACCCTTCGTCCGCGAGTTCCGAGGAAGTTCGAACGGCCCGGAACTTGAAATCGTCGAGAAAGGGCGATTCGAGATCATCAAGGCCGAGGCTCTCCAGGCTGAGCGCTTCCCGAACACCTTTCTGTGTAAACAGTGCGGCCGATTTCAGTCCGTCCGCACAGGGGATCACCCGCGCTGCGATGGACATGGTCCAATGGATCAGTTCCCGTGGGCCGAGATCCACGAATGTGGACATCTGAGAGAGCTGACCGCCCCCGGGTGCCCCAACGGGTGCCGAGCCCCGATGGCGCTGCGGAACACGAAAGCGTTCTTCACAAGCCGCTGGTTCTGGCAATGTACGCACTGCAATGTCAAGCCCGGCCGCCCCGTGGCGAACTGGTGTGGCACCTGCCGATCGGCTCGCGCGGAGCTCGTGCGACTTCCGCAGTCCAGAGCGCACTACCCGCAGCACATCACCCTCATCAACCCTCCGACGCGCGACACCTACCGGGACCTGTCCAATGACTCGGTGCACCGGGCTGCCGTCGCCCAAGCCCTCGGCACCCTTCCACCCGGAGTTGATGGGCTGCAGCAGGCCGTTCGCGGGCACGAGGTCGGAGATCCAGCCGACGATGCCGAACACATCGCCGCTCGGCTAGGGGTTGACCGTGGGGACCCCATGTATGACGAGATCATGAAGCGCGCCGCCAAGAAGCGGCGCGACGACCAGTTGTCGGCGGAGGAGTGGGGGGATCGCGTCGACCGTCTGGGGCGAAAGGAGCAGGTGATCGATGCGTTGGGCGAGGAGTGCCTCCAGTACACCCTCGCCCGCAACGCCTCCGAGCTCACCTCGGACGAGCTGGTGAAGGAGTTCGACGGGGACCCTCTCGTAACCGAGTACAACAGGTATGGCTCACTGTTCGCCCGGTACGGTCTGTCCGAGGTCACCCTGATCCGGAAGCTGCCCATGGCATTCGTGGTGGCCGGCTACTCCCGGCAGGACGCCACCGCGATCCGCACTACCAAGCGTGGGCAGACACCAGTCGCGTTCCGATTCTTCGACCCACTCAAGAACGGTCGCTTCCCGATGTACGGGGTGCGCACCGAGACGGAGGCGCTGCTGTTCCAGCTCGACCTCGTCAAGATGGTGAGGTGGCTGGTGGACAGTGGTGTCGCCGACGACGCTCGGGGTATCGACACGCAGGCGGACGCGCAGCGCTGGCTGTTCGAGCGTGTCCAGCCGATCGTGGACCTGTTTCACAAGCCGGAAGACGAGATCTCGCATGCGGTGCTCGGCCTCGTCCACTCGTTCGCCCACCGCGCCATGAAGTCCCTGGCAAGCCGGAGCGGGCTGCACGCGGACTCGATGGCGGAGTACCTCTTCCCGGCGCGCGGAGCCTTCCTCCTCTATGCAAACACCCGAAGCGACTTCACCCTCGGAGGACTTGAGTACGTCTACCGGTACGACCTCAGGGACGCCCTGGAGGAGCTCGATACCGATTCCCGTTGCATGTTCGACCCGCCGTGCCGGAACTTCCGCGACGGTGCGGCGTGCGCCGCCTGCCTCCATATGTCGGAGGTGGCGTGCGCTCGCTTTAACACGGTGCTCGACCGCAACATGCTCTTCGGAGCCGTGGGCAATGTGGACCACAACGAGGGGAGGACGCGGTGGCAGGCGTACTGGAGTCGCTAAAGCCGCTGGTCACCCTCCTCGGGCAGGCGGAGAATCCCGCTGATGTGTGCCGGCAGCTCAGCTCAGCGGCCGACACGGAGCCGGGGCACGTACTGATCAAGCGGCTGGCGGCGTCGGTCGTCGACAAGCCACTCGCGAGTGGCGTTCTCTGCCATGCCGGGGTCGTTGACGAGTCGTCGCGGCTGCTTCCGACGGCCGTTGTCCGACTTGCACAAGCCGAGGCACTGGTCGAGGCGTTGTGCGAGAACCAGTGCGATCTGGTGGTGACGGTCCCCGCCTTTCTCCGCTCGGCATTGTCCGAGCTGGTTAGTGAGAGGCCAGCCGTGCACCGGCCCCGCGAGACATCGGAGACCCTGGTCGGCCTAGCGCGCGAAGCCAAGAAGCGTCTGGTCATCGCGGCGCCGTTCCTGCACCGGGACCTGATGGGCTCGCTTCTGCCCCACGTGCGGAGGCTGCTCGCGAGTGGCGGAGATGTACTGCTGATCACCCGCGCTCTGACCTCACCCGGCGGCCGCCAGTCCCGCGCGAACTTGGAGGCTGTGCAGGTTCTCACCAAGGGGACTATGAGGCATCGCGAGCGGCTGACTATCAGATCCTGGGAGGAGCCCACCCTTGGCATCCATTGCAAGGTCATGATCGCTGACGGGCGTGTCGCGTATCTAGGCTCGGCGAACATGACGGTGCACGGTACGAGCGCCCACGCCGAGGTTGGTGTGCTTCTGAAAGGGCCCCAGGTAAGCGTCCTGTCGCTGTGGTTGGACCAAATCAGTGGGGTGCTGGAGGAAAGGAGCGCGCGGCTCACAACCGAGGGCAGGAATCCGTGCGGCGCTGGCGCGCAACCTCGAGAACATCACTGACACACTCTGCAGGTGGTTGGCGATCCGCCAGCGGAGCGCCAACCACCCTGCCCTGTCCCTTGATGACGGACCTTTTGCGCCAGCACTGCCTGACGAAGGATCAGTGCCAACCAGGCGTTGGACGCCAACTCAGAGTTCTATCCCGCTATTTCGGTACCATTGGGCCACCCGGCCACTTCACACCCCGAAGGGAGGAATGCGAATATCGTTCCTCACCTCCAGCGAGTGACTGTCGACGTTGGCGATGCCAACCTCCGCCGCATTGACCTTTCCATTCCTGCGCGAACCTAGACGACCGAGTAGGTGCTGCATGATTCCCATTGTCGACATCGAAGTCGATCCCAGGTTTCCGGCGAAGCTCGCGATGGGCATGCCCGATGCAGAAGACGTAGACGAAGAAGGTTACGGATTCTTCCGCGGAGTTTGGGCCATGGGGGAGGTGAGTTATCAGGAAGCGGTCAACATGGTCGACGAGGAACGACGTTTTGTCGACCTCGTAGATCAGGTAAGTCGGACGCATTCCGATTTCGAAGCCTTCGCCAAGGCGTTGGAGATGACGGAACACGAGTATCTTCCAGCCGAATACAAGGCGCAGAACCCCGATAGCAATCTCGTTCGCGTGATTGATGAGAGCGCCGAGGACATACCACCGCTCGACGGCCTCGAACTCGGCGTGGCCGGACTGTCGTATGCCCTAACGTCGATCGGGTGCTTCACTGCGGCGAGTTGTCGCAGCCACTACTCGGATCACTCGTGGTCGGAGCGGCCGGTGGTCTTCTTCGCGGCCGAGCGCTCCACGGTCCATTGGCTCACCCCGCTGGTGAGCCAGAGCGGATGCGGCTTCGGGGATGGCAGTGGGCACGGCGAGCGATTGCTGATCATTGAAGCACCGTCGATCACGAATCTCATGGATCTGGCCCGCCGCATTGTCCAACTCGTGAGGCGACAGCAGCCGATCAAGGGGCCAGCTGGCCCCTGACAAGAGGGCGGCATAGAGCGCTCCCGCGATGTGTCCCTGGGCGTGTTCGTAGCGGTGCGCCGCTCGGGGCCCGCCGAGCGGCGCTTGAGGCTGCTCCATACCGATGGGTCACGGGGGAGATCCATTACCGCAGGGAATTCATCGACGGTAGCCCGATCGGCGCCGGACTCGCGCACACTCCCCCAAGACGACATCACGCATTCAATACCAGTCGCCGCACGACAGTACGGGAAGGTTTACTCTCTCGGTACTGGTGGCTTGTCGTCAAGTACTACGCGAAGCCGCCTACCGATCTCAGCCGCCACCTCAACCGCCACTGCATTACCTAGGGCGCGCATCGCCGCAGTCCTTGTGCCGGGAACCTCATAGTCATCAGGAAACGTCTGGACTCGCGCGGACTCCCGGACCGTGAGATAACGGACGGACTCGTCCTGGAAGCGGATCATGGCTTCTCCGCCGGCAACACCATGAACCCCGGCCTTCAGAGTCTTAGCGGGCCAGTCGATCCATCCGCCGCTGTGGCGGGCATAGACTCGTGCGCCAGGAATGCCCCGATGGTTCAGAAAAGTGGGGCATTCGACATCATCCTCGGGGGCCGGGAGACCTGCAATGGCGTCTCGAGTCGTGCGCCAGGCATGCATCTCCTCCGCCCAAAGGCCTCCGCCGCGGAGGAGTTCTACGCGGGACCGATAGCGCTCCGGAAGTTCTGGCTTCTTGATCCCATGTCGTTGCCAATAGGTTCCAGTGACCCATTGCTCTCGAAGCAGCTGATCCCTGGCGTGGGTTGGTCGCACTTCGGACCATCGCTTTGCGCCGGGCAGGTCCTTTCTGATCCCGATCAGGAATACGCGTTTGCGTGCCTGGGGTACACCCAGGTCCGCAGCCTCGATGACCTGTCGATGGACAAAATAGGAGAGACCGGGGCGTTTCGTCTTCACGATTCGCTCGTGATGAGCTGTCCAATGCTCATCACGTCTGGGCCGGACGGACGGCTTCTTGAGCCAATCGGTGATGTAATCGTAGTAGGGCCTGAAGGACGGCCGCAGAAGGCCGGGAACATTCTCAAAGACGAAGCATTTCGGCCGCAGGGTGCGTACGGTCTCAGCGGACGCTGGGAACATGTTCCTGTCATCGTTCTCGCCAGCGTGTACACCGCTGATCGAAAATGGCTGACAGGGAGGACCGCCCGCTACGAGGTCGATGCCATCGAGGTCGAGATCAGGGGCTTCCTTCAACCAATTACGCACATCCATTTCGCGGACATGCTCTCGCTTCCACAGCGCTGGAGAGCGATCCGCGTTCGCCTGCAAAATGGCACATGCTCGCGGATCCCTCTCGATCAATTGCTCATGCTCGAACCCCGCATTGAACATCCCTATGGCCATTCCGCCGCCGCCAGCAAACAATTCTACTGACCGAGGCATCTTGGCTCCGTTTCGCGGCTCGAGTGGCGTGAACTTTGAATTTGGGTTGTCCGTCATCTGGGCGGTCCGACGTCGACACGTTCGATAATCTCCTCGACGACCGTGTCGAATTCGCGTTTCAATCGTGATTCGAAGACTCGGTAGACTGTCCAGCCCGCCTTGGCGAGCGCGGCATTGACCTCCGCGTCGCGCGTCATGTTCTTGCGTAGCTTAGCGCGCCAGAAGTCCGGATTGTTCATGCGGTCGAACTGCGTCTCGAAGGAGGCCAGTCCTCTCACCCTCCAGGCGTTGCCATGCCAGAAGTCGCCGTCGACGAACACTGCCAGCCTGGCTCCGGGGAACGCGATGTCGGGCTTGCCGATCAAGGTCGTGCGGACTCGGTAGCGCAGACCGCGATGCCACAGTGCACGCCTGAGTGCAACCTCTGGTTTCGTGTCCCGGTTGGGCACGGCCGCCATGATTCGACTGGTCACTGCAGGATCACGCACACCGCACCTCCAAGTATCGCTGGTGAGCTTAGCCGTCTGACAGCAGGTGCGTTCGACCCTCGGGATTGGCTGATGCCGTTCGGGTTGCCCGAGTTGTGATCACCTGTACATCGAGCCCAGCGAGCTCGCACAGTCTTTTGTGACGCCTCCGTTCACTGTCGGGGAGACGTTCCCCTTGCAGCAAGCTGATGACTACCAAGGGGGCCGGAAGTCCGTCGACACGCGCGTTGAGGCCAGCCCACACGAGGCTCTTAAGGTTGCGCGGATTACCCCAGATCAGCAATTTCTGGTGATTTCCATCCGTCACGTGGCATCGATTCGGCTTCTCGCGCAGGGTTCCGCTCAACACCGCCCAATCCTCTCCCAGCGCATAGCGAGCAATATCGTAGGCGCTCGGGAGCGGGTTGCCCACGAGGCCAGCGTATGGTCCGATCCCGCTGCGGGCGCGGTTGTAGTGCTTCATCGGTACGTCCTTGATCCACATGCGTGCGCGGTCGCGCGGCATGTAACGGGTCAGAACGCCACCCAGTTCCTCGTCGTCGACCCAGCGGTTGTACCAAGTGGTGCGATCTACCGGGCTGAGGCCGTCCCAGCCGAGTTCATCTGCTTTTCTATAGATGTCTCTGATCACCGCGCGTCGGATCGTTTCCGGAATATCGCTCATGCTTCTCCAAGCAACGCGTCGGGATCGGGGAACTGGAGGCGGTGTTCGTCTAGGGCGGTCTCCAAGCTCGCCGCATCCTTGATCCATTCCTGCATGAGGCTCTCGGCTCGGGTGTCAGTGAACTCAAAGCGAGTACCCGTGGGAGCCAGGCGCAGCGTCTCGTACACGTCGGCGGACACTCGCTCGCGGAGGCTCATGATCGCCGCTACTCTCCTGATGTCGCTGACAAAGTCGAGGGCCTCGACGTGACTCTTGCCTTCGCGGAGGCGCAGGCCGCGGCCGAGTTGCTGGATGAAAATTCGCCGGCTGTGCGTGACCCGTGCGAAGCAGAGGATGTTGACATCTGGAATGTCAACGCCTTCGTTGAGGATGTCGACGGCAGTGATGATCGGGATGTCACCTTGCCGGAAGGCCATGAGCCGCAACTGCCGCTCTCTTCTGTCCAGACCAGCGTGAACTGCTTTCACGTTCTTCCACTGGGGAACCTGGTTGAGCAGGCCGGCGAGGCGCTCAGCATGCTCGACCGTGCGACAGAACACCACGGCACGGGGGCTTTTGACTTGTGCCCACGTCTCGATGAGGCGGTCCCGGATTGCCTCATCCCGTTCTGGTAGGAACAGTCGGGCATTGAGGTCTCGCACGCTGTAGTCGTGCTGGCTCGCCTCGCGTACGAAGTCCCAGTTGATGTTGTCCGTGAAGAGCCGGTAACGGACCTCGGCGAGGTAGCCGAGTCTCATTCCTTCGTCGATGCCCAAGGTGTAGCTGGGCTCTCCGAAGCTGTTTCGGATGTCGAAGCGGTCTCCGCGCCACGGTGTGGCGGTGACGCCGAGCCGCGGCACATCGGCCAGGAGATCGAGCAGCTCGGCGAAGTATCCGTCCTTGGACACATGGTGGGCCTCGTCCACCATGACCAGCGCGGGCCTATACCCACTGCGCACGTAGGTCAGGGCGGTGGCCACCGTGGCGCAGGTAATTCCGCGCAGGTCGTCCGGCTTGTGGTCGCCGGTGAGCAGCTGGGTGCGTACAGTCTTCGGCGTGTGATACCACAGTGCGCGCTCGAGTTGCTCAACGAGATCCTTGGTATGGGCGACGATAAGGATCTTGTCCGATGGCTTGAGGCGTAGATGACGGGCGACGATCTCCCCGCCGATCACTGTCTTCCCCAGGCCGGTCGCGAGGATCAACAGGGCGCGTCCCGCTCCCTCAAGGTCCTCCACGAGACGCTCGAAAGCCTTGGCCTGATATTGGCGTAGTGGGCGTTCCGGCAATCGCTCGGAACAGATTTGCTCGCTGTTGTACAGGTCGACGAGTTCGCGTCCTGACCAAAACTCGATGGGATGCCCCACCCGGCGCAGCGCTTCGCGTCGTTCCTCGCTCTTAGGGCCGAAGCGGGCATTAGTAACCACCGCCGCACGATCAGTGCGGTAGAAAGCTTTCGCGTTGATGACCTCGTCGACGGCGGTGGGTGCCACTGTCCCACGCGCCTTCCACTTCGCCTGAAACACCCAGCGCTGACCGTTCAGGGTCCCGAGAATGTCGCCACCGTGATCGTTTGGTCCGTCGATATTGACCACCTCGGTGAAGCCGATATGCAGAAGCAGTCGCTCCACCTGGCGGAGGAAGGCTGCGGGGCCGATGTCCAGCAGGAAGTCCGGAGCTACAAAGGATGAGCTCACGCCAACTCCTCGACGGCGATCTCTTCCTCCAACACGTCGAGCGTCATGCGCATCATGGCTAGATCGAGTCTGGTCTTACCGCTGGTATTGCTGAGGAACGAGCCCATGATTTCGAGGAGACGACCGAGTCGTTCAACCTGGGCATGGCGGGCATCGGGGTCGTTCCATGTCGACCAAGTCGTGGAGAACACCGCATCATCCATCACGACTTCGGGGTGGGCGCGGGTGATGGCAGCGATGCCCTCCGCGGTCAGATGCACGATGAAGTCGCCGTTCTCAGTGGCCGAAGGCCACACCAGCCGGGGGTCTGCGCCAGCGGCGTGCTTTTCAGCGGCTTGCTTCTCGTCAGCCGGCAGGCTTGCCCACAGGGCGTCAGCCCGGGACGCGCCGACGCGTTGGAGGCCTTCCCTCACCCGCCCAAGAAGGGCGCTGGCGCGCTCCCGCAACGCCCCGTCGGTAAAGCGCTGATCCGGGAACTGCACCGTTACCTCAGCAGCGATGCGTGCGGCACTGTCGTCGGTATTGGCCAGGGCCCGCAACGCCTCGGCTATCTCAATGATCGCGTAGTCACGGGGATCCCGCCCGAACTCCCGGAACACCTTGTGGTCCCCATGGACGAAAACCTCGATCGAGTTGCCGCGAAGGGTGTGCGACACGCACGGGGTCGACCGACCGGAATGGTCCAGCAGCGGCACGGGCGTGTCATATACGGTGACCATGCGCTTGCCCAGCATTGCCACGGACACTGCGCCGCCCAGATCATTCAGCTTCCGTGCTCCGGTGCGATACCTGGCGAAACGCTGGTCCTCCGTCTCCGGCTGAGGCTGTGGCTGGGAGGGGGCCGGCGAGCCACCCGTTGCCATCGCGGCGTGGTCTCCTAGACCGAGTCCTGTGCGGCTGAGTAGATCACCGGGCGGTTCGGAGGAGCCGTCGGCAGCACCGTTAGCGGCTGCCGCAGTCGTCCCACCTCCAGCCGAGGTTGTCGTTCGACCGCGCTTAATCTCGTCGTGTTGCCGTGCGGCCTCGTACCATTTTTCATCCGTCAGGAACTCGGCGAGACCTTTACGGAACGATGCAGCCCATTCCCGAGCCAGTTCGTGAAGAGGTCGCTTACCGTCGCCCGGAACGAGACACTTCACCCCCGGATCATTCCTGCGGAAGCCGTTAAACAAGAGCCCCACAGGGCTATCATTGGGCGGGTACCCGAGAGCCTTCGCCTTATTTGGCTGTAGAGGCCCTTCCCCGCGAATCGCATGGACGGCGGTGATCCAATCGCGGGAATCTCTCTTGAAGTCATTCTTCTGATAGGTCACGGGAACATGGTCGAGATGTATCTCGCCAACGATGCGTCCGCCCACCGTCGCGCCTAGCTCGATCGGATATTCAGCAAGCGTCTCCCCGGTGTCAGGATTCTCCCATTCGAAGAGGCTTCGATCCGATGTGAGGATCTTCCGTCCGTTCCTGAGGAAGTCAATCCCGAAATCGCTGATGTGTAGATAGCGTTGGATCCCAACCCAGCCGACGATACGGCGTTCCCGCAGTTCAAGATTCCCGCCGCCGCACTCGACGCACGCCTCGGGGGACACGCGGTGCCAATGTCCGCAGTCCTGGCACGCCCAAGCCGGAGACAGTGGACGATCGATCGGTTGGATGGCCTTCACATCGGAGCCTCGATACGGAACCGAACGCTGGGCGTCCCAGACGCAAGGCCGACGCGGGCGCACAAGGGTGTTGTTGACCAGTAGTTGGAAACCGCGCCCCTTCAGGTCAACCCCGGGAAGCTCGGGCAGATCATCCTTGCCGCGAAGGAGATATGAATAGACCTTGCCCAGCTGATCCCGGATATTGGAAGCCAACTGGGGGCGGCGCAGCGCGGCTCGAGTGTCAGTCCTCAACCGATGCACGGTGATCTCCGTTCCGTGCATCGTGGGGTCGTCCTTGGCTTCACGACGCAGAGGCGCCCTGAACTCCCCCTTCTGCTGCATCTCAAGGAAATTGATTTCAGCGATCAGCCAGTCCCGGTCCCCTGCCCGGGTGGTCCGCACCTCGGTCACGGATCCCAGATTGGCAGTTGCGATGTTGAAGCCCATGCCGAAGAGTCCCAGGCTTCCGTAACGACTGTTCCGGCTATAGCCGGCGCGCAGGGCGAGCTGGAAGGCCTCAAGGCTCATGCCGCGCCCATTGTCGGCGACACACACAATCTCATCGCCTTCGGGGGTGCCAGGCTTCGGCAGTGTGACACGGACGTAAGGCGGATCGTCGGCATCGCGAGCGTCATCGGAGAGGAAGTCGTCAAACGCGTTGTCAATGAGCTCGGCGAGGCACTGCCATGGCTTGTAGGGGATGTCGCCCAGCACCTCAAGGAGCCGTGGCGAGGGCGTCAGATCCAGGCTCTCCGGGTACGGCTCGCTTGCACCAAGTGACACTGAAACCCCTCCAGCTTCAGTCGTGGATGCCGACCGTCACCGCCCGCACCCTGGCGATGCTGTCATCACCGCGTGTGCGACAAGATTACTCAGTCGTGGCTTTCGAGAGCGTGGAGTGGTTGATGTTGCTCTCCCCAACGCCCGCTCCGGCGGCATCACTTGTCGAACCATTTGTCGTCAGGAGATGCTTGACCTCACTCAGGTGTTGCCCTGGTTCAGACTCGGCCGATCCGTGACCTCCGCGCCCGCGTACGCTGACGGGCCGAGGGGGTGGACGTGGATCAGCAGCAGCTGACTGAGTACCGCTACCGCGCAGTTCGCGAGGTACTTGGTGGGTCACCGATTGGGGAGGTTGCCGCCCGCTATGGCATGTCCCGGCAGACCCTGCACACGTGGCGGCGACGTTTTGATCAGGGGGCATCCTGGGGCTGGCTGACCGGTCCAAGCGGCCTTGGAACAGTCCGGCGCGGATCTCCGCCGATGTTGAGGCGCTGATCTGCGAGCTGCGTCGGCAGCACCCGCAGCACGGCGCCCGTCGGATCGCCCATGAGCTCGACCGCCGCAGCCCGGGATCTGCCCCGTCGCGCGCGACCGTCCACCGCGTGCTGTCGTGCAACGGCCTGATCCGGCGGCAGGAACAGCGGCACCCGCGAAAGTACCGACGCTGGCAGCGTGAGGCGCCGATGCATCTGTGGCAGCTGGACCTGGTTGGCGGAGTGCCGCTGGCCGATGGGCGGTCATGCAAGCTAGTGACCGGCATCGACGATCATTCCCGGTTTGTCGTGATCGCCTCCGTCGTCGCGGTGCCCAGCGGAAGGGCGGTGTGTTCGGCGTCAAGTCCGGCCGCCTGGAACTCAACCTTCGTGTTCGGGGCACCAACTACGATCGCCTCGACATCACCGGCGCCCGCTGAGGACTCGACGGCTCAGAAGCCGTCCCCCAACTCCACTCACTGATCGCGAACGGCCACGTCGAGGGCAACTCGGCCCTCCGCGCGGCCCGTGAGCAAATGTGCTGGTCAGCGGCAGAAAAGAAGAGGAAGACCCGTCGAACTGTACGCCGGGACTCAAGCTCGCGCTCTGCCGTTACAGCTCGCGCGTACCATCGCTACCAGCCGCCTCGACCGTTCGGCACCAACCCGAAGCTCCTTACGCAGCGACTCCGCCGACACCGGCCGCTGATGCAGCTCCCGATGCCGGTCATCCACACGCCGGGCACGTTCCAGTAGCGGATCGCGATCGTCGGTATCTCCCTCCCCTGGCTGCTGCTCTACCCGGCTCTTCGCCTCGCCACGGGAACGATCAGAGAGAAGTTCCACCGCCAGCAACAGCGCCACCGGTGGCCAACCCGCCACCAGCACCGGCTTCCACGCCACAGCGGGAGCCGCGGCGATGTTCGCCGCAAGGGAGACGGCGATTCCGAGCAGAAACGCCAGCCACACCACCCATCGCGACCGGCGGTCACCGCCCCTGGACCGCTTCAGAACACCGACCGTCGCCAGCAGAAGGAGCCCGTCGACCGACAGCGGCCACAGCGTCGCAATGGTCTTGTCCGCCCCACCCTGCAGCGCGAACTCCCGCTGGTGGACGTACGAGGCGTACGCCGCAACCCCAGCGACCACCACAGCCCCCACGCGCCGAACCCACACCTCCGAGTCGGCGGCCATCCGCACGGCGGACCGCTTCACCGCCCCGCCCTCCCCCTGGCCGTCGGGCAGAAGCTCCCCTCGACAACAAGCTTCCCCGTCAAAACCCCCAGGTCAGACCGTCCACCTTCTGCGGCGAGCCCCGCCGGGGGCGCACCTCATTGGCCTTCCTTCGGGAAGGCCCTTTTTGCTGCGGGCACGCGCGTGAGGCTGCCGAGGAGTGCCGCGTTGCAGAGCCCCGCCGCTGCCGTGCCGACGGCGAAGACGGTCGGGGCGAGCCAGGTGAGTGAGGACTGTTCGGCGGGCAGCGACGCCAGGAAGGCGAGGGCGCCGAGCGGTGCCGTGGCGAGGAACGGGTAGAACCCGGCGAGCCCCGGGTCGGGACCGGCGTACCAGGCCCCCAGGAAGAACGCCAGCGCCGCCGCGACCACCGCGAGGTAGACCCGCGCGAGCCAGGTGTCCGTGGCGAGCGCGAGCAGGCGGCGCAGGCGGCGGCGAGGGCGGTAGGCAGGCGGCATCGCGGGTCCTTGGGCTCGGTCCGGTTCGGCGAGCACCACTGTGGCCCGGCGGCCCGCCCCCGGCATGAGTACGCGTACTCACCGGGGCGGCCACCGGGCCGGGCTCCGCGGCATGAATGCACCCCCACCAGCGCAGCCACCGGGCCGAGGCCCTGCGACATGAACGGGCCCTCACCGGCGCGGTCACCGGGCCGGAGCCCCGCAGCATGAATGCGCTCTCACCAGCGCGCCCATTGGGCCGGGCCCCGAGGCATGAATGCGCCCCCACCAGCGCGGGGCCACCGGGCCGAGGCCCCGCAACATGAATGCACCCCCACCAGCACGGCCACCAGGCCGGGCCCCGCAACACGAATGCGCCCCCACCAGCGCAGCCACCAGGCCGAGGCCCCGTCACGCGACCGGGTGCGCCACCTCGTCCCCGCTCTCCCGCCGGGAAGGCGCCACCGTCGCTCCGGGAGCCATCCCCCGGCGGCCCGCCAGGCGGCAGCCGACGCAGCCCGGGTGTCCCGCGCGCGCCGTGCTGTCGCGTAGCCTCATGGGCCGCTGGGACGGCGGTCTCGGGCCCGGTCCCTTGCCCCAGCCCGCCAGGTGCAGGAACCAGGTGACGAACACCGCGAGGGCCATCACGCCGAGCCCCAGCCAGATGCCGGGGCGCCAGCCGGTGATGCCCACTCCCGCGATCAGCGCCCCCACCGTGCCGACCGCGCAGCCGGTCCAGCCGGCGATCGTGTGGCCGTCGTCATGTGTACTCACGTGTCGCGCCCTCCCCGTGCCCGCGGGGGCACGGCCTGGCCGCGCCCCCGGCACCAGACGTAAGATGCCTTAGCGAGTAAGTAATTTATCTTACGTACTAAGGGATTTCAATGGAGGGCAAGCGTCGCCCCAGCGCGTCCGCGCAGGACGTGGTCGCCGCGGTGGACGACCTCGTCGCGACGAGCGTCGTCGGGCAGCAGGAGTTCGCACGGAACCTCGGCCTGTCCGTCACGGACCTGATCTGCTTCGCGTACGTCCTCCAGGCCGGGGACGACGCGGTCACCGCGGGCGAACTGGCCACGCGCGCGCACGTCACGACGGGCGCGGTGACGGGCATCCTCAACCGCCTGGAGCGCGGCGGGTTCGTGACCCGGTGCCCCGACCCCGCCGACCGGCGCCGGGTGCGCGTCGTCGCCGTACCGGCCGCGTCCGCGCGCGTGCGGGAGATCTACGAGCCGTACTACGCACGCCTGATGGCGCTGTTCGACGACTTCACGCCCGACGAGATCGCCGTGATCGCCGCCTGGTCCGCGCGGGCGAGCGCCGTCGCGCGCACCTATCTGGAGGAGTCGTGCGAGGAGCCGGACGCGCCCTGACGCTCAGCCCCGGTAGAGCGCCTCGATCTCCTGCGCGTACGCCTGCTCCACGGCCCGTCGCTTGATCTTCAGCGACGGGGTGAGCAGGCCGTTCTCCTCGCTGAACTCCCCTTCCACGACCGCGAAGCGGCGGATGGACTCGGCGCGCGACACCGCTTCGTTGGCGTGGTCCACGGCCTTCTGGAGGTCCGCGAGGAGCTCCGGGTCGCGGCGCAGCTCGGCCGGTGGCGTGTCCGCGGGGCGCTTGCGGACGGCCAGCCAGTGCGCCACGGCCTCCGGGTCGAGGGTGATGAGCGCGCCGACGTAGGAGCGGTTGTCGCCGACGACGAGGCACTGGCCGACCAGGGCGCGGCCGCGCAGCCGGTCCTCCAGGACGGCGGGCGAGACGTTCTTGCCGCCACTGGTGACGATGATGTCCTTCTTGCGGCCGGTGATGGTGAGATAGCCGTCCTCGTCGAGGGCGCCCAGGTCGCCGGTGGCGAACCAGTCGCCGGTGAGGACGGCGTCGGTGGCGTCCCGGTCGTTCCAGTACGAGGTGAAGACGATGCCTCCCTTGATGAGCACCTCGCCGTCGTCCGCGATGCGCACCGCCGTGCCGGGCACCGGCAGGCCGACGGTTCCGGGGCGCGGCCGCAGCGGCGGGATGATCGTGGCGGCCGCGGTGGTCTCGGTGAGTCCGTAGCCTTCGTAGATGACGATTCCGGCGGCGTAGAAGAACAGGTTGAGCTGTCGGTCGAGCGGGGAGCCGCCGCTGATGGCGTAGCGCAGACGGCCGCCGACCTCCTTGCGGATGCGCCGGTAGACGAGCAGGTCGTACAGCGCCCAGCCGAGGTAGAGCCCGACGGAGGGGCCGGGTCCGGTGCCGAGGAACCTGTTCAGATACGCCTCCGCGAAGCGCACGCCGATCCGCTCCGCGCGGTCGAAGGAGGCGCCCCGGCCGATGCGTTCGGCGGTCGCGCGCCCGGTGTCGTGGATCTTCTCGAAGAGGTACGGCACGCCGACGACGAACGTCGGCCGGAACGCGCGCAGTTCGGGCCGCAGTTCGTCCGGCTTGATGCTCGGACAGTGGCCGAGTTCGATGCGGGCGAGCATGCAGGCGATCTGAATGCTACGGCCCAGGATGTGGGCGAGCGGCAGGAAGAGCAGCGTGGCGGCCCGCTGGCCGGTGATCGCTTTGAACACCGGGTACAGCAGGTCGACGGTGTTGGCCGCCTCGGCGTGCAGGTTGCCGTGGGTGAGGACGCAGCCCTTGGGGCGCCCCGTGGTGCCGGAGGTGTAGCAGATGGTGGCGATGGTGTCGGGGGTGAGCGCCGCGCGCCGCTTGGCGACCTCCTCGTCGCTCACCTCCTGGCCGCGTTCGGCGAGTTCGAGGACCGCGCCGTCGTCGATCGTCCGGACGGTCAGGGGCGCGTCGTGGCCCGCGACGGCGTCCCGTGCCGTCGCCGCGTTCGCCGGGGTCTCGGCGAAGAGCAGGCTCGCGCCGGAGTCCCGTACGATCCACTCGATCTGCGCGGCCGACGACGTCGGGTAGACGGGCACGGTCTGGCCGCCCGCCGCCCAGACGGCGAAGTCGAGCACCGCCCACTCGTAGCGCGTACGGGACATCAGGGCCACCCTGCCGCCCGGTGCGAGCCCCGTCGCGATCAGGCCCTTCGCGGCCGCGGTGACCTCGCGGGCGAAGGCCGCGGCCGTCACGGGCCGCCACCGGCCCGCCTCCTTGCGGCGCAGCACCACGGCGTCGGGGGCCTCGGCCGCGTTGGTGAAGGGGATGTCGGCCGTGCTGCCGTGCGTGGCCTCCGGGACTAGGGCGGGGGCGCGGGCCTCGCGCACCACGCCGTGCCCGTCCCGGACGAGCTCGACCTCGGCACGCCCGGCGAGACCGGGGTGGCGCCGCGCCTTCTTCAAGTCCTTGCGTACGCCCATGACGGCTCCCGGTACGTGTCCGTGGTGCGGGTACGTGCGGGTACGTGTCCGTGGTGGTCCGTGGTGCGGGTGCGCGCGGTACGGCTGCGTGCTGTACGGGCGCGCGCGTACTTGCCTTGCGGTCAACTTACCGGCGCGTAGGGAGATTTCAATGGGTCGCGCAGAAGTCCGGGCAGGAGCGTGGCGGCGGCGCGGGCCTCACTCGCGGGCCGGGGTCCAGATCTCCCCCTCCAGGACCCGGCCCATCCCGACCCAGACCATGTTCATCAGGCGCAGGGTGACGCCCTCCGGTGACTGGTCCGGGTTGCGGGCCATCCAGTCGGTGAGTGAGTCGGCGGCGCCGACGAGGGCGTGGGCCACGAAATCGGCGTCCCTTTCGGTGAGTTGCGAGGGGGTCGCGCTCTCCTCGATGCCCGCCCGGACGAGCTCCGCGACCTGCGCCATCACCGCGCGGCGCGCGTCGGCGACGGCGGCCGCGATGGCCTCGCTCAGCTCCGACGCCTGGCGGTGGAGCACCACCCAGCTGTCGCGGTGCTCGGCGACGAAGGAGAAGAAGGCCAGGAGCCCGGCGTACAGGCGCACTTCGGGGGCGCCCTGGGGCTTCGTCGCGCCCGGCCGCGCGCCTCGGTCCCGTGCGTCGGCGGGACCGCTCGCGGCCGCCTCCCGGGCCGCCCCCTGGAACGCCGCGACCAACCGGTCGGCCTCCCGCCGCAGACAGGCCAGGAACAGGCCTTCCTTGGAGTCGAGGTAGAGGTACACCATCGGCTTGGAGATCCCGGCCAGTTCGGCGATCTCGTCGACCGACGCGGCGTGGTAGCCCCGCTTGGCGAAGACCTGGACCGCCACGTCGATCATCTGCTGCTCGCGCTCCTTGCGCGGAACGCGCCGCCTGCGCTCCTGTGGCGTGCCACCCACCCTTGTCAGCCTCCTCGCCCCGGCTTTACCTTACCTCCCAGTAAGTTTACTTCGTGGTAAGGAGCTTGCGTTGGGGACGGACAAGGCCGGGGAGATCGCGGGGCTCGACTTCGCCAGTGTCACACCCACGGAGTTCGCGCGGATCGTCAAGGGCCTCTCCGGCAAGGAGCTCACCGAGATCGCCACGGACGGCCCGCTGCGCGCCCGCGTCCTGCGGGAGGTGTTCACGCGCATGGAGCAGCAGTTCAGGCCGGAGGCCGCGGGTTCCCTGAAGGCGCTGATCCGGTGGCAGGTCACGGGGAGCGGGGGCGTCGGGGACGCGGTGTACGAGACGGACATCGCGGAGGGCGCGTGCGTGGTGCGCGAGGGGCGCTCGGCGGCGGAGCCGCGGGTCACGCTGGTGATGGGCGACGCGGAGTTCCTGAAGCTGGTGTCCGGCAACGCGCAGCCCGTCACGCTGTTCATGACCCGCAAGCTCAAGGTCGTGGGGGACGTGGCGCTGGCCGCGGGGCTCACCCGGTACTTCGACATCCCCAAGGCGTGAGTCGCGGGGTCCTCGCCGGGGACGGGGCCGGGGCCTCGCGGGGGCCGGGGCCTCGCGGGGGCCGGGGCCTCGCGGGTGCGCCCCAGGCCCGCCCCTTCCCGAAACCAGAGGGCTCCGCCCCCCGGACCCCCCGTCATCGGCGCTCCGCGCCTCGTCCTCAAACGCCGGACGGGCTAGAGATCCATCCCGTTCAAGGCCTCGCTGACCTGCGCCGAAGTACCGTGCATGACAGCCATGCACCCTCCCCTCCGGTCCCGGCAGCCCTTCCGGGTCGTCGTGTGTCTGCTGCCCGCGCTCGCCGTCGTCTGGGCCGGGTACCAGCGGCGCTGGATGTCCGACGACGGGCACATCTACGTCCGGACGGTCCGGCAGGTGCTCGCGGGGCACGGTCCTGTGTTCAACGTGGGCGAGCGGGCCGAGTCCTCGACGGGCACGCTGTGGCAGTGGCTGCTCGTCCTCGCGGGGCTGCCGGGGGCCGACGTGGTGGCGGCCGCGGTGTACGGCGGGCTGCTGCTCACGGCGGCCGGGTTCGCACTCGCCGCGTGGGGCGCGGCACGCCTGCACACGGGGGCGTCCGGCGGCCCCCTCCTGCCGCTCGGCGCCCTGGTGCCGCTCGCGCTGCCGCCCGTGTGGGACTTCGCCACCTCCGGCCTGGAGACGGGGCTCGCCACGTGCTGGCTCGCGGGCGCCTGGCTGCTGCTCGTGACCCGTCCGCGCGCGCTGGCCACCGCGTTCGTCCTCGGGCTCGGTCCGCTGGTACGGCCCGATCTCGCCCTGGTGTCCGCCGTGTTCCTCGGCGCGCAGTGGCTGAGCGCGCGCCCCTCGCGCCGCGCCGCGCTCGCCGGGGCGGCAGCCGCGGGCGTGCTGCCCGTCGCCTACGAGGTCTTCCGGATGGGCTACTACGGACACCTCATGCCGCTGCCCGGCGTCACCAAGGAGGCCTCGTCCAGCCTGTGGGGGCGCGGGGCCGCCTACCTCGCCGACTTCGCCGGGCCGTATCTGCTGTGGCTGCCCGCCCTGTTCGTCCTGGCCGCCGTACTGCCCGCGCGGCGCGGCGGACGGCCGGGGCGCGCGGTGCCCTGGGTGCCCGCGCTCGCGCCCGTCGTCGCGGGGGTCCTGTGCTGGGCGTACGTCATCAAGGTCGGCGGGGACTTCATGCACGCGCGGATGTTCCTGCCGGGGCTCCTCCTGCTGGTCCTGCCGGTGTTCGTGGTGCCCGCCACGCGCGCGTGGACCCTCACGACGGTCGGCGTCGGGGCCTGGGCGCTGGTGTGCGCGGCGTCGCTGCGCGTTCCGTACGAGGGGCTGATCGGGCCGCGCGGCATCGCGGACGAGCGCGGCGTGTACGTGCGGCAGAACGCGGCCGCGCACCCCCTGCGGCACACCTTCGCCGGGTTCCGGGGCAACGCGGCGTACGCGCGTGAGGTGCGGGACGCCGCGCACACCGGGGCGCCCACGCTGTTCCTGGCCCGCACCCGCGTCGAGGGCGCGGCGCCCTCCGTGTCCGGCGCGTACGCGACGCTCGGGCTCAACGGCACCGTCGTCCCCCTCGACGGCGCGGCGCTCGACCCCATCGGGCTCGCCTACCCGCTGGCCGCCCACTCCGAGCGCATCGCCCACGCGCGCGTGGGCCACGACAAGCGGCTCCCCGACGAGTGGATCGTCGCCGACCGGGGCACCGGCGACCTGCCGCCCGGCATGGACCCGGCACGCGTGGCCGCCGCCCGCCGCGCCCTGGCCTGCGGCCCGCTGGCCGAACTCCGCGCGGCCACCCGGGAGCCCCTCACGGCGGGGCGCTTCCTGCGCAACGTCGGCGGCGCCGTGGAGCGCACCGCGTTCCGCTTCCCGAACGATCCGGTGCGGGCGGAACGCGAGCTGTGCGGGGCGGGCAGGCGCTAGGGCTCCGCGACGCCGTGCCGACCCATCGGGCAGGCCCTAGGACACCACGTCCTTGTGCGCGAACCCGCGGAACGCGAGGGCGAAGAGCACCAGCGCGTACGTCACCGAGACGGCGGTGCCCTGGAGCATGCCCGACCACTCCGGGGTGGGCTGGAAGACGTCCGCCCAGGCGAACTGCCAGTGCGCGGGCAGGAAGTCGCGCCAGCCGCCGAGCGCGGTCACCGCGTCCAGGACGTTCCCCGCGATGGTCAGGCCGACCGCGCCGCCGACGGCGCCGAGGGGCGCGTCCGTCCTCGTGGAGAGCCAGAACGCGAGGCCTGCCGTGACCAGCTGGGACGCGAAGACGTACACCACGACGACGGCGAGGCGCCGCGCGGCCGTGCCGGGCTCCAGGACGCCGCCGGTCGGGATCTCCAGCGGCCCCCAGCCGTACGCCATCGTGCCGACGACGAGCGCCACCACCGGCAGCAGCGCGATCGCGGCGGCGCTCAGGCCGAGCCCCACCGCCAGCTTGGACCACAGAAGGCGGGCCCGGGGCACGGGCGCCGCGAGCAGATAGCGCAGGCTCGACCAGCCCGCCTCGGAGGCCACGGTGTCCCCGCAGAACAGCGCGACGGGGATGACGAGCAGGAACCCGGCCGACACGAACAGGCACGTCGCCGCGAAGTTCACGCCCGAGGCCGTGGCCGTGTCCATCAGCGTCACCCGGTCGTTGCGGCCGCCCGGCGAACCGGCGATCGCGAACGCGAGGAGCAGCACGAGGGGCAGCAGGGCGAGGACGCCGCCCATGACGAGCGTGCGCCGCCGCTTGAGCTGGCGGACGGCCTCGACGCGCAGCGGCAGCGTGCGGCCCGGGCGGTAGCCGGGCGCGGTGGCCGCGCCGGTGTCCTGGGCCGCGCCGGTGTCCTGGGGGCCGTCGGCCACCGCCGTACCGGTCTCCCGGGGGCCGTCGGTCGCCGCCGTGCCGGTCTCCCGGGGTCCCCCGGTCGCCGCCGCGGCCCGGGGCCCGTCCGGGGCCGCCGTCGTGTCCTGTGGGGCCGTCACGCCGCACCTCCTCCGATCAGGGTCAAGAACGCGTCTTCCAGGCGCCGGTGCGGGCCGAGCGCCTCCACGGGCACCTCCAGGCGGACCAGTTCGGGCAGGAGGGCCGCCCCCGTGGCCGCCGGGCCGCCGTCGAGCCGCACCAGCAGCCCGCCCTCGGTGCGGGCCGCCGAGGCCACGCCCGGGAGCGAGGCCACCTTCTCGACCAGCGGGTCGGGGATGTCCGCCGCGAGGCCCACCAGGAGCGTGTCCCCGGCGCCGACGATCTCGTCGACCGGGCCCGCCTGCACGAGGCGGCCCCGGTCCATGACGACCAGATGCGTGCAGGACTGCTCGACCTCGGCGAGGAGGTGGCTGGAGACGATGACCGTGCGGCCGCCCGCCGCGTACCGGATCATCACCTCGCGCATCTCGCGGATCTGGGGCGGGTCGAGGCCGTTCGTCGGCTCGTCCAGGATCAGCAGGTCCGGCAGGCCCAGCATGGCCTGGGCGATGGCGAGGCGCTGGCGCATGCCCTGGGAGTACGTGCGCACGGCGCGGGCGAGGGCGTCGCCGAGCCCCGCGATCTCCAAGGCCTCGTCCAGGTACGCGTCCCCGGCGGGGCGGCCGGTGGCACGCCAGTACAGCTCCAGGTTCTCCCGGCCCGACAGGTGGGGCAGGAACCCGGCGCCCTCCACGAACGCGCCGACGCGGGACAGGACCGGCGCGCCCGGCCGGATCGCCTGGCCGAAGACGCGGATCTCGCCCGCGTCGGGGCGGATGAGGCCCATCAGCATGCGCAGGGTGGTGGTCTTGCCCGCGCCGTTCGGCCCGAGGAGGCCGAGGACCTGGCCCTTCTCGACGCGGAAGGACAGCTCGCGGACCGCGTACCGCTCGGTGGACTTCGCGTACCGCTTGCTCAGGCCGGTGATCTGGAGGGGCACGTCGGCGAGGTCCGGGTCGGGCGCGGGCGCCGTCACGCGCCTGCGGCCGACCAGGAGCAGGGCGGCCGCCACGGCCGCGCCGACCAGCGGCAGCCACCACACCCAGGCGGGCAGCGGGGCCGCGGCCGTGTCCACGCCGGGGGCCGTCGGGACCTTCAGGCCGCTCTTCAACGCCACCGTGTACGCGGCCGGTTCGGCCGGTGAGGCGTAGCCCAGGTCGGTGGCGGCGAACACCAGGCGCAGCCGGTGGCCCTTCTTCAGCTCGTGGTCGACGGCGGGCAGCCGCAGGTCCAGGGTCCTGCCATCCACGGCGCCGCCGATCCGCACCGGGGCGACGAGCTGCGCGGGCAGCACCTGCTGGCCGCCGCCGGGCCCCACGTCGTAGACCTTGCCGAAGAGGACCGTGTCCGCGCTGTCGGACTTCACCCGCACCCGCACGGCGGGGGCGCCGGTGATCCGCAGGTCCTCGGTGAGCGGCTTCGACTCGAACGCGGCGTACTGCCCGGGGATGTCCAGGGAGACGCCGACGCCCAGCGAGGACAGACGGCTCAGGCCGTCGCCCCCGCCGCCCGCGCCGCCGAGGCCCGGCAGTCCGGAGACGGCGGGCGGCGCGGCGCCCGCGGGGTTGTCGAAGGTCTGCGGGCGCCCGGCGAGCGGGACCTCGCGCAGCCCGCCGCCGAGCCCCGGGTAGCGGTCGGCGCTCGCGCCGCGCAGCGTCGCCGCGCCGTCCGTGGAGTCGATGCCGCCGGTGCGGGTGACGCGGAAGGCGGGGCCCGTGTCGGCGCCCTTGTCGTCCTTGAGGTAGCGGTCGAACCACCGCGTGACCCGGCCCGCGACCCGGTCGGTCTCCTGGTCGCCGCCGTCGTGGCCGCCCGCCGTCCAGTCGACCGCTACGGGCGCGTGGTTGCCGCGGATCGCCTTGGCCATCGCGTCGGCCTGGTCGAGCGGGAACAGCGAGTCCCGCTGGCCCTGCACGATCAGGGCGGGCACCTTGACGCGGTCGCCGACGGCGGCCGGGCTGCGCCCCGCGAGCAGTTCGCGCGCCCGCGCGTCGGGCTTGCCCGCGACCGCCACGCGCTCGTACATCGCGCACAGCTTCGGCTCGAACTTGTCGCAGCCGCCGCCCGCGCTCAGGAACATCCCGGCCCACTGCTTCTTGAAGACGTCCTTGGGGAACAGCGCGTCCGCCAGGTTCCAGTACGTCATCAGCGGGGCGATGGCGTCGATCCGGTCGTCGTGCCCGGCCGCGAGCAGCGACACCGCGCCCCCGTACGAGGCGCCCGTGACGCCCACGCGCGGGTCGCCGTCCTTGTCGAGGCGGACCTCGGGCCGCTTCGCCAGCCAGTCGACGAGCCGCGACACGTCGGCGACCTCGCCCTTGGGGTCGTTGAGCCCGATGCGCCCGGTGGACCTGCCGAAGCCGCGCGCGGACCACGTCAGGACCGCGTACCCGTCGCGGGCCAGGCGCTCGGCCTGCTCGCGCACGTCGTCCTTGCTGCCGCCGAAGCCGTGCCCGACGAGCACCGCGGGGCGCTTGGTGCCCGGGTCGCCCGCGGTGAAGTACGAGGTGTCGATCCGCACCTCCTGCCCCTGGCCCCGGCCCATGGCGAGCGTCTGGTCCGTGCGGCGCACGGCGGGTGCCTCGTCGGACGCGAGCGCCGTCCACGTGCCCGCGCCCGCGAGCACCACAACCGCCGCCGCGGCGGCGGCCGTCCGCCGCGGCGCGCGCAGCGCCGCCTTCCAGGCTCTGGCCCGGGGCAGTCGTAGATCCATGCGTCAACGGTACGGGCGGTCACCGACAACCGATGCGGCCGCCGGTCGGAACCCCGCTGTCTCCCCGGGGAGTACGATCCGCCGCCCCCGTACGTCCGCCGCGGTACGGAGGCCCCCGGCGCCCCGCACCGGATGTCAGGGGCACCTACGCTGCTGACCCATGACCTCCCTTGCCATCGGCCAGCGTTCCCTGGGTGACCCTTCCGTCCGCTTCCCGCTCTGGCCGCCGCTCACGGCGGGCTGTCCGGTCACGAGTACCGACGACATCGCGTACCCCGTAGAGGTCGACTACGCCTACGACCAGGTCCCCGACGGCTTCTTCGCGCCCGGAGCCGCCGCCGCGCGGCCGCGCGGGCACGAGCGCTGGGCGCCGCTCCTCCCGCCGCTGCGCGCCCCCTCCCTCGCCGAGGGCGGCACCCCGCTGCTCCCCCTGGAGGACGGCGTGTGGATCAAGGACGAGTCCCGCAATCCGACCTGGAGCCACAAGGACCGGCTCAACCGGATCACGGTGAGCGCGGCCGTCAGCGTCGGCGCCCCCGGTGTCGTCGTCGCCTCCTCCGGCAACCACGGCGCGTCGGCGGCCGCGTACGCCGCCCGGGCCGGTCTTCCGTGCACGGTCCTCACCTCGCCGGACGCGCCGCCCGCCGTCGACGCGTTCCTGCGCGCGTACGGCGCCACCGTGCTGCACGTGCCCACCGACGAGCGGTGGCCGCTGCTGCGCCGCATCGTCGAGCGGACCGGGTACCACCCCGTCAGCAACCTCACGTCCGCCGCGCACACCGGGCACGGGTTCGGGCCCGAGGGCTACAAGACGATCGCCTACGAGATCCACGACGAGCTCGGCGCCCTCCCGCGCGCGGTGTTCGTGCCGACCGGGTACGGGGAGATGCTGTTCGGCGTCTGGAAGGGGTTCGCCGAGCTGGTGCGGCTCGGGTACGGGGAGCGGGTGCCGCGCCTGTATTCCTGCGAGCCCGCCGTCGGCGGGCCCCTCGCGGCCGCCGTGCGCGACGGGGTGCCCGCCGCGCACGTCCCCGTCGGGGACACCGCCGCGTACGCCATCGACTGCCCGGTGGGCGGCTACCGGGGCGTGCTCGCGCTGCGCGAGAGCGGGGGCGCGGCGCTGCTCGTGACCGACGAGGAGCTGGTGGCCGCGCGGGCGGAGCTGGCGCGGGGCGGGGTGTGGGCGGAGGTGTCCGCGGCGGCGGGACTCGCGGGCCTGCGGCAGCTCTGCCCGGGCGGGGAGGGGCCCGTGGTGTGCGTCTCCACGTCCAGCGGGTTCAAGGACCGGGACCTCCTGGCGAAGCCTGCCGCGGTGGCCGCGGAGGACTGGCTGGGCCTTTAGCCCTCGCGGGGGCGCCCCAGACCCGCCCCTTCCCGAACAAGGGGGCTCCGCCCCCTTGGACCCCCTTATCGGCGCTTCGCGCCTCGTCCTCAAACGCCGGACGGGCTACTTGTAGCCCCTCCGGCGTTTGAGGAGCGGGGGTCTGGGGGCGGAGCCCCCAGGAAGCGGGAAGGGGCGGGTCAGGGGCGCCCCGCGAGGGCTACTCCGGCACCGTCACCAGCCAGCGCGTGGCCGCCCTCGGCCGCAGGTAGCAGGCCCAGTACACCGTCGCGACGGCCACGATGCCGCCGGTCCACAGGAGGTACCGGGCCTCCTGCTGGCTGAGTACGTACGCGAGGACCGCGATGAGCGCCAGCGGGATCCCGGGCCACAGCGGCATCCGCCAGGCCGGGGCGGCGCCGTGGCCGCCCCGGCGGGCGAGCAGGGCCGCCACCGCGACGAGCAGGTACATGCCGGTCACGGACACGCCGGTGACGCCGTACAGGGTGTCGAGGTTCACGAAGCAGAGCGCGGCGCCGGGGACGCCGACCAGGAGGGTGGCGACCCACGGGGAGCCGAAGCGGCCGCCGAGCCGGGACAGGACCGCGTTGACGGGCTCGGGCCAGGCCTTGTCGCGCGCGGAGGCGAACAGGACGCGGGAGTTCTGGATGACCATGACGATGCCCGCGTTGATGATGGCGAGGGCCACGCAGAGGCTGATGAAGGTGCCGACGCCGGAGCTGGACCAGGCGGTGACCATCGCGCCGATGTCGCCGCCGGTGAGGGCGGCCAGGTCCGGCGCGCCCAGGGTGATCGCGGCGACGGGCACGAGCAGGACGACCGCCGAGATGCCGAGGGTGAGCAGCACGGTGCGGGCCACGTTGCGGCGCGGGTTCTCCATCTCCTCGGAGAGGTAGACGGCCGTGGAGAAGCCCTGGGTGACGAAGAGCGCGATGGCGAGCCCGGAGACGATCAGCATCGCGGTGACGGTCTTGGTGCCGTCTCCGGAGCCGCTGGCCACGCTGAGGTCGACGAGGCTGCCCGCGCCGCGCTCGGCGTGGGCGAAGCCGAGGACGGCCACGACGGCGGCCGCGACCACTTCGAGGACCAGGAAGATCCCGGTGATCCAGGCGTTGGCCCGCAGGTCGAGCAGGCCCGCGAGGGTGGCGAGGAGCATGACGCCCGCGCCCGCGTAGGCGGGTTCGATCTTGACCAGGGGCGCGAGGTAGTCGGCCGTGCCCATGGCGATCACGGGCGGCACGATCATCACGACGAGCAGCGAGAGCACGAACACGAGCCAGCCCGCGAGCCGTCCGGCCATCGTGGAGACCATCGCGTACTCGCCGCCCGCGCTGGGGATCAGCGTGCCGAGCTCGGAGTAGCAGAAGGCGACGCCGACGCAGAGCAGCGCGCCGATCGCGATGGTGAGGGTGGTGGCGGTGCCGAGCGAGGAGAACAGGTCGGGCACGACCACGAACAGCGTGGACGCGGGCGTCACGCAGGACAGCGTGAGCAGGGTGCCGCCGACGACGCCGATGGACCGCTTCAGCTTGCGGGGAGCAGCCGGGGTCCCGGGGGCTTCCGCCGCCGCGGGGACGGCCGCGGACTGCGGCGGCGTGTGCAGCGTTTCGGTCATGCGGCGATTCCGATCGGCTCGTACCAGAGGGGGGCGGCAGAGCGTCATGGAATCCCCGCGTCAGGAAAACGTCAATGGCCGGTTGCCTACGGAATCCGCAGCCCTGACGATCTTCAACTGGCCAATGAATCGCAGATGTTGGCGACCATAGGTGGCAATTAGCTAGATGTTTGCCTTGTTTACCTTTGATAGCAAGGTGGAATTTCGCCCACGCCTTTCTCGCCCCATTCATCCCCTCCGTGCGGGAACCGCAGGTGATCGGCGAAAAAAGGAACGAAGCCGTCCGCAGGGCGGACGGCTTCGTTCAGTGGGGTGGAGCTGTCAGTGATTGCGCGGGAACCCCAGGTCCACGCCCGCCGGGGCGTCCGAGGGATCCGGCCAGCGGGTGGTGACGACCTTGCCGCGGGTGTAGAAGTGCGTGCCGTCGTTGCCGTAGATGTGGTGGTCGCCGAAGAGGGAGTCCTTCCAGCCGCCGAAGGAGTGGTAGCCCACCGGCACCGGGATCGGCACGTTCACGCCGACCATGCCCGCCTCGACCTCCAGCTGGAAGCGGCGCGCGGCGCCGCCGTCCCGGGTGAAGATCGCCGTGCCGTTGCCGAACGGCGAGGCGTTGATGAGCGCCAGGCCCTCCTCGTAGGTGTCGACGCGCAGCACGCACAGGACCGGGCCGAAGATCTCGTCCTGGTACGCGTCCGCCGTGACCGGCACCCGGTCGAGCAGCGACAGGCCGATCCAGTGGCCGCCCTCGTGGCCCGGCACGGTGTAGCCGGTGCCGTCCAGGACGACCTCGCAGCCCTGCGCGGCGGCGCCCGTCACGTACGAGGCCACCTTGTCGCGGTGCGCGGCCGTGATGAGCGGGCCCATCTCGGAGGCCGGGTCGTTGCCCGGGCCGATCTTGATCTTCTCGGCGCGCTCCTTGATCTTCGCGACGAGCTCGTCGCCGACCGAACCGACCGCGACGACGGCCGAGATGGCCATGCAGCGCTCGCCCGCGGAGCCGTACGCGGCCGAGACGGCGGCGTCGGCCGCCGCGTCCAGGTCGGCGTCCGGCAGGACCAGCATGTGGTTCTTGGCGCCGCCGAGGGCCTGCACGCGCTTGCCGTTCGCGGAGGCCGTGGTGTGGATGTAGCGGGCGATCGGGGTCGAGCCCACGAAGGACACCGCCGCCACGTCCGGGTGCTCAAGGAGCCGGTCCACGGCCACCTTGTCACCGTGCACCACGTTGAACACGCCGTCCGGCAGGCCCGCCTCGGCGAGCAGCTCGGCCACGCGCATCGCGGCCGACGGGTCCTTCTCGCTGGGCTTCAGGACGAAGGTGTTGCCGCACGCGATGGCGAGCGGGAACATCCACATCGGCACCATCGCCGGGAAGTTGAAGGGCGTGATGCCCGCGACGACGCCCAGCGGCTGGCGGATCGAGGCGACGTCCACACGGCTGGCGACCTGCGTGGACAACTCGCCCTTGAGCTGCACGTTGATGCCGCACGCCAGGTCGACGACCTCCAGGCCGCGCGCGACCTCGCCGAGCGCGTCCGCGTGCACCTTGCCGTGCTCGGCGGTGATCAGCTCGGCGATCTCGTCGCGGTGCGCGTCGAGCAGCGCGCGGAACTTGAAGAGCACGGAGGTGCGCTGCGCCAGCGAGGACTGGCCCCAGGTCGCGTACGCGGCCTTGGCGGCGGCCACCGCCGCGTCCACCTCGTCCACGCTCGCGAAGGCGACCCGGGTGGTCACGGCGCCGGTCGCCGGATCGGTGACCGGGCCGTACGTGCCGGAGGTCCCCTCGACGCTCTTGCCACCGATCCAGTGGTCGACGGTCTTCGTCATGCTGGTCATGCCAGGAATCCCTTCACAGCTGGCGGCGCCGGGCGGACACGTGCCGGTCGTACTCCTCACGGGCCTTGACCGCCGACGGGCGGGTCGCGATCTCGGCCACGGGCACATCCCACCACGCCTGCGCCGGGGGCGGGCCCGACACTGTGTCTGCCGTTTCCGTCTCCACGTAGACACATGTGGGGCCGTCCGCTTCGCGCGCTTCGCGCAGGGCCGCGCGCAGCTCGGCCACGGTCCTCGCCCGCGTCACGGGCAGCCCCAGCGAGGCCGCGTTGGCCGCGAGGTCCACGGGCAGCGGGCCGCCGGTGTACGTGCCGTCGGGCGCCCGGTAGCGGTAGTCGGTGCCGAAGCGCTCGCCGCCGACGGACTCCGAGAGGCCGCCGATGGAGGCATAGCCGTGGTTCTGCAGGATGACGACCTTGATGGGGATGTCCTCCTGCACCGCCGTGACGATCTCGGTGGGCATCATCAGATACGTGCCGTCGCCGACCAGCGCCCACACGGGCCGCTCGGGCGCGGCCAGGGACACGCCGATCGCCGCCGGGATCTCGTAGCCCATGCAGGAGTAGCCGTACTCGACGTGGTACTGGCGCGGCGCGCGGGCCCGCCACAGCTTGTGCAGGTCGCCGGGGAGCGAGCCCGCCGCGTTGATGACGACGTCCTCGTCGGTGACGAGCGCGTCGAGCAGGCCGAGGACCTGGGCCTGGGTGGGGCGCGCGGCCGGTTCGTCGGCCGCGTAGGCGGCGTCGACGCGCCGCTCCCAGCGCTGCTTGCCCGCCGTGTACGACGCCACGTACGCGGAATCGACGCGGTGGCCCGCGAGCGCCGCGGTCAGCGCCTCCAGGCCCGCGCGGGCGTCCGCGACCACCGTGGCGCCCGCCATCTTGTGGGCGTCGAACGGCGCCACGTTGAGGTTCACGAAGCGCACGCCGTCGGCGGCGAAGAGCGTGCCGGACGCGGTGGTGAAGTCGGTGTAGCGGGTGCCGACGCCGATCACCAGATCGGCGCCGCGGGCGAGTTCGTCGGCGGTGGCGGTGCCGGTGTGGCCGATGCCGCCGACGTCCGCCGGGTGGTCGTGGCGCAGGGAGCCCTTGCCCGCCTGGGTGGACGCCACCGGGATGCCGGTGGCGTCGGCGAAGGCGCGCAGCGCGTCCTCGGCCGCGCTGTGGTGCACTCCCCCGCCCGCGACGAGCAGGGGCCGCGCGGCGGCGCGCACGGCCCGCGCCGCGGCCTGGACCTCCGCGGGGTCGGGGGCCTGGCGGCGCACCGGCCAGACGCGCTCGGCGAAGAAGTCCGCCGGCCAGTCGAAGGCCTCCGCCTGCACGTCCTGGGGCAGCGCGAGCGTCACCGCGCCCGTGGCGACCGGGTCGGTGAGCACCCGCATCGCCTGGAGCGCGGCGGGGATCAGCGCCTCGGGCCGGGTGACGCGGTCGAAGTACGCCGACACCGGGCGCAGACAGTCGTTCACGGACACGTCGCCCGCGTACGGCACTTCGAGCTGCTGGAGCACCGGGTCGGCCGGGCGGGTCGCGAAGACGTCACCGGGCAGCAGCAGGACCGGCAGGTGGTTGATGGTCGCGAGCGCGGCGCCCGTGACGAGGTTGGTGGCGCCGGGGCCGATGGACGTGGTGACGGCGTGGGTCGTCAGGCGGCCCGACTGCCGGGCGTGGCCGACGGCCGCGTGCACCATGGCCTGCTCGTTGCGCCCCTGGTGGAAGGGCATCTCGTCGCCGTGCTCCACCAGGGCCTGGCCGAGCCCGGCGACGTTGCCGTGGCCGAAGATGCCCCAGGTCGCGCCGATGAGGCGCCGCTGGACGCCGTCCCGCTCGGTGAACTGCCGGGCCAGGAAGCGCACCAGGGCCTGGGCGGTGGTGAGCCGGACCGTGCCGCTCATCGGTATCCCTCCGTGTGGTCAGGGTGGAAGCAGATCTTCCATTCCCGCTCGTCGCCGGGGCCCGCCATGACGTTCAGGTAGTACATGGCGTGGCCCGGCTGGGCGATGGACGGGCCGTGCCAGCCGTCGGGCACGAGGACCGCGTCGCCCGAGCGCACCTCGGCGAGCACGTCGGTGCCGCCCTCGCGGGAGGGGAAGACCCGCTGGTAGCCGAAGCCGGAGTCGCCGTCGATCTCGAAGTAGTAGATCTCCTCGAGCTCGGCCTCGACGCCGGGGCGGTGCTCGTCGTGCTTGTGCGGCGGGTACGAGGACCAGTTGCCGCCGGGCGTGACGACCTCCACGGCGATCAGCCGGTCGCAGGCGAACGTGTCCGCGGCGGCGAAGTTGCGCACCTGGCGGGCACAGGTGCCGCTGCCGCGGTGCTCGACGGGGACCTCCGGCGCGGGGCCGTAGCGGGCGGGGAGTCGGCGCTCGCACTTCGCTCCTGCCAGGGCGAAGCGGCCTCCCACGCCGGAGGCGATCTGGATGCGGGTATCGCGGGGAACGTAAGCGAAGTCACTCGCTCCGCTGAACACGCTCTCCCGGCCCAGGAGTTCGATGATCTCGCCCTCCGCGTGCACCGTACAGCCGCCCGTCAGCGGGAGCACGATCCATTCACTCTCCCCGGTGGCGAAGGAGTGCAACCCGCCGGGCGGCAGTTCGACCACGCGCAAACTGGAGTACACCCAGCCCGCGCGCGCGGGATCGACGGCGAGGGCGTACGGGCCCTCGACCGCGCTTCCCTTCGGTACGTACGTCATGCGGATCTCCTGTCGGATGCGTACGTCACGGCTACAGCAGCCCGACGGCGGTGTCGACCGCGCCCGCCACGTCCCCGTCCGGCGGGTACAGCAGCGTCCGCCCGGCCACCAGGCCGTACACGGTGGGCAACTGGAGCGCACCGCGCCACTTCTCGAACGCGGTGTCCGCGTCCCCGCCGATGTCTCCCCCGAGCAGCACGGCGGGCAGCGTCGAGGTCTCCATGACGCGCGCCATGTCATCCGGGTTCTCCGTCACGGGCACCTTCAACCAGGTGTACGCCGACGTGCCGCCGAGCCCCGACGCGATCGCGATGGACCGGGTGACCGCTTCGGCGCTCAGGTCGTTGCGCAGGCCGCCGGGCGTCCTGCGGCACAGGAACGGCTCGACGAACACCGGAAGCTGACGCTCCGCCATCGCGTCGACCGCGCGCGCGGTGGAGTACAGCGTGGCGAGCGACCCGGGGTCCTCGTAGTCCACGCGCAGCAGCAGCTTGCCCGCGTCGAAGCCGAGCCGCTCCAGGTCCTCGGCGCGGTGGCCGGTGAACCGGTCGTCCAGCTCGAAGGCGGCGCCCGCGAGCCCGCCCCGGTTCATGGACCCCATCACGACCTTGCCGTCGAGCGCGCCGAGCAGCAGCAGGTCGTCGAGGATGTCGGCGGTCGCGAGCACGCCGTCGACGCCGGGCCGGGACAGCGCCAGGCACAGCCGCTCCAGGAGATCGGCCCGGTCGGCCATGGCCAGCGGGTCCTTGCCCACGCCGAGCGCGCCCCGCGCCGGGTGGTCCGCCGCGATGATCATCAACCGCCCGGAAGCCCCGACCAAGGGCCGCCGAAGCCGCCGCGCGGCGGCTTCGGCGATGGCTTCGGGATGGTGCGCACGCGTCCGCACGAGCGCGGAGACGTCCACGGACGTGCCGGAGCGACTCACCGCACGGCCCCCGCTTCCAGGGCGGCCTCGACCTCGGCCGCGTACGGCATGGCCGAGGAGCACTCGAGGCGCGAAGCGACGATCGCCCCCGCCGCGTTGGCGTACCGGATCACCCGGGCGAGCTCCCACCCGGCGAGCAGCCCGTGGCAGAGCGCCCCGCCGAACGCGTCGCCCGCCCCGAGCCCGTTCACCACCGACACCGGCAGCGGCGGCACCTGGGCCACCGCCCCCGCCCGGTCCATCGCGAGCACGCCCTTCGGCCCCTGTTTGACCACGGCCAGTTCGACGCCCGCCGCGAGCAGGGCCTCGGCGGCGGCGCGCGGCTCGCGCACGCCGGTGGCGATCTCCACCTCGTCCACGTTGCCGACGGCGACGGTCGCGTGCCGCAGCGCGGCGGCGTAGTGGGGGCGCGCCTCCTCCGGGTCGCGCCAGAACATGGGCCGCCAGTCGAGGTCGAAGACGGTGGTCCCGCCGGTGCGGGCGGCGAGCGCGGCCAGGGTCGCCGCCCGGCTCGGCTCCTCGCTGAGGCCGGTGCCGGTGACCCAGAAGATCCGCGCCGCGGCGATCGCGCCGAGGTCGAGCTCGTCCGCGCGGATCTCCAGGTCGGGGGCCTTGGGCAGGCGGTAGAAGTACAGCGGGAAGTCGTCGGGCGGGAACACCTCGCAGAAGGTGACCGGCGTCGGCAGGTCCGGCACCTCGGTGACCCACCGCTCGTCGACGCCGAACGCGCGCAGCTGCCCGCGCAGGTACGCGCCGAAGGGGTCCTGTCCCGTCCGCGTGACGACGCCGACGCGCCGCCCGAGCCGGGCCGCCGCGACCGCCACGTTCGACGCCGAGCCGCCGAGGAACTTCCCGAACGTCGTGACCTGCGACAACGGCACCCCGGTCTGGAGGGGGTACAGGTCGACGCCGATCCGGCCCATGGTGATGACGTCGTACGGATCGGCGCCGGCGTCGGCGTGCGGATCCGGGTGCGGATCGGTCACCCTGCACATCCCTTCATGGTGGCTTCCCTCAGGTCTAATCCCGTCCCAGGAACCCTGTCAACATTTTGTCCTTACATTCGGACTACTGCTTGACACTGTTCTCGGCGGACGGCGAGGCTTGCGGCCATGGCGCAGCAGACAGAGTTGTCGCGTGGTTCCCGATTGAGCCGCATCCGGATCGGTTCGGCCCCCGACTCCTGGGGCGTGTGGTTCCCCGACGACCCCCAGCAGGTGCCGTGGAGCCGCTTCCTCGACGAGGTCGCCGCGTCGGGGTACGAGTGGATCGAGCTCGGCCCGTACGGCTATCTGCCGACCGACCCGTCCCGGCTCGCCGACGAGACGCGGCGCCGCGGCCTGAAGGTCTCGGCGGGCACCGTGTTCACCGGCCTGCACCACGGCCCGGACGTGTGGGACAGGACGTGGGAGCACGTGTCCGCCATCGCCGGTCTCACGCAGGCGATGGGCGCGCGGCACCTCGTCGTCATCCCGTCCTTCTGGCGCGACGACAAGACCGGTGCCGTCCTGGAGGACGCGACGCTGACGCCGGAGCAGTGGCGCCAGTTGGCGGCGCAGACCGAGCGGCTCGGCCACGAGGTGCGCGAGCGCTACGGCCTGGACATCGTCGTCCACCCGCACGCCGACACCCACATCGACACCGAGGAGAACGTCGCCCGTTTCCTCGACGCCACGGACCCCGCCCTCGTCTCGCTGTGCCTGGACACCGGCCACTACGCGTACTGCGGCGGCGACAGCGTCAAGCTCATCGAGACGTACGGCGAGCGCATCGCATACCTCCACCTCAAGCAGGTGGACCCGGCGGTCCTGGCCGAAGTGCGGGCGCAGGACATGCCGTTCGGGCCCGCCGTCGCGCGCGGCGTGATGTGCGAGCCGCCCGCCGGGGTGCCCGCGCTCGAACCGGTCCTCGCGGCGGCCGAGAGGCTGGGCGTCGACCTGTTCGCCATCGTCGAGCAGGACATGTACCCGTGCGCACCGGACAAGCCGCTGCCCATCGCCCGCCGCACCCGCGCCTTCCTGCGCTCCTGCGGGGCGTGAGGCCCGCACGCCCCTGACACCCGAGGGGAGGCCGCGACCGCGCGGCCTCCCCTCAGCCGCGTCCAGGCCCCCCTTTACCGCTTCGGCACGCGAACGCGCCCCCAACACGCCGGGCGCCCGCGCCAGTCAAGCGCGTCACGTAGGTGACAAACACTGCACTCCCGTCACACATGTGACACGTACGCGGGTTTCCCGTCACAGCCAGTCGACAAGCACTCCTCCACAGTCACTCTCCGTCGTTCACGGGGCACAGGCTGAGTGACACCAGTGCCGCGCCCAGCTCCCCCGTCGACCCCTCCGGTCGCCCTGGGTGCGCACAGGGAGGAGCCACCGATGACCGACCGCAGGCTCTGGTCGTACAAAGACATCGCCGCGCACATCCGCGTCCAGCCGGACACCGTGCGCTCATACCGCAAGCACGGCCTCCTGCCCGAGCCCGACCACGTAGAGGGCGGCAAGCCGTTCTGGTACGCCGACACCATCCGCGCCTGGGTCGCGTCGCGGCCCGGCAACCGCGCGCGCAAGGGCGAGTGACCCCCGTCTTGCCCCGCCACCCGAGCCCCTCTTGGAAAATACCCCCTAGGGGTATAGTGTGAAGCACGTCGGGAGGTTCCCTGGAGCTACCGGGGCCCCTCCCCCACGTCGACGTTCCGACAACCCGCACGTCACACACGTTTCACTGAGGAGAACGACATGACCGCCAACGCCCAGACCTCGCAGCCCGGCGCCGTCACCACCGTGTACGACGTGAAGGGGATGACCTGCGGCCACTGCGAGTCCGCGGTCAACAGCGAGATCTCCGAGATCGCGGGCGTCAGCTCGGTCCAGGCGGTCGCCGCCACCGGCAAGGTGACCGTGGTCTCCGCGGCCCCGCTCGACGAGGAGGCCGTCCGCGCCGCGGTCGACGAGGCCGGTTACGAGCTGACCGGCGCGACCGCCTGACCTCCCCTCCCCCGGCCCCGGGCCCCGCGCCACCACGGCGCGGGGCCCTGAGCCCGTTGCGCACCACGCGCCGTCGCCCTCGTACCCCCCACGCCGCGAAAGAGCCGTCATGAACACCTCCGAGGTCGAACTCGCCGTCGGCGGCATGACCTGCGCCTCGTGCTCGGCGCGCATCGAGAAGAAGCTGAACCGCATGGAGGGCGTGACCGCGTCGGTCAACCTCGCCACGGAGAAGGCCAAGGTCAGCTACGCCGAGGGGGTCGAGGTCGCCGACCTCCTCGCCACCGTCGAGAAGCTCGGCTACTCGGCGCGCGAGATCGTCCCGCCGCGGCCCGAGGGCCCTCACGCGCCGGTGGACCCCGCCGGACGCCCCACCACCGCCGACCTCACGGAGGCCGACCAGCTGCTGCGGCGGCTGCTGGTCTCCGCCGCCCTCGCGCTGCCAGTCGTCGTGCTCGCGATGGTCCCGGCGCTCCAGTTCACGTACTGGCAGTGGCTGTCCCTCACGCTCGCGGCGCCGGTCGTGGTGTGGGGCGGGCTGCCCTTCCACCGGGCCGCGCTCCTGAACGCCCGGCACGGCGCCGCCACCATGGACACGCTCGTGTCCCTCGGTACGCTCGCCGCCTTCGGCTGGTCGCTGTGGGCCCTGTTCCTCGGCACGGCCGGGGAGCCCGGCATGCGGCACGGCTTCGACCTGACGGTGACGCGTACCGACGGGTCCTCGGCGATCTACCTCGAAGTGGCCGCGGGCGTCGTCACGTTCATCCTGCTCGGCCGCTATCTGGAGGCGCGCTCCAAGCGCAAGGCGGGCGCGGCGCTGCGCGCGCTGATGGAGTTGGGCGCCAAGGACGTCACCGTACTTCTTCATGGGACTGAAAAGAACGTTCTAGTTAGCGAGTTGAAGGTCGGAGACCGGTTCCTCGTGCGGCCCGGCGAGAAGGTCGCCACCGACGGCACGGTCGTCGAGGGGGCGTCCGCCGTCGACGTGTCGATGCTGACCGGCGAGTCCGTGCCCGTCGACGTCACCGCCGGGGACACGGTGACCGGGGCCACCGTGAACCAGAGCGGGCGGCTCGTCGTCGAGGCGACCCGCGTCGGGGCCGACACGCAGCTGGCCCGGATGGCCAAGCTCGTCGAGGACGCGCAGAACGGCAAGGCCGCCGCGCAGCGCCTGGCCGACCGCATCTCCGCGGTCTTCGTGCCCGTCGTCCTCGCCCTCGCGGTAGCCACGCTGGGCTTCTGGCTCGGCAACGGCGTCGGCGCGTCCGCCGCGTTCACCGCCGCCGTGGCCGTACTGATCATCGCCTGCCCGTGCGCCCTCGGGCTCGCCACACCCACGGCCCTGATGGTCGGCACCGGGCGCGGCGCCCAGCTCGGCATCCTCATCAAGGGCCCCGAAGTCCTGGAGTCCACCCGCCGCGTCGACACGATCGTCCTGGACAAGACCGGCACCGTCACCACCGGCAAGATGACCCTCCAGGAGGTGTACGCGGCCGAGGGCACCGGCGAGAAGGAACTGCTGCGGCTCGCGGGCGCCCTGGAGCACGCCTCCGAACACCCCGTGGCCCGGGCCGTGGCGGCGGGCGCCGCACGGCAGTCGGGGCTCGACGCGGCGGGCCTGCCGGTGCCCGAGCGGTTCGAGAACGTGCCCGGGGCCGGGGTGCGCGGCACCGTGGACGGGCACGCGGTCCTCGTCGGCAGCGCGCGGCTGCTCACCGGGGCCGGGGTCACGGGCCTGGACGCGCTGACCGACGCCCGGGCGCGGGCCGAGGCGGCGGGGCGCACCGTGGTGCTCGTCGCCTGGGACGGCGTCGCGCGCGGGCTGCTCGCGGTCGCCGACACCGTCAAGGACACCAGCGCCGAAGCGGTGCGCGAGCTGCGGCAACTCGGGCTCACCCCGGTCCTGTTGACCGGCGACCACCAGGCCGTGGCGGACTCGGTCGCGCGGGCCGTGGACATCGACACCGTGTACGCGGACGTACTGCCCGAGGACAAGGCGGACGTCGTACGGCGGCTGCGCGCCGAGGGGCGGGTCGTCGCCATGGTCGGCGACGGCGTGAACGACGCCGCCGCGCTCGCCACGGCGGACCTGGGCCTGGCCATGGGCACCGGCACGGACGCCGCGATCGAGGCGAGTGATCTCACTCTCGTACGCGGCGACTTGAGGGCTGCGGCGGACGCCATCCGGCTGTCCCGCAGGACCCTCGCCACCATCAAGTCCAACCTCTTCTGGGCCTTCGGCTACAACGTCGCCGCGCTCCCCCTCGCCGCCGCCGGGCTGCTCAATCCGATGATCGCCGGAGCGGCCATGGCCTGCTCATCGGTCTTCGTAGTGACGAACAGCCTCCGCTTGCGGTCTTTCACATAGACTCGCGATCCTTCACACTGTCTTCGCGGGACCCTCACGTGGGCAGGGGAATCCACATATGGGTCCTCTTGTGTGCACACAGGACATATGCAAGAGACGCAGATCACAACGTTCTGAACGTAACCATCGAGGGGGGTCGTGAGTCTAAGAGGGCGACACCAGAGGGATCTTGGGGGATCTCTCGGGTGTTACGGGGACATCTTGGGGGATGTCGCCGAAGGGGGTACCCCCAGCTCCTTGAGAGCTCGGGGGAGCGTTGGCCGGGGCACGTGCACCGGGGAGCTTTGAGCGGCCCTCCCGACTCCGTACGCGTCCCGGCAGATCGCAGTACCGCACCCAGACTCGGGCAGCACCTCAGACTCCCGGCCGGATCCCGTGGGGGGAATCCGCACCGGGGCAAAGGAAAGCGCCCCGACCGTCGACCCGTGGGGGGATCGACGGCGGGGCGCTTTTCGCTGGCGTGGGCGCCCTGAACCGGTTCAAAAGCCCGCGCTTGCGCGCTTGTCCTCAATCGCCGGACGGGCTTTATCGGTCTCGCTCCCCCGGCTCAAAGCACCGCGCTGACGCGCTCGTCCTCAAACGCCGGAGGGGCTGGGCGGGCCGGTGCTAGCGGGACTCCACCGGGACGAAGTCGCGGATGACCTCGCCGGTGTAGATCTGGCGCGGACGCCCGATCCGCGACCCGGGCTCCTTGATCATCTCGTGCCACTGCGCGATCCACCCCGGAAGGCGACCGAGCGCGAACAGAACCGTGAACATCTCGGTCGGGAAGCCCATGGCCCGGTAGATGAGACCGGTGTAGAAGTCCACGTTCGGGTAGAGGTTGCGCGAGACGAAGTAGTCGTCGGAGAGCGCGTGCTCCTCCAGCTTGAGCGCGATGTCGAGCAGCTCGTCGGACTTGCCGAGGGCCGAGAGGACATCGTGCGCCGCCGCCTTGATGATCTTGGCGCGCGGGTCGAAGGACTTGTACACCCGGTGGCCGAAGCCCATCAGGCGGACGCCGTCCTCCTTGTTCTTCACCTTGTTGATGAAGGAGTCGACGTCGCCGCCGTTGGCCTGGATGCCCTCCAGCATCTCCAGGACCGACTGGTTGGCGCCACCGTGCAGCGGGCCCCACAGCGCGGAGATGCCCGCGGAGATCGAGGCGAACATGTTCGCCTGCGACGAGCCGACCAGGCGGACCGTCGACGTCGAACAGTTCTGCTCGTGGTCCGCGTGCAGGATGAGCAGCTTGTCGAGGGCCGAGACGACGACCGGGTCGAGCTCGTACTCCTGGGCGGGGACCGAGAAGGTCATGCGCAGGAAGTTCTCGACGTACCCGAGGTCGTTGCGCGGGTAGACGAAGGGGTGGCCGATCGACTTCTTGTACGCGTACGCCGCGATCGTCGGCAGCTTGGCGAGCAGCCGGATCGTGGAGAGGTGGCGCTGCTTCTCGTCGAACGGGTTGTGGCTGTCCTGGTAGAACGTGGACAGCGCGCTGACCACGGAGGACAGCATGGCCATCGGGTGGGCGTCGCGCGGGAAGCCGTCGAAGAAGCGCTTGACGTCCTCGTGCAGCAGGGTGTGCTGGGTGATCTCGTTCTTGAACGTGGCCAGCTCGTCGACCTTCGGCAGCTCGCCGTTGATCAGCAGGTACGCCACCTCGAGGAAGGTGGAGCGCTCGGCCAGCTGCTCGATCGGGTAGCCGCGGTAGCGCAGGATGCCCTGCTCGCCGTCGAGGTAGGTGACGGCGGACTTATAGGCGGCGGTGTTGCCGTAGCCGCTGTCCAGGGTCACCAGACCGGTCTGGGCGCGGAGCTTGCCGATATCGAAGCCCTTGTCGCCGACAGTGGACTCGATCACCGGGTAGGTGTACTCGTCGTCGCCGTACCGCAGTACTACAGCGTTGTTAGCGTTCTCGCTCACGTCATCCCTCACCGACGTTGTGCCTCTTCTTCGAGGTGCCCTGACTGTCTCTACCATCCCCCATTTGGCCCTGGAGAGTGCACTCGGGGTCGACCATTGGGCCTACTAGCGGCACTCAGTGCCGCCAACCTGGTCATCCTGCCCCCTTCGTCCCCGTTCCGAAAGTGGTGTGTGACCTTTACGACTCAAATGATCGATCAACCGCGTGGGGGCGTTGACGTCAAGCCGTGTGGCGGCCCGCGAGCCGGTGGTCCAGGGCCGTGCAGCGCCTGCCCGCGGAGACCGTGCGCACGGCCTGCCCCAGAGCCTTGCGCGAACCGACGAGTACGACCAGCTTCTTGGCGCGTGTCACGGCCGTATAGAGCAGATTCCGCTGAAGCATCATCCAGGCGCCGGTGGTGACCGGGATCACCACCGCCGGATACTCGCTTCCCTGGGAGCGGTGGATCGTCACCGCGTACGCGTGGGCGAGCTCGTCGAGTTCGTCGAAGTCGTAGGAGATCTCCTCGTCCTCGTCGGTCAGGACCGTCAGGTGCTGCTCGTCCTGGTCCAGGGCGGTGACGACGCCGACCGTGCCGTTGAAGACGCCGTTGCTCCCCTTTTCGTAGTTGTTCCTGATCTGGGTGACCTTGTCCCCCACGCGGAAGACGCGGCCGCCGAAGCGCTTCTCGGCCAGGCCGGGGCGGGCGGGGGTGATGGCCTGCTGGAGCAGGCCGTTCAGCGTGCCGGCGCCCGCGGGGCCGCGGTGCATGGGGGCCAGGACCTGGACGTCCCTGCGCGGGTCGAGCCCGAACTTCGCCGGGACGCGGCGGGCCGCGACGTCGACGGTGAGGCGCCCGGCCTCCTCCGTGTCCTCCTCCACGAAGAGGAAGAAGTCCGCGAGGCCCTGGGTCAGGGGCGGCTGCCCGGAGTTGATCCGGTGGGCGTTGGTGACCACGCCAGACTCCTGCGCCTGCCGGAAGACGCGGGTCAGGCGCACGGCGGGGATCGGGCCGCCGTCGCTCAGGAGGTCCCGCAGGACCTCGCCCGCGCCGACGCTCGGCAGCTGGTCGACGTCGCCGACGAACAGCAGGTGCGCGCCGGGCGGGACGGCCTTCACCAGCTTGTTGGCGAGGAGCAGGTCCAGCATGGAGGCCTCGTCCACGACCACCAGGTCGGCGTCCAGGGGCCGGTCCCGGTCGTACGCGGCGTCGCCGCCCGGCTTCAGTTCGAGCAGGCGGTGGACCGTGGAGGCCTCGGCCCCGGTGAGCTCGGACAGGCGCTTGGCGGCGCGGCCCGTGGGCGCGGCGAGCAGCACCTTGGCCTTCTTGGCGCGGGCCAGCTCCACGATGGAGCGCACGGTGAAGGACTTGCCGCAGCCGGGCCCGCCGGTGAGGACGGCGACCTTGCGGGTCAGCGCGAGCCGGACGGCCGCCTCCTGCTCGGGGGCGAGCTCGGCGCCGGTGCGCCCCGCCAGCCAGCCGAGCGCCTTGTCCCAGGCCACGTCCTGGAAGCCGGGCATCCGGTCGTCGTCGGCGCGCAGGAGGCGCAACAGCTGGGCGGACAGGGACAGTTCGGCGCGGTGGAAGGGCACGAGATAGACGGCGGTGACGTCGGGGCCGCCGTCGGGGCCCGGCACGGACTCGCGCACCACGCCCTCCTCCTCGCCCGCGAGCTCGGCGAGGCAGTCGATGACCAGGCCCGTGTCGACCTGGAGGAGCTTGACCGCGTCGGCGATGAGGCGCTCCTCGGGCAGGAAGCAGTTGCCCTGGTCGGTGGATTGCGACAGGGCGTATTGGAGGCCCGCCTTGACGCGGTCGGGGCTGTCGTGCGGGATGCCGACGGCCTGGGCGATGCGGTCGGCGGTGAGGAAGCCGATGCCCCAGACGTCGGCGGCCAGGCGGTAGGGCTGGTTCTTGACCACGGAGATGGAGGCGTCGCCGTACTTCTTGTAGATCCGTACGGCGATGGAGGTGGAGACGCCGACGCCCTGGAGGAAGACCATGACCTCCTTGATGGCCTTCTGCTCCTCCCAGGCCTCGGCGATCTTCTTGGTGCGCTTGGGGCCGAGGCCGGGCACCTCGATGAGCCGCTTGGGCTCGTGCTCGATGACGTCCAGGGTGTCCACGCCGAAGTGGGTCGTGATCCGGTCGGCCATGACGGGGCCGATGCCCTTGATGAGGCCGGAGCCGAGATAGCGGCGGATGCCCTGGATGGTGGCGGGCAGCACCGTCGTGTAGTTCTCCACGGTGAACTGCTTGCCGTACTGCGGGTGGGAGCCCCAGCGGCCCTCCATCCGCAGCGACTCGCCGACCTGCGCGCCGAGCAGCGAGCCGACGACCGTGAGCAGGTCCCCGGCGCCGCGGCCGGTGTCCACGCGCGCGACCGTGTACCCCGTCTCCTCGCTGGCGAACGTGATCCGCTCCAGGACGCCCTCCAGGACGGCCATGCGGGGCGCGGGGACACCGGGCGAACCCTGCCGGGCAGCAGTCGACATGATCCGACGCTACCGCCGGGCACCGACAACGCGTCCGGCGATCCCCGCGTACAGGAGCGCGAGGGGCGGACGTGGCCTGGGTCACGATCTGGTTTCGGCCAGCCGCCAAGGGGTTGTCAGCCCTCGTGTAATCGTTTTCACTCCCTCGTGTAATCGATTCCACGAGGAGGTGGCATCGGCAGTGGCAAGCGTCGGCATCAAAGACGTCGCGGCCCGTGCGGGAGTCTCCGTGGCGACGGTGTCCCGGGTCCTGAACGGGCACGCGTCCGTCAGCCCGGCCGCCCGCACCCGCGTGCTCGACGCCGTGGCGGCACTCGGCTACCGGCCCAACACCCTGGCCCGGTCCCTGCGCACCGACCAGACGCGCACGCTCGGGCTCGTCATCAGCGATGTCCTGAACCCGTACTTCACCGAGCTGGCCCGCTCCGTCGAGGAGGAGGCCCGGGCGCTCGGCTACAGCATCATCTTCGGCAACGCCGACGAGCGGCCCGAGGTCCAGGACCACCACGTCCGCACCCTCCTGGACCGCCGCATCGACGGCCTGCTCGTCTCCCCCGCCGACGGCGGCTCCCCGCTGGTCCTCGACGCCGCGCGCGCGGGCACCCCGATGGTGTTCGTGGACCGGTGGATCGCGGGCGCGGACGTGCCCGTCGTCCGCGCGGACGGGCGGGCCGCGGTGCGCGACCTGGTGGCCCATCTGTACGCGCTCGGCCACCGCAGGCTCGCTATCATCGCGGGCCCCGCCGCCACGACCACCGGCAGCGAGCGCGTCGAGGCCTTCCGCGAGGCGCTCGCGGAGTACGGCCTCGACCTGCCCGCCGCCTACGTCGGCCAGGGCGACTTCCAGGCGGCGAGCGGGCGGCGCGCCACCGAGCGGTTCCTGGACCTGCCGACGCCTCCCGACGTGGTCTTCGCCGCGGACAACCTGATGGCGCTCGGCGCGCTCGACGCCGTCCGCGCGCGGGGCCTGCGCGTGCCGCACGACATCGCGCTCGCCGCGTTCGACGACATCCCGTGGTTCGTGCACACCGACCCGCCGATCACCGCGATCGCGCAGCCGACGGGCGAGCTGGGCCGGGCCGCCGTACGGGCGCTCGCCGACCGCATCGAGGGACGCGTGCCGCAGTCGGTGACGCTGCCCGCGCGCCTGGTCGTCCGGCGCTCGTGCGGCGAGCCCGCCGCCGCCGAAGCCCCCGAAGCCCCCACCGAGGAATCCCCTGCTGGAAGGAGCACCCCGTGAGCCACGACGGTGAGCTGCTGCGCGTCGAGGGCATCCGCAAGGCCTTCCCCGGCGTCGTGGCGCTCGACGGCGTCGACTTCGACCTGCGCGCGGGCGAGGTGCACGTGCTGCTCGGCGAGAACGGCGCGGGCAAGAGCACGCTGATCAAGATGCTGTCCGGTGCCCACCAGCCCGACGCCGGGCGCATCCTGGTGGGCGGCGAGGAGGTCCGCGTGCACGGCGCGCAGGACGCCGAGCGCCTCGGGATCGCCACCATCTACCAGGAGTTCAACCTCGTCCCCGATCTGACGGTGGCCGAGAACATCTTCCTGGGCCGCCAGCCGCGCCGCTACGGCCTGATCGACCGCAAGAGGATGGAGGCCGACGCGGCCGGGCTCCTCGCGCGCGTGGGCGTCGACGTGTCCCCGCGCGCCCGCTGCCGCGAACTGGGCATCGCCCGGCTGCAGATGGTGGAGATCGCCAAGGCGCTCAGCCTGAACGCGCGCGTGCTCATCATGGACGAGCCGACCGCCGTGCTCACCTCCGGAGAGGTCGACACGCTCTTCTCCCTCGTACGGGCGCTGCGCGCGGACGGCGTCGGCGTCGTCTTCATCACGCACCACCTGGAGGAGATCGCCGCGCTCGGGGACCGCGTGAGCGTCATCCGCGACGGCCGCAGCGTCGGCCAGGTGCCCGCGAGCACCCCCGAGGACGAGCTGGTGCGCCTGATGGTGGGCCGCTCCATCGAGCAGCAGTACCCCAGGGAGCGCCCCGAGGTCGCCACGGAGGAGGCGCCGTTGCTGCGGGTGCGCGGGCTGACCCGCGGCGGTGTCTTCCACGGCGTGGACTTCGAGGTGCGCGCGGGCGAGGTCGTGGGCGTCGCGGGCCTGGTCGGCGCGGGCCGCACGGAGGTCGCGCGGGCCGTCTTCGGCGCCGATCCGTACGACGCGGGCTCGGTGGAGGTCGCGGGCCGCCCGGTCCCCCGGCACGACGTGTACGCGGCGATGACCGCGGGCATCGGCCTGGTGCCCGAGGACCGCAAGGGCCAGGGCCTCGTCCTCGACGCCTCGGTGGCGGACAACCTCGGCCTGGTGACGCTGCGTTCGGCGACCAGGGCCGGGCTCGTGGACCGCGCCGGGCAGCGGGCGGCGGCCGAGCGGATCGCCGAGCAGCTCGGCGTGCGCATGGCGGGCCTGCACCAGCACGTGCGCACCCTGTCCGGCGGCAACCAGCAGAAGGTCGTCATCGGCAAGTGGCTGCTCGCCAAGGCGCGGGTGCTGATCCTCGACGAGCCGACGCGCGGCATCGACGTCGGCGCGAAGGTCGAGATCTACCAGCTGATCAACGAGCTCACGGCGGCCGGGCACGCCGTCCTGATGATCTCCAGCGACCTGCCGGAGGTGCTCGGCATGAGCGACCGGGTCCTGGTGATGGCCCAGGGCCGCCTGGCGGGCGAACTGGCCGCAGGGGAAGCGACGCAGGACGCCGTGATGGCCCTGGCCGTCAGCACCGCCACCGCCCTTGACCGGGCCGCCGCCGAGCGGCACGACAGCGCCCCCGCGGGGGACGACAACGACGAGAAGGGAGCCTCCCGTGGCGACCACTGACCTGCGTCCGGGCAAGCCCGGCGCATCCGGCGCGGGCGGCGGCCTCGACCTGCGCCGCGTGCTGCTCGACAACGGCGCGCTGAGCGCCCTGGTGGTCCTGGTGGTGGCGATGTCGCTGCTCTCCGGCGACTTCCTCACCACGCAGAACCTGCTCAACGTCGGCGTGCAGGCGGCCGTGACGGCGATCCTCGCGTTCGGCGTCACGTTCGTCATCGTCGCGGCGGGCATCGACCTGTCGGTCGGCTCGGTGGCGGCGCTCTCGGCGACGGTCCTCGCCTGGTCGGCGACGAAGGAGGGCGTGCCGGTCTGGATCGCCCTGATCCTGGCGGTCGCCACGGGCCTGGCCTGCGGTGTCGTCAACGGCCTGCTCGTCTCGTACGGGAAGCTGCCGCCGTTTATCGCGACGCTCGCGATGCTGTCGATCGGCCGCGGCCTGTCCCTGGTGATCTCGCAGGGCAGCCCGATCGCGTTCCCGGAGTCCGTGTCCAAGGTCGGTGACACGCTCGGCGGCTGGCTGCCGGTGCCGGTGCTCGTGATGGTCGCGATGGGCCTGATCACCGCGGTGATCCTGGCGCGTACGTATCTGGGCCGCTCCATGTACGCGATCGGCGGCAACGAGGAGGCGGCGCGCCTCTCGGGCCTGCGGGTCAAGCGGCAGAAGATCGCGATCTACGCGCTCTCCGGTCTGTTCGCGGCCGTCGCGGGCATCGTGCTCGCGTCCCGTCTGGTGTCCGCGCAGCCGCAGGCCGCGCAGGGCTACGAGCTGGACGCGATCGCCGCGGTCGTCATCGGCGGGGCGAGCCTCGCGGGCGGCGTCGGCAAGGCGTCGGGCACGCTGATCGGCGCGCTGATCCTCGCGGTGCTGCGCAACGGCCTCAACCTCCTTTCGGTGTCGGCGTTCTGGCAGCAGGTCGTCATCGGCGTCGTGATCGCGCTCGCCGTGCTCCTGGACTCGCTGCGCAGGCGGACGTCGGCGACGGCGGGCACGCCCGCGGGCAGTACGTCGTCGGGGGCCGGGCGCAAGGGCCCGCAGGCGGTGAAGTACACGCTGGCGGCGGTTCTCGCGGCGGCCGTCATCGCGGCGGCGTCCCTGTGGAACCACGGCTCTTCGGGTACGTCCACGAAGGTCGGCCTGTCCCTGTCGACCCTGAACAACCCCTTCTTCGTCCAGATGAAGCAGGGCGCGCAGGCCGAGGCGGCGAAGGCGGGTGTGGACCTGACGGTCACGGACGCGCAGAACGACGCCTCCCAGCAGGCCAACCAGCTGCAGAACTTCACCAGCGGCAACATGAAGGCCGTCATCGTCAACCCGGTCGACTCCGACGCGGTGGGCCCGGCGGCGCGCGCGGCGAACAAGGCCGGGATCCCGGTGGTGGCCGCGGACCGGGGCGTGAACAAGGCGGACGTCGCCACGCTCGTCGCCTCCGACAACGTGGCGGGCGGCAGGCAGGCCGCGAAGGCCCTCGCCGACAAGCTCGGCGGCAAGGGCGAGGTGGTGGTCCTCCAGGGCACGGCGGGCACGTCCGCGAGCCGTGAGCGGGGCCGGGGCTTCGCCGAGGGCATCAAGGCCTTCCCCGGCATCAAGGTGGTGGCCAAGCAGCCCGCGGACTTCGACCGCACCAAGGGCCTGGACGTGATGACGAACCTGCTCCAGTCGCACGGGGGCGTCGACGGCGTGTTCGCCGAGAACGACGAGATGGCGCTCGGCGCGGTGAAGGCGCTCGGCGGCAAGGCGGGCACGTCGGTGTCGGTGGTCGGCTTCGACGGCACGCCGGACGGCCTGACGGCGGTCGCGGACGGCACGCTGTACGCGTCGGTGGCGCAGCAGCCCAAGGAGCTGGGCCGGATCGCGGTGCGCAACGCGGTGGCCGTGGCCGACGACAAGAAGGTGCCGTCCCTGGTGAAGGTGCCGGTGAAGGTGGTCACGGCTAAGAACGTGAAGGCCTTCCAGTGACCGTACGGTGGCAGGGCGGCCACTTCAGGCGGCGTGAACAGCGCGAAAGGCAGTACGGGAATGGATGAGTACGACCTGTTGGTCGTGGGGTCGGCCAACGCCGACCTGGTGACGGCCGTGGCGCGGCGGCCGGGTGCGGGCGAGACGGTCCTCGGCTCCGACCTGGCCGTCCACCCGGGCGGCAAGGGCGCCAACCAGGCGGTGGCGGCGGCCCGGCTCGGGGCGCGCACGGCGCTGCTCGCGCGGGTCGGCGACGACGCGCACGGGCGGCTGCTCCTGGACGCGCAGGAGTCGGCGGGCGTCGACACGGCGGGCGTCCTGGTGGGCGGCGCGCCGACCGGGGTCGCGCTGATCACGGTGGACCCGTCGGGCGACAACAGCATCGTGGTGGCGCCGGGCGCGAACGCGCGGCTCACGCCCGCCGACGTACGGGCGGCGCGGGGTCTGTTCGCGGCGGCGCGGGTGGTCTCCCTCCAGCTGGAGATCCCGCTGGAGACGGTCGCGGAGGCGGCCCGGGGCCTGGCGCCCGGGGCCCGCCTCGTGCTGAATCCGTCGCCGCCCGCCCCGCTGCCGCCGGAGGTCCTCGGGGCCTGCGATCCGCTGATCGTGAACGAGCACGAGGCGCGGGTGATCCTGGAGGGCGCGGGCGCGGAGGTGCCGGAGTCGCCGGAGGAGTGGGCGGGGCGGCTGCTCGCGCTCGGCCCGCGCTCGGTGGTGGTGACGCTGGGCGCCGAGGGCGCGCTCGTGGCCACGGCCGAGGGCTGCGAGCGGGTGCCGTCGGTGAAGGTCGACGCGGTGGACACCACGGGTGCCGGGGACGCGTTCACGGCGGCTCTCGCGTGGCGGCTCGGTGTGGGCGAGGACCTGGTGACGGCGGCGCGGTACGCGGTGCGGGTCGGGGCCCTCGCGGTGACGCGGGCGGGGGCGCAGGCCTCGTACCCGACGGCCGCCGAGGTGGCGGAGCTCGGTGGGGCGGGCGCGGCGCGGTGAAGCGGGCGGGCATACTCAACCGCCATCTCGCGGGCGCGCTCGCGGAGCTCGGCCACGGGGACCGGGTGCTCGTGTGCGACGCGGGCATGCCGATTCCGGTGGGGCCCCGGGTGGTGGATCTGGCGTTCACGGCCGGGGTGCCGTCGTTCGCGCAGGTCCTCGACGGGTTGCTCGCGGAGCTCGTGGTGGAGGGCGCGGTGGCGGCCGTCGAGGTGCGGGCGGCGAATCCGGCGGCGGCCGGGCTCCTGGCGGAGCGCTTCCCGGGGGCCGCGCTGGATCTCGTCCCGCACGACGAGGTGAAGGAGCGGTCGGCGGGCGCGCGGCTCGTGGTGCGCACCGGGGAGGCTCGGCCTTATGCGAATGTGCTGCTGACCTGCGGGGTCTTCTTCTGAGATGTGCTGTGGGCTGAGCGCTGGCGGTGGTGTGGTGTTCGGCGCCCCGCGCCCGGCGCTTTCGAAGGGGCCCGGTCCGTCGACCGGGCCCCTTCGGTTTCCCCTCCCTTGTCAGCGCCCCATCGGATCCCCCCAGATCCGCCCCCCGGAGCGCATGACACCCACTACGACCCGTAACCCCCGGGTACGGTTGCACGGCTTCGGAAAGTTCCTCCGGAAGATTTCAGCGTGCCGACAAACCCACCCGGACGTAGCTTTCCGTACATGAGCGACACCTCATTCGAAGACGACGTGATGAACGAGCTGGGTGACGACAAGCTCCAGGAGATCGCCACCCTGCTCGGCACGGACGCGGAGGGGGCGCGCAGCGTGGTGGGCACCACGGCCTCCACCCTGTCCCCGCCCCTCCAGGAGGAGGCGGCCGCACAGGCACCCGCCCTCGCGGCAGAACCACCCCTCCAGGGCGTCGCCACACTGGGCGGCGGCCTCGGCGGGCTGCTCGGCGGCGGCATGATGGCGGGCGCCCTCGCCAAGGTCGCCAAGCCCGTGGCGACGGCGGTCTCGAAGAAGACGGGCCTGCCCGTGGCCACGGTCACCCGGGTGATCGAACTGCTGATCCCCGTGGTCCTCGCCGTGCTCAGCAAGCGCGCGGGCCGCACACCTCCGCGTACCTCCTGACGGTCTCCGCGAGGACCTCGCGGCCGTCCCGCGCCCACAGCTCCTCGTTGAACAGCTCCACCTCGACCGGCCCCGCGTAGCCCGCCCCGGCCATCAGGCGGCGCCAGTGGGCGAAGTCGACCGCCCCGTCGCCGAGCGGGCCCCGGCCGGTGAGCGCGCCGTGCGGCAGCGGCGTCGTCCAGTCCGCCAGCTGGAACGCGTGCAGACGGCCCGCCGCGCCCGCCCGGACGACCAGGTCGGGCACGGTGTCGTCCCACCACAGGTGGTACGTGTCCACACACACGCCCACCCGCTCGGCCGGGAAGGGCTCCACGAGGGCCAGCGCCTGCGCGAGCGTGGACACGACGCTGCGGTCCGCCGCGTACATGGGGTGCAGCGGTTCGACGGCCAGGCGGACCTCGCGGGCCGCCGCGTAGGGGGCGAGTTCCACCAGCGCCGCGGCCACGCGGGCGCGTGCCGCGGGCAGGTCGCGGTCGCCGGGTGGGAGGCCGCCGGTGACCAGGACCAGCGTGTCGGTGCCCAGCGCCGCCGCCTCGTCCACGGCCGCGCGGTTGTCGGCCAGGGCCCGGGCCCGCTCCGCCGGTTCCGCCGCGGTGAGGAAGCCGCCCCGGCACAGCGTGGTGACGGCCAGGCCCGCGTCCCGCACGAGCTTCGCCGCCGCCTCCACCCCGTACGCCCGGACCGGCTCCCGCCACAGGCCGACGCCCCGGACGCCGAAGTCCACGCAGGCCGCGACCAGTTCGGGCAGGGGGAGCTGCTTGACCGTCATCTGGTTGACGCTGAACTCCGCGGGTGCCGCCGTGCCCGTCATCGCCTCACCCCGTGGACCTCGCGGAGCAGGCCCATGCGGTGCTCCGCCAGGCCCGGGTCGGGGAACAGGCCAAGGCCCGCGGCCCGTTCGTACGCCGTCACGAGGTGGGGCAGCGAGCGCGCCGACTGGAGCCCGCCGACCATGGTGAAGTGCTCCTGGTGGCCCGCCAGCCAGGCGAGGAACACCACGCCCGTCTTGTAGTAGCGCGTGGGGGGCTCGAAGAGGTGGCGGGCCAGCGCCACCGTGGGGTCGAGCACCGCGCGGAACCCGGCCGGGCCCTCCGCGTCGAGCGCCCGCATCGCCTTCGCCACCAGGGGGGCCAGCGGATCGAAGACCCCGAGCAGCGCGTCGCTGAAGCCGTGCTCGTCGCCCGCGATCAGCTCCGGGTAGTGGAAGTCGTCACCCGTGTAGCAGCGGACGCCTGGCGGCAGGCGGCGGCGCAGCGCCTTCTCCCTGTCCGCGTCCAGGAGCGAGATCTTCACGCCGTCCACCTTCCCCGGGCGGGCGGCGACCACCTGGAGGAACGTCTCCGTGGCCGCGTCCAGGTCGCGCGTCCCCCAGTAGCCCTCCAGGGCCGGGTCGAACATCGGGCCCAGCCAGTGCAGGATCACCGGCTCCCTGACCTGGTCCAGCAGCCCGCCGTACAGGGCGAGGTAGTCGTCGGGGCCCCTCGCCGTCGCCGCCAGGGCCCTGGACGCCATGAGGATCGCCTGCGCTCCCGCCTCCTCCACCAGGGCCAGCTGCTCCTCGTAGGCGTCACGCACCTCGGCCAAGGCGGCCGCGGCCCCGGTGAGCTGGTCGGTGCCCGCCCCGCACGCCACGCGGCCGCCCACCGCCTTCGCCTCCGCCGCCGAGCGCCGGATCAGCTCCGCCGCGCCCGGCCAGTCCAGGCCCATGCCGCGCTGCGCGGTGTCCATCGCCTCGGCCACGCCCAGGCCGTGCGCCCACAGGTGGCGGCGGAAGGCCAGGGTGGCCTCCCAGTCGACTGCGGCGGGGCCCTCCGGGGGGATGTCCGCCTGGGGGTCCGCGACGATGTGGGCCGCGGCGAAGACTGTGCGGGGTTCGGCTTGCGTGGGGGTGCTTTGTTCTTGTTGGGGCTGGGGTGCTTTGTTGGCTGCCTGTGTTCTGTGGGCTGCCGCGTTGTCGGCCGTCGCGTTGTGGGCTGCCGCGTTGTCGGCCGTCGCGTTGTGGGCTGCCGCGTTGTGGGCTGCCGCGTTGTCGGCCGTCTCTTCGGTTTCCCTCACAGTGCGATCTCCGGTACGTCGATCCTGTGGCCCTCCGCCGCCGACCTCAGGCCCAGCTCCGCCAGCTGCACCCCTCGGGCCCCCGCCAGCAGGTCCCAGTGGTACGGCGCGTCCGCGTACACGTGCCTGAGGAACAGCTCCCACTGCGCCTTGAAGCCGTTGGTGAACTCCCCGTTGTCCGGCACCTCCTGCCACTGCTCGCGGAAGGCGTGCGGCGACGGCAGGTCCGGGTTCCACACCGGCTTCGGCGTCGCCGCGCGGTGCTGGACGCGGCAGCCGCGCAGGCCCGCCACCGCCGAGCCCTCGGTGCCGTCGACCTGGAACTCGACCAGCTCGTCCCGGTGCACCCGCACCGCCCAGGACGAGTTGATCTGCGCGACCACTCCACCCTCCAGCTCGAAGATCCCGTACGCCGCGTCGTCCGCCGTCGCGTCGTACGGCTTCCCCCGCTCGTCCCAACGCTGCGGCACGTGCGTCGCCGTCAGCGCCTGGACGCTTCTGACCCGGCCGAACAGCTCGTGCAGCACGTACTCCCAGTGCGGGAACATGTCCACGACGATGCCCCCGCCGTCCTCCGCCCGGTAGTTCCACGACGGGCGCTGCGCCGCCTGCCAGTCGCCCTCGAACACCCAGTAGCCGAACTCCCCCCGCACCGACAGGACCCGGCCGAAGAACCCGCCGTCCACGAGGCGCTTGAGCTTCCGCAGGCCCGGCAGGAACAGCTTGTCCTGGACCACCCCGTGCCGCACCCCCGCCGCGTGCGCCCGCCGGGCCAGGTCCAGGGCCCCCTCCAGGGTGGTCGCCGTCGGCTTCTCCGTGTAGACGTGCTTGCCCGCCGCGATCGCCTGCCGCAGCGCCGCCTCCCGCGCCGCCGTCACCTGCGCGTCGAAGTAGACCTCCACGGCCGGGTCCGCCAGGACCTCCGCCAGGTCCGTCGACCAGTGCGTCAGGCCGTAGCGGTCCGCTAGCTCGCGCAGCGCGCCCTCCCTGCGGCCCACCAGGACCGGCTCCGGCCACAGCCGGGTGCCGTCGCCCAGGTCGAGGCCGCCCTCCTCGCGCAGCGCGAGCAAGGAGCGGACCAGGTGCTGGTGGTGACCCATCCGTCCGGTCACGCCGTTCATGGCGATGCGGACCGTCCTGCCTGTCACGTGAGTTCCTCCCTGGGGCCCGGGGGTGGCTCTTGGGGCGGGTTCGCGTCGATCCACCTGCCCTTCGAGGCGTAGCAAGCGCTTTCTACGGGGGAGAAGCTAGCCTGCGGACAACGTTCGTACAAGACCGGAGGACCGGAGGACCACTAGATGACCGTGACCCTGGCGGACGTGGCGGCCCGCGCCCAGGTGTCCCCCGCCACCGTCTCCCGCGTACTGAACGGCAACTACCCCGTCGCCGCCGCCACCCGCGAGCGCGTCCTGCGCGCCGTCGACGAGCTCGACTACGTCCTCAACGGGCCCGCTAGTTCGCTCGCCGCCGCGACCTCCGACCTCGTCGGCATCCTCGTCAACGACATAGCCGACCCCTTCTTCGGCATCATCGCGAGCGCCGTCCAGTCCGAGATCGGCGGGCCCGGCGGGCGCGCCGGGGGCGAGCGCATGGCCGTCGTCTGCAACACGGGTGGCTCCCCCGAGCGCGAGCTGACCTATCTGACGCTCCTCCAGCGGCAGCGGGCCGCCGCCGTCGTGCTCACCGGGGGTACCAGCGAGGATCCCGAGCACGCGGTGGCCATCGGGGCCAAGCTGCGGCGGCTCGGGGACGCCGGGTCCCGGGTGGTGCTGTGCGGGCGCCCTCCTGCCGAGGGGGCTCCGGACTCCGTCGCCCTCACCTTCGACAACCGGGGTGGCGGGCGGCGGCTCACCGAGCATGTGCTCGGGCTCGGGCATCGGCGCGTGGGGTACATCGCGGGGCCCGTGGACCGGACCACCACGCGGCACCGGCTCGAAGGGCACCAGGAAGCCCTCGCGGCGGCCGGGCTCCCCGATGATCCCCGGCTGACGTTGCACGGGCCCTACGACCGGCGCTCCGGATACGACGCCACGCTCGAACTCCTGCGGCGCGAGCCCTCGTTGACCGCCGTCGTCGCCGCGAACGACACCGTCGCCCTGGGGGCGTGCGCCGCCCTGCGGGACCGGGGGCTCTCGATTCCCGGGGACGTGTCCGTGGCCGGGTTCGACGACCTGCCGTTCAGCGTGGACGCGGTGCCCGCGCTCACCACCGTGCGGTTGCCGCTGTACGAGGCCGGGGCTCGGGCCGGGCGGATCGCCATGGGGCGGGAGGAGGAGCCGCCTGGGGGGATCGCCACGGTGCATGGGGAGTTGATGGTGCGGGGGTCTACGGGGGCTCCTGCCGGGGGCTAGCGCTGGGCGCCGGTCCGTTGTGGTGCCGGTTCGCTTCCCTCCTTGCTGCCGCGCCTTGCGGCCGGTGCCGGTTCGCTTCCCTCCTTGCCGCCGTGCCTTGCGGCCGGTACCGGTTCGCTTTCCTCTTTCCCGCCGTGCTTCACGCCTGCCGTGCCGTAGGGGCGGGGCCCCGGCGGTATGTCCGTCCTCGCCGTCATGTGCGCGGGGTGGGTTTCCGCCCGGGGCAGTGCCGTTGCTGTGCTGCGGGCGGACATACCGCCGTGTCCCCTTCTGTTTCGTCGGCGACTGACCGTGCTCAGTGGCCGATCGTCCAACTGCCCACTTCGTTGTACTCGGAGTCGTAGATCTTCTGTGTCGTGCCGGGGGTCAGCTCGCAGTGCCGGAGGTTGCCCGCCCAGTAGCGCAGGATCCGGGGCAGTTCGTGGTGCGCCGCCGTCTCGTCGCATTCGACTTCCAGGTGGAATCTCATGGCTTCCATCGTTTCATTGATATTGCTCTTGAGAGTTTTCTGTTCTTGGGTCGTGGAATGCTGGTGTAAGTCTCAAGTGGTGTGGACGGGCTGGACTGGCGGCTTCCGCTCGGGGCGAATGACGCGGGGCCTTCTGGATAGGGTCCCGGCCATGAAACTCGCCTTCTCCACGCTCGGCGTGCCCGGACTGCCCGTCGCGGACGTGCTCCGCCTCGCCACCACGCACGGCTACCACGGCGTCGAGCTGCGCGCACATCCCGAGGAACCCGTCCATCCGGGGCTCGGTGCCGCCGAACGGGCCGATGTGGCCGCCGCCTTCAAGGACGCCGGGGTTTCCGTGCTGGGGGTCGCCGGGTACGCGCGGCTCGCCTCGGACGAAACCGACGAGGCCGTCCTCGACGAGGTGCGGGGCCTTGTCGGGCTCGCCCGGGACCTGGGGGCCCCGTTCGTCCGCGTCTTTCCCGGGGGCCGGGAGGGCGCCGACGCCGTCGCCGCCCGGCGGCTCGGGGTCGCCGCCGAGTTCGCCGCCGACGCCGGAGTGCGGGTGCTGATGGAGACCCACGACTCGCACCGCACCGGCGCCGACGCCGCCCGCGTCCTCGGCGCCGTCGGGCATCTGCACGCCGGTGCCCTGTGGGACCTCATGCACACCTGGCTGGGCGGCGAGGACGTCACCGAGACCCTCGCCGCGCTCGGGCCCTATCTCGGCTACGTCCAGGTGAAGGACATCGCCAGCGCCGATGACACCACCCCCCTCGCCCTGGGGGCCGGAGTGCTCCCGGTCGCCGAGTGCGTCCAGCTCCTCGGTCGGCGGGGCTGGGACGGCTGGCTGTGCTGGGAGTACGAGAAGCGGTGGTATGAGGATGCCGCTCCGTTTGATGAATTGTTGGGTGGGGGGCGGGAGTTGCTTGCTCGGTTGGCAACACCCCGTAGTGCTTAGTGCTTCGTCTCCGCTTCCGTTACGTATGCGTGCAAGCGGCTCGTTCCCTCCAAGGTCGCCCTGGACTTGTGGGTGAGGTCCCGCGTCCTGCGGTCCAGGGCCGCGCGCAGGGCCTCGCTGCCGCCCGTCTCCCGCAGGTCCTCAAGGACCGGGCGGATCTGGGCCAGGGGGTGGCCCGCCTGGCGGAGCAGGCTGATCATGCGGGCGTCGCGGAGGTCCGCCGCGCCGTAGCGGCGGTAGTGGGTGCCGCGCTCCCGGGCGGGTGCGAGCAGGCCCGCCGCCTCCCACACCCGCAGCGCCGAGGGCCGTACCCCCACCCGGGCCGCCGCCTCCGACACGGTGAGCGGGACGCGGGGGCGGAGCCCGGGCTCGTCCGCCGAGGCCTCGCCCGCGACCGCTTGGAGCGCCTCGGCCGTCGCCCGCAACGCCTCGCGCCGGGCGTGCAGTTCCGCGTGCGCGGCGTCCACCAGGGCCAGCGCCTCGGGGACGTCGCCCGCGTGCACCGCGCGCATGATCTCCCGTGCCGTCTCCGGGCCGAAGCCCCTCGCCAGCGCGCGGTACGTCAGGAGCGCCCGGGCGTGCACCGGGTGGAAGCGGCGGTAGCCGGACGGGGTCCGCTCGACCGGCGGCAGGACGCCTGCGTCGGCGTAGTCGCGGACCAGCTGGGTGGACACGCCCGCGAGCCGGGCCAGGTCGACGGGGCGCAGGGCTCGCTCGCCGGTCACACCGGTGTCGCGGTTTCCTTCGTGGCTGCGGGAGACATGGGCGCAGCGTACGCCGGAGGCTTCGGCGTACGGGCGAAGGAGGTCAGCGCCACCCCGCCGACCAGGAGGGCCGCCGCGCACCACTGGAGTCCGCTCACCGACTCGTCGAGGAACAGCGCCGACGACGACATGCCGAACACCGGGACCAGGAGCGTGAAGGGCGCCACCGTCGACGCGGGGTGGCGGCGCAGCAGCCACCCCCAGGCGCCGAAGCCGAAGACCGTCGCGACCCAGGCCACCCAGACGACGACCCCCGCTCCCTGCCAGTCGAGCGAGCGCAGCGCGTCCAGGTCGCGGGACGGGCCCTCGAACAGCAGCGAGAGGGCGAGCAGGGGCAGGATCGGGACCGTGCTCACCCACACCATGAAGTTCAGGGCGTCGGGAGGTGCCGCCTTGCGGGTGAGGACGTTGGACACGCCCCAGCAGGCGGCGGCCGCGATCGTCAGGCCGAAGGCGGTCAGCGGGCCCGAGGCGCCCTCGTCGACCGCCGCCACGCCGATGCCCGCTAGCGCCACGGCCATGCCCGCCACGCGTATGCGTGAGGGCACCTCGCCGAGCACCGCGAAGGCGATGAGCGCCGTGAACACCGACTGGACCTGGAGGACCAGCGAGGACAGGCCCGCGGGCATGCCCGCGTCCATGCCGATGAACAGCAGGCCGAACTTCGCCACGCCCAGGGCCAGGCCCACGCCGATCAGCCACTTCCACGCGACCTTGGGTCGGCCTACGAGGAACACGGCGGGCAGCGCCGCGACCAGGAAGCGCAGGGCCGAGAACAGCAGCGGCGGGAAGTGGTCGAGGCCGATCTCGATCACGACGAAGTTGACGCCCCAGATGGCGGTGACGAGCACGGCCAGGGCGATGTGGGAGGGACGCATGCGTTGAGGATCACTCGCCGGGAGCGTGTAGCACCAGCACGGATTTCTTCATGATTGGATTTAGCTGCGCTTAGTGATTGGCTGCTGGTGCCGGTGGCTCTATCCGTGCCGGGTGTCGATATCGGTGCCCGTGCCGGTAGCCGATATCGGTGCCCGTGCCGGTCTGCCTGTGCCGGTATCGGTGCCGGAGCCGGGCCGGTGAAGGGCGCCGGTGGCTCTACCTGTTCCGGTGCGCCGCCGCTTCAGTGGTCCCGTCGTGGTGACGGGTCCCGTACGCCAGTGGCGGTGAGGGCCTCCGATCACCCTGCGCCCCCGCCCGCCCCCGTGACCCCAAGGAGTCCCCTTGCTCGATCTGGCCCGGCTCAAGGCGCTGCACGCCGTGTCCGTGCACGGGACCGTGGGCGCGGCCGCCGCCGCCCTCGGTTATACGCCCTCCGCCGTCTCCCAGCAGATCGCCAAGCTGGAGCGGGAGACCCGCACCACCCTGCTCGAACGCCGGGGGCGCGGCGTCGCGCTCACCGAGGAGGCGCTGCATCTCGCCGCTACCACGCGGGAGTTGCTGGCCATCATGGAGCGTGCCGAGACGGAGCTGGAGGAGCGGCGCGGCGTGCCCGCGGGGCGGCTGACCGTTATGGCGTTCGCCTCCGCGGCGCGCGGGCTGCTGCCCGGTGTCCTCGCCGAGCTCGCGCGGCGCCATCCGGCCCTGGACGCCCGGCTCTCCGAGGTCGAGCCGCATCTGTCGGTCGACCTCGTCGCCAAGGGCGTGGTGGACCTCGCGGTCGTGCACGACTGGGACATCACTCCGCTGGCCACGCCGCCCGGCGTCGACCAGGCGGTGATCGGCGACGACCTGTGCGACCTGCTCGTACCGGAGGGGCATCCGCTCGCCGGGCGGGACGCCGTGCGGCGCACCGATCTGAAGGGCGAGCGCTGGGTCTCTCAGCCGCCGGGGCAGATCTGTCACGACTGGCTGGTGCGGACGATGCGGGCCGCCGGGTGCGAGATGGACATCGTCCACCAGGCCGAGGAGAACCCCACGCTGATCGCGCTCGTCGCCGCCGGGCTCGGCATCGCGCTGCTCCCCCGCCTCGGGCGCGGTCCGCTGCCGCCCGGTGTGGTCGCGGTGCGCCTCGACCCGCTGCCGATGCGCCGCCTGTACGCGGTGTGGCGGACCGGCGCCGCCCGGCGGCCCGCGATCGCCGAGACCGTACGGGTGCTCCAGGAGGCGTGGCCCGAACCGGGCCCGGCGCGGGCCCGTTGAGCGGCTCCTGCGTCCCACCGTCACCGCGCGCACCGACTTCGCCCCGCGGGGAACCCGGAGGGCGGCCCGCTCGTCCAACGGACACGCTGCCGGAGAGTCCCGCGAGCGGTGTCGGCATCGCTGCTGGCTGCGAACGCTGACCTCCCTCTCCGCCGCCCGCGGCCGACAGCGAGCCGCCACCGGTGCGCCCCCTCCATTGCGCCGGTGGCGGCACCCTCCCGGCTTCCGGAGCCTTGACCCGCCGCACGGCACGGGATATCCGTGGCAGGTGCCTCACGACTCCCTTGACGCCGCCCCTGTCACCGTGGACGACCCGCGTGCCCTCCTGGCCCGCATGACGCTCGAAGAAAAGGTCGGCCAGCTCTTCGTCCTGCACGTGTACGGACACCACGCCACCGAGCCCGACCCCGCCGACATGGAGGTCAACGAGCGCGAGCTCGGGGTCCGCACCGCCGCCGAGGCCGTCGCCAAGTTCCGGCCCGGCGGGCTCATCTACTTCGGCTGGGCCCACAACACCCGCGACCCGCGCCAGCTCGCCACCCTCTCCAACGACGTGCAGCGCGTCGCCCTGGAGCAGTCGCCCGGCGTGCCGCTGCTGCTCACCATCGACCAGGAGCACGGCGTCGTCGCCCGCGTCGGCGCGCCCGCCACGCTCCTTCCCGGCGCGATGGCGCTCGGCGCGGGCGGCTCCCACGACGACGTGCGCGAGGCGGCCCGCATCGCCGGCGCCGAACTGCGCGCGCTCGGCGTCTTCCAGAACTACGCGCCCTCCGCCGACGTCAACGTGAACCCGGCCAACCCCGTCATCGGCGTACGCTCCTTCGGCGCGGGCCCCGACGCCGTCTCCGGCTTCGTGACCGCCCAGATCGAGGGCTACCAGAGCGCCGGGATCGCCACCGCCGCCAAGCACTTCCCCGGCCACGGCGACACCGAGACCGACAGCCACACCGCGCTTCCGCACATCCACCACAGCCGCGCGGAGTGGGAGGAGCTCGACGCCCCGCCGTTCCGCGCCGCGCTCGCCGCCGGGGTCGACGCCGTGATGACCGCGCACCTCGTCGTGCCCGCCCTCGACCCGGCGCTCGACCCGGCCACCCTCTCGTACCCGATCGTCACCGGCGTACTGCGCGAACAGCTCGGCCACCAGGGCCTGGTGGTGACCGACTCGCTGTCCATGCGGGGCGTACGCACCAAGTACGGCGACGACCGCGTGGCCGTGCTCGCCCTGAAGGCGGGCGTCGACCAGCTCCTGGACCCGCCGCAGCCGGAGCTCGCCTGGAACGCGGTCCTGCGCGCCGTGCGCGAGGGCGAGCTGAGCGAGGAGCGCATCGACGCCTCCGTGCTGCGCGTCCTCGAACTCAAGGCGAAGCTCGGCCTCTTCGCCGATCCCTACGTCTGCCTCGACGGCGTCGACGAGACCGTCGGCAGCAGCGCCCACCGCGCCGCCGCCGACCGCATCGCCGACCGCACGACCACGCTCCTGCGCAACGACGACGGCCTGCTCCCGCTGTCCCCCGACACCCATCGCGACCTGCTCGTCGTCGGCGCCGACCCGGTGTCCCCGTCCGGCACGACCGGACCGCCGACCTCCGTCCTCGCCGCCGCCCTCACCGAACTCGGGTTTGATGTCACCGTGTTGAGCACGGGGGGTGCGCCTTCCGAGGAAGCCGTCGACGGCGCCGTGGCCGCCGCGGCGGGGCGTGCCGCCGTGCTCGTTACCGCCTACGACGTCGTGGCGGGCGACGCGCAGCACGGCCTCCTCACCGCGCTGACCGCCACCGGCGTGCCCGTCGTCACCCTCGCGGTCCGCACCCCGCAGGACCTGCCCGGCGCCGCCGCCCTCGCCACCTACTCCTGGACCGACGTCGAACTGCGCGCCGCCGCCCGCGTCATCGCGGGGCGCACCCGGCCCGTGGGCCGCCTGCCGGTGCCCGTGCCGCGCCCGGACGACCCCGGGCAGGTGCTGTACCCCATCGGGCACGGCCTTTCGTACGAGCCGTACGCCGCGTCCGACTGACGGGCGTACCGGCCGTACGCAGCGCGCGTCCCGCCCCGTCGCCAACGAGCGCAAAGCCTCCCGAGCGCCTGGCGTGCCCGCGCGTGGCGGGGTCACGCTGGGTACACATGGCCAGGGGGCGGGGGGCTGCCATGTGGGCTACCAGGGCGGAAGCGGCGTGCGGGGGCGCGCTGCTCGCCGCCGCCCTGGTCCTGGCGGGATGTCAGAAGTCCGGGGGCTCCGACGCCGCCTCGGAGCGGCCCTCGCTCACCGGGGCGCCCGGCGGGCACGGGGCCGTCTTCCTGGGCGTCGATGACTGCGCGTCGCGGGGGCGCGAGCGCGTCACGGAAGTGTCCTGCGGCAGCGAGCGGGCCGCCGCGCGCGTCATCGCCCGCCACGACGGGCCCGTCGGCGACGGGCCCCTGTGTCCCGGCCGCAGCGACTACGTCCTGCACGTCAGCGAGCGTCGGCCCGCCGTCGACGAGGACGGCGACGGGGAGGTCTCGCGCGGGTACGCCTGCATGCGGAATCTGGAGCCGCCGCATCCCGGGGATCCCGGGGGTGGGGGTGGGCCCCGGACCGTCGTGGGTGACTGTGTGTACGGGGCCGGGCGGGGTGAGGTCCGTGAGACCCCCTGCGACGGCTCGGGCCGCCGGGGCCCGGAGTACCGCGTCGTGGCGGCCGTGGCCACGCGGCCCTCCTGCGCCCCCGGCACCGCCCTGTACGTCTCCTTGGGCGGAGCCCGGCCGGTGGGCTGCGCGGTCCGGGTGTGACCCTGCCGGGGGCCTCCCCGCTGCACCCATTAGCGCGCTCCGCGCGCGGGCGCCCCTTCCCGAAACTGGGGGCTCCGCCCCAGACCCCCGCTCCTCAAACGCCGGAGGGGCTGAGATGTTGCCGCAACCGGCGACAGTTCTAGCCCGTCCGGCGTTTGAGGACGAGGCGCGGAGCGCCGATTACGGCCGCAGCTGCTGCTCGCGCAGGCGTTCGCGGTCGAGCTTCGCGTCGTAAGGGGCAGGCTTCGCCGTGGGCACTCCGGCCCAGGCGAGGACGCGCTCCGTGGCCTTGGCCTTGTCGGCGGGCGTGAGCCCGGCGACGTTCGCCCCGTGGTTGCCGCCCGGCGCCGTGAAGACGTGGGAGTCGTGCTTGGCCCCGCGCGCGGGGCGGAACGGCTCCGCGCCCCACGGGTCGTTCTCCCCGTACACGAACATCATCCGGTGGGAGTGGTGGCGGACCCAGCGGTCGACGTCCTTCATGGCGTTCTTCTGGAAGGTCATCGGGATGTCGCGCGGCACGAAGTTCCGCGGCGGCTGGTAGCCGTAGCGGCTCAGGTCGGCGAGCCAGGGCTGCTTGATGTCGGGCGAGCCGAGCTGCGTACCGGCCTGGTAGTAGTACGGGGTGTAGTACTCAAGGCCCTGGTCGGCGTAGGAGGACCAGCCGCCCACGTCCTCGATCCAGTCGAACAGGACCTGGTCGGAGGCCGTCGCGGCGGTCGGCACCTTGGCGCAGGCGGTCGCCGACTGCTGGTACTGCCAGAAGCCCCAGTCCACGTCGAGGACGACGGCTTCGAAGGCCTTGTCGAGGTTGCCGATGGTCTTGAAGGTGTAGCCGTTGGCGGCCGCGTAGGCGGCGTACAGCTTCTCCAGGGGCTCCCGGCGCACCAGGGCCTCGCGCTGCACTGCCTCGATCTTCGTGCGGCACTCCTTGGTGCCGACGGTCGCGAGGAAGCGGTCGTAGGCGGAGTCTTCCTTGTTGTTCACGTCGTTGGGCGCGACGTACGCGACGACGCCGTCCATGTCGCGCGGGTAGAAGCGCTCGAAGTAGGTGGCGGTCATGCCGCCCTTGGAGGCGCCGGTGGACAGCCACTTCTTCGTGTAGATCGGCTTGAGGGCCTTGAAGATGCGGTGCTGGTCGCTGGCGGCCTGCCAGATGTCGAGCTTCTTCCAGTCGGCCGGGGCCGGGCGGGACGGCGTGAAGAAGCGGTACTCCATGGAGACCTGGTTGCCGTCGATGATGCGGGTGGGCTCGGAGCGGCCCGGGTTCACGTTCAGGCCGTAGCCCGAGGTGTGGAAGACGGTGGGCCGGGCGGTGTCCTTGTGCAGCACGGTGATGCGCTGCTGGAAGGTGCCCTTGGCGGGGTGCCGGTGGTCCACCGGCTGGCGGTAGTTCAGGACGAAGAAGCGGTAGCCGTCGTACGGCTTCTCCTCGATGAGGCTCATGCCCTTGATGGCGAGGAGCCGGTCCTTGATGTCGGTCTTGGCTGCGGGTGCCCCGGGCGTGGCGGCGGTGGCCGCCGTGGCTCCGGTGAAGCCTATGGTGCCTATGAGCACCACGAGTGACAGCACCCATCTGAGCGCCTTGCGCATGCGTCCTCCCCTGTCGGCGCGGCAATTCCCCGGAACCTAACGGAGCAACTGGCCGCACACCAGGCCGCATTGGCGACAAAGGGGCGCTTCACCGCCATCTCGGGCGGGGGGGAAATTCACTTAGGGGACAGCCGGGTCCGCCCAGCGGACGCGCGGCCCGTGCCGGGACCCATGCCGGGCACTCAGCAGAGGATCCAGCCGGAGCTGACCCCGCGGCCGCTCACCTCGCCCTTGATCCACACGCAGCGGTGGCCCGCGTGCACCTTCACCGGGCCCGCGAGGCGCAGGAAGCGGCCGTGGTCCCGCACCGGGCGGCTGCCGCGCGCCCGCACGCTGACGGACATGGGCTTGCGGTTGCGGGTGTTCTTGGCGTACGTCACGGCGCAGACGAAGCCGCGCTTCTTGTAGAGGACGACCTTGCCGGTGGCGAAGGCGAGGGTGCGGATCTTCTGGCCGGGGCAGATCGGGGCGGCATCGGCCGCGCCCGCGCCGGGGCCCACCAGCGTGAACAAGAGGGCAGCGGTGACCGCGGCGGCGCCTCCCGCCACGCGGCGCCGTATCCGACCACTCTCCACGATGACCCCTCCCGCCACCCCGGCATCAGCGTACGGACGTACGGACGCCGGACAGGCATCCGACGGTTGCGGAATGGTGCCTGCCATTTTGCAGGTTTGACGCAACTTCCCGAAGCCACCCGTGGTCGAAGGGAGCAGAACGTGAAAGGCAGGACATCCGATGACTCCGATGACTCCGATACGTCCCTTACGCCGCGGCTCCGGGCTTCGCGGCGCCCGGCCGATCCTCGCCCTCGCCCTCCTCGCCGCCGTGGCCGCCGTGCCGTCCGCGGCCTCCGCCACGCCCGAGACCGGCGCACCGGCCGCCGCGCCCACCGCCGAGCCGGGCCACGCGCCCGCCCGCAGCGGCAGCCCCGGCCCCGCCTACGACCGCGTCGCCCACTTCTACGGCGCTTACATCGACGTGGCGAACGACCCCGGCTCCAACCAGGCCGCCGCCGCCCTGCGCACCTTCTATCTGACCCCCGACCTGCGCAAGCGGCTGCTCGACTGGGAGCGGCGCCACGACGCCGACGGCGTGCTGCGCGCGCAGAACGTGCCGAGCGCGTGGCGCGTGACCGCGGGCGACAGCGGCATGGGCAAGACGACCTCGACGGTGCGTCTGACCTGGGGCACCGGTGAGCAGACCAGGTACACCTACCTCTCGGTCCAGTCCGACCTGGCGACCCGCAGGATCACCGACATCCAGTCGACGTACTGAGCCTCAGGCCTCCACCGGCTCCCCGACGAACGTGCGCCACAGGCGCGCGTACCGGCCGTCGCGGGCGAGCAGTTCGTCGTGGGTGCCGTCCTCGGCGACCCGGCCGTGGTCCATCACGATCACCCGGTCCGCGCGGGCCGCGGTGGTCAGGCGGTGGGCGACCACCAGCGTGGTGCGCTTGCCCGCGATGCGGTCGGTGGCCTGGTTGACCTGGGCCTCGGTGGCGAGGTCCAGGGCCGCGGTGGCCTCGTCCAGGAGCAGGATGTCGGGGTCGACGAGCTCCGCGCGGGCCAGGGCGATCAGCTGGCGCTGCCCGGCCGAGAGGTTGCGGCCGCGCTCGGCCACCTCGTGCAGATAGCCGCCGTCGAGCGTGGCGATCATGTCGTGCGCGCCGACCGCGCGGGCCGCCGCCTCGACCGCCGCGTCGGTGGCGTCGGGGCGGCCGTAGGCGATGGCGTCGCGCACGGTGCCCGCGAACAGATAGGCCTCCTGCGGCACGACGCCGAGCCGGTGCCGGTACGAGGTCAGGTCGAGGGACCGCAGGTCGGTGCCGTCGACGGTGACGCGGCCGCCCGTCGGGTCGTAGAACCGGGCGACGAGCTTGACCAGGGTGGACTTGCCCGCGCCGGTCTCGCCGACGAAGGCGACGGTCTGCCCTGCGGGGATGCGCAGGTCGATGCCGCTGAGCGCGGTCTCCGCCGCCTCCCCGGCCGCGGGCTCTTCGGCGGCACCCGCGTACGCGAACTCCACGCCCTCGAAGGCGATCTCGCCGCGCAGGGAGAGCACGTCGAGGGGTTCGTCCGGGGCCTTCGTCGAGGTCGGCTCGCGCAGCAGCTCCTGGATGCGGCCGAGCGACACGGTGGCCTGCTGGTAGCCGTCGAAGACCTGGGAGAGCTGCTGCACGGGGGCGAAGAACAGGTCGATGTAGAGGAGGTAGGCGACCAGGGCGCCGGTCGTCAGGGTGCCCGCGTCCACGCGGTGCGCGCCCACGATCAGGACGGCGACCACCGCGACCGAGGACAGCAGCTGCACGAACGGGAAGTACACCGAGATCAGCCACTGGCCGCGCACCCGCGCCTGGCGGTAGTCCTGGCTGCGGGCCGCGAACCGCGCGCCGCCCGTGTGCTCGCGCCGGAAGGCCTGCACGATCCGCAGCCCGGACACCGTCTCCTGGAGGTCGGCGTTGACCACGGACACGCGCTCGCGGGCCAGCTCGTACGCCTTCACGCTCGACCTGCGGAAGAAGTACGTGCCGATGACGAGCGGCGGGAGCGTCGCGAAGACGACGAGGGCGAGCTGGAGGTCGATCACGAGCAGGGCGGCCATGATGCCGAAGAAGGTGACGACGGAGACGAACGCGGTGACCAGGCCCGTCTGGAGGAACGTGGACAGGGCGTCCACGTCCGTCGTCATCCGGGTCATGATCCGCCCGGTCAGCTCCCGCTCGTAGTAGTCGAGCCCGAGGCGCTGGAGCTGCGCGAAGATCTTCAGGCGCAGCGCGTACAGGACGCGTTCGCCGGTGCGGCCCGTCATCCGGGTCTCGGCGGTCTGGGCCAGCCACTGCACGGCCACGGCGGCGAGCGCCAGGCCCGACGCCGCCCACACCGCGCCGAGCGCGGCCTGCGAGACGCCCTCGTCGATGCCGTGCCGGATGAGGACGGGCAGGAGAAGGCCCATCCCCGCGTCCACGGCGACGAGCAGCAGGCTCAGGAGCAGCGGGAGGCCGAAGCCGCGCAGCAGTCTGCGCAGGCCGTACGCCTCCTCGGGGGCGACGGCCCGTGCCTCGTCGATGTCGGGCGTGTCGGTGGCGGGCGGCAGCGCGTCGACCTGCGCGAGCAGCTCGGGCGTGGCCGGGGCCCCGGCGAGCGCGGCGTCCTTGGGCTCGCGGTCGCCCGTCCACAGGCGCGGGGTGATGCCGCGCTCGGCGTCGAACTCGGCGTCCAGCTCCTCGCGTACGGAGGTGTCCTCGACGGCCTCGGCCGCGCGGGGCGGCGCGGTGTGTCCTGGCGAGACGCCGCCGAGCTCGTCGGGGTCGGTGAGCAGGCGCCGGTACAGCGGCGAGGTGCGCTCCAGCTCGGCGTGCGTGCCGATGGCGGCGAGCCTGCCGCCGTCGAGGACGGCGATGCGGTCGGCGAGGCCCAGGGTGGAGCGCCGGTGCGCGATGAGCAGGGTGGTGCGGCCCTCCATGACCTGCCTGAGCGCCTCGTGGATCTCGTGCTCCACCCGGGCGTCCACCGCCGAGGTGGCGTCGTCGAGCACCAGCAGGCGCGGGTCGGTGAGGATGGCGCGGGCGAGCGCGACGCGCTGGCGCTGGCCGCCGGAGAGGGTGAGCCCGTGCTCGCCGACCTTGGTGTCGTAGCCGTCGGGCAGCTCGCTGATGAAACGGTCCGCCTGGGCGGCGCGGGCGGCCCGCTCGATCTCCTCGTCCGTCGCCTGGGGATGGCCGTACGCGATGTTGGCGCGCACGGTGTCGGAGAAGAGGAAGGAGTCCTCGGGCACGAGCCCGATCGCGGCGCGCAGGGACTCCTGCGTCAGCTCGCGCACGTCGTGGCCGCCGATGAGGACGGCGCCGCGCGACACGTCGTAGAAGCGGGGAAGCAGCAGCGAGACCGTGGACTTGCCACTGCCGGAGGAGCCGACCACGGCGAGGGTCTCGCCGGAGCGGATCTCGAAGCTGAGCCCGTCGAGGACGGGGCGCCCGTCGCCGTCGGAGCCGTACGAGAACGCCACGTCGTCGAACTCGACGGTCGCCGGGGCGTCGGCGGGCAGCTCCTTGGTGCCGTCCGCGATGGCGGGCCGGGTGTCGATGAGCTCCAGGACGCGCTCGGCGCCCGCGCGGGCCTGCTGGCCGACGGTCAGGACCATGGCGAGCATCCGCACCGGGCCGACGAGCTGCGCGAGGTAGGTCGAGAACGCCACGAAGGTGCCGAGCGTGATCTCCCCCTCGACCGCGAGCCAGCCGCCGAGCGCCAGCATCGCGACCTGTCCGAGGGTGGGCACGGCCTGGAGGGCGGGCGTGTAGCGGGAGTTGAGCCGGATGGTACGCAGCCGCCCCGCGAACAGCCTGCGGCCGACCTCGCGCAGCTTCCCGGTCTCCTGCTCCTCCTGCCCGAAGCCCTTCACCACGCGCACGCCGCTGACGGCCCCGTCCACGACGCCCGCGACGGCGGCGGCCTGCGCCTGCGCGTACCAGGTCGCCGGGTGCAGCCTGCTGCGGCTGCGGCGGGCGATCCACCACAGGGCGGGCGCGACGGCCAGGGCGACGAGGGTGAGCGGCAGCGAGAGCCAGGCCATGATCGCGAGGGACATCGCGAACAGCAGGACGTTCCCGATGGTCATGGGCAGCATGAACAGCAGGCCCTGGATCAGCTGGAGGTCACTGGTGGCCCGGCCGACGACCTGCCCGGTGGACAGCTCGTCCTGCCGCCGCCCGTCGAGCGCGGTGATGGTGTCGTACATCTCCGTGCGCAGGTCGTGCTGCACGTCGAGGGCAAGGCGGCCGCCGTAGTAGCGGCGGACGTACGTCATGACGTAGACGAGGACGGCGGCGCCGAGCAGGGCGCCCGCCCAGGGGGCCATGGCGCGGCTGTGGTCGCCGATCACGTCGTCGATGACGACCTTGGTGAGCAGCGGGACGACGGCCATGACGGCCATGCCCCCGAGGGACGAGCCGAGCGCGAGCACCACGTCCTTGGGGTAGCGCCAGGCGTACCCCCACAGCCGTCTCGCCCAGCCCTGCCGCTCCGGCCGCTCCGTCACCGCGTTCCTCCCACCGTCTGACCTGCCGAGAGGCCCAACACGGCGGGGGCCGGATTTCATCCCGCCGCAACAAAACGATGGGCTCTGCGCCGCCCGGGCCCATCGCCGCTCCGCGGCTCGTCCTCAAACGCCGGACGGGCTCGATTCCCCGCCCACCCGCCGTTGAGGGGCGGGCGGGCGGGGATCGGTCACGACTGCGGGACCGGGACCGACGCTTCCTTCGGGGTGTCCGTCGGCGCGTAGCGCTGCGGGGCCTGGGTGAGGGGCGTCAGGTCCTTGTGGATCGCCTTGGAGACCCGCTGGATGGTGTCGACGCCGTAGTTCATGGAGCCGTTGCCGTGCGTGAGCACGGAGATCGTGTAGTCGTGGCCGCGACCCTTGAAGGCGCCGATGCTGTGCACGCGCCAGCCGTGCGTGGCCCGGGGCAGCCAGCCGTTCTTGACGTGGGTCTTGACGCCGGTGGGGGCGCCCGCCGGGGTGCCCCAGCGCTGGTCGCGGACGACCTGGTTCATCAGCTTCAGGATGTACGCGCGGGCGTTGTCGCTGAGCACGGAGTTCGGGGCGGTGACGAGGGCGAGCAGCTTCTGCTCGTCCTGGACGTTGATCCGGGTCAGACCCCAGTAGCCGCCCGATCCGGGCACGGTCTTGGTCATCTTCGCGGCGGCGAGGAACTTCTTGACCTTGCCCGCGCCGAGCTGGCGCCACAGCGCGCTGGTGGCGTTGTTGTCCGACTTGGTGATCATGGCCTTGGCGAGGCTGGACTCGCGGTCCGTCAGATACCGGTCGTTCTTCTTCGCGTCCCACAGCAGCGTGGCGAGCACGGTCACCTTGACGACGCTGGCCGAATCGAACGCGGTGGTGCCGCGCAGGGTGCACGTCGTCTTGGTGGCCTTGTCGTGGAGGCCGACGGCGATGGTGCCCTTGCGGTTCTTCAGCGCGGCGGTGATGTCCTTGGTGAGCTTCTTCGCCAGGTCCGGCTGGGACGAGGTGCACTTGACCTGGGCGGTCGCGGCGGCGGCCGGGGTGGCGACGGCCGCCCCCGCGACCGGCACGAGGACAGCGGCGGCAACGCCTGCGCTCAGCACGCGGGCACGCCGGGATATGCGGTGAGTCATGGAGGTTCCCCCCGGTAGTTCGGTACGCGCGTGCGCTCCTGCCGCACGCGCATCCCATGACTCACCCACACGAGTGAATGGTTGTACGCGGAACAGTACTGTGACGAAACCGACCGCTCGCCCTCAGCCGAGGTGCGTCGGCGCGAACATCCGTAGGAGCGCCGGGAGGACGACCACGCTCGGGCCCGGTGTGGCGAGCGCCTTCGTGAGGTCGTCGCGCAGGCGCTCCGGCGAGGTCCGTACGCCCGGTACGCCGAAGGACTCGGCGAGGGCGACGAAGTCGGGGCGGGTCAGCTCCGTGGCGGTGGCCTCGCCGAAGGCGTCGGACATGTACTCGCGCAGGATGCCGTAGCCGCCGTCGTCGACGATCAGCCAGGTCACGTTCAGGCCGTACTGCCGGGCGGTGGCCAGCTCGGCGATCGAGTACATCGCGCCGCCGTCGCCGGAGACCGCGAGGACGGGGCGGGTGGGGTCGGCGGCCGCTGCCCCCAGGGCGGCCGGGAAGCCGTAGCCGAGGCCGCCCGCGCCCTGCGCCGAGTGCATGGTGTTGGGGTGCCGCGCGTCGAAGGCGGACCACGCCCAGTACGCGAGGATCGTCATGTCCCAGAAGGACGGGGAGCCGTCGGGGAGGGCCGCCCGCACGGAGGCGAGGACGTCCTGCTCCAGGGTCAGGTCCTGGGCGGCGATCCGCTCGCGGACCTTCGCCAGGACCGCCGCGACCCGCTCGGGCGCCGCCGGGTCGGGCCGCTCCCCCACCGTCTCCAGGAGCGCGGTCAGGGCGAGCCGCGCGTCGGCGTGGATGCCGAGCGCGGGGTGGTTGGACTCCAGCTTGCCGGGGTCGGCGTCGATCTGGATCACCCGGCCGCGGGGTCTGAAGGTGTGGTAGTTGGAGGAGAGTTCGCCGAGGCCGGAGCCGACTACGAGCAGGACGTCGGCGTCCTCCAGGAAGTCGGTGGTGTGCCGGTCCTCCAGCCAGGACTGGAGGGACAGCGGGTGCTCCCAGGGGAAGGCGCCCTTGCCGCCGAAGGTGGTGACGACCGGTGCGTTCAGCTTCTCGGCGAGCGCGCGGAGCTTGCCGGAGGCGTCGGCGCGGACGACCCCGCCACCCGCGATGATCACCGGGCGCTCGGCGCGCGTCAGCAGATCGGCGGCCACGGCCGTCAGCTCCGGGCGCGGCACCAGGTCGCGCGGGGTGGCGTCGACCGCGGTGACCTGCGGAAGGGTCGTCTCCGCGAGGAGCACGTCCTGCGGGATCTCCACCCACACCGGGCCGTGCGGCGCGGTGAGGGCCGACTCCCAGGCCGCCGCGATCGCGGACGGGATCTGGGACTGGGTGCGGACGGTGTGGACGGACTTGACCACGTCCCGGAACGAGGCCTGCTGGTCGCGCAGTTCGTGCAGATAGCCGTGGCGCCCGCCGCCGAGCCCGGCGACGGGGACCTGGCTGCCGATGGCGAGCACCGGCGCGCTCGCGGCGGCGGCCTCCTGGAGCGCGGCGAGCGAGGTGAGCGCGCCGGGCCCCGTCGACAGGAGCAGCGGCGCGACCTCGCCGGTGACCCGGCCGTACGCGTCCGCCGCGAACCCGGCGTTGTTCTCCACGCGCAGGCCGACGTAGGCCAGGTCGGAGCGGCGCAGCGCGTCGAACATGCCGAGGGCGTGCTGCCCCGGCAGGCCGAACACGGTGGCCGCGCCGAGCCCGCGCAGGGTCTCGACGACGAGGTCGCCGCCGTTGCGCCCGGCGGGAGGATTCAGGGCGGCCTCGGTCTGCGCGGCCGTCGGCCTCAGTTCCAGGTCGTGGTCGTGGGTCACTTGGCGCGGGCCTCCGCGATCTGCCGGGACATGATCGTCGTCAGTTCGTACGCGGTGTGGGACGCGGCCACGGCGGTGATCTCGGCGTGGTCGTAGGCCGGGGCGACCTCGACGACGTCGGCGGAGACCAGGTTGCAGGAGGCCAGGCCGCGCAGGATCTCCAGGAGCTCGCGGGAGGTCATGCCGCCCGCCTCCGGCGTGCCGGTGCCCGGGGCGTGGGCCGGGTCGAGGCAGTCGATGTCGATGGAGATGTAGAGGGGCCGGTCGCCGATGCGCTGGCGCAGCTGGTCGGCGACCTCGTCGGCACCGCGCCGGTAGATGTCCGACGAGGTGACGATGCCGAAGCCCATCTTCTCGTCGTCGGTGAGGTCCTTCTTGCCGTACAGCGGGCCGCGGGTGCCGACGTGGCTGAGGGCCTCGGTGTCGAGGATGCCCTCCTCCACGGCCCGGCGGAACGGGGTGCCGTGCGTGTACTCGGCGCCGAAGTACGTGTCCCAGGTGTCGAGGTGCGCGTCGAAGTGCAGCAGCGCCACCGGGCCGTGCTTCTTCGCCACCGAGCGCAGCAGGGGCAGCGCGATGGTGTGGTCGCCGCCGAGCGTCATCATGCGGGCGCCGGTGCCGAGGAGGTCGTCGGCGGCGGCCTCGATGGTCTCCACGGCCTCGTTGATGTTGAACGGGTTCGCCGCGATGTCACCGGCGTCGGCGACCTGGGCGAGCGCGAACGGCGACGCGTCCTGGGCCGGGTTGTACGGGCGAAGCAGGCGGGACGCCTCGCGGATCGCGTTGCCGCCGAAGCGGGCGCCCGGGCGGTACGACACGCCCGTGTCGAAGGGGACGCCGACGACCGCCACGTCCGCGGTGCCGACCTCGTCGAGGCGGGGGAGGCGGGCGTAGGTCGCGGGGCCCGCGTAGCGCGGGATCCGCGAGGAGTCCACGGGGCCGCGGGGGGTGGTGTGCTCGGGGGTGGTCATGGTCGGTGTCTCCTGATGGAACGAACGTGCGTAAACAGTGTGAACCCTCGCGGGTGCGCCCCAGGCCCGCCCCTTCCCGATCCGGGGGCTGCGCCCCCGTGCCCCCGCTTTTCGGCGCTCCGCGCCTCGTCCTCAAACGCCGGACGGGCTGGAACTGTCGCCGGTTGCGGCAGTCTTTTAGCCCCTCCGGCGTTTGAGGAGCGGGGGTCTGGGGGCGGAGCCCCCAGGAATCGGGAAGGGGCGGGGTGGGGGAGGAAATCAGGCCGTCACGGGCACCTCCGGCTCGCGGCCAGCGACCCGTTCACGCCAAGCCGCGAGCGTCCCCGCATCGGTGGGCCGGGTCACCAACGACCCCACCACGTACACCACCAGCGAGGTCAGCAGCCCGTAGTAGATGGGCTCGTTCGCGAGGATCCCGTAGTGCCACATGAGGCCGATCACGGAGAGCCCGCCCGCGACGACCGCGGCGAGCGCACCGGCCCCGGTCCCCCGCCGCCACAGCAGCCCGCCGAGGATCGGCACGAGGAGCCCGCCGACGAGCAGGTTGTACGCGACGGTCAGCGCCTGGACGACGTCGTTGAGGGCGATGGAGACGCCGATGACGCCGACGCCCATGACGAGGATGAAGGCGCGGTTGCCCGTCACCTCGTCGTGCGGGTCCCCCTGCGCGGACGCGCCCCGCAGCCGCGACCAGATGTCGTTGTTGGCCACGGTCGCGCAGGCGATGAGCGCGCCGGACGAGGTGGACATCACGGCGGCGAGCGCGGCGGCGAGCACCAGGCCCCGCACGCCCATGGGCAGTTCGTCCTTGACGATGGTGGCGAAGGCGGCGTCGGCGCTGGGCAGCTTCGGGTACATGACCTTCGCGGCGGTGCCGATGACGGCGCCCGCGAGCGCGTAGACGAGGCAGTACGTACCGGCGACCGTGCCGCCCCAGCGGGCGACCTTGTCGCTGCGCGCGGTGAACACGCGCTGCCAGATGTCCTGCCCGATGAGCATGCCGAAGGTGTAGATCAGTACGTACGTGAAGATCGTCTCGCCGCCGACGCCGAACGGCTCGAAGTACGCGTCGGGCAGCTTCGCCCTCATCTCGCCGAAGCCGCCCGCCTTGACGACCGCGATGGGCAGCAGCAGGAGCAGCACGCCGATCGTCTTGACCACGAACTGCACCATGTCCGTGAGCGTGATCGACCACATGCCGCCGAGCGTGGAGTACGCGACGACGATGGAGCCGCCGATGACGATGGCGAGCGTGCGGTTCACGTCGAACAGGACGTCGAAGATCGTGGCGTACGCGATGGTGGAGGTCACCGCGAGCATCAGCGTGTAGCCCCACATGACCACGCCGGACAGGACGCCCGCGCGGCCGCCGTAGCGCAGGTCGAGCATCTCGGAGACGGTGTAGACCTTCAGCCGGGCGATGCGGGCGGAGAAGAAGACGGAGAGGGCGAGCAGACCAAGGCCGATGGTGAAGACCATCCAGGCGCCGGACAGGCCGTGCGTGTAGCCGAGGCCGACGCCGCCGATGGTGGAGGCGCCGCCGAGGACGATCGCGGCCATCGTGCCGGAGTACATCCACGGCCCCAGGCGGCGGCCCGCGACCAGGAATTCGCTCTTGGACTTGGCGCGGCGCATGCCCCACCAGCCCATGGCCAGCATCCCCGCGAGATAGACGACGATCACCGCATAGTCGACAGCCATGGGTACCTCTCCTTCACGCGCCTGAGGGGGACGACCTCGGTGTGACGGTCGACACGACCCTAGGTGGCCGGAAAGCATCGCTGAAGTGTACGTTTCCTCTACTTTTCCCGGTCCAGACGGAGGGATCATCCACCATGGCGGAGTCCGCCCCACCGCCCTCGGCGCCGCCCACCCCGCCCGTCCCGCTGGCCTCCCTGCTCGCGCACGAGGGCCTCGGCCTGCGGCAGATCGCGGGCCCGGACGCGGCGGCCGCCGACATCCACTGGGTGCACACCTCGGAGATGGCCGACCCCTACCCGTACCTCCTGGGCGGCGAGCTGCTCCTGACGGCCGGGGTGCACGTGCCGGACGCGACGGGCGCGGAGCCGCACCTGAACGCGTACGTGTCCCGCATCGTGGCAGCGGGCGGCGCGGCCCTCGGCTTCGGCGTCGCCCCCGTGCACAGCGCCGTGCCGCGCGCGCTGGTGGAGGCCTGCGACCGCCACGGCCTCCCGCTGCTCGAAGTGCCGCCGCAGACGACGTTCAGCGGGGTCGCGCGGGCCGTGTGGCAGCTGATGGCGGAGGCCAGGCACACCGAGCTGCGCCGCGTCGCCCAGGCCCAGCAGGGCCTGGCCGCGGCCGCCGCGCGGCCCGACCCGGTGCCCGCGCTGCTGCGGCAGCTGGCCACGCGCCTCGACGGGTACGCCGCCTTGCACACCGCCGACGGAACGCCCGCCCAGAGCGCGGGCACCCCGCCCGGCGAGGCGGCCCTCGCCGCCCTCGACCGGCTCGCCGGGGTCGTGCTGCACCCGGCCGAGCCCCGCCCCGCCCCCGCCTCCGGCACGGACACCGTCGACGCCACGCACCTCGCCGCGTACGCACTCGCCGGGCCGCAGGGCCTGGCCCTCGGCGTCGCGACCCAGCGCCGCGAGCCGGGCGACCACACCGTCGCCCAGGTCGCCGCCGTCCTGCTCGCCCTGCTCACCGCGCCCCACCAGGGCGCCACCGAGTCCGCGCGCTCCGCGGCCCTCGTCCGGCTGCTGCTCGGCGCGGGCCCGGACGAGGTGGCGCCCCTGCTCGGCGCCGACCGCTGGACCGTGGTCCACGCGCGCGTGCAGCGCGGCTCCGGCGCGCCGCCGCCCACCCCCGCGTCCCTGGCCACGGCGCTCGGCAGCACCCTCGTGGACCCCGGGCCCGAGGCCACCACGCTGCTGCTGCCCGCCGACCGCGAGGTCACCGCGCAGGGCGGCTGGACCCTCGGGGTGTCCGCGCCCGCCGCCCCCGAGGCCCTCGCCGCCGCCGACGCGCAGGCCGCGCGGGCCGTGCGCCGGGCCGAGGCCACCCGCGTCCCGCTGGTGCGGCACCGCGAGACGGGCCTGTCCGCCCTGGTCGCGCCCGCCGAGGCCGACGCCCACGCGCGCGTGCTGCTCGCTCCGCTCGGCGGCAGCGCGGCCCTCACCGAGACCCTGCGCACCTGGCTCTCCCTGCACGGCAGTTGGGACCGCACGGCCGCCGCCCTGTCCGTGCACCGCAACACCGTCCGCCAGCGCGTCACCCGCTGCGCCGCCCTCCTGGACGCCGACCTGGACGACCCGGACGTACGCATGGAACTGTGGTTCGCGCTGAACCGCCCCAGCTGAGCGACGGCCGGAACGGGCAGCGCCCCGAAGGGGCGCGGGGCTGTATCACTCTGCGGCTCCGCCGCGTGGGCGCGAGCAACCACGACGGAAGCCGCACCCGGCAGACGACCCGCACCCCGCCCGCCCCGCAGGGCCAACGGCACAATGGACCCCATGCCGACACCCACCCGCGCCGCGCTCGTAGACCACCTAGTCCGCACCCGCATAGCGGGACACGTGGCGACACCCCGCGAGAACAACCTCGACCACTACCGCAAGCTCGCGAACGGCGACCGTCACTACTGGCTCGGCCTGGAGCTCGACGACCGCTGGAGCGACGAGCAGGACGTGCTCGCGGTGATGGCCGAGCGCTGCGGCGTGATCGACGACCCGCTGCACCGCCAGGGCCAGGACACCATCGACCCGGAGCTGACCGTCGACGCCCTGGAGCGGATGGCGGGGCGGCTGCGCAAGGCCGCGAGCGCCAAGGAGCGCGTCCTGTTCGCGACCGGCCACCCCGGCGGCCTGCTCGACGTGCACCGGGCGACGGCGGCCGCGCTGCGGGCGGCGGGCTGCGAGATCGTCGTCATCCCGGACGGCCTGACGGCGGACGAGGGCTTCCTCTTCCAGTTCGCGGACGTGGCGGTCCTGGAGCGCGGCGCGACGCTGTGGCACACGCACTCGCCGGAGCCGATGAACGCGGTCCTGGACGGCCTCCTGCGCGCCGAGCGCCCGCTGCCCGACCTGGTCGTCGCCGACCACGGCTGGGCGGGCCGCGCGGGCCAGCGCGGCATCGACGCCGTCGGCTACGCGGACTGCAACGACCCGGCCCTGTTCATCGGGGAGGCCGAGGGCACGCTCCAGGTGACGGTCCCCCTGGACGACCACGTGACGAGCCCGCGCTTCTACGACCCGATGACGGCCTACCTGCTCGACGCGGCGGGCCTGCCGCAGGCCTGAGCCGGGCCCGTCAGCCCCTCGGCACCCGGACGACGCCCTCCTGGATGACGGTGACGGCGAGCTTGCCGTCCCGGGTCCAGATGCGGCCCTGGCCGAGGCCACGGCCGCCGCCCGCCGACGGGGACTCCTGGTCGTACAGGAGCCAGTCGTCCGCCCGGAAGGGCCGGTGGAACCACATCGCGTGGTCCAGGGACGCGCCCACCACGTCCCCCACGGCCCAGCCGCCGCGCCCGTGCGCGAGCAGCACCGAGTCGAGCAGCGTCATGTCGGACACGTAGGTGGCCAGGCACAGGTGGAGCAGCGAGCCCGCATGCTCCCCTTCGAGCTTGCCGTTGGTACGGAACCAGACCTGGGAGCGCGGCTCCCTGGGCCGTCCCACCGTGCCCCACGGCGGCAGGTCCGCGTACCGCAGGTCGACGGCGGCGCGCGCCTCGATCAGCCGCTGGGCGACGTCCGGCGGCAGGTGCAGCGGCAGGGCCTCCGCGGCCGTGGGCAGCGTCTCCGGGTCGGGCGCCGCGGGCATCCCCACCTGGTGTTCGAGCCCCTCCTCGTACGCCTGGAACGACGCCGACAGATGGAAGATCGGCTGGCCGTGCTGCACGGCGACGACGCGGCGGGTGGTGAAGGAACGCCCGTCGCGGATGCGGTCGACGGTGTAGACGATGGGCGCGCCGGGGTCGCCGGGGCGCAGGAAGTAGGCGTGCAGGGAGTGGGCAGTGGGGCCTCCCCTGCTCGAGCGAAGCCGAGAGCTTGGGGAACTATCGTCCGGTACGGTGCGGCCCGCCGCGACCAGAGCCTGGGCCGCGACCTGGCCGCCGAAGACGCGCGGCACCAGGGACGAGCGGCTCACCCCGCGGAAGATGTCCTGCTCGACCCGCTCCAGGTCGAGCAGGGCGAGCAGGTCGTCGAGAGCGCCGTGAGCCCCGTGTTCCTCGCTCATGGGCGGACTTACAGGCCCATCGACTTCGCGATGATCATCTTCATGACCTCGCTGGTGCCGCCGTAGATGCGGTTGACGCGGTTGTCAGCGTACAGACGGGCGATCGGGTACTCGTTCATGAAGCCGTAGCCGCCGTGCAGCTGGAGGCAGCGGTCGATGACGCGGTGCGCGACCTCGGTGCAGAAGAGCTTCGCGGACGCGGCCTCGGCCGGGGTCAGCTCGCCCGCGTCCAGGGCTTCGAGGGCACGGTCGGCGACGGCCTCGGCGGCGTCCACCTCGGCCTGGCAGGCGGCCAGTTCGAACTTGGTGTTCTGGAAGGAGGCGACGGACTTGCCGAAGACCGTGCGCTCCTGGACGTACTCCTTGGCGAACCGGACGGCGGCCTTGGCCTGCGCGTAGGCGCCGAAGGCGATGCCCCAGCGCTCGGACGCCAGGTTGTGGCCGAGGTAGGCGAAGCCCTTGTTCTCCTCGCCGAGCAGGTCCTCGACGGGCACCTTGACGTCGACGAAGGCCAGTTCGGCGGTGTCGGAGACCTTCAGGCCGAGCTTGTCGAGCTTGCGTCCGACGGAGTAGCCCTCGGTCTTGGTGTCGACGGCGAACAGCGAGATGCCGAAGCGGCGGTCGTCCTCGCGCGGCGCCGCGGTGCGGGCGCAGACGATGACGCGGTCGGCGTGCACGCCGCCGGTGATGAAGGTCTTGGCGCCGTTGAGCACGTAGTGCGTGCCGTCGGCGGAGAGCTTGGCCGTGGTCTTCATGCCCGCGACGTCGGAGCCGGTGCCCGGCTCGGTCATGGCGAGCGCCCACATCTCCTCGCCGGAGACGAACTTGGGCAGGAAGCGCTTCTTCTGCTCGTCGGTGGCGAGCATCTGGATGTACGGCAGGCCGAGCAGCACGTGCACGCCGGAGCCACCGAAGGAGACGCCCGCGCGGGCCGTCTCCTCGTACATGACGGCCTCGAACTTGTGCGAGTCGATGCCCGCGCCGCCGAACTCCTCCTCGACGCGGATGCCGAAGACCCCGAGCTCGGCGAGCTTGTAGTAGAAGTCGCGGGGCGCCTGGCCCGCCGCGTACCACTCGTCGTACACGGGCACGACCTCGGCCTCGATGAAGGCCCGCACGGTCTCCCGGAATGCCTCGTGGTCCTCGTTGAAGACGGTACGCCGCACGGCTGAGCTCCCTGGGTCACGGATCCGGCCAAGCGCCCGTTGGCTAAGCGCTTGCTCAGGTCGAGGTTACCCGTGGGTTTCCGTGACCGTCCAGAGCGAAAGCCGTAACCGGCAGGGGGTGCGGGTTCTCGCGGCCTTCGGCCTTCCTCGTCCTCAAACGCCGGACGGGCTTGATACCCCCGCCGCCGCCAGCGCCCCGCGGGCCAGCCTGTGCAGCAGGTCCGCCATCGCCTCGCGGTCGGGCAGGGAGCCCGGTCTGCCCAGGTGTGGGGTCGAGTTGAGGAGGCCGAAGACCGCGTGGACCGACGCGCGTGCCTCCACCTCGGCGAGGCCCGGATACACCTCGCGGACGGTGGCCACCCACAGTTCCACGTACTGGCGCTGGAGCTGGCGCACCATCTTGCGGTCGCTGTCCCGGAGGCGGTCCAGCTCGCGGTCGTGGAGAGTGATGAGCGGGCGGTCGTCCAGGGCGAAGTCGATGTGGCCCTCGATGAGCGAGTCCAGGGCGGCGCCGGGCGAGCCCGCGGCCTCCGCCAAGCGGCGCTTGCCCCCGGTGAGCAGCCGCTCGCTGATGCCGACGAGCAGCTCGGCGAGCATCGCGTCCTTGCCCGGGAAGTGGCGGTACAGACCGGGGCCGCTGATCCCGACGGCGGCTCCTATCTCGTCCACGCCGACCCCGTGGAAGCCCCGCTCGGCGAAGAGCCGGGCGGCTTCCTTGAGGATCTGCTCGCGGCGGGTGGGGGCGTCGGTCCTGGTGGCCATGGAAACGATTCTAGACAGGGCCGTTAGCGGTCGTTAACCTGAAGTCCTGACGTTAACGCTCACTAACCCGGGGAGCACAGCGGATGCAACAGGCACCGGTCCTCACGAGCGCGGCGGACCCCGCGTCGGACGCCTGGCGGGAGAACGAGTCGGCGCACGCCGCACTGGTGGCCGAGCTGCGCGGCAAGCTCGCCGCCGCCCGGCTCGGCGGCGGCGAGCGCGCCCGGCAGCGGCACGTGGCGCGTGGCAAGCTGCTGCCGCGCGAGCGCGTCGACGCCCTGCTCGACGCGGGCTCGCCCTTCCTGGAGCTGGCCCCGCTCGCGGCCGACGGGATGTACGGCGGCGACGCCCCCGCGGCCGGTGTCATCGCGGGCATCGGCCGGGTCAGCGGCCGCGACTGCGTGATCGTCGCCAACGACGCCACCGTCAAGGGCGGCACGTACTACCCGATGACGGTCAAGAAGCACCTGCGCGCCCAGGAGATCGCCCTGGAGAACCGCCTGCCGTGTCTGTACCTGGTGGACTCCGGCGGCGCCTTCCTGCCCATGCAGGACGAGGTGTTCCCCGACCGCGAGCACTTCGGGCGGATCTTCTACAACCAGGCGCGGATGTCGGGCGCGGGCATCCCGCAGATCGCGGCGGTCCTCGGCTCCTGCACGGCGGGCGGGGCGTACGTCCCGGCGATGAGCGACGAGGCCGTCATCGTCCGCAACCAGGGCACGATCTTCCTGGGCGGCCCGCCCCTGGTGAAGGCCGCCACCGGCGAGGTCGTCACGGCCGAGGAGCTGGGCGGCGGCGAGGTCCACTCCCGCGTCTCCGGCGTCACCGACCACCTCGCGGAGGACGACCCGCACGCCCTGCGGATCGTGCGCACGATCGTCTCCACGCTCCCCGCGCGCGGACAGCTGCCCTGGGAGGTGCGGCCCGTCGAGGAGCCGAAGGTCGACCCCCTCGGTCTGTACGGCGCGGTGCCGGTGGACTCCCGCACCCCGTACGACGTGCGCGAGGTCATCGCGCGCGTGGTCGACGGCTCCCGCTTCGCCGAGTTCAAGTCGGAGTACGGCCAGACGCTGGTCACCGGCTTCGCGCACCTCCACGGCCACCCGGTGGGCATCGTCGCCAACAACGGCATCCTGTTCTCCGAGTCCGCCCAGAAGGGCGCCCACTTCATCGAGCTGTGCGACCAGCGCGGCATCCCGCTGGTCTTCCTCCAGAACATCTCCGGCTTCATGGTCGGCAAGGACTATGAGGCGGGCGGCATCGCCAAGCACGGCGCCAAGATGGTCACCGCCGTGGCCTGCGCCCGCGTGCCCAAGCTGACCGTCGTGGTCGGCGGTTCGTACGGAGCGGGCAACTACTCCATGTGCGGCCGGGCCTACTCGCCCCGCTTCCTGTGGATGTGGCCGAACGCCAAGATCTCCGTGATGGGCGGCGAGCAGGCCGCCTCCGTGCTCGCCACCGTCAAGCGCGACCAGCTCGAAGCGCACGGCGAGGAGTGGTCGCAGGAGGACGAGGAGGCCTTCAAGGCCCCCGTCCGCGCGCAGTACGACCAGCAGGGCAACGCCTACTACGCCACGGCACGCCTGTGGGACGACGGCGTCATCGACCCGCTGGAGACCCGCCAGGTGCTCGGCCTGGCCCTGACCGCGTGTGCCGGTGCGCCCCTGGGCGAACGCGGCTTCGGCGTCTTCCGGATGTGAGGGGCAGACACGGAATGAGCATGTTCGAGACAGTCCTCGTGGCCAACCGGGGCGAGATCGCCGTCCGCGTCATCCGCACGCTGCGCTCCCTCGGCGTCCGCTCGGTGGCCGTCTTCTCCGACGCCGACGCCGACGCCCGGCACGTGCGCGAGGCCGACACGGCCGTGCGCCTCGGCCCGGCGCCCGCGAGCGAGAGCTACCTCTCAGTGGAGCGCATCCTCGCGGCCGCCGCCGCGTCCGGCGCCCAGGCGGTCCACCCCGGCTACGGCTTCCTCGCGGAGAACGCCGCCTTCGCGCGGGCCTGCGCGGACGCCGGGCTCGTCTTCATCGGGCCGCCCGCCGCCGCGATCGACCTGATGGGCGACAAGATCCGCGCCAAGGAGACCGTGCGCGCGGCCGGGGTCCCCGTGGTGCCCGGCTCCTCGGGCAGCGGCCTCACCGACGCCCAGCTCACCGCCGCCGCGCGGGAGATCGGCACCCCGGTCCTGCTCAAGCCGTCCGCGGGCGGCGGCGGCAAGGGCATGCGCCTGGTCCGCGACGCCGCGCTGCTCGGCGAGGAGATCGCCGCCGCCCGGCGCGAGGCGCGCGCCTCCTTCGGCGACGACACCCTGCTCGTGGAGCGCTGGGTCGACCGCCCCCGGCACATCGAGATCCAGGTCCTCGCCGACGCCCACGGCAACGTCATCCACCTCGGCGAGCGCGAGTGCTCCCTCCAGCGCCGCCACCAGAAGATCATCGAGGAGGCGCCCAGCGTCCTGCTCGACGAGGAGACGCGCGCCGCGATGGGCGCCGCCGCCGTCGACGCCGCGCGCTCCTGCGGTTACGTCGGCGCGGGCACGGTCGAGTTCATCGTCCCCGGCAGCGCCCCGTCCTCGTACTACTTCATGGAGATGAACACCCGCCTCCAGGTGGAGCACCCGGTCACCGAGCTGATCACCGGCCTCGACCTGGTGGAGTGGCAGCTGCGGGTGGCGGCGGGCGAGCCACTGCCCTTCGGCCAGGACGGCGTCCGCCTGACCGGGCACGCCGTGGAGGCCCGTATCTGCGCCGAGGACCCGTCCCGCGGCTTCCTGCCGTCCGGCGGCACGGTCGTGCTCCTGCGCGAGCCCTCCGGCGACGGCGTGCGCACCGACTCCGGCCTCAGCGAGGGCACGGAGGTCGGCAGCCTGTACGACCCGATGCTGTCGAAGGTGATCGCGTACGGACCCGACCGGGCGACGGCCCTGCGCAAGCTGCGCGCGGCCCTCGCGGAGACGGTGATCCTGGGCGTGCCGACGAACACGGGCTTCCTGCGCCGCCTCCTCGCCCACCCGGCGGTGGTGGCGGGCGAGTTGGACACCGGCCTGGTCGAGCGGGAGGCCGAGGGGCTGGTCGCGGCGGACGTCCCGGCCGAGGTGTACGAGGCCGCGGCGCTGGCGCGTACGGCTCCCCCCACGGGGGGCGAGGCGGCCTGGGTGGACCCCTTCTCCGTACCCAACGGGTGGCGCCTCGGCGGCGAAGCCGCGTGGACCGTGCACCACCTCCGGGTACCGGGACACGACCCGGTGGTCGTCCGCACCCGCCGCACGGCCGACGGCGGCACCGAGGTGGACCTCGGGGACCTCGGCGGGCCCGCGGCAGGGCCCCACCGCTACCACCGCGCCGGAACGTGGCTCGGCCGGGACGGCGACGCCTGGGAGGTCCGGGACCACGACCCGGTGGAGGCCGCGCTGACCGGCTCGTCCCACGCGGGCGCGGACGCGCTGACCGCCCCGATGCCCGGCACCGTCACCGTCGTCAAGGTCGCCCCCGGCGACCGCGTGGCGGCGGGCCAGAGCCTGCTCGTCGTGGAGGCGATGAAGATGGAGCACGTCATCTCCGCGCCGCACGCGGGCACCGTCACCGAGCTCGACGTCACCCCCGGCACCACGGTCGCCATGGACCAGGTCCTGGCCGTGGTCGTGCCCGACGAGACCGTCGAGGAGGCCTCATGACCGCCCCCGGCCTGCCCATGGCCGTCCCCGCCCAGGGCCTGCCCGCCCGGGTCCGCATCCACGAGGTCGGCGCCCGCGACGGCCTGCAGAACGAGAAGGCGACGGTCCCCACCGAGGTCAAGGCGGAGTTCGTGCACCGCCTGGCCGCCGCGGGCCTGACCACCGTCGAGGCGACGAGCTTCGTGCACCCCAAGTGGGTGCCTCAACTGGCGGACGCCGAGCGGCTCTTCCCGCTGCTCGGCGACATCGAGGGCGTGCACCTGCCCGTGCTGGTCCCCAACGAGCGCGGCCTGGACCGCGCGCTCGCGCTCGGCGCCCGCCGCGTCGCCGTGTTCGCCAGCGCCACCGAGTCCTTCGCCAAGGCCAATCTGAACCGCACGGTGGACGAGGCCCTGGCGATGTTCGAGCCGGTGGTGGCCCGCGCCAAGGCGGCACAGGCCGCGCACGACCGCGTCCACGTGCGCGGCTACCTCTCCATGTGCTTCGGCGACCCCTGGGAGGGCGCCGTGCCGATCGCCCAGGTGGTCCGGGTCTGCCGGGCGCTGCTCGACATGGGCTGCGACGAGCTGAGCCTCGGCGACACCATCGGCGTGGCCACACCGGGCCACGTCCTGGCGCTGCTCGCCGCGCTCAACGAACAGGGCGTGCCGACGGACCGCGTCGGCGTGCACTTCCACGACACGTACGGCCAGGCCCTGGCCAACACCCTCGCCGCGCTCCAGCACGGCGTGACCACCGTCGACGCCTCGGCGGGCGGCCTCGGGGGCTGCCCCTACGCCAAGAGCGCCACCGGCAACCTCGCCACCGAAGACCTCGTGTGGATGCTGCACGGCCTCGGCATCGAGACCGGGGTCGACCTCGGCCGCCTCACCGACACCAGCGTGTGGATGGCCACCCAGTTGGGCCGACCGAGCCCGTCCCGCACCGTGCGTGCCCTCTCCCACAAGGAGCCGTGATCTCCATGGACCACCACCTCTCCCCAGAGCACGAGGAACTCCGGCGCACCGTCGAGGCGTTCGCGAACGACGTGGTCGCCCCGAAGATCGGCGACTACTACGAGCGGCACGAGTTCCCGTACGAGATCGTGCGCGAGATGGGCCGCATGGGCCTGTTCGGCCTGCCGTTCCCGGAGGAGTACGGCGGCATGGGCGGCGACTACCTGGCGCTCGGCATCGCCCTGGAGGAGCTGGCGCGGGTCGACTCCTCCGTCGCGATCACCCTGGAGGCGGGCGTGTCGCTGGGCGCGATGCCGCTGCATCTCTTCGGCACCGACGAACAGAAGCGCACCTGGCTGCCGCGGCTGTGCTCGGGCGAGCTGCTCGGCGCGTTCGGGCTCACCGAGCCCGGCGCGGGCTCGGACGCGGGCGGCACCCGGACGACGGCACGCCTGGACGAGGCCACCGGGGAATGGGTCATCAACGGCACGAAGTGCTTCATCACCAACTCCGGCACCGACATCACCGGCCTGGTCACGGTCACGGCCGTCACCGGCCGCACCGACGACGGCAGGCCGCTGATCTCCTCCATCATCGTGCCGTCCGGCACGCCGGGCTTCACGGTGGCGGCGCCGTACTCCAAGGTCGGCTGGAACGCGTCGGACACCCGGGAGCTGTCCTTCGCGGACGTGCGCGTGCCGCGCGCCAACCTCCTCGGCGAGCTGGGCCGCGGCTACGCCCAGTTCCTGCGCATCCTCGACGAGGGCCGCGTCGCCATCGCCGCGCTCGCGACGGGGCTCGCGCAGGGCTGTGTGGACCAGTCCGTGAAGTACGCCAAGGAGCGGCACACCTTCGGGCGGCCGATCGGCTCCAACCAGGCCATCCAGTTCAAGATCGCCGACATGGAGATGAAGGCCCACACCTCCCGCCTCGCCTGGCGCGACGCGGCGTCCCGGCTCGTCGCCGGGGAGCCCTTCAAGAAGGAGGCGGCCCTCGCCAAGCTGTACTCCTCGACGATCGCCGTCGACAACGCCCGCGAGGCCACCCAGATCCACGGCGGCTACGGCTTCATGAACGAGTACCCCGTGGCCCGCATGTGGCGGGACTCCAAGATCCTCGAAATCGGCGAGGGCACGAGCGAGGTCCAACGCATGCTGATCGCCCGAGAACTGGGCCTCACGTCCTGACCCCCGCCTCCCCCACCCCAGGCCGGGCCTGTCCTCCCCAGCCTGGGGCGGGCCCGGCCGCACCCGCGTCGGGAAGGCCATCACAGAGGAGTGGGGCGCGACCGCCCAGGAGGGGACGTTCTCGCACACCCAGATGTCTGCGGCCTGTGCGGAGTGCCCGGCCTCCATGAGGCGCAGCACCAGGAGGCGGTGCGTTCCCGGATCAGGCGCCAGGAAGCGCTGTACGACCCTGCGAAGCGCTTCCACCTGATCCTCTGGGAGGCGGCCCTCCGCGCGTTGGTCTGCCCTCCGTCGGTGCTGGCCGCCCAGCTCGACCGGCTGTCCGGCGCCGTCGGTCTCGACACGGTGGAGCTCGGCATCATTCCGTTGTCGGCCTCTCTCAAGCTCCCGCCCGCCACGGCCTTCTGGGTGTACGACGACAGCCGCGTGATCGTCGAGACCTGGCACTCGGAGTTGTGGATCGAGGACGCCGCCAGTGTGAGCACGTACCTCCGCACCTGGCACACGCTGCGCGAGTCGGCGGTGTACGGCAGCGACGCGCACCGGATCATCACGGCCGCGCGCCAGTCCCTCAACGTCGCCTGACGCCAGTGCTCAGCGCCTGCGCGTCCAGGGAAACGCGCCCTCGCTCTTGATTTCGCCGGAGAGGGCCGCGGCCCCCCCCCGGCCCGGCGCCGGGCCGGGGGGCACCGCCGGGCAGCAAGGAAGGTTAGGTTAACCTAAGCACGATTTCCGGCCAGGACCCCGTCAGGGGGTTCCCCACGAAAGCAGAGACCCCCATGCCCCGTCTCCCCCACCTCAGCCGCCGCGGTGTCCTCGCCGCGGGCGGTGCCCTCGGCCTCACCGCCGCCCTCGCCGCGTGCGGGGACGAGAAGGCCGACAAGAGCAAGGGCGGCGGAGGCAAGGACGGCGGGCCCTGGTCGTTCAAGGATGACCGTGGCGAGGCGGCCAAGAAGGACTCCACGCCGAAGAACATCGTCGCGTTCACCGGCGTCGCCGCCGCGCTGTTCGACTACGGCATCGAGGTGAAGGGCGTCTTCGGCCCCACCAAGACCAAGGACGGCAAGGCGGACGTCCAGGCCGGTGACATGGACATCAGCAAGCTGACGATCCTCGGCAACGCGTGGGACCAGTTCAACATCGAGAAGTACGTGGGACTCCAGCCGGATGTCCTGATCTCGACCATGTTCGACGACAAGGGAACGCTCTGGTACGTCCCCGAGGCGTCCAAGGACAAGATCCTCAAGCTCGCCCCGAGCGTCGGCGTCTCGGTGTACGACCGCCAGATGACCAAGCCCCTGGAGCGGCTGCTCGCCCTCGCCGAGTCGCTCGGCGCGGACGTGAAGGCCGACAAGGTCGTCAAGGCGAAGAAGCGGTTCGAGGCGGCGTCCGAGCGGCTGCGCAAGGCCGCGAAGTCCCGGCCGGAGATCAAGGTCCTGGTGGGCTCCGCGAGCGCGGACGTCTTCTACGTCTCCGGCACGAACCTCTCCGCCGACCTGGAGTACTTCAAGGCCCTCGGCGTGAACTTCGTCGAGCCTCCGGCGCAGGCCCTCAAGGCCAGCGGCGGCTGGTTCGAGAACCTGTCCTGGGAGAACGTCGACACGTACAAGGCCGACGTCATCATGATGGACAACCGCACCTCCGCCCTCCAGCCGGAGGGCCTCGCGGACCAGAAGCCCACCTGGGGCAAGCTGCCCGCGGTGAAGGCCGGGCAGGTCATCCCGCGCGTGACGGAGCCGATCTTCTCCTACGCCAAGTGCGCGCCGATCCTGGAGGACCTCGCCGAGGCGATCGAGAAGGCCAAGAAGGTCTCCTGACCCGACACCCGGACCGGGCCCGCACCCGGACCGGGCCTCGGGCCAGGCCCGCACCCGCGCCCGGCCCCAGGCCCGGCACCCCCCACCCAGAGCCGCCCCTCCGCCCCCGCGGAGAGGGCGGCTCCGGCGTACCGGCGGCCCCTCGGATCCCTCCCACCTCTTGATTTGAGATTAGGTTAGGCTAACCTAAGTTCAACGTCGCGTCCCGGATTCCTCCCCGCTGTGCCCTGCCCCGGGGCGCGACCCCAGACCCCTCGCCTGGAGGATGGCCGCCGCATGAGCCCCTTCGGAACCTTCACCCTGCGTCCGCTCGACCCCTTCACGGACGCCCAGGTCATCCACCCCTGGGTGACGCACCCCCGGTCCGTCTTCTGGCCGATGTGGGGCGCGCGGCTCCACGAGGTGGAGCGGGCGTACATGCACGTCGCGGCCGAGAAGCACCACGACGCGTTCGTCGGGCTGCGCGACGGCGAGCCCGCGTTCCTGGTGGAGCGCCACGACCCGCGCCACGACCCGCGCCACGCCGAAGCCGTCAGCCCCTACGAGCCCGAACCCGGCGACGTCGGCCTGCGCTTCCTGCTCGCCCCGGACGCGGACCGCGACCCCGGCTTCGGCCAGGCGGCGCTCACCACGGTCCTGGAGCACCTCTTCGCCGACCCCCGGACGGTACGGGTCGTCGTCGAGGCCGACACCGCCGACCACGCGGCGCAGGAGCTCCACGAGGTCGTGGGCTTCGTGGTCGCGTACGAGGCCGAGCGGCCGGAGCAGCGGAGCCTGCTCAGCCTCTGCACCCGCGAGCGGTTCGAGGCGGCCGCCGTCCGCCGGGCCGTGGCCGCCCGCCCCGCCCTGACGGCGGGGGCACGGGCGTGAGCGCGGATCAGCGCCCGGGCCACGGCACCTGCGGCGACCGGAAGTAGCCGATGCCCAGGGCGTCCCAGCGCGGCGCCTGCTCCGCGAGCCGCTCCCGGTACGGCTCCCAGCCGTGGCTGGCGGCGGGCGACCAGCCGAGCTCGGCGATGCCGGGCAGGCGCGGGAACGCCATGTAGTCGAGGTGCGCGGTGCTCGACAGGGTCTCCGTCCACAGCGGCGCCTCGACGCCGAGGATCGCGTCGGCCGGAGCGCCCGGCAGGTAGCTGCCCGGGTCCCAGTCGTAGGCCCGCCGCACGTCCACGTATCCGGCCCACTTCAGACCGAGCGGGGTGTCCTTGTCGTACTTGTGGTCGAGGTAGGAGCGGTCGGCGGGCGAGAGCACCAGGCCGGTGCCGCCGCGCGCCGCGCGCACGACCCGGTCGCGCTCGGCCTGGCCGGTGCGGTCGTAGCCCCAGTACTGCGCGACGGCGCCCGGCGCGGGCGTCGCCTCGGTGAGCTGGTGCCAGGCGAGCACGGTCTTGCCGTACTTGGCGACGATCGGCTGCACCCTGGTCATGAACGTCACGAAGTCCTCGTGGCTGGTGGAGTGCGCCTCGTCGCCCCCGATGTGGAGGTAGCGGCCCGGGGTGAGCGCGGCGAGCTCGCGGATCACGTCGTCCACGAAGTCGTACGTGACGTCCTTGTGCACGCACAGCGAGCTGAAGCCGACGTCCGTGCCCGTGTACAGGGGCGGTGCCACGCCGTCGCAGTTCAGCTCGGCGTAGGAGGCGAGCGCGGCGTTGGTGTGGCTCGGCATGTCGATCTCGGGGATCACTTCGAGGCCCCGCGAGGCCGCGTACGAGACGATCTCCCGGTACTGCTCCTTGGTGTAGTGACCGCCGGGGCCGCCGCCGACCTGGGTGGAGCCGCCGTACTCCGCCAGGCGCGGCCAGGAGTCGACGGCGACGCGCCAGCCCTGGTCGTCGCTCAGGTGCAGGTGCAGCGTGTTCATCTTGTAGAGGGCCAACTGGTCGACGTACCGCTTGACTTGGTCCACGGGGAAGAAGTGGCGGGACACGTCGAGCATGGCCCCGCGGTAGGCGTAGCGCGGGGTGTCCTCGATGGTGCCGCCCGCGATCCGCCAGGGGCCGCGCTGCGGGGAGGTCCTCTCGACGGCGGCGGGCAACTGCTGGCGCAGCGTCTGGACGCCGTGGAAGAGGCCCGCGCCGGACCAGGAGGTGAGGGTGAGGGAGCGGCGCTCGGAGAGCAGCCGGTAGCCCTCGCGGCCGAGGGCCTTGTCGTCGAAGTCGCCGAGGTCCGCGTGCTCGGCGCCGATGCGCAGCCGGATGCCGTCGCGCCCCGCGCGGTCGGTGACGGGCAGCCTGAAGCCGGTGGCGGGGCGGAGCAGCCGGGCGAGGTATTCGCCGACGCGGCGCTCCTCGGGGTGGCCGCCGACCCGGATCCGGGTCGCGGCGGTGATCTCGTAACCGGGCCCGTACGCCTCGGCCTTCAGGGGCGCGGGGATGATCCGGCCGAGCGGGGTGGGCGCGGGAGCGGGGCGGCGTTCGCCGCCCGGTGCGACCGCCGCGGTGGACAGTCCGGCGGCGGCGATGAGGAGCAGGGAGCCGATGACACGTGTCGGTCGGTGGTCCTTTCTCACCAGCGGGTCCCTTCGACAGGCAACGCGGATGTGATGCGGTCGAACCGTCACCATCCGTACCGCGCACCCCAGATCGGGTCAAGGTGTAGACCACCTGACCAGGGTCGCGGTGCGAGAATCCCCCCATGGCGGAAATCATCCAGCGGGACGGGACCTGGACCTTCGACGGAGTGACGCTGCGGCTCGTGCCGGGGCGCGACAAGGGCGTTTCGCTGCTGCGCAAGACCCTGGGCGAACTCACGCTGCCCCTCCAGGCCTTGGCGGGCGTCGCCTTCGAACAGGGCAAGAAGAGCGGGCGGCTCCGGCTGCGGCTGCGCGCCGGCGCGGACCCGCTGCTCCAGGCCACCGCGGGCAAGCTCGCCGACGCCTCGGACCCGTACCAGCTCGCGGTGGAGCCCGACCGGTACGGCGTCGCCGAGTACGTGGTCGACGAGCTGCGCAACGCCCTGCTGCTTGAACAGGTCCCGGCCGCGGGCTGTGACGCCTATCTGCTGTCGGGGCCGTCCGTGCCGCTCCAGGTCTCCGCGGGCGACGCCACCGTGAGCTTCGACGGGGAGCAGGTCCGCCTGGAGTGGAACTGGAAGACGGAGGAGGCCAAGGCCGCCGCGGGCACCCGTACGATCGCGCTCGCCGATGTCGCCGCCGTCGAGTGGCAGCCCGCGATAGGCCTGGAGAACGGCTACCTCCGCTTCACTGTGCGGAACGCGCCCACGAAGGCCCCGCCGAAGTACGACCCGAACTCGGTGGAGCTGTGGGGCTTCAAGAAGGACCCGCTGATGGCGCTCGTCGCGGCGGCCGTCCAGGCCCGGCTCCCGCACCCGGCACGCCCCGCGGCCCCGGCCCCCGCTCCGGCCCCGGAGCAGCTCGCGCCGACCACCGCGCCCGCCCTCGCGCCCGCCCCGGCGCCCCCGGCCGAGGACGACCACGACGCGCTGCTGCGGCGGCTGCGCGAGCTGGGCGAGCTGCACCGGAGCGGCGTCCTCACGGACGAGGAGTTCACGGCGGCCAAGCAGGCGGTCCTGAAGCGCATGTGACCCCAGGGGCGCCCCGGCGAAGCGGCGGCGCGTGACCCCGGGCACGCCCCGGTGAAGCGGCGGCACGTGACCCCGGGCGCGCCCCGGTGAAGCGGCGGCGCACCCCGCCCTTCGCCAGCAATCGAGCGAATCCTGCCCGATTCCGGGCAGGATTCTTGCGCAAGGTCCCTGCGTAATCCAGGATCGACGGGTGCACGAAGACCTTGTCGATCACCTGACGCGCTCCACCCAGCTCCAGCGCGGCGAAGCGCTCCGGGTGATCCAGGACGTGCTCGCGTACTTCGACGAGACGACCGAGGCGTACGTCCGCCGCCGCCACCGCGAACTCCAGGGTCAGGGCCTGGTGAACGCGGTGATCTTCGAGCGGATCGCGGCGGACCTGCGCTACCGCGCCGTGGCCCCGCCCGAGCTCTCGCTCAGGCAGCTGCGCCGCATCGTCTACGGCTAGACCATCCCCACCACACCCAAGGGACCCTTATGTGCGGAATCGTCGGATATATCGGCAAGCGTGACGTCGCCCCGCTCCTCCTGGAGGGACTCCAGCGCCTGGAGTACCGCGGTTACGACTCCGCGGGCGTCGTCATCACCGGCCCCAAGGCCACCGGCCTGAAGATGGTCAAGGCCAAGGGCCGCGTGCGTGACCTGGAGGCCCGTGTCCCCAAGCGCTTCACCGGCACCACCGGCATCGCCCACACCCGCTGGGCCACGCACGGCGCCCCCTCCGACGAGAACGCGCACCCCCACCTCGACGCCGAGGGCAAGGTCGCCGTCGTCCACAACGGCATCATCGACAACGCCACCGAGCTGCGCGCCAAGCTGACGGCCGACGGCGTGGAGTTCCGCTCCGAGACCGACACCGAGGTGATCACCCACCTCATCGCCCGCTCGCAGGCCGAGACCCTGGAGGAGCGGGTCCGCGAGGCCCTGCGCCACATCGAGGGCACCTACGGCATCGCCGTCCTGCACGCCGACTTCAACGACCGCATCGTCGTCGCCCGCAACGGCTCGCCCGTCGTCCTCGGCATCGGCGAGAAGGAGATGTTCGTCGCCTCGGACGTCGCCGCGCTCGTCTCCCACACCCGCCAGGTCGTCACCCTCGACGACGGCGAGATGGCCACCCTCAAGGCCGACGACTACCGCACGTACACCACCGAGGGCTCCACCACCCAGGCCGCGCCGACCACCGTGGAGTGGGAGGCCGAGTCGTACGACATGGGCGGCCACGACACGTACATGCACAAGGAGATCTTCGAGCAGGCCGACGCCGTGGACCGCGTGCTTCGCGGCCGCATCGACGACCGCTTCTCCACCGTGCACCTCGGCGGCCTGAACCTGGACGCCCACGACGCCCGCAAGGTCCGGCGCGTGAAGATCCTCGGCTGCGGCACCTCGTACCACGCGGGCATGATCGGCGCCCAGATGATCGAGGAGCTGGCCCGCATCCCCGCCGACGCCGAGCCCGCCTCCGAGTTCCGCTACCGCAACGCGGTCGTCGACCCCGACACCCTGTACGTGGCCGTCTCCCAGTCCGGTGAGACGTACGACGTGCTCGCGGCCGTGCAGGAGCTCAAGCGCAAGGGCGCCCGCGTCTTCGGCATCGTCAACGTGGTCGGCTCCGCGATCGCCCGCGAGGCGGACGCGGGCGTGTACGTGCACGCGGGCCCCGAGGTCTGCGTCGTCTCCACCAAGTGCTTCACCAACACCACCGTCGCCTTCGCGCTGCTCGCCCTGCACCTGGGCCGCATCCGGGACCTGTCGGTCGCCGACGGCAAGCGGATCATCGCGGGCCTGCGGCAGCTGCCCGCGCAGATCGAGCAGATGCTGGCGCGCGAGGACGAGATCCAGAAGCTGGCGCAGGAGTTCGCCGAGGCCAAGTCGATGCTGTTCATCGGCCGGGTGCGCGGCTACCCGGTGGCCCGCGAGGCCTCCCTCAAGCTCAAGGAGGTCTCCTACATCCACGCCGAGGCCTACCCCGCCTCCGAGCTGAAGCACGGCCCGCTCGCCCTGATCGAGCCCGCCCTGCCGACGGTCGCGATCGTGCCCGACGACGACCTCCTGGAGAAGAACCGGGCGGCCCTGGAGGAGATCAAGGCCCGTAGCGGCAAGATCCTCGCGGTCGCCCACCAGGAGCAGGAGAAGGCCGACCACACCATCGTCGTCCCGAAGAACGAGGACGAGCTGGACCCGATCCTCATGGGCATCCCGCTCCAGCTCCTCGCCTACCACACGGCCCTGGCGCTCGGCCGGGACATCGACAAGCCGCGCAACCTGGCGAAGTCCGTCACCGTCGAGTAGACCCCGCACGAGTGAGTGGCCCCCCGCGCGTGCCACCAAGCACACGGGGGGCCACTCCTTCAGGAACCGGGGTCGCCCATTACCCCGGCCCGTGCCTGCCTCAGCCGGTGGCCGTCACCCCCCGGCCGGCAGGACGCCGGGGGTCCGCGGGAGGCCGCGGTGGGAAGTCGCTGTGCCGCTGCGCCCCGGCGACCGGTATGTACCCTTCACCAGGGCACGAACCACCTCTACGCGCGAGTAGATTTATGCGCCGCGGCACGGAAGTTGACGCCGCGACACCCTCGTCCCACCTGGGACGGAGGGACGTTACGGAATGACCACGACGGGCCGTTGCGCACGGCGCGCGAGACGGCCCGCGACGGAGCCGAAGATGCGCCCCACGATGCCGTGCGTCGAGCCGACGACGATGGCGTCCGCCGAGTACTCCCGGCCGACCTCCTCAAGCTCGTGGCAGATGTCGCCACCGCGCTCGACGAGGATCCAGGGCACTTCCGACAGATAGTCCGCGCAGGCCAGTTCCAGACCGAGGACCTCGGTGCGGTGGTCGGGGACGTCGACGAAGACCGGTGGCTCACAGCCCGCCCAGACGGTGGTGGGCAGCCGGTTGGCGACGTGGACGATGATCAGGCCGGAGCCGGAGCGGTGCGCCATGCCGATCGCGTAGGCGAGGGCCCGCTCGCTGGACGTCGAGCCGTCGAAGCCGACGACGACGCCGTGCCGGAAGGCCGGATCGCAGGAGTGACGTGGTTCTTCCGCCGCTTGGGGGGTCGTCGTCGGGTCGGCGACCTGCCGCTTGCGGTCCGCGGGTTCGGAGAATTCGTGACCGGCCATCGGTGTCTCGGCGAAGGAGTCCTCTGTGGGAGGGTCGGCTCTGTCCAGGTGCTGCGGCGCCCGTGGTGCGGCGCCGTGGATCGGGTCGTGCGCGGATTCCCGGGTGGAGTACGGGGAGCGGGTCGAGCACGGATCCGTGCGGGTCGGGCCCTGCGGCCTTCGGCGGACGCGGACCGTCACCGGACGCGTGTCCGGGAATCATCTTCCCAACCCCTTACCCCCAAGGGTACGGCGACACTCCTCTCCTGCCCAGGTCCCGGCCGGGGGTCTCCCGGGCCGCGACGGCGGCTGGTACCGCCCGCGCGAGGCCTCGATGCGGCCTCCGCACGGCCTCGCGGCGTTCACCGGAGCATGCATGAGCGGGGCCCGGATGGCAATGGCAGCTGCCCCGTACAGGCGGTTTGCGCCCGGTTCGCGCGCACTGGCCCCTTCCGGCCAGTGACCGGCCGCATGGCCACGCGTTGAACCCGTGAAACCACTCTTTCGGAGACATCCCCAGGAACAGACACCACGTGCGAAACCACCGCCGCAGGGAGTACGCCGTGCCAGGACCGATCACCGCCGCCCCAGCCGCCGCACCGACCACCCGCCGCCGCGCTCCCGAGGGGGCGCGCGAGCGCCGGGGCCCCAGGGCCGCCGGGCCCCTGGGCGCCGAGACCCCGGGGACACTCCCGCAGGAGTCGGCGAGCGACGTGGTGCGCTGGGCCGCGTTCTCCTGTGTCCTCGTCCCGGTCGTGCTCGTGGGGTACGGGACCTCGCTGGCCGGGGCCGCCGGATCGGCCCTCGGGCTCGCGGCCGTCACGGGGGTGTGCCGGGTGCTGCTCAGGCAGTCCGAGCGGGGAGCCGAGCGGGCCCGCGTCGAGCGGCGCCCCGCCACCGCCGGGCACCGGGCGGGAGCGGCTCCGGGGGCGCGCCGGGGCGGGCGGCACGCGGGGCCGAACGCGCCGGTGGACTGACCGATTCCGGCGCACTCCCCCATACGTTTTCAGCCAACTTCCGGCTGGTCGGCATTCCCTGGCCGAACGGGGGGTCAACCCACGTCCCACCAGGGGTGAAAGGAGCGTAGAAGGCATCCGCACCCTACGTTGACCGGCCACTGAGACGAGGCGCACTTCCCTGCACGGCCCGTGAGTGCGACGCTTCGTGATCGAATGCTTCACGCCAAGTTGCCATGTCGACAATGCGCCGAGTGCTGAACTGGTCACGGCAGCGTCACACGACGCAGTAGATTCGATCTTGACTGTAGTACGGCGGGGGACTGGTGGAGGACCGAGGGGAAACGTGCAGGAGCGACAGGTCCAGCAAGCACGTCAAGAACAGGGAGCCGCGACGACCGAGGGGGGCTTAGCGCCATGAGCCACGACTCCACTGCCGTGCAGGAAGCTGCGGCGCGCAAACTCTCCGGGCGGCGCCGTCGGGAAATCGTCGCGGTGCTGCTCTTCAGCGGTGGTCCCATCTTCGAGAGTTCCATACCACTCTCCGTGTTCGGCATTGACCGGCAGGACGCGGGAGTGCCCCGGTACCGGCTGCTCGTATGCGCCGGTGAGGAGGGGCCGCTGCGCACCACGGGCGGGCTCGAACTCACCGCGCCGCATGGCCTGGAGGCCATCGCGCGCGCCGGCACCGTCGTCGTCCCGGCCTGGCGGTCCATCACGTCGCCGCCACCGCTGGAGGCGCTCGACGCACTGCGCCGGGCACACGAAGAAGGGGCCCGCATCGTCGGTCTGTGCACCGGCGCGTTCGTCCTCGCGGCGGCCGGTTTACTGGACGGCCGCCCGGCGACGACGCACTGGATGTACGCGCCGACGCTCGCCAAACGATATCCGTCCGTCCACGTCGACCCGCGCGAGCTGTTCGTCGACGACGGGGACGTCCTGACGTCGGCCGGAACCGCGGCCGGAATCGATCTCTGTCTGCACATCGTGCGCACGGATCACGGCAACGAGGCGGCGGGCGCGCTCGCCCGCAGGCTCGTCGTGCCACCGCGCCGCGCGGGCGGCCAGGAGCGCTACCTGGACAGGTCGCTCCCGGAGGAGATCGGCGCCGACCCGCTGGCCGAGGTCGTCGCCTGGGCGCTCGAACACCTCCACGAGCAGTTCGACGTGGAGACGCTCGCCGCCCGCGCCTATATGAGCCGCCGCACCTTCGACCGGCGCTTCCGCTCGCTGACGGGGAGCGCTCCCCTGCAGTGGCTGATCACCCAGCGGGTGCTCCAGGCGCAGCGGCTCCTGGAGACCTCGGACTACTCCGTGGACGAGGTCGCCGGGCGCTGCGGCTTCCGCTCGCCCGTCGCGCTGCGCGGCCACTTCCGGCGCCAGCTCGGCTCCTCGCCCGCCGCCTACCGCGCCGCGTACCGGGCGCGCAGGCCGCAGAGCGAGCGCGGTCTGGACGGTGCCGCCGGGGCGACCGGCGGCCCGATGGCCATGCCCAGCGCGCCCGCCGTGGTCTCGGCGGCGGACGGGATGGGCTCTCCAGGAGGACCGGGCGGGCAGGGCGGGCACGGTTCCGTCCCGGGACCGAATCCGGGCATGCCCCCGGGTCCGGTACCGGCCCAGACACGGCGTACGGCGGCGGCGAGCGCCTTCGGGGCCGCGTCCCTGGCCATGGACGCGGGCAAGCAGACCGCCGATGCGTACGCGCAGGGACGCACGCCGCTCCCCGGCCAGCGGAGCGCGCCGTAGGGTTGGGCGCATGAACGATCGCATGGTGTGGATCGACTGCGAGATGACCGGGCTCTCGCTGACGGATGACGCACTTATCGAGGTGGCCGCCCTGGTCACCGACTCGGAACTGAACGTGCTCGGCGAAGGTGTGGACATCGTGATCCGCCCGCCGGACGGAGCCCTGGAGACCATGCCCGAGGTGGTGCGGCAGATGCACACCACCTCGGGACTCCTCGACGAGCTGTCCGGCGGCACCACGCTGGCCGCCGCCGAGGAGCAGGTCCTCGACTACATCCGTGAGCACGTGAAGGAGCCCCGCAAGGCCCCGCTGTGCGGCAACTCGGTCGGCACGGACCGCGGCTTCCTGCTGCGGGACATGCCGACCCTGGAGAACTTCCTGCACTACCGGATCGTCGACGTCTCCTCGGTCAAGGAGCTCGCCCGGCGCTGGTACCCGCGGGCGTACTTCAACAGCCCGGACAAGAACGGCAACCACCGGGCGCTCGCCGACATCCGCGAATCCATCGCCGAGCTGCGCTACTACCGCGAGGCGATCTTCGTCCCGCAGCCGGGCCCCGACTCGGACACGGCGAAGTCCATCGCGGCGAAGCACGTCCTGCCCGCGAGCTAGGCGGCCCGAAAGGGCCCGGTGGACGGGGTCGGAAGAAGGGGTGCGCGAGCACCCCTTCGGACCCTGTACACTTTTTCTCGGCCGGTCAGAAGAAAGACAAAAGACCGGCTCACGGTGGGTGTAGCTCAGTTGGTAGAGCACCTGGTTGTGGTCCAGGTGGCCGCGGGTTCAAGTCCCGTCACTCACCCTGATCGGCGAAGGCCGGTCCGCTTCGGCGGACCGGCCTTCGTCACGTTACGGCCCGGCCCCCGTGCCCGGGCCCGCGCACCCGGGCCCCCGCCCCGCCTCAGGACGACGCGCGGGGGACCAGCTCCGTCGGCAGGACGATCTGCGGGCGGGCGAGGCGGCGGGCCGCCAGCGGGCGGGGGTCGGCGATCTCGGCGAGCAGGACATCCGTCATCGTGCGGCCCATCTCCACTATGGGCTGGCGCACACTCGTCAGGGGCGGATCCATGTGGCGGGCGATCGCCGAGTCGTCGAAGCCGACCAGGGCCACGTCGTCCGGTATGCGGCGGCCCGCCCGGCGCAGGACCTGACGCGCGCCCGCCGCCATCACGTCCGACGCGGCGAAGACCGCGTCCAGGTCCGGCCTGCGCGCCAGCAGGTCCGCCATCGCCCGCCGACCGCCCTCCTCGGTGAAGTCGGCCCGCGCCGTCAGGGCCTCGTCCGGCTCGTGCCCGGCCTCCGCCAGGGCATCGCGGTAGCCGTCGAGGCGCCGCTGAGCCCCGTACACGTCAAGGCGGCCGGTGATCGTGGCTATCCGGCGGCGGCCCCGGGCCACCAAATGGGTGACGGCGGCGCGGGCCCCCGCGAAGTTGTCGGAGTCCACCGAGGCCAGCGGCTCGTCCGCGCGGCGGCGGCCGCTGATCACCGCCGGTATCTCCAGCTGCTGCAACAGGTCCGGCAGCGGGTCGTCCGCGTGCACCGACACCAGCAGGACGCCGTCCACCCGGTGCGCCGACAGGTACTGGGCGAGCCTGCGGCGCTCCCGGTCGCCGCCCGCGAAGGTCAGCAGGAGCTGGAGGTCGGTGTCCGCGAGCGCGGCCCCCACGCCGTGGATGATCTCCGAGAAGTACGGCTCGGCGAAGAACCGCGACTCGGGCTCGGGGACGACCACGGCGATCGAGTCCGTACGGTTCGCGGCGAGCGCGCGGGCCGCCGTGTTCGGCACGTACCCCAGCTCGGCGACGGCCTCCTCCACGGCGGCGCGGGTGTGCGCGCTCACCCGCGGCGAGCCGTTGATCACCCGGGACACCGTCCCGCGGCCGACGCCCGCCCGCGCGGCCACCTCTTCCAGCGTGGGCCGCCCCCCGCTGCGCCCCTTGGGCTGCCGACTCCCCATCAGTGCCTCCCCACGACGCGAAATCTAACAGCCCGGCCCCGGCCACCAGCGACGGCGCCGACGGCCCGCAAATCCTGCCGTCCGGTGCCTTGACACCCCCGCAGCGAGCCGTAACCCTTCAAGGCATCAAATATGGGAGCGCTCCCACCCTACTCGGCTCTTTCACGATCCGCACGCTCCGGCCGCGCCGCCCCTCTCCAACTCATTACCCCCAAAGGGCAGTTGGCCGCTAGGTGGTACGGCGGAGCACTAGGAGGACACCATGCGCCACAGCAGAAGCCGCAGGACGCATGACCGGACTCGCTACAGGACTCGAATGCCCCGTACGACCGTGGTGCTCGCGGCCGTCGCCGCGCTCGCCGGTGGAGCCCTCACCGGCTGCGCGGAGGACTCCGACGACAAGGACGCCGGTGGCTCCTCCGGCGGCGGGGGCGGAGGCGGCAAGACGACCCTCACCGTCGGCGTCTTCGGCGCCTTCGGCCTCCAGGAGGCCGGTCTGTACGCGGAGTACGAGAAGCTCCACCCCGACATCAACATCAAGCAGAACTCCGTACAGCGCAACGAGAACTACTGGCCCGCGCTGCTCACCCATCTGAGCAGCGGCAGCGGCCTGTCCGACATCCAGGCCGTGGAGGTCGGCAACGTCGCCGAGCTGACCGGCAGCCACGCGGACAAGCTGATGGACCTCGGCAAGGCCCCCGGCGTCGACAAGAACGCCTACCTCGACTGGAAGTGGAAGCAGGGCACCAGCAAGGACGGCAAGACGATCGGCCTCGGCACCGACGTCGGCCCGACCGGCATCTGCTACCGCAAGGACCTGTTCAAGAAGGCCGGGCTTCCCACGGACCGCGAGGCCGTGGGCAAGCTGTGGGCCGGGGACTGGAGCAAGTACCTTCAGGCGGGCAAGCGGTTCAAGGAGAAGGCGCCCAAGGGTGTCGCCTTCGTGGACGGCGCGGCGGGCGTGATGGCCGCCGTGCACGCCTCCGGCAAGGAGAAGTTCTACGACGCCGACGGCGAGCTGATCTACAAGGACAGCCCGACGGTCAAGGAGGGCTGGAACATCGCGGCCCAGTTCGCCGAGGCCGGGCTCACCGCGAAGCTCCAGCAGTTCCAGCCCAGTTGGGACCAGGCGTTCGCCAACGGCTCCTTCGCCACGGTGACCTGCCCGCCGTGGATGCTCGGCTACATCAAGGACAAGGCGGGCGCCAAGGCCGAGGACCAGTGGGACGTCGCCTCCGCGCCCAGGCCCGGCAACTGGGGCGGCTCCTTCCTGACCGTGCCCGAGGCGGGCAAGAACAAGGAGGAGGCGGCCAAGCTCGTCGCCTGGCTGACCGCCCCGCGGCAGCAGGCCAAGCTGTTCGACAAGCGGGCCAGCTTCCCGAGCGCCAGCGCGGCGTACGACCTGCCCGAGGTGAAGGACGCCAAGAACCCCTACTTCGGTGACGCGCCCGTGGGCCGGATCTTCTCCAAGGCCGCCGAGGGCGTGCCCGTACAGCCCATCGGCCCCAAGGACGGAATCATCCAGCAGTACCTGGCCGACGTCGGGATGCTCGGTGTCGACCAGAAGGGCACCTCGCCCGACAAGGGCTGGGACAAGGCCATGAAGACCATCGACAACGCCCTGGACCAGTGACGCGGTGACCGACGTGCCTAGTGACGCCCAGACGGCCGTGTCCTCCGCCCCGGCGGTGGCCACGGCCCGGGACGAGCGCCGCCGGGCGCGGCGCAGCCGTCTCTACCGCTGGGACGTGAAGTTCAGCCCTTACGCCCTCATCGCGCCGTTCTTCCTCTTCTTCGTCGCCTTCGGGCTCTTTCCGCTGCTCTATACGGGGTGGGCCTCGCTGCACCGCGTGGAGCTGGGCGCGCCCACCGACATGGAGTGGGTGGGGCTGCGCAACTTCTCGCGGCTGCTCGACGACGAGTTCTTCTGGAACGCGCTGCGCAACACCTTCACCATCGGCGTCATCTCGACCGTGCCGCAGCTGTTGATGGCGCTCGGGCTCGCCCACCTGCTCAACTACCGGCTGCGCGGGTCCATGTTCTTCCGGGTCGCGATCCTCACCCCCTACGCCACGTCCGTGGCCGCGGCGACGCTCGTGTTCGTGCTCATGTTCAGCCGCACCGACCACGGGTTGATCAACTGGGCTCTCGGGCTCGTCGGGATCGACGCCGTGGACTGGCAGAACGGTGACTGGACGGCGCAGATCGCGGTGTCCGCCATCGTGACCTGGCGGTGGACCGGCTACAACGCGCTGATCTACCTCGCCGCGATGCAGGCCATTCCGCACGACCTGTACGAGTCGGCGGCGCTCGACGGGGCGAGCCGCTGGCAGCAGTTCCTGCATGTGACGGTGCCGTCGCTGCGGCCCACGATCCTGTTCACCTGCGTGGTGTCGACGATCGGGGCGACGCAGCTGTTCGGTGAGCCGCTGCTCTTCAACCAGGGCGCGAGCCCGACGGGCGGCTCGGACCACCAGTTCCAGACGCTCGGCCTGTATCTGTACGAGCAGGGCTGGTTCAACCAGCACCTCGGGCGGGCCTCGGCGATCGCCTGGACCATGTTCCTCATTCTCGTGCTGATCGGCCTGCTCAACTGGGCGGTCGGCCGGTGGATCCGCAAGAGCGCGTGAGGGGATGACATGACCGAACTGACGCGAGAGCGCCGCGCACCGCGCACCGGCGAGCCCGGACCCGAGCCGGTACGGCGCGGGCGCGGCCCAAGGAAGCGCGGCGCCGGACGGCAGCTGCACGGCGGGAAGCTGACGTACGCCGTGCTGACCCTTTTCGCCATCGGCTCGCTCTTCCCCCTGGTGTGGACGGCGATCGCCGCGTCCCGCACCAATACGCGGCTCGCCGAGACGCCGCCCCCGTTCTGGTTCGGCGGGAACCTCTTCAAGAACCTGGAGATCGCCTGGACCGACGCCAATATGGGCACCGCCCTACTCAACACCCTGGTGGTGGCGAGCACGATCACCATCGGCACGGTGCTCTTCTCCACGCTCGCGGGCTTCGCCTTCGCCAAGCTGCGGTTCCGCTTCCGCGGCCTGCTGCTGCTCCTGGTGATCGGCACGATGCTGGTGCCGCCGCAGCTCAGTGTCGTACCGCTGTTCATGATGATCGCCGAGCTCGGGTGGACCGACCAGCTGCAGTCGGTGATCCTGCCGACGCTGGTCAGCGCCTTCGGTGTGTTCTTCATGCGGCAGTACCTCAGCGAGGCGCTGCCCACCGAGCTGATCGAGGCGGCGCGGGTGGACGGGGCCAGCAGTCTGCGGCTGATCTGGCACGTGGTCTTCCCGGCGGCGCGGCCCGCGATGGCCGTCCTCGGCATGCTGACCTTCGTCATAGCGTGGAACGACTTCTTCTGGCCGATCATCGCGCTCACCCAGGGCGGCGAGCCCACCGTGCAGGTCGCCCTCGCCGGGCTCGGCCGGGGGCAGATCCCCGACCAGTCCGTGATCATGGCGGGCGCGCTGCTCGGCACGCTGCCGCTGCTGCTCGCCTTCGTCCTGTTCGGCAAGCAGATCGTGGGCGGGATCATGCAGGGCGCGGTCAAGGGGTGAGCCCGTCCTTTCCCAACCTTTCCCGTCCCTGCCCTCCTCCGTCCCTATGAACCACTCCGCCATCCGTACGAAACCCTCCTTTATCCGTACGAACCATGGGAGCGCTTCCATGCCTGATGCGAACCTGCGGTTTCCCCCCGACTTCCTGTGGGGTGCCGCGACCGCCGCGTACCAGATCGAAGGGGCCGCGCGGGAGGACGGCAGGACGCCGTCGATCTGGGACATCTTCAGCCATACGCCGGGCAAGGTGCTCGGCGGCGACACCGGGGACGTCGCCTGCGACCACTACCACCGGTGGCGCGAGGACGTGCGGCTCCTGGCGGACCTCGGGCTCAAGGCCTACCGCTTCTCGGTGTCCTGGCCCCGGGTGCAGCCCACCGGGCGCGGGCCCGCCGTGCAGCGCGGCCTCGACTTCTACCGCGCGCTCGTCGACGAGCTGCTCGCGCACGGCATCACGCCGATGGTCACGCTCTACCACTGGGACCTGCCCCAGGAGCTCGAATCGACGCTGCCCGGCGGGGGCCCGGCGGGCGGCGGCTGGCCGGAGCGGGACACCGCCGAGCGCTTCGCGGAGTACGCCGGGATCGTCGCGGGGGCGCTCGGCGACCGCGTGGAGCTGTGGACGACCCTCAACGAGCCCTGGTGCAGCGCCTTCCTGGGCTACGGCTCGGGGGTGCACGCCCCCGGGCGCACCGACCCCGCCGCCGCCCTGCGCGCGGCCCACCACCTCAACCTCGCGCACGGCCTCGGCGTCCGGGCGCTGCGCGCGGCGCTGCCCGCCCGGGCCCGGATCGGGGTGAGCCTCAATCCGAGCGCGGTGCGCCCGCTCACCTCGTCGCCCGCCGATCTGGACGCGCGGCGCCGGATCGACGCGCTCGCCAACCGGGTCTTCACCGGGCCCATGCTGCGCGGCGCGTACGACGCCGATCTGCTCGCGGACACCGCGCGGGTCACGGACTGGGCCTTCGTGCGCGACGGCGACCTGGACGTCACGCGGCAGCCGCTGGACTTCCTCGGCATCAACTACTACTCCCCCGCTGTCGTGTCGGCCGCCTCCCCCTCCGGTGCCCCGCGCCACGACGGGCACGGGGTCAGCGACCACTCCCCCTGGCCGGGCGCGGACTCCTTGGTCTCCTTCCACCGCGCGCCCGGCGAACTCACCGCCATGGACTGGCCGGTGGACCCCACGGGACTGAAGGACCTGCTCCTCGAATACACCGCTCTGGCCCCCGGGGTTCCGCTCTATGTGACGGAGAACGGCGCCGCCTACGACGACAAGCCCGAGGGCGGCGCGGTCCACGACCCCGACCGGGTGCGCTACCTGCACGGACACCTGTCCGCCGTGCACGCGGCGATCCTGGAGGGCGCCGACGTCCGGGGCTACTTCCTGTGGTCGCTCATGGACAACTTCGAGTGGGCGTACGGCTACAGCAAGCGCTTCGGCGCGGTGTACGTCGACTACGAGACGCAGCGGCGCACGCCCAAGTCGAGCGCCCGCTGGTACGCGAAGGTCGCGGCGAGCGGGGAGCTGCCTCGGGGCGCCGGTTAGCCGGGCGGGAGCGCCCCGAAGGGGCGCGGGGAACTGCGCGCCCAGCCAAAGACGGCTCGCGGACGCCCCACAGCCCACTGCGGCACCCAGCGGCGGCCTAACGCACCGAGGGGGGCGGCGTCGACGCCGCCCCCCTCGGCGGCGGCTCCAGTTTCACGCCGACGCCCCGCAGGGTGTGCAGATAGCGGGGGCTCGCGGCGGTCTCGCCCAGCTTCCGGCGCAGCCAGGAGAGATGGACGTCGATGGTCTGGTCGTCGCCGTGGCTCTGCTGCCACACCTCGGCGAGGAGTTCCCTGCGCGCCACGACGACGCCGGGCCGCCCGGCGAGAAACGTGAGCAGGTCGAACTCGCGCCGGGTCAGGTCCAGCGGCGCGCCGTCCAGCTGGGCCCGGCGGCGCAGCGGGTCGATGGCGAGGCCGCCCACGCGCAGCACCCGGCTCGTCGGTGACGCGCCCGAGCCACGGGCGCGGCGCAGCACGGCGGTCATGCGCGCGGAGAGGTGCTCGACGGAGAAGGGCTTGGTCAGGTAGTCGTCGGCGCCGTCGTTGAGGAGCCGGACGATCTCCGCCTCGTCGTCGCGCGCGGTCGCCACGATCACGGGTACGTCGGTGACGCCGCGCAGCGTCTTGAGCGCCTCGGCGCCGTCGAGGCCGGGCAGGCCGAGGTCGAGGATCACCACGTCGAACCGGAAGTGGGCGACCTCGCGCAGTGCCTCCAGGGCGGTGCCGACGCTCCGTACGGTGTGGGAGGCGTCGGACAGATGCCGGATGAGGGCCGAGCGGACGAACGGGTCGTCCTCGACGACGAGCACACGAGCCATGGGCGGCACCGTACGCCATGCGGACGGCGCCGGTGCCCCGTGGGACTTTTGGCCGGGCATGGGCGTCATGTCCCCCGCTTGCCCGAAGGCTCAGCCTCAGCGGAAGACGGAGGGCGGCGGCGCGGGCGAGGCCACCGCGCTCGCGTCGGTGACGGCGGCCGCCCCGCCGCCGAAGTCCACGAGGGCGCGCCCGTGTTCGACGCGCGCCGGGTGCGGGTCGCTCGCACTGCGCCGGGTGAGCTCGGCGATGGGCAGGGGGCGCGCGGAGGCGAGGAGCACGGCGTTGCCGAAGCGCTTGCCGCGCAGCACGGCGGGGTCGGCGACGAGCGCGAGCTCGGGGAAGACGGCGGCGGCGGTGGCGAGTTGGCCGCGCAGATAGCCGAGCGGCGGGCCGTCGGCGAGGTTGGCGGCGTAGTGCCCTTCGGGCTTCAGGACGCGGCGTACGTCGCCGAGGAACTCCACGGACGTCAGGTGCGCGGGGGTGCGGGCGCCGCTGAAGACGTCGGCGATCACCAGGTCCGCCCAGCCGTCCGGCAGCTTGGCGAGCCCCTCGCGGGCGTCGGCGCCGCGCACGCGCACGCGGGCCTGCGGGTCGAGCGGCAGCACGCGGCGCACCAGGCTCACGAGGGCGGTGTCGCGCTCGACGACCTGCTGGGTGGAGCGGGGTCGGGTCGCGGCGACGTAGCGGGCGAGGGTGAGGGCGCCACCGCCGAGGTGCAGCACGTGCAGGGGGGCGCCGGGCGGGGCGGCAAGGTCGGCGATGTGGCCGAGCCTGCGCTGGTACTCGAAGTCGAGGTGGGCGGGGTCGTCGAGGTCGACGTGCGACTGGGGTGCGCCGTCGATGAGGAGGGTCCAGGCGTGGGGGCGGTCGCGGTCGGGCAGCAGTTCGGCGAGGCCGCCGTCGACCTCCTCGACCACGGCTTCCCGCGCCGCGTCCCGGCTCCGCCTGTTCCTTGCCATCGGGCCATTATCGCCGGGGCCGCGGGGTGGCGCCCTCGCGGTGCGCCCCAGCCCCGCCCCTTCCCGACCCGGGGGCTCCGCCCCCGTACCCCCGCTTTTCGGCGCTCCGCGCCTCGTCCTCAAACGCCGGACGGGCTGAAACTCTCCGGTGCGGGCCCGCAGAAGAGATGCGGCCCGCAGGGGTACTGATCAGCCCGTCCGGCGTTTGAGGACGAGGCCGAAGGCCGATCAACTGCTGGCCACCCCGGCAGGGCTCAGCGGCAGTTGTCGGCCGCCTCGATCATCCGTTGGGCCTCGCCGAGGGCCGCGCGGAGGGCCTCGGGGTCGGTGACCGGGTCCGTCGGGCGGGGCGGTACCAGCCAGCCGGTGCCGGCGACGGGCGGCGGGGGCGTCGGGTCCTGGGTGCCGGTGCCGGGCCCGCCGAAGGTCTGCGTACAGGCGCTGCCCGGCAGGTCCCACGCGGCGGCCGTGCCGGGCGGCACCAGGAAGCCGAGGGTGTCGCAGCCGCCGTCGTGCAGGACGGGCCCCACGGCCTCGTGCCCGGCGCCCCTGCGCAGGATGTCGACGGCTTCGAGGCCCTGCCGCGCGGGCACGGTCACCAGGTCGCAGTGCTCCTGCAAGGGGTCGACGCCGTGCGGGACGTAGGGGGCGTGGGGGTGGTAGGGGGCGTGGGCGGTGTGCGGGGCGGACGGGGCGTGACGTGCGTACGGCTCGTGGGCACGGGGCCCGGGGTGGGCGGGGCCGCGCGACTCGCCGCCGCCGGGACCGGCGCTGCGGTCCTGGCTCGGCCGGTGCCGCGCCGTGGTCAGTGAGCCCCCAGATTCGCTGTTCTCCATGCCGACCTCCAACAAGGGAACCCCTCCTCGCCAGGGCGGAAGCCGCTTCGCTCCCTCTCCGCACTGGTTCAACGCGCCACCGCGTCAACGGCTACGGCGCCACGCCGCCGCAAAGGATGGCAGTTCATGGCAGATCACGGGTGAGATATCCGGTTTGTAGCCGAACTCCCCGTCGTCACCGAGTCACAGAGGGTACTTTCTTGCTCCGCCGGGACACGGCCGGACCACGGGGCAGCGCGGGGGCGGGGCGCGCGGCGCGCGACTCCGGCGGTTCGTCGGCACGGTCCCCCCACGAGAGGGCCTCGGTCCCCACGAGAGGATCCGGCATGGCGTCGTCTTCCACGGCCTCGTCCACCCCGCCGCCGCGGCCGAACCTCGCCTTCCGGCGGCTGCGCGGGCAGCGCTCGCCGGGCGAGTTCGCGGCCCTGGTGCGGCGCGCCGCGCGTGAGATCGGCGAGCGGGTCAGCTGCGACGCGCGGTACGTCGGCCGCGTCGAGGCGGGCGAGATCCGCTGCCCCAACTACGCGTACGAACGGGTGTTCCTGCACATGTTCCCCGGCCGGACGCTGACGGACCTCGGCTTCGCACCGCGCGCGGCGGTACGCGGCCGGGGGGCGCGCACGGACTCCGGCGCGCCCACGGCGCACGGCCCGGGCCGCGTCCCCGCCCCGGGCGGGCCCCGGCACCACGAAGAGAACCACAGTGACGAGGAGAGCGACGTGCGGCGTCGCGCGTTCATGACCAGCGGCACCGCCACCGTGGCGGCCGCCTCCCTGACGGCCCTGCCCCTGACCGGCCCCGCCGGAGCCGCGGCGGGCGCCGTCCCGCGCCCCCGCACGGCGAGCGAGGCCGAGGTGCACGCGGTGGAGGAGGCGGTCCGCCGGATCCGGCTGCTCGACGACCGGCACGGCGCCGACGGCCTCTACCGCCGCGCCGCAGCCCCGTTGCGCACCGCCTACGCCCTGCTCGACGCGGGCACCGCACGCCCGGCCACGGCGGACCGGCTGTACGCGGGCGCGGGCGAACTGGCCATCTCCGTGGGCTGGCTGGCGCACGACTCGGGCCGCTTCGACGACGCCCGCTCGCACTACGCGGAGGCGCTCGCGACGGCCCGGATGTCCGGGGACCCCGCCCTTGAGGCGCACGCCTTCTGCAACACGGCGTTCCTCGCGCGCGACGCCGGGCGCCCGCGCGAGGCGGTGCGGGCGGCCCAGGCCGCGGCGCGCGCCGCCCGGGAGGTCGCCTCGTCCCGGCTCCTGTCCCTTATCGCGCTGCGCGAGGCGGGCGGCTGGGCGGGCCTCGGCGACCGCGCGGGCTGCGAGCGGGCCCTGTCGCGGGCGCACGCCCTGTTCGACCGGGGCCCGGGGCCGCAGGACCCGGAGTGGATGACCTTCTACGGGCCCGCGGAGCTGGCGGGCCTGGAGGCCCAGTGCTGGTCGGCGCTCGGCCACTGGGAGCGCGCCTCGCGGCACGCGCACCGGGCGGCGCACGTGGCGGCGGCGCAGACGCCCGAGTTCACCCGGAACATCGCCCTGTACACCGCCGAGCTCGCCGACGACCTGGCCCGCGCGGGCCGCCCGGACGAGGCCGCGGCGGCGGGCCTGCGGGTGCTCGCGCTGCTCGACGAGGTCCAGTCGTCCCGCATCCAGGGGATGCTCGCCACCACCGCGCGCGTGCTGCTCCCGCACCGGCGCGCCTCAGGGGTGACCGACTTCCTGGAGCACCACGCGTCCCGCGCGCGTGCCTGACGGCGGGCCCGCTCAGCCGGCCAGGTGCCCGGTCTCGTTCCAGGACTCGATCGCGGGCTCCCCGTACGCCCAGCCGAGGACCGAGAGGGACGTCGGGTTGAGCCGGATGCGGGAGGCGAAGGAGATGTCGTTGCCGAGCCAGCGGGCGCCGATGGCGCGCAGGATGTGGCCGTGGGCGAAGACCAGCACGTCCCGGTCGGCGCCGCGGGCCCAGTCGATCACCTCGTCGGCGCGCGCGGAGACCTGCGCCAGCGTCTCGCCGTCCGGCACGCCGTCGCGCCAGATGAACCAGCCGGGCCGGATCGCCTGGATGTCGGCCGGGGTCAGGCCGTCGTACGCGCCGTAGTCGAACTCCATCAGGGCGTCCCACTCCGCGGCCCGGTCGCCGAACCCGGCGATCTCGCACGTCTCGCGCGCGCGGGACAGTGGGCTGGTGCGGACCTCGACGCCGGGCAGGCCGTCGTAGGGCGCCCGGTGCAGCCGCTCGCCGAGCAGCTTGGCGCCGCGCCTGCCCTCGTCCAGGAGCGGGATGTCGGTCCTGCCGGTGTGCTTGCCGGACAGCGACCACTGGGTCTGTCCGTGCCGGGCCAGCAGGATGCGCGGTGCCATGAGGAGCCTTCCCAAGGAGATGCGAGGAGGAGCGGGGGCAGCAGCGAGGCGAGCCGATATGTCAGAAATCGACTGGGACAAAAGCGGACAAGTAATCGTCCGCTCCCTCATGTGCCCTTCTGTTTCCTTCCATCATCACTCACGCGCGCGATGAGCAACCCGCGCGCCGATCTCTGCGTCTATGACCACCAGGGGGTTGGCTCGTCGGCCTTCGCGTACGCCGTAAAGTGACCCAGCGGCCGTACGCCGCGAGAACTGAGTGAGAACAGCGCGAATTGAGATGGGGGACCCACCGGATGCCGCACACCGAGGCACAGGGCGCCGGCAACGGCGGCATATCCGGGCACCGGACACGGGGTGTCCCCGGCCTCCGCCCGCGCTGGTGGACCGAGCTGCCGCTGATCCTGCTCGTCTACGGAGCCTACTCGGCGGGCCGCCTCCTTGCGCGCGGGGACGTGACCACGGCCGTCGACCACGGCCTGTCCATCCTGCGGGTCGAGAAGGCCGTGCACCTGAACCTCGAACACCCGCTGAACCGGTTGTTCACCGCCCACGCGTCCCTCGGCGTCCCGGCCGACTTCTGGTACGCGTCGCTGCACTACCTGGTCACCCCGCTGATCCTGATCTGGCTGTTCCGCAGCAGGGCCGTGCACTACGCCGCGGCCCGCACCTGGCTGATGGTCTCCACGCTGATCGGCCTGATCGGCTTCTCGCTGATGCCGACCTGTCCGCCGCGCCTCCTGGACTCCGGCCACGGGTTCGTCGACACCATGGCGCAGTACAGCGACTGGGGCTGGTGGGGCGGCCAGGCCAGCGCCCCGCGCGGCCTCGGCGGGATGACCAACCAGTACGCGGCGATGCCGAGCCTGCACGTCGGCTGGTCGCTGTGGTGCGGCGTGATGCTGTGGCGGTACGGGCGCGGCCCGGTGGCCAAGACGGCGGCGGTCGCCTATCCGCTGCTGACCACGATCGTCGTGATGGGCACCGCCAACCACTACTTCCTGGACGCGGTCGCGGGCGTCGCCGTGATGCTCGTGGGGCTGCTCCTGGTCAAGCCGGTCCAGCGGCTCGCGCGGCGGCTCAAGGCGCGCCTGCGGCCCGTGGTCGCGGCGGCGCTGCCCGGCCGGTTCGGTTCCGGTTCCGGCCAGGACACCGCGTCCGCCGAGGGCGCCGACGCGCACGTGCACGCGGGGCGGGCCGCGGACGCCACTTCCGGCGCACACGCCTCCGTTGTCAGTGGCGGATGCCAGACTTCCGTGGGTGAGCGAATTCCCCATCAGCGCAAGCTCGGTGCCAAGTCCGGCCCCCGCGGCCCGAGGGGCGCACGACCGGCAGGCCGCCCCGCCGACACCGGGGACGGCGCTGCGGCGACGGCTGGCGGAGCTGCGCGGACCTGACGTACCGGCGCAGCCGCTCGACGCCCGCGCCCTCGCCGCGCTCGCGGCGAACCCGGGCTGTCGCAGACGGGCGCTCCTGGACGGCGCGGGCGTACCCAAGGCGGAGCTCGCGCGCTCGCTCGGCGCGCCGTCGGCGTTCGGGCAGTCCCAGTTCGCGTTCATGCGCGGGCACGCCTTCGAGGCGCGGGTCAAGGCGGACGGCGGCGCGGAGCTGCTCCGGCTCACGCACGCGCACGTGGGCGGCGGCCCCGAACCGGTGCCGGGCGAGGCGCGCACGGCGGACCTCACGGCGGCGGGCCCGCGGGGCCGCGCGGCCCGCACGGAGCTCGCCCTGGGCGAGGCCACGGCCGCCGGGGCCTGGACACTCCTCGACCACCCCATGCTGGCCCTGGACGTCGCGGGCACCCCGGCCTTCCTCGAACCGGACGCGGTGGTGGTCGCCCCGGACGGCACGTGGACGGTCGTGGAGATCAAGTCGTTCCCGATGATCGACGGTTCGGCGGACGCGGCGAAGGTGGGCGCGGCCGCCCGGCAGGCCGCGGTGTACGCCCTCGCCCTGGAGGACCTGGCCGCCCGGCTCGACGGCCCGGCGCCCCGGGTGCGCGACCAGGTCCTCCTGGTCTGCCCCAAGGACTTCTCGAACCTGCCGACGGCGTCCCCCGTCGACATCCGCAAGCAGCTCTCCGTCACCCGCCGCCAGCTGTCCCGGCTCACCCGCGTCGAGGACATCGCGGCGGGCCTGCCGCCGGGCACGACGTTCGACGTCACCCGTCCCGCCGCCGAGCTGACCGCCGCGGTCGACGCGGTGCCCGCGACCTATGCGCCGGAGTGCCTCGCGGCCTGCGAGCTGGCCTTCCACTGCCGGGCGCGCTCCCGCGCGGCGGGGGAGGTCACGGCGCTCGGGCGGTCGCTGCGCGGTGAGCTGGGCGCGCTGACCACGGTGGAGCAGGCCCTCGCGGCCGCGCGCGGCGAGGCCGGGGATCCGGACGAGCCGGTGGTGGCCGCGCTGCGCAGGGCCGGGGCGCTGCGGGCGGAGGCGCTGGCGGGGAGGTCCGGGTGACGCCGGGCCCTCGCGGGCGCGCCCCAGGCCCGCCCCTTTCCCGAAACCAGGGGGCTGCCGCCCCCTGGGCCCCCGCTCCATCGGCGCTTCGCGCCTCGTCCTCAAACGCCGGACGGGCTTGATGTCCCACCTTCCGCACGCACGGACCCCGAGGCACCGCACATGACCTTGATCGACAACCTCGCGCGTCTGGAGGCCACGGCCAGCGGGCGGGCGCAGCCCCGGGCCACGGTCCGGCACCGCCACCTGTCCCAGCGCCCGCTGGTCCTCGTTCCGCTGACCACGGCCGGGGAGGCGGGCGCCCCGCTCGGGGCGCTGATCGGCACCGAGCGCACGGCCCCGCGGCTGCTCGTCGTCCCCCAGCCCCGCGACCGCGACCTCCGCTTCGCCTTCCTCGCCGAGCTCGCCGACGTGCTGCTGCCGTACGTGGAGGCGTACGGCGACGACGTGGAGGCGGCCGAGCGCACCGAGACCGACCCGGAGACCGGCAAGCGCGTCAAGGTCGAGGTCGACCTGTGCGCGGACGCGCCCCAGCTGATCGTGCCGAGCCGTGCGGGCGTCGAGTTCGTCCGGCTGCTCGGCCGCTCCATGCGGTTCCGCCGCACCGCCGAGCAGGACCCGGACACCCCGCACCCGGCGCCGCCGCGCGTGCCGCTGCTCGGCCGCTGGCTGACGCACTTCGGGGAGCGCGCCCGGGTGCCGGGCTCGGCCCTGCTGCTCGCCATGACGGACCTGTTGTCGCGGCACTGGGCGACGGGCCAGTCCAGCCTGGAGGAGCAGCACCTGGGCGCGCTGCTCGCCTGGATCGAGGCGCCCGAGGGCACCTCGGGCGCGGCCGCGGCGCTCCGCGCGGAGCTGGCCAGGGACGCCGCCGGGCAGCTGCTGTGCCCGCCCGCGGGCCCGGCCACCGACCCGGCGTTCGACAACGACCTGCTGGCTCCGGCCATCGAGGCCTACGACCGCGCGCGGACGGCCCTCGCCGCCGCCGAGGACGGCGCGGCGGCGGACGCGCGCCTGGCCGGGCTCACCGCCGCCGAGCGGGAGATCCGCGCCCTGGTGGACAGCCGTACCCGGCCCACCTGGGACGCGGTGTGGCGCGGCCTCGACGCCCTGTGCACGCTGCCCGAGGCGGCGCACGCCGAGGACCGGTGGCGCAGCGACCGCTGGTCGTTCACCGCGCACCGCGACCGGGTCGCCGCCGGTGAGCCGCCGCAGCCGCGCCTGGACGACGCGGTGACGGCGGCCCAGAAGCTGGCCACGCGCGAGCGCGAGCAGGCGCGGCTCGACGCGCAGGAGGCCCTCGACGACCCCCTGGTGATGGCCGGGCGGCGGCTGCGCGGCGAGGCGTTCGCCGGGGAGGTCACCCAGGTCGTGATGGCGTACAGCGAGGGCAAGTCGCCGCGCCCGCGCCCGTTGGTGACCGTGCGCACGGCCGACCGGCCGCATCTCGACGAGGGCGTGAAGGTGTACCGCTCCCTGGCCGGGAAGCCGCAGACCGCGCACTTCGTGACGTACGAGGGGGACGGCGCGCTGGTGCTGCGGATCGTGGACAAGATGGGGCGCGGCAAGGAGCCCGAGCCCGGCTCCGTGCCCGAGGCGGGCGACCGGCTGTGCTGGACGCTGTTCGAGCACGAGCAGCGGGGCGGCCCGAAGCTGCCCGACCCGGAGGACACCCCCTGGACGCACGGCGGCCCGCCGGACAGGGCCGCCGAGACCCCCGACCCCGTGACCGCGGAGGACACCCTGTGAGCCCGGCCTCCCCCACCGCCTTCGACCCCGGCGCCGCGGCCGCCCGCGCCACCGAGGCGATCCTGCGCGACACGCTGGCGGGCGCGCACCGCGGCGTCGTCGTGGACTCGCCGCCCGGCGCGGGCAAGTCCACGCTCGTCGTGCGGGCCGCGCGCGAACTGGCCGCGGCGGGGCGGCCCCTGATGGTGGTCGCGCAGACGAACGCCCAGGTGGACGACCTGGTGCTGCGCCTCGCCGAGAAGGACCCCGAGCTGCCGGTGGGGCGCCTGCACAGCAGCGACTCCGACCCGTACGACAAGGCGCTGGACGGCCTGGCGAACGTCAAGAAGTCCACGAAGGCCGCCGACCTGGCGGGCCTCGACGTGGTGGTGTCCACCGCCGCGAAGTGGGCGCACGTGCGGGGCGTCGAGCCGTGGGGGCACGCGATCGTCGACGAGGCGTACCAGATGCGCTCCGACGCGCTGCTCGCCGTGGCCGGTCTCTTCGAGCGGGCGCTGTTCGTGGGCGACCCGGGGCAGTTGGACCCGTTCGCGATCGCCGAGGCCGAGCAGTGGGCCGGGCTCGCCTACGACCCGTCGGCCAGCGCGGTGTCCACGCTGCTCGCGCACAACCCCGAGCTGCCGCAGCACCGCCTGCCGGTGTCGTGGCGGCTGCCCGCGTCGGCCGCGCCGCTGGTGTCGGACGCGTTCTATCCGTTCACGCCGTTCCGCAGCGGTACGGGCCCCGGGGACCGGGCCCTGCGCTTCGCGGTGCCCTCGGACGGGTCGGGGCCCGACCGGGTGATCGACGAGGCGGCGGCCTCCGGCTGGGGCCTGCTCGAACTGCCCGCCCGGCACACGCCGCGCACCGACCCGGAGGCGGTGCGGGCGGTCGCCCTGGTGGTGCGCCGACTGCTCGACCGGGGCGGGGCGGCCACGTCGGAGCGGGACGCGGAGCCGGTGCCGCTGACCGCGGACCGGGTGGCGGTGGGCACGGCGCACCGCGACCAGGCGGCGGCCGTGCGCGCGGCGCTCGCCGCGCTCGGCGTGGTGGACGTGACCGTGGACACGGCGAACCGGCTCCAGGGCCGGGAGTTCGACGTCACGGTGATACTCCACCCGCTGTCGGGGCGCCCGGACGCGACGGCGTTCCACCTGGAGACGGGCCGCCTGTGCGTCCTCACCTCCCGGCACCGGCACGCGTGCGTGGTGGTGTGCCGGGCCGGGGTGGACTCCCTGCTCGACGACCACCCGTCGACGGAGCCCGTACGCCTGGGCGTGACGGTGAAGTTCCCGGACGGCTGGGACGCGATGATGACGACGTGGTCCCACCTGACGGAACACCGGGTGCACTGGCGCCCCTGACCACCACACCCACCCGGCCCGCGCGCCAGGCGCACTGGCGCCCCTGACCACCACACGGCGCGCGCCACACCCCGCACGCCACCGCCCAACCGCCGGACGGAGTCCGGCACGCCGCCGGAGGCGGCCAAAGAAAACAGCCCGGACGGCTGGGACGCGATGATGACGACGTGGTCCCACCTGACGGAACACCGGGTGCACTGGCGCCCCTGACCACCACACCGGTACGCGCACCGGGTGCACTGGCGCCCCTGACCACCGCACCGGCCCGCGCGGCGCGTGTGCTGGGCGGGGTGGCGAGGGCGCAGGCCCCGGCCCCTTGCGGGGCGGGGGACAATGGGTCGCGGCACGTGGCGTACGAGGGAAGGAACGTGAAGATGGCGGAACCCGAGGCCCAGGGCAAGCGCATGCGCCCCGCGCCGTTGCTCTTCGAGCCCGCGGAAGCCGCCGCCGACCCGGAGCACTTCTTCGACCTGGAGTCCATCGAGGACCCGCGCGAACTGCTGTCCCGGGCGACCGAGTTGACCCTCGCCTTCCGCGCGGCGACGGACCGCTCCGTGGAGTTCCAGGCGATCGCGGCCGCGCAGCTCGCCGACCCGCGCCGGTTCGACCGGCTGACGCACGCGGACATCGCCGAGCGCGCGCAGTGGACCGAGGACTACGCCAAGAAGATGGTGGAGTTCGGCCGGGACCTGCTGCGCAGGGACGGCACGGGCACGCCGTAGGCCGCCGCGGCGCGGGCACCCCTGGCCCCACGAGGCCCGTCCGCCCCCTGGGCAAGCCCTCTGGCATATGCCGAGGCGCACGGTACCCCACCCCGGCGGCCACTGTCCCGGATTTCGGGAACCCTGCGGAACCGGGCACTCACTCCCGGTACACGTAGTCGCCATGAGCCTCACCCTCCCCCACAGCTCGCAGCCCCACGCGTTCGGCTCCGCGGCCGAGGTGACCGCCGACGGCGCCACCTGGCTCACCTCCGCGGAAACGTATCCGCGCAGGGCCCTCACCGACTGGCGGGCGCGGCCCCACGAACCCGCCGTGCTGTCCTGCGGCAGCGCCTTCGACGTGGTGAGCGTGCCCGCCGTGTTCGGGCGGCGCATGGTCGACCGGCTCTGGCACGAGGGGCCGGGCTCCGGACCCGTCGCCGTGCACCGGGGCCGCGTCCTGCTCTTCGCCGCGCCCGGCACCGCCCAGCGGCTCCCCTCGCTCCTGCGCTGGGAGGAGTGGGGCTCCGCCGTGCCGTCGCTGCTCTGCCACGGCGCCGGGGACGCCGTCACCGTGCCGCCGCTGGCGCGCGACGAGCGCGACCGGAGCGGGTCACGCTGGGTGGTCGCCCCGGACACCCGCAGCCCCTGGCTGCCGGGGCCCGAGGTGGTCCTGTGGGCCTGCGTACGGGCGGCCAGGGGCGGCGCGGAGACGGCGGTGGGTATATCGATTTTTCCCAGCGGCGATCAGAGTGCTAAGGTCTACGACGTCAGCAGGCGCCGCTAGCTCAGTTGGTTAGAGCAGCTGACTCTTAATCAGCGGGTCCGGGGTTCGAGTCCCTGGCGGCGCACGATGACGATGGCGAGGCATGTTCGCGGAATGCGCGAACCGGCCTCGCCATCTCTGTTTCTGCGCGGCTTCGCCGCGCGTCGTGGGGGCTTCGCCACCCACACCCCCTCACCGAGCGCAAGGCCCCTCAGGGGATGCGAGGGGCCTCTTTCGTTGCTGTCCGTGACCGGTGCTGGCTCAGGCCGGGGTGATCTCCACGGTCCAGGCGCCGGACCGGGTACGGTCCGCGACCTCGATCCTGACCCCGGCGCCCGGCACCGTGAAGCTCTCCCCCGCGCGCACCGGCGCGTCCGCCAGCGGCGGATAGACCGACTCGCTCCAGCACGCCTCGGTGCGCGGGTGGGCGTCCACCACCTCGACGGGGCCCCGGCCCGACGCCGTGTCGCTGTGGACGCGGTACACCAGGACGCCCTCGCTGCACGTCGCCTGGTCGTTGCCCGCCGGACCCCGGGCCTCGACCGCGAGGGCGCTGCCCCGGCCGGTGCGGACCACCGCGAGCTTGGTGCCGCCGACGCCGCCGCGGGCGGGCGCCGCCAGGGGTTCGAGGGTCAGCCGCCGGGGGCCGCCGCCCTGGACGCAGACCACCTGACGCGGGTCCAGCCAGCCCAGCTTCCACTTGTGCCAGCCGAACAGGTCGGGGGCCAGGCCGAACTGGCTGCCCATGACGTCCCAGTCGCCGACGTGCGTGTCCCAGTCGCCCTCGCCGTCGGTCGGCCGGTGGTAGAGGTCCGGCAGGTCGAAGACGTGACCCGTCTCGTGCGCGAGGACGTTGCGGTCCGGCGGATGGCGCTCGAAGACCGTGACCATGCGCCGGATCGAGACCCCGTCGGCACGCATCGGCCGGTCGAAGTTCACGACCTTCGTCGCGTCCGAGTCCACGCCCGGCGCGTCCGGATCGGCCACGAAGTACACGATGTCGTACGCGGAGAAGTCCACGTGCGGATCGGCCGCCGCCAGCGCGTCCCGGAGATAGGAAGCCCGCCGCTGGGCGTTCCAGTCGCGCTCTATGGCGTACGCGGTGGACGCCTTGGGCATCGGGATCCACTCGGACTGGGGATGCGCGCGCAACCGGAACCGCCCGTACGAGGCACGCGCGAAGAAGTCGCTGGTCTCGGGGAAGTAGTCCGCGGCGAGCTCCGCGGGCGTCGTCACCGGTGGCGAGTCCGGGAACGACAGGAAGACCATGACGGCGTCGCGGCTGCGGGTGGGCCGCGGATACGCGGCGTTCCAGGTGTCGAGGCCCTCCGAGTGGTGCGCGGCCGTGCGGCGCAGGGCGCACGGGCCCGCCGCGCCGTGGGCGATCGCGGGGCCCGCGACCAGGGACGTGGCGGCGACGGCGGTCAGGCAGGTGAACAGCGTGGCCGCGGTGCGCAGCCGCTCCCCACCACGGGTGAGCCGCCACGGGGGGAGCTGACGCTCCACGTCGACCTCCGGGTGCGGAATGCGGGACACCCCACCCACCCTGTGGTGATTTGTTGAAGTTCGCCCAGTTTGTCTGACCTGACCGAGTGAACATGGTCGAGAAGGCGACACTCCCGGCGCTCACTCACCGTCACAAGCGGTCGTCGCGGAAAGAAAGCGGGGCCGGGCCGAGCAGAAACGATCTGCCGCGGTCTCCCGGGCCGCCTCCGCGAGGTGCGGCGGCTGGAGGCGATGCGGGCCACCCTCTATGATCGGCACACTTTCCGGGCCCCGTCGGCCGCACACGAGCGGTCGATCGCCTCCCCAGACCCGCCAGGACCAGGGGCCCCATCGACCTGCTCGATCGATCGCACTGCGGGAGCAAGCGGTGAACGGAACGTCCGAAGGGCCGACTGCCACAGCGGTCACAGCACCGGGCCGCACCCGGCCTGCCGTCACAGAGCGTAATCAATGCGGTGTGGCCGGGCACTCCGTCCAGCACATCGCCGACTACCGCGCGGCCTTCGCCGCGGCCCCCCTCCCCCTCGCCGTCGTCGACCGCGAGGGGCTCGTCGTCTGTGCCAACGAGGCGTTCGCCGGGCTGCTCGGCGCGGACCACGCCGACCTGCCGGGCCGGGTCGCCGCCGACCTCGTGGACCTGGCGTCCGACGCCCGCGCCTGGCACGCGTACCACGAGGTGCTCCGCGGCCGCCAGGCCAAGCTGCGCTGTACGCGGCGGCTGAAACATCCCGACGGGCACTCCCTGTGGACGCAGATCACCGTCTCGCCGCTGCCGGACGAGCGGCACGCGCCGGGCACCGTGCTGCTCGCCGCCGCCGACATCAGCGCACGGCGCGACCTCCAGGCGCGCCTTCGCCACCTCCAGATGCACGACCCGGTGACCCGCCTCCCCAACCGCGCGCTGTTCTTCGAGCGGCTCGCGACCGCCCTGGAGGCGGGCGCGTACGACGACACGAGCACGGGCCGCGTCGGCCTGTGCTATCTGGACCTCGACGGGTTCAAGGCCGTCAACGACACCCTCGGCCACCGCGTCGGCGACCGGCTGCTCGCCGCCGTGGCCGAGCGCCTGACCGGCTGCGCCGACCGGGCCGCGTACGGCAGGACCTCCGCGCCGCTCGTGGCGCGGCTCGGCGGGGACGAGTTCGCGCTCCTCGTGGAGGACTCCACGGGCACCGACCAGCTCGCGGAGCTGGCCGACGCGACCCTGCGGGCGCTCCAGGAGCCCTTCGACCTGTCCGGGCAGCGCCTGTCCCTCTCGGCGTCCATCGGCGTCGTCGAGCGGCGCGCCGCCGGGACGACCACCACCGGTCTGATGCAGGCCGCCGACACCACGCTGTACTGGGCGAAGACCGACGGCAAGGCCCGCTGGACGCTCTTCGACCCCGAGCGCAACGCGCACCGCATGACCCGGCAGGCCCTGGCCAGTTCGCTGCGGCCCGCCGTCGAGCGCGACGAGTTCGTGCTCGACTACCAGCCGCTCGTGGGCATGGAGGACGGCGGTCTGCACGGCGTGGAGGCGCTGGTGCGGTGGGATCATCCGCAGTTCGGGCTGCTCACGCCGAATCGGTTCATCGGACTTGCTGAAGAAGACGGATCCATCGTGCAGCTGGGCCGCTGGGTGCTGCGCACGGCCTGTCGGCAGGCGCGCCGCTGGCAGCTCGAACACCCCGAGCGGGAGCCGGTGTTCGTGAGCGTGAACGTCGCCGTGCGGCAGGTGTGGGACTCCGACCTCGTCGCGGACGTCGCGGAGATCCTCGCCGAGACCGGCCTCGCGCCCGAGCTGCTCCAGCTGGAACTGACCGAGTCCGCCGTCATGGGCTCCGCCGGGCGCCCGCTCCAGGCCCTCCAGGCGCTGAGCGACATGGGCGTGCGCATCGCCATCGACGACTTCGGCACGGGCTACTCCAACCTCGCGTACCTGAGCCGCCTGCCCGTCTCCGTGCTCAAGCTGGACGGGTCCTTCGTCCGGGGCTTCCAGTACGAGGAGGGCGAGGGGCACGTCAACCCGGCCGACGAGGTGATCGTCGAGGCCCTGGTGCGCCTCGCCCACCAGCTCGGGCTCACCGTCACCGCCGAGTGCGTGGAGACCTCCGGGCAGGCGGAGCGGCTGCGCAGGATCGGCTGCGACACCGGGCAGGGCTGGCTGTACTCCCGGGCCGTGGCCGCCGAGCGGATTTCCAAGATCCTTGCGGCGGAGGGGCGTGACGCCTCGGGCGCCGTGTGCGGGTAGTGCCCCTGCCCCGGGCTGGGCCCCCCGCCTCGCCGGGATGTGCTTTCGCCTGCGGGTTGGTTGTGGCTGGGCGCGCCCGCGCGGCGGAGCCGCATATCAGCACAGCCCCGCGCCCCTACGGGGCGCTGCCTCTTAGCTCTCCTTCGGGAGGGCGTAGGTGTCTGCTATCAGTTCGTAGCTGCGTAGGCGTACGTCGCCGCTGTGGGCGTTGGCCGTGAGCATCAGCTCGTCGGCGCCGGTGCGCTTGGCGAGGTCGTCGAGGCCCGCTCGGACCTGGTCGGCCGTGCCGTGGATGACGTTGCTGTTCCAGCTGGTCACGAAGTCCCGCTCCGCCTCGGTGAAGTGGTGCGCGGCCGCCTCGTCCGGGGTGGGCACGAGCCCGGGGCGGCCGGTGCGCAGCCGGATCATGTTGAGGGCGGCGGCCCGGACCTGGCGGCGGGCCTCCTCCTCGGCGTCCGTGGCGAGCGCGGAGACGCCGATGACGGCGTACGGGGCGTCGAGGAGCGCCGACGGGCGGAACGACTGGCGGTACAGGTCCAGCGCCGGGAGCGTGTTCTGCGCGGAGAAGTGGTGCGCGAACGCGAAGGGCAGCCCGAGCGTCCCGGCGAGCCGGGCGCTGAAGCCGGACGAGCCGAGCAGCCAGATCGGCGGGCGGTGCGGGGACTGGACGCCGCCCGGGGACGTGGCCTGGACAGGCCCGGGGACCGCGTGGATCCGGGCGTACGGGTGGCCGTCGGGGAAGTCGTCGTCGAGGAACCGGGTCAGCTCCGCGAGCTGCTGCGGGAAGTCGTCGGCGCCCTCGCCGAGCCGGTCCGTGCGGCGCAGGGCCGCCGCGGTGGCGCCGTCCGTGCCCGGGGCCCGGCCGAGGCCGAGGTCGACGCGGCCCGGGGCGAGGGCCTCCAGGGTGCCGAACTGCTCCGCGATGACGAGCGGGGCGTGGTTGGGCAGCATGACGCCGCCCGAGCCCAGGCGGATGCGGGTCGTGTGGGCGGCCAGGTGGGCGAGGATCACGGCCGGGGACGAGGAGGCGACGCCCGGCATCGAGTGGTGCTCGGCCACCCAGTGGCGGTGGTAGCCGCGGGATTCGGCGAGCTTGGCGAGGGCGACGCTGGTGTGGAGGGCGTCGGTGGCGGTGCGGCCGGAGCCGACGGTCACGAGGTCCAGGACGGACAGGGGGGTGGGGGCCGTGCCTCTCGGCTCGGCCCTGATGCCCTCGCCGTCGTTCGCGTCCATGTCCACTCGCACTGGGGCCTCCTGCGGTCCGCGTCGTCCGTCCGTACGGAGAGCCGTAACGGGAGGGAGGCTCCGCTTATTCCCGGGCCTCGCGGCACGCCCCAGACCCGCCCCTTCCCGCTTCCTGGGGGCTCCGCCCCCAGACCCCCGCTCCTCAAACGCCGGAGGGGCTGGATTTCCAGCGCCGTTTTCGGGGGTCCAAGGGGGCGGAGCCCCCTTGTTCGGGAAGGGGCGGGTCCGGGGCGCACCCGCGAGGGCCTAGCCCGGGCGGACCTGGACGATCGGCTCCTTCGTGAAGAGGGCGCCCAGGGCCGGGGCGTTGACGCGGCGGGAGGCTAGGCGCAGGGCCTCCCAGACGGTGACCTGGTTGGCGGTGAGGACGGGCTTGCCGAGGGCGGCCTCCAGGTCGGGGAGGTGCGCGGCGGTGTGCAGGGCCGTGTCGGGCAGGAGGACGGCCTGCGCGTCGGGGTGGTCGCCCGCGCGGGCGAGCGCGAGGACCTCGTCCCGCCCCCACGTGCCGACCTCGGCCGCCGTGACGACGCCACTGGCCCGGAGGGACACCACGTCCACCCCGGCCGCCTTGAGGAACGCGGCGAAGTACCCGGCGACGTCCTCGGGATACGTGGCCGCGACGGCGACCCGCCCCGCCCCCAGCTCCCGTACCGCGTGCGCGAACGCGAAGGACGTGGAGGACGCGGGCAGCCCCGCCGCCCTGGCCAGGCCCCGCACCTGGTCGTGCGCGCCCTCCCAGCCGAGGACGAAGCTCCCGCTGGTGCACGCCCACACCACGGCCTCCGCGCCGGTGAGGCGCAGCTCCTCGACCCCGGCGGCGAGCCGCGCGGGCGACCCCATCTCCACGAGCGCGTCGACGCGGTGGGCGTCCTCGCCGATGTCGGTGTGCACGACCTGGAGGCGGATGTCGGAGCCGAGGAGCTGCTCGACGCGTGGGTAGTCGTCCTCGGCGGAGTGCCCCGGGTAGAGGAATCCGAGTGCGGTCAAGTCCAGCCTCCTTCTGGGGTGGGGCCCGAGGCTCCGGGCCCCGCGGGCGGTTCCGGCAGGACCTCCGGGGGCGCCGCGGGAGCGGGCGGGGCGGGGGCGGGCGGCTCGGTCACCGCCGGGGACCCGAGCGCCGGGTCCAGGGGGGCGAGGGTCGCCGCGCCCGGCCGCGCGCCCGCGTCGATCAGCGCTTGGTAAGGCCCTACCGCACGCGTACCCAGTCGTCGCAGGGCCGACCACATCGTCACCTGGTTCGCCGACAGGACCGGCACCCGCAGCTCCGCCTCCAGCTGCGGGATGACGTCGTACGTGGGCAGGTTCGTACAGCTGATGAACAGCGCGTCCACCGGCCGCAGGACGGCGCGGCGCGCCATGTCCGCGACATCGCGGTAGGGCACCTTCCAGATGTGCCGGGTGAGTCCGAGGTAGGCGCGGCCCACGACCGAGACGCCCGCCTCGCCCAGATACTCCTCCAGGGCCTGCGTCACCGACCAGGTGTACGGCGTGACGAGGGCGATGCGGCGCGCGTCCAGCTCGGCGAGGGCCTCCAGGAGGGCGCCGGAGGTGGTCACCGCGGCCACCTCGCCCTCGCGCGCCATGGCCTCGCACATCGCCCGCTCGCCCGCGACGCCGCCGACGAAGCTGCCGGACGTGCAGGCGTACGCGAGGACTTCGGGCTCGGCGGCGGTCAGCGCCCGGACCGCCTCGGCGAGCGTCTCGTGCTCGCTGACCAGGCGCGCGAGGTCGAGGCTGACCTCGACGGGCACGTACGGCGTGCGCGTGAGGTGCAGGGAGACGTCGTCGGGGACCCAGCGCCACAGCTCGCGGTCCAGGGCGAAGTCGAAGGGGGCGACGACACCGACACCGCGCTGCGGGTGCGGTCCGCCGGCCAGGGAGAACGACGTGACGTCCATGAGCAGGCCCTACGTTCGTGCGTGCGTGCAGTGACAGGGCCGGCCGGGGGCCGGAAGTGGAGCGGTACCGGCGACGCGCCGGGACGTCGGGACGGGGGACGTGTGCGGCGTGCACACGGTGGCGGGAGCGGGTGCGCCGAACGTACTCGCCGCCGCCGTCACGGGAGTGCTGTGCTCTGTTGACGAAGGTAGGTTCGGGTGCCAGCGTGGTCAATCCGCACATCTCAGACAGTCGTGGGCGTCGGCGCGCGCGGCGCCGCGGGCGCCGTCCGGCCCGTCGTCCGAGCCGTCCGTCCACGCGTGGTCCGGGCGTGCCGGGCGCGCCGTGCGGGCCGTGGCCCGGGCGCTCGGCGACTCGCGCCACGCGCACCTCCAGTCCAGCACGCACTTCCAGGGAAGCGGGCTCTCGTTGCGAAACCGATTCTCCACCGTGTCCGAAAGAACCGGGTCCGGGGGCGCCGGGGCACCCCCCACCGTGCTGGTCCTCGACGCCCCGGCGCCGGCGCCGCCGCCGCGGCTCGGCGCGCTGACCGGCCGGGCCCGCGTCCGGCACACCGACGCGGACGGCCTGGCCCGGGAACTCCCGGGCGCCGACGTGCTGTTGGTGTGGGACTTCCTGTCCGACGCGGTGCGCCGCGCCTGGCCGGGCGAGGGGCCCCGGCCGCGCTGGGTGCACACCGCGAGCGCGGGTGTCGACCGGCTGATGTGTCCCGAACTCGTCGCCTCCGACACCGTGGTGACCAACGCCCGGGGCGTCTTCGACCAGCCGATCGCCGAGTACGTCGCGGCGCTCGTGCTCGCCCTGGCCAAGGACCTGCCGCGCACGCTCGCCCTCCAGGGCGAGCGGACCTGGCTGCACCGCGAGAGCCAGCGGGTGGCGGGCACGCGCGCGTGCGTGGTGGGTTCGGGCCCGATCGGCCGGGCGATCGTACGCACGCTCAAGGCGATCGGCATCACCACGGTCCTGGTCGGCCGCACCCCGCGCACCGGTGTGCACGGCCCCGCCGACCTCGACCGGCTGCTCGCCCGCGCCGACTGGGTGGTGTGCGCGGCGCCGCTCACCGACGACACCCGCGGCATGTTCGACGAGCGCCGCTTCGGCGTGATGCAGCCCTCGGCGCGGTTCATCAACGTGGGCCGGGGCCAGTTGGTCGTGGCGGACGACCTGGTGGCCGCGCTGTCGAAGCGGTGGATCGCGGGCGCGGCCCTGGACGTCTTCGAGCACGAGCCGCTGGAGCCGGACAGCCCGCTGTGGACGGCCCCCGGGCTGCTGGTGTCCCCGCACATGAGCGGCGACACCGTGGGCTGGCGCGACGAACTCGGCGCGCAGTTCGTGACGTTGTACGACAGGTGGGAGGCGGGTCGGCCGCTGCCGAACGTCGTCGACAAGGAACGCGGTTACGTTCCGGGGCACTGACCGCGGGCGCGAGTGGGCAGGGATCACGCGTCCCCCGAGTTCCCCCGGCGCCGTCCCCCGTCGGGCCTCTTCCAGGAGCGTGCATGACTGAGCTCGCCGAACTGACCGCCGTACAACTCGTCGAGGGCTACCGCAAGGGCGAGTTCAGCCCCGTCGACGCGACGCGCGCGGTGCTGCGCAGGGCCGAGGAGATCCAGCCCGCGGTGAACGCGTTCGTCCGGACCGACGCCGAGGCGGCGCTCGCGGGGGCGCGACAGAGCGCGGAGCGCTGGCGCGCGGGCGAGCCGCTCGGCCTGGTGGACGGGGTGCCGGTCACGGTCAAGGACCTCCTGCTCCAGCGCGGCACGCCCACGCTGCGCGGCTCCCGGTGCGTCAGCGAGGAAGGCCCGTGGGACGAGGACGCGCCGTCCGTGGCCCGGCTGCGCGAGCAGGGCGCGGTGTTCGTCGCCAAGACGACCACGCCCGAGTTCGGCTGGAAGGGCGTCACGGACAGCCCCCGGCACGGCATCACCCGCAATCCGTACGACACCACGCGCACCGCGGGCGGCTCCAGCGGCGGCAGCGCGGCGGCCGTGGCCCTCGGCGCGGGGCCGCTGTCGCTCGGCACGGACGGCGGCGGCTCGGTGCGGATCCCCGGCGCGTTCTGCGGGATCTTCGCGCTCAAGCCGACGTACGGGAGGGTGCCGCTGTTCCCGCCGTCCGCGTTCGGGACGCTCTCGCACGTGGGGCCGATGACGCGGGACGCGGCGGACGCGGCGCTGCTCATGGACGTGATCGGGCTCCCCGACGCCCGGGACTGGTCCTGTCTGGGCCCGCGCGGGGGCACCTTCCAGGAGGCGCTGCGCGGCGGGGTGCGGGGGCTGCGCGTCGCGTACTCGCCGACGCTCGGCGGGCAGGTGGCGGTGCGGCCCGCGGTGGCGGCGGCCGTGCGCGCGGGGGTGGAGGCCCTCGCCTCGCTCGGCGCGTACGTGGAGGAGACCGACCCCGACTTCGCCGACCCCGTGGAGGCCTTCCACACGCTGTGGTTCAGCGGGGTGGCCCGGGTCGTGCAGCAGCTGCCGCCCGCGCGCCGGGAGTTGCTCGACCCGGCGCTGCGGGAGGTGTGGGGGCAGGGCGCGCGGTACAGCGCCCTCGACTACCTCGCGGCGGTGGACGTCCGCATGGAGCTGGGGCGGCGCATGGGCCGCTTCCACGAGACGTACGACCTGCTCGTCACGCCGACGCTGCCGGTCACGGCCTTCGCGGCGGGGGTCGAGGTGCCGCCGCGGAGCGGGGCGCGGCGGTGGACGGGGTGGACCCCGTTCACCTACCCCTTCAACCTCACCCAGCAGCCCGCGGCGACCGTGCCGTGCGGGGTGGACGGGGACGGCCTGCCCGTGGGGCTGCAGCTGGTCGGGGCGCGGTTCGCCGACGACGTGGTGCTGCGGGCCGCCCACGCCCTGTACGAGGCGGGGGCGGCGGCGATCCCGCGCCCCTAGGGCCTGTCCGATGGGTGCCGCCGGAAGCTCAGGGTCTCCCCCTGGGCTCCGGTGCGCCACAGGTCGTTGCAGGCCTCGGCCAGGGCCGGGAGGCCGTCCACGACCTCGCCCCAGACGATGCCGGGGACCCAGCCGACGTCGCCGTTGACCAGCAGGTTGTTGCGCTCGTAGAAGAGGGCGAGGTCGACGACCGTGCCGCTCGGGGGCCGGGTGTCGTAGCCGTGCGACGACGTGCCCAGTTCGGTGCCGCTGAAGGTGAAATAGCACAGGTCGCCCGGGATGGGCGTGATGGTGGGGTTCTCCAGTGGGGGCTCTTCGGGGGCGAAGGGCGGGAAGAGGGAGTAGATCTCGTTGCGGGCGTACTTCGCGTGGTACACCTCGCCGCTGAGCGGCAGCGCGTCCCACACGGCCGCGCAGGTCACCGGAGCCTTGTCGTCGAGGAGCCGCGCCGTGGCCCGGACACCGCGCTTGGCGAGAGCGACTTCGATGTAGCGGTCTGCCATGCGGCCCATGGTCCTCCCGGGGGCGCGCCTCCCGTCAAGAGGACGTCCGCCGGGCCCCGGGCTCCCGGCGGGGCCTGAATTGATCCGCATATCTCGCGTCGGGTCGGGTAGCCGCGCGCCCATGGCTCCACCACTGAGCAACCCCATCAAGACAGCGAGCGGACGGGCGGACGGGGGCAGACCCGGGCGCGCGGCGGGCCCGCCCCGGCGTGCGGTCCTGGCGTCCGCCGCCGCCCTCGGCGCGGTCGGCGCGCTGGGCGCGGCGGGCTGCGGCCGCATCCCCACCGGGGACACCCTGGCCCGCCTGAAGTCGCAGGGCACGGTGCGGCTCGGCATCGCGGGCGAGGCACCGTACGGGTACATCAATGACGACGGGGACTTCACCGGCGAGGCGGTGGAGCTCGCGAAGATCATCTTCAAGCGGCTCGGCGTCGGCCGCGTACAGCCGGTCGCGACCGACTTCAGCTCGCTGATACCGGGGCTGAAGACGCAGCAGTTCGACGTCGTGTCCGCCGGGATGTACATCAACAAAGAGCGCTGCCAGCAGGTCATCTTCTCCGATCCCGAGTACCAGATGCTCGACTCCTTCATCGTCCGCAAGGGCAACCCCAAGGGGCTGCGCACGTACCAGGACGTGGTGCGGAAGAAGGCCAGGTTCGGGACGGGCACCGGGTACGCCGAGATCGCGTACGCCGTCGCCGCCGGGTACAAGGAGAGTGACATCGTCATCCTCCAGGACCAGGTCGCGGGCCTGAACGCGGTCGAGGCCGGGCGCATCGACGTATTCGGCGGCACCGCCCTGACCGCGCGCCAGGTCGTGCGCAAGAGCCGCAGGGCCGAGGCCACCGAGCCGTTCGCGCCCGTCATCGACGGCAAGAAGCACATCGACGGCGGCGGCTTCACGTTCCGGCCCACGGACACCAAGCTGCGCGACGCCTTCAACGTGGAGATCCACAAGATGAAGAAGAGCGGCGAGCTCTTCCGGGTGCTCAAGCCCTTCGGCTTCACGGAGGCCGAGATGACCACCCTGACCGCCAAGGAGCTGTGCCGATGACAGCGGGCCTCTGGGAACACTGGGTCCTGCCGGGCATCTGGATCACCATTCAGCTGACCGTGTACAGCGCGGCGCTCGCCACCGCGGTCGCCTTCGGCGTCGGCATGGCGCGCACGCACCGCTCGCGCGTGGTGCGGTTCTTCGCCGCGTTCTACACCGAGGTCTTCCGGGGCATGTCCGCCCTGGTCCTGATGTTCTGGATCTTCTTCGTCCTGCCGCAGCTCGCGGGCTGGGCCCTGGTGCCGATGTGGGCGGCCGTGCTCGCCCTCGGGCTCTCCTACGGCGCGTACGGGGCCGAGATCGTGCGCGGCGCCCTGAACGCGGTGGCTCCGGCGCAGCGCGAGGCGGGGGTCGCGCTGAGCTTCACGCCGTGGCAGCGGATGCGGCTCGTCCTGCTGCCGCAGGCGGTCCCGGAGATGATCCCGTCGTTCTGCAACCTGCTCATCGAGCTGCTCAAGGGCACCGCCCTGGTGTCGCTGCTCGGCATCGGCGACGTGTCCTTCGCGGCGTACCTGGTGCGGCTCGCGACCACCGAGAGCGCGCAGATCTACTCGATCACGCTGGTCATCTACTTCGTGCTCGCCTTCCTCCTGACACGTGGCATGAAGCTCCTGGAGCGCAGGGCCAAGGCCGGGATCGGGCAGTTCCCGGAGCCGCGGCAGGGCCTCGGGCCGTGGCTGAAGTTCCGTCAGCCGAGCGCCAAGTCCAGTGAGTTGAGTACGACGGGTATCACGGCCACCGCGGGCACCACCGGCATCACGGACGGAGGTGCCTCGCGATGAACCACGGTACGGACAAATGGGACTGGGGCGCGGTCGCCGACTTCATGCCGCACTTCTGGGACGGGGTGCTCGTCACCCTCCAGGTGCTCGCGCTCGGTTCGCTGATCTCCTTCTCGCTGGGGCTCGTGTGGGCGCTCGCCTTCCGCGCGCCGACGCGGTTCGTCCGCTGGCCGGTCGGCCTGATCACGGAGTTCATCCGCAACACGCCGCTGCTGGTGCAGCTCTTCTTCCTGTTCTTCGTGCTGCCGGAGTGGAACATCCAGTTCTCCGCCGAGACCACCGGCACGCTCGCGATCGGCCTGCACTACTCGACGTACACCGCGCAGGTCTACCGCGCGGGCATCGAGGCCGTGCCCGTCGGCCAGTGGGAGGCGGCCAAGGCGCTGAGCCTGTCGTACCCGCGCACCTGGACCGCGGTGATCCTGCCGCAGGCGATCCGCCGCGTGGTCCCCGCGCTCGGCAACTACGTCATCGCGATGCTCAAGGACACCCCGCTGCTCGCCGGCATCGGCGTCCTGGAGCTGCTCCAGCGCTCGCGGCTCGAAGCGGCGCAGACCTTCCAGTACACGGAGGCGCTGACCGTCGTCGGCGTCGCCTTCATCCTCATCGCCTATCCGTCCTCCCTCCTCCTGCGAGCCCTGGAGCGCCGTCTTGTCCGCTGACACCCACCTCTCCAAAGACCGGCCGAACCCGGCCGTCGACGGCAGCGAGCTGATCCGCTTCGACAAGGTCGTCAAGCGCTTCGGCTCGAACACGGTCCTGGACGAGCTGGACTTCTCCGTGGCCTCCGGCAAGCACGTGACGCTGATCGGCCCCTCGGGCTCCGGCAAGACGACGATCCTGCGGCTGCTCATGACCCTGATCAAGCCGGACGAGGGCACCATCAAGGTCGGCGGCGCGTATCTGACGCACGAGGAGAAGAACGGCAGGCTCGTGCCCGCGGGCGAGAAGCACGTCCGCGAGGTCCGCAAGAACATCGGGATGGTCTTCCAGCAGTTCAACCTCTTCCCGAACATGAAGGTCCTACGCAACATCACGGAGGCCCCCGTCACTGTCCTCGGCCTGCCCAAGGACGAGGCCGAGCAGCGCGCCCGCGACCTGCTCGACCTGGTCGGCCTCGGCGACAAGTGCGACGCCTACCCGACGCAGCTCTCCGGCGGCCAGCAGCAGCGGGTCGCCATCGCCCGGGCCCTGGCGATGCGCCCGCAGGTGCTCCTCCTGGACGAGGTGACCTCGGCGCTCGACCCGGAGCTGGTCGCCGGGGTCCTCGACGTGCTGCGGGACATCGCGCACACCACGGACATCACCATGCTCTGCGTGACCCACGAGATGAACTTCGCCCGGGACATCTCCGACCAGGTCCTGATGTTCGACGCGGGCCGGGTGATCGAGTCCGGCCCGCCGGAGAAGATCTTCACCGACCCCGAGCACAACCGGACCCGCGAATTCCTGTCCGCGGTGCTCTGAGCGGCGCCCACGCCGGGCTTTCCCCGGCGCGCCCGCCGGGGGCGCGCCGGGAACGCCGTAGAAACCTCCAACGCCCCCTACCAGCAGGCGATTTGGCGGTTATGGTGGACAGGGTCCAGCTGTCCGGAAACCGTACCGTCCAGGGACCACCAGGCCACCGGGGCCACGAGGGGTCGAGGGGGAAGCCGTGACGCTCCAGCACGAGCCGACGACGGCGCAGACGACGGCGCACCGGTCGGTGCAGCACGCCCTGCGCGTGCTCGAACTCGTCGCGCGCCGCTCCACCGGCGTCACCGACGGCGAACTGGCCCGGCACGCCGCGCTGCCCCCGGCCCGGCTCACCCCGCTGCTGCGCATGCTGCTCCGCGAGGGGTACGTGGAGCAGCTCGCGGACGGGGCGTATGTGACGGGCGCCTCCCTCACCCGGCTCGGCTCCACCCACGAGCGCGGCCGCGCCCTGCGCGAGAAGCTCCAGAGCACCCTCGTCGGCCTGCGCGACTCGATCGGCGCCGCGGTGTACGTGAGCCGGTACGTGGACGGCGAGATCCGGGTCATGGACGTCGCGGACGGCCCCCGGACCCCGAAGGTCAACGAGTGGGTGGACTTCCGCGTCGCGGGCCACGCGTGCGCGGTCGGCAAGAGCCTGCTCGGCCAGCTCGACGTGGCCGCCCGCCGGGACCACCTGGCCCGCCACAAGATGCCCCGGCTCACCTCGCGGACGATCACGAACGAGCGGGTCCTCCTGACGAAGCTCGCCGCCCAGGCCCCCACGGTCCCCGTCCTCGACATCCAGGAGTACGCGGTCGGCACGGTCTGCGCCGCCGTCCCCGTCACGGCGGGCGCGGCCGTCGGCTGCCTCGCCCTGTCCCTTCCGGTCGAGCGCGCGCACCGGCTGCGGGAAGCCGCCGAGACCCTGAACCGCGAGGCGGCCCCGGTGCTGCTCTCCCTGGCGATCTGAGCGGCCACGGCGGGGCGGGCGGCGGGTGGTCATGAGCACCCCCGCGGACCAGGTATTATTTTCTTCGTCAGCAGGCGCCGCTAGCTCAGTTGGTTAGAGCAGCTGACTCTTAATCAGCGGGTCCGGGGTTCGAGTCCCTGGCGGCGCACTAGCGATCAGGTCACCCACCTGAGGCTGGCTTCAAGAGGGCCCTTCCGGTTTCCGGAGGGGCCCTCTTCGCATGCGATCATCGGGTTCGACCTGGTACCGGTGGTGGGGGGGGACAACATGGTGTGGACGACCGTCGTGGAACCGCGGCCCTTCGCGGCCCGGCGCCTGGTGTGCTTCCCGCACGCGGGCGGCTCGCCGCACTTCTTCCGCTCCTGGGGCAAGGCCCTGCCCGACTTCGAGGTGCACGCGGTCTGCTACCCGGCGCGCGGCGAGCGCATCGCCGAGCCGCCCGCCACCGACCTGCGGCAGCTGGCCCGCGACCTCGCGCGGGAGCTGCGCCCGCTCCCCGACGGGCGGCCCACCGTCTTCTTCGGGCACAGCATGGGCGCCACCGTCGCCTACGAGGTCGCGCGGATCTGGCAGGCCGAGGGGGCCCGCCCCGAGCACCTCTTCGCCTCGGCGGCCCGGGCCCCGCACACCGCGCAGGGCTCGCCCGAGGAGGCCGCGGCCCTCGACGACGCGAAGGTCCTCGACATCCTGCGGCGCCTCGGCGGCACGGAGGCGGAGCTGCTCGACAACCCGCTCTTCCTCGATCTGGTCATGCCGTACGTGAGCGCGGACTTCCGCATGCTCGCGGGGTACACAGCCCTGGTGGACGCCGCCCCGCTCGACTGCCCCGTCACCGTTCTGCTCGGTGACGCCGACCCTCGGGTGCGCGTCGAGCAGGCCGAGGCCTGGCGGGAGGCCACCCGGGGTGCCTTCGAGCGGGTCACGCTGCCCGGTGGGCACTTCTACCTCGCCGACGAGCCGCCCTTCGCCCTGATCGGGCGGGTCGCGGGTGGCCGGGGCTGACGCCCCCCGCCCCGGCCGGAGCTGCCGCGACTGCTGTCTCTCGTCTGCGGGGCCCGTCGTGGCTGGTCGCGCCCACGCGGCGGAGCCGCACATGGACACAGTCCCGCGCCCCTACGGGGGCGCTCCCCTACTCCTCGAGGACGACCAAATGCCGCTCCGTCGCCCGGCCCACGCCCTCGGCGCCCTCGCTCTCGTGAGCGCCCTCCTCACGAGCTGCTCCGGCGAGAAGGACAACAGCCCCTCCGATCGCGCGCCGCGGGCGCCACGTGCCGGGGTCGCCTTCGACTATCAGCTCGGGGGCGCCTACCCGCCGCCCGAGGGCGTGCGGGCCGTCTCCCGCGACCGCGCGGCAAAGCCCGTCCCCGGCCGCTACAACATCTGCTACGTCAACGCCTTCCAGGCCCAGCCCGGCGGCAGGACCGCCGCGTGGTGGCGCGAGAACCACCCCGGCCTGCTGCTGCGCGACGCGGACGGCGAGCTCGTGATCGACGAGGACTGGAAGGAGCCGATCCTCGACATCTCCACCGCCGCCAAGCGCAAGGCCCTGCTCACCGTCGTCGGCCCGTGGATCGACGGCTGCGCCCGCGCCGGTTTCGACGCCGTGGAGCCCGACAACCTCGACTCCTACGCCCGCTCCGACGGCCGCCTCAAGGCCGCCGACGGCCGGGCCTTCGCGCGGCTCCTCGTGCGCAGGGCCCACGACCGAGGCCTGGCCATCGCGCAGAAGAACACCACCGAGTTCCTGGACGCGAAGCTCGGCTTCGACTTCGCCGTCGCCGAGGAGTGCGGCCAGTACGGCGAGTGCGGCGACTACGCGGCGGTGTACGGGCGGAAGGTCTTCGACATCGAGTACGAGAAGAAGGGCTTCGAGGCCGCGTGCCGCCGCTGGGGCGGCAAGCTCTCCATCGTCCTGCGCGACCGCGACGTGAGCCCCGCCGGAGAGGACGCGTACGTGTACCGGCGCTGCTGACCTCCCCCGCGCGGGCCGGGCACCGGATATCCCCCGTACCGGCGAGGACGCGGCCCGCCGCCCGTGCTGAACTGGCAGCCCCCGTGCGAGGGAGCCGCCGCATGCAGCGAACGTCCGTGCCGAGACCTGGACCGGCACGCCGCCGTCACCACCCGTTCCATTCGTTCCACTCGTTCCACCCGTACCTCACGGACGGGGCCCTCGCCGCCCTCGTCCTGTTCGCCACGTCCCTGCAGTTCCTCTTCCCCCACGAGGGCGACGCCCGGCTCTCGCCGATCGGCTTCCTGCTGGGCGCGGGCACCGCGGTGCCGCTGGCGTGGCGGCGGCGCGCGCCGATGCTCAGCGTCTATCTGGTGAGCGTGTTCACGCCCGCGATGGCCGTCTACCGGGCGCCGCCGCCGGACGTCGCCTACGGCGGCCTGGTCGCGCTCTACACCCTCGCCGTCGTCGGCAAGCCCGTGCAGCGGCGCGTCGTGCTCGCCACCTGGCTGATCGGCGCGACGGCCACGATGACGTTCCGGGAGCGGGCCGAGCCCTTCGAGTACGCCTTCCACCTGCTGAGCTTCGTCAGCGCGTACGGCTTCGGCGTGCTCGCCCGGGTGCAGCGCGCCTACACCGCGGCCCTGGAGGACCGGGCGCTGCGCCTTGAGCGGGAGCGGGCCGGTGAGACCGCGCGGGCCGTCGCCCGTGAGCGGGCCCGGATCGCCCGGGACATGCACGACGTGGTGGCGCACGCCGTGAGCGTCATGGTGGTGCAGGCCGAGGCGGGCCCGGTGGTGGTGCGGGCCGATCCGGGGCGCGCGGAGCGGGCGTTCGAGGCGATCGGCGCGGCCGGGCGGGACGCGATGGAGCAGCTGCGGCGGATCCTCGGGGTGCTGCGGGAGGCGGACGGCGACGGCTCCCCGGACGGCGACCGGGGGCCCCAGCCCGCGCTCGCGGCGCTGCCCGCGCTGCTGGCCCGCGTCGAACAGGCGGGCGTCACCGTGCGGTTGAAGGAGTCCGGCGAGACCCGCCCGCTGGCCGCCGACGTCGACGTGGCCGCGTACCGCCTGGCCCAGGAGGCGCTGACGAACGTACTGAAACACGCGGGAGCGAGCCTGGTGACCGTGGAAGTCGCCTGGTCACCGCGTGAATTGGCGCTGACGGTGACGGACGACGGCACGGGGGCCGCGCGGGGCACCGGCGGGGGCTACGGCCTGGTCGGCATCCGCGAGCGCGCCGCCGCCTGTGGCGGCCGGGTCGACGTGGGACCCGCCGCGGGAGGCGGATTCCGTGTCGCGGCGCGGCTGCCCACGGCATCCTTGGCGCATGAGCATCCGCGTGGTGGTGGCCGACGACCAGGAGCTGGTGCGCAGCGGCTTCGCGATGATCCTTGACGCGCAGCCCGGCATCGACGTGGTGGCGGAGGCGGGCGACGGCGCCGAGGCCATCGACGCCGTGCGCCGCCTGGCGCCGGACGTGCTGCTCCTGGACGTCCGCATGCCCGGCGTCGACGGCATCGAGGCCGCCCGCGTGGTGTGCGCGGAGTCCGGCTGCCGGGTGGTGATGCTGACGACCTTCGACATCGACGAGTACGTGTACGACGCCCTGTACGCGGGCGCGAGCGGGTTCCTGCTCAAGGACGTGCGCAGGGACGACCTGGTGCACGCGGTCCGCGTCGTCGCCGCCGGGGACTCGCTGCTCGCCCCGTCCGTGACCCGCCGTCTGGTCGCGGACTTCGTGCGCCGCGGCCGCCCCGGCGAGGCGGCTCCGCCGCCCTCCTCGTCCCCCGCGGGGCCCTCGCGCCACCTCGGGGTGCTCACCGCCCGTGAGGAGGAGACGCTGCGGCTGCTCGCCCGCGGCCTGTCGAACGCGGAGATAGCGGCGGAGTTCGTCGTCAGCGAGCACACCGTGAAGACCCACGTCAGCAACGTCCTGTCGAAGCTGGCGCTGCGGGACCGCGTCCAGGCGGTGATCTGCGCGTACGAGCACGGGCTCGTGGTGCCCGGGGACCAGGGCCCCTGAGCGGTCCTCCCCCGCCGGAGGGAGGGCGGCCCGCGCGCTCCCCCGCGCGACCCAGGGACCGCCTCCCCGAAGACCGCTCCCCACGGCGATCCGGCAGGTGCCGGTGCCGGGCGAAGGTATGGCCGAGAACAGTCTTCGCCCCGGCCCCTGGGGCCAGTTAGGAGCGGTCATGCTCGCCAAGCTGTCCCGGACGGCCACCCGGCGTCCGGTCTTGGTGCTGTTGGTCTGGTTTCTGCTGCTCGCCGTCGGATTCGGCTTCGGTACGCGGGTCTTCGGCGACCTCAACTCGTCCGTGGAGGACGTGCCCGGCAGCGAGTCCGCGGTCACGAGCGAGGTGCTCGGGCCGCTCACACCGGGCGGGGAGTCCTTCACGGCGTCCGTGACGGGCGGCGCGGACGGCTCGGTGCGCGCCCCGCAGGTGCGGACCGCGGTGTCCGAGGCGCTCGCGGACCTGCGCGGCCTGCCGGGCGTCGACCGCGTCCTCGACCCGTACACCGCCAAGGGCCTGGTCGCCGAGGACGGCAAGGTGCTCCTGATCCCCGTCACGCTGGAGGGCGACCTCTCGGACCGCGACGAGATCCACGCGGTGAACGACGCCGCCGACCGGCTGCGGGAGATCGCCGGGGCGGCCGACGACCGCGTCGACGTGGCGGTCAGCGGCGACCCGCTGCTCGGCGACCAGATGGGCGGGCGCGCCCAACAGGACGTGGCGCGCGCCGAGTTGATCACCCTGCCCGCCGTGCTGCTCGCCCTGCTGCTGATCTTCGGGGGGCTGCGGGCGGCCGGGCTTCCGCTGCTCGTGGCGGTGAGCGGCGTTGCCGGGGCGTTCCTGACGCTGTTCGCGTTCAGCCAGGTCACGGACATCTCCGTGTACGCGGTTCAGGTGGTCTCGATGCTGGGCCTCGGCCTCGCGGTGGACTACGCGCTCCTCATGGTGGTGCGGTTCCGCGAGGAACGGGGGCGTGAGCCGGATGTCGTACGCGCCGTGCACGCGACGGTCGCGCACGCCGGGCGGACCGTGCTGTTCTCCGGTCTGACGGTGGCGGTGTGCCTGTCGGGCCTGGTGTGGTTCCCCAGCCCGTTCCTGCGGAGCATGGGCCTCGCGGCGGGCGCGGTCGTCGTGGTCGACATGCTGGCGGCCCTGACGCTGCTGCCCGCGCTGCTCGCCCTGTTCGGCGGCAAGCTGACGCCCAAGCGCTCGAAGGCCCGGCTGCGGAAGCGGACGTCGGAGCCCGGCGCGCTCTTCGCCCGGCTCGCCCGCTTCTCGGCCCGGCGTCCCTACGCCGTCCTGGTCACCGTGGTCGCCGGGCTCGCCGTGCTCGCGATGCCCGTCCTCGGCCTGCGCATCGAGATCGGCGACGCCCGCCAGCTGCCGCACGACACCGAGGCCCGGCAGCTCTACGACGCCGTGCACGAGCACTTCCCCGCGGGCACGGACGTGAACACCGTCGACGTGATGATCCGGCCCGGCGCCGACCCCGCCTACGCCCGGGAGATCCGCGCCCTGCCCGGCGTCACCCGGTCGGACAGCGAGCGGCTGCCGAACGGTTCGACGCTGGTGCGGCTCACCCCGACCGGCTCGGCGGACGGGCCCGGTGCGACCGCCCTCGTCGAGCGGGTGCGCGACCTGCGCGACGGCGAGCCGGTCCAGGTGACCGGCACCGCGGCCCGGCTCGTGGACTTCCGGGCGATGCTCGCCGACCGGGCGCCGTGGGCCGTACTCACCGTGCTCGGGGGCCTGTTCGCGCTGCTCTTCGCCTTCACCGGCTCGCTCCTGAGCCCGCTGCGGACGCTGCTTACCACGCTTCTGAGCCTGGGGGCCGCGCTCGGCGTGGTGACCTGGGTGTTCCAGGACGGGCACGGGGCCTCGCTGCTCGGCGGCGAGGGGCTCGGCGCGCTCAGCCTGACCGCGCCGCCGCTGATCATCGCGATCGCGTTCGGCCTTGCCATGGACTACGAGCTGTTCATCCTGTCGCGGATGCGGGAGTCCTGGGAGGCGACCGGGGACGCGCACGAGGCGGTCGTCGAGGGATTGCGCCGCTCGGGCCGCGTGGTGACCTGTGCCGCGCTGCTGCTCGCCATCGTCTTCGGCGGCTTCATGACGGGCGGCTTCTCGCCGATCCTGCAGATCGGCCTGGGCCTGACGCTCGCGGTCCTGATCGACGCCACGATCGTACGGATGCTCCTCGTGCCCGCCGCGATGACGCTGCTCGGCGACCGGGCGTGGTGGGCCCCGCCGTTCCTGCGGCGGCTGCACCAGCGGTACGGGCTCTCCGAGGCCCCGGCCGAGGCCCGGCCCGAGCGCCCGGCCGCCGGGCCCGGTCCTCAGGAGAGCACGATGACGTCCATGACGACGGCGGCGGCGAGCCCGCAGCCGAGGAGGTAGCTGCCGAGTCTGGTCCGGCCGCGGCGGCTCAGCTCGACGACCAGGCCGCAGAGGACGAGCAGCAGCCCGTACACACCCACGACTAGAACGGACGCTCTATTTAGTAGATGCATTCCGAGCAGCACCGCCGCCACCGCCATCCCCGCGGTGGCGGCGGCGACGCGCAGCCGCCGTGCCTGGCGCGGGGTGCGGGCCCCGCGCTCCGCGGGTCCTTGCTCCGACATGCCCATGCCCGGGATGGTAGTCAGGCCCGGAGATACGCGAGGACGGCGAGCACCCGCCGGTGCGTGCCGTCGGTGACGGGCAGGTCGAGCTTGCCGAGGATGTTGCCGATGTGCTTGCCCACGGCGGCCTCGGTGACGACGAGTTCGGCGGCGATCGCGGCGTTGGACCGGCCCTCCGCGACCAGCGCGAGCACCTCGCGCTCGCGCGGCGTGAGCCGTTCAAGCGGATCGCGCCTGCGCCGCAGCAACTGCCGTACGACTTCGGGGTCCACGACCGTGCCGCCGTCGGCGACCCGGGTGAAGGCGTCCACGAACTGCTCGACCTGGCCGACCCGGTCCTTGAGCAGATAGCCGACCCCGCCGCCGTCACCGGTGTCCAGCAACTCGGCGGCGTACGACCGCTGCACGTACTGGCTGAGCACGAGGACCGGCAGGCCGGGCCGCTCCGCGCGCAGGGCGAGCGCGGCGCGCAGCCCCTCGTCCTGGAAGCCGGGCGGCATCCGCACGTCGGTGACGACGACGTCCGGCGCGTGGGCGGCGACGGCCAAGCGCAGCGCGTCCGCGTCGCCGACCGCGGCGGCCACCTCGTGCCCGAAGCGGGTGAGCACCCCGACGAGGCCCTCGCGCAGCAGCACGCTGTCCTCGGCGAGGACTACGCGGCGGGCGCGGGCGGCATCGGGTCGCACGGTATCTCCAGGGACAGGACGGTCGGCCCGCCGGGCGGACTGGTGACGGTCAGTGTGCCATCGAGGACGGCGAGGCGGTCGGCGAGGCCGGTCAGACCGGTGCCGCGCGCGGGGTCGGCGCCGCCGCGCCCGTCGTCGCGCACCCGCAGCCGCAGGGCGCCCCCCGTGTGCCGGGCGTGCACCTCGGCCCGTGCGGCGCCGCTGTGCCGGGCGACGTTGGCGAGGGCCTCGCGGACCGCGAAGTACGCGGCGGACTCGACGGGTTCGGGCAGCCGGGGCAGGTCCGCGTCGGTGTCGACGGGCACGGGCGAGCGGTCGGCGGCGTCCTCCACGGCGGCCGCGAGGCCGTAGTCGGCGAGGACGCGCGGGTGGATGCCCCGGATCAGCTCGCGCAGTTCGGCGAGGACCCGGTCGGCCTCCTCGTGGGCGGCGGCGATCCGGGCCGCCAGCGGGCTGCCCGGCTCGGCGTCGAGGCGGGCGAGCCCGAGGCCCATGCTCAGGGCGACGAGCCGCTGCTGCGCCCCGTCGTGCAGATCCCGCTCCACCCGGCGGCGCTCGGCCTCGAAGGCGGCGACGAGCCGGGCCCTGGACCGGGTCACCTCGGCGAGCCGCGCCTCCGCCTCGGCCTCGCGCGGGGCGAGCAGGAGTTGGGCGACGGCGGCGCGGGCGGTGGCGTACGCGCCGAGCGGGTACAGCAGGGCGGCGAGCAGCGCCAGGCCGAGCAGGGCGGTGCCGCAGGCCGCCGGGTAGGACGCGACGAACCACAGCTTCGCGGGCCGGACGCCACCGCCGTCGGGGCCGCCGGTGAGCGCGAGGTGGGCGGGCGCGGCGGTCAGGGCGAGGGGCAGCCCCAGCGTGCAGGCGGCGACGGCCAGGTCGAGGGGCCACAGCACGCACGCCATCAGGACGGCGTACGCCAACTCCCGCCAGGTCGCCTGCTCCCGCACCCGCAGCCGCAGCCAGGCCGCGAGGCCCGGGGCGGCGGGGGTGCGGTGCGGGCTGGCCAGGGGCCCGGGCCGTACGAGGAGGGCGCGGCGGCGCTCCAGGGCCGCCACGGGCACGCCCGCGAGCGCGAGGAGCGCGAGCAGGGGGATGCCCACCACGACGAGGCTGGCGGCCAGGCCGAGGACGAGGCCTCCGGCCAGGGCGACGAGGAGGGGGGCTCCCAGCGCGATCCCTGACAGCACATAGGCCGCGCCCCGCAACGTGTGCTTCACGCTCAGGGCACTTCGATGTCCGGGTCGCCGGGCCCCCAGCCGAAGTCCTCGGAGAAGGCGTGCGCGCCGACGGCGAAGGAGAGGCAGAAGACGGCGAACAGGCCGAGGAAGCAGAGCGTGGCGACCGTGGCCAGCGTGTTCGCGACCGGGCGCGGTGCGTGGGCGGTCGCCCGCTCGGGCCGGTCCGGGGCGTAGTACACGGTCACGATGTCGCCTTCGACGACCGTCGCCGGGCCGTCCTCCTCCTCGAAGCGGACCGTACGGCCGTCGCGGGTGACGAACTCGTAGACGTGGTGGACGGTCGTGGACACGTGGTCGCGGTGCCCGGAGGTCGTGGTGTAGGTGCGCAGACAGCGCGCCTCGGCGGTCAGGCCGCTGCCCCAGGCGCGCCGCACCTGGGCCGAGCGCCTGGCGATCGCGACCGCCATGGCGACGGCTCCGGCCGCCATGACCAGCGGTATCAGCGTGAAGAACGCGTCCATGAGGGTCCCCCGTTAAGTCCCGCGCACGCCGTCGTGGTCACGTACGGCGTGCGCAGAACCTACCCGTGGGGGGTGGCGGGGATCCTCAGGGGAACCTCTGAACCAGGTGCTCGCGGGCTCAGAAGGTGACGTCGGAGCAGGCGTAGAACGCGTTGCCCGTGTCCGCGATCGTCCAGACGGCGAGGATCACGTGGTGGCCGCTGCGGCCGCCCGGGATCGTGCCGCTGTGCGACAGGGTCGCGGGCGGCTGCTGGCTGTTGTAGGGGACGGTGAGGAACGGCTGGGTGTCGAGCGCCGCCCTGGTCAGGGGCTGGCTCTCGTTCCAGCCCTGCTTGGTGATGTAGTAGCGGAAGTCCGTGGTGCGGTGGCGCGCGGTGAACTGCCAGCGGAAGCTGTAGCTCTGGCCGCCGGACACCTTCGTCGTGGGCCAGGCGTTGCCGTTCGGCTGCGTCGCCTTGTTGAGCGAGCTGAATCCGGCGAGCCCGGCGGAACAGAGCTTTCCGTCGGCGGGGCCGCCCGCGGGGAAGCCCTTGGGGCCCTCGACGCTCTGCGGTTCGTACTGTATGGAACCGCAGCCCGTCACCACGCCCTTGGCGCAGTTGATCTGGCGGCTTGCGGGCAGGTCGGTGTAGCCATGGCTGCTGGCGCCGCCGGTCGAGAGCACGAACGCTCCGACCGTCGCCATCCCGAGCATGGCGGCGGACATCTTCTTTCGCATGCTGCGCTCCTGAACAACGTGGGGGTAGTTCTGTGAGCCGTGCGCGCTGACGGTCGTGCTGAGCTGCCGTGTGACGGATGTTCCGGTGCCACGCGGGGTGCGATTCGCATGGTCTGGACCAACGAAGATGCGCGGTCTAGACCAAGTCTCAGATTATTGCGGTTAGTTGAACATGTCCATACCAACCGAGGAGATGATCCGGTCGCACGGCCCCCGCGATTCCTCCACAAGTTCACGGTGCGGGCAGCCGATTCCGGCGTACTTCGGCAGGTACGGCGGCGTACCGGGTTCAGCGCTCGCCGTGCCCCGTGTAGAACGCCACCGTCAGGTCCTTCACCAGCGCCTTGCGCTCGTAGTCGTCGAGCTCGACCAGGCCGCGCGTGGTCAAGCGCGTCACCGTGTCCTCGACGGAGTCCACCACCGACGTGAGCACGCTGTCGCGGTGCCGCGCGTCGAGCGCGGCGATCCGGCGCCGGTGCATCGCCTCGGCCACCTCCGGCGCGTACTCGATGCGCGTCGGCTGTACGGAGAAGACCTCGATCCCCACCGGCTCCGCCTGCGCGGCGAGGGCCCGGGTCAGGGCCTCCCCGACGGCCTCCGCGTCGCGCAGCGTCGGGCCGCCGTCGGCCGCGCCCCGCGCCCCGTCGTGGAAGGCGTCGGCGGGCAGCCGCGACAGGACGCGCGCGGCGGTCGCCTCCACGCACTCGCGCAGGTACTCCTGGTGGTCCGCGACGGCGAGCGCGGCCCGCGCGGTGTCCCTGACCCGCCACACCACGAGCACCACCACCCGCAGCGCCACGCCGGAGCGGTCCACGGCGGCCATCGGCTCGCTGCGCCAGTGCCGAAGGCGCACGTCGACGCGGCGCCGAAGGAGCAGCGGGTTCACCCACAGCAGACCGGTCCGCCGCACGCTGCCCCGGTACCGGCCGAACAGGGTCAGGACCCACGCCCCGCCGACCCGGCCGCGCGCGAGCCCGCCGAACCCGAACAGGGCGAGCGCCCCGGCCCCGGCGAGCACCGCCCACTGCGCGGCCCCGATCCCCTGCGCCCCCGCCCGGCCCGGCGCCCCGGGCAGGACCCGGGGCAGCACCCCGGCCCACCACAGCGCGAGCGCGCACCCGGCCGCGCCCACGCCACCGGCGAGCACCCCGACCGCGCCGGGCAGCACCCGGGCGCGCCGCTCGGCGAGCTCCGGGTCGGCCCCGGGCACCGGCGGCGGGAGCGGCACGGACGGCCGGGCCGCCGCCGCCCGGGGCCCCGGCTCCCCGCGGGGGCGCCCCGCACCGCCGCGCACCACGGCGGAGGGCAGCGCCACCCCCACCGGATCCCGAGGATCGTCGCGGAACAGCAGGTGGACGGGGATCTCCGTGGTGGCCTCGCTGTGGATGAGGCGGGACGGACGGCCCGCGGCCCCCGCCGCGCCGCCGCGCCCCCGGCCTTCGTCCGACTCCGGGGACCGCTCTGTCGTCGTGCTCATCTCTGCCTCCGTCGCCTCCGCCATGGGTTCCCCGCCGCGCGCGGGCCCCTCACCGGAACAGCCGCCGCCAGGTCTCGGGGCCCGGGACCCCGTCGGCCGCGCCGCCCCGCCAGCCCTGCGCCCGCTGGAAGGCCTCGACCGCCCTGCGGTCCGCCTCGCCCCAGCGCGGCCCGGGCCCGACCGCGTAGTACTTGCCGAAGCCCTTGCGCACGAGCTGCCGCCCGAGCAGCTCGACGTACGCGTTGCTCTGCCCGGGCCGGAAGTGGACCTTGCCGGGGAAGACGGGGACGGCGGGAGCGGCGGGAGCGGCGGGGACTCCAGGGGCCCCGGGGGCGCCCTGCCCGCCACCGGCGCCACGGCCGCCCGGAATGTCCCGCCCCTTGCCCGTGACCAGGTACGACCACGTCAGCGGCCCCGGGATGCCGTCCGCGTCCGTGCCCCTCCAGCCCTGGGCCAGCTGGAACGCCCGGGTCGCCCTGCGGTCGGCGTCGCCCCAGCGGGGCCCCGGCCCCGACCGGTAGAAGGGGGCACCGCCCCGGGCGACGAGCAGCCTCCCGAGCCGGGTGACGTACGCGTTGTGCGCGCCGGGGCCGAAGGAGCGCGCGCCGGGGTAGCGCGCGGACACCGCCGGGGCGGCACCCGCGGGCCCCGGCGCCCGCAGGCCCTTGTACCGATAGGCCCGGTAGCGGTCCGCGTCCTTCCAGTACGCGTAGGGCGTGGCCTTCTTCCGGGTGTACGGCCGCGCCTGCTCATAGGCGAGATAGGAGGTGCGCGTGGAGTCCGTCCAGCCGCCGAAAATCGTCACGTGCGAGCCCCTCTCCGGGTTCGCCGGATTGTGGAACAGGAGAATGTCCCCCGGCGCGAGGGCCGCCTTGGAGATGCGTGTCCCGTACTGGTCGAGCGTGCCCGTCCATTCGTTTCCGCCGAGGTCCCAGGCCATCGAGACGAAGCCCGAGCAGTCCTGCCGGTAGCCGTCCGACCAGAAACTCCGCAGGTTGTACGGGACCCGCGCGTTCACCCACTGCCTGGCCCTGGCGATGATCTCGGCCCGGGTGGTGGTGCGCAGCCGGGCGCCGTGCGCGCTCGTCCCGTGCAGCGGGCTCTGCCTGCCCTGCGGGGTGCCGGGGTCATCCCCCTTCGGGGCCGACACACCCGCTCCCACCTGCGAGAACGACTCCTGGACCGGGGCCGCGGCCGCGGGCAGCGCCTGGCCCGGGCCGAGCACGGAGCCCGCCGCCGCCGCGAGGACCAGGGCCCGCCGGGCGCCGTGCGCACCCGGGTGACCGCCGCGCCCCGGCGGCAGCGCGTGCGTTCCGGAGCGCCGCCAGTGCACGCAGCCCGGGCAGGCGCAGTCGCTCGCGGGCCTGAATTCCTCGAATGCCGGAGCGGCCTCCATGCGATTCCCCTCACATCCGCCGGGGTGTCCGGGGAAGGCCCCCGGCCAGGATTGTCCGCGCATCTGCATATCCGTCAGTTTTCCAACTGTCCGGGGATATCGCATGTTGACGGTCCGAATGATGGAGGGGGCCCGCTAAAGCCCTTCCCGTCGATCCGCCCACCCCCCGCCCTGACGCACCCCAGAGAGCCGCGTGGTCAAGAGCACCCCTCAACGTCCGGTAGAGTTATCTCCGTCAGCAGGCGCCGCTAGCTCAGTTGGTTAGAGCAGCTGACTCTTAATCAGCGGGTCCGGGGTTCGAGTCCCTGGCGGCGCACGATGACGATGGCGAGGCATGTTCGCGGAATGCGCGAACCGGCCTCGCCATCTCTGTTTCTGCGCGGCTTCGCCGCGCGCCGTGGGGGCTTCGCCACCCACACCCCCCAGAACGACGAAAGCCCCCCGTCTCCGACGGGGGGCTTTCGTCGTTCTGCCGCTACCGTTGCGCCATGGCGCGGGACATCCAGGAGCGGATCAAGAAACTCATCATCGACCAGCGGCTGCCCTCCGGCTCCGTGCTGCCGACCGAGCCGGAGCTGATGGAGCGCCTCGGCGTCAGCCGGAACTCCGTGCGCGAGGCGCTCAAGGCGCTCCAGGCCATGGGCATCGTCGAGATCCGGCACGGCTTCGGCACCTACGTCGGGCCGATGTCGATGGCCCCGATGATCGAGGGCCTCACCTTCCGCACCGTCGCCGGGCACTACCGCGGCGAGGACAGCCTGCTCCAGCTCCTGGAGCTGCGCGAGGCCGTCGAGACCGGCCTGATCGCGCGCCTCGCGGGCTCCCTGCCGCCCGCCGACCTGGCCGAGCTCGACGCACTCGTGGACCGCATGGACGCCGAGGCCGCCGGGCCCGACGGCGAGGTCCGCGCCGAGACCGACCGCGCCTTCCACGCCACGCTCTACCGCTGCCTGGGCAACCGGCTCCTCGGCGAGGTCCTGGAGGCGTTCTGGGACGCCTTCCACAAGGTCCGCACCGACCTCGTCGACGTGCCGAGGGACCCGAAGATCACCTGCCGCCAGCACCGCGAGATCCTCGACGCGGTCCGCTCCTCGGACGTCCTGCGCGCGGAACGGGCCATACGCGAACACTTCGGCAACATTCGCACCCGCTTGAGCGCGCCCGCCTCAACAGTGACCTCCAGCCCCACATATGACCGGTAAACTCCTTGCTTTCACTCTTGCGATCACGCAAGGGCGCATAGAACCCTGACGGCAGGCTCACCGGAGCCACGGCTCTCACGGGGCGTGCGACGCGGGGCAGTTGGGGACTCGGACGCCGCCCGTACGACGAGAGTCCTCATGAGCACCGGGACAGGGGGTCCCCGCGTTCATGAACGGATGCCAAGGGGGGCATCATGCAACCGGAAGGCCACGTTTCGCTGTCCTAGGCGAGGGGTGGCCTACCACTTGATGCGCTCGCGCAGGTCGAGGGGGACCGCCGCGGGCGAAAGGACCGACGACCACGCGGACAGCCGCGTGCGGGGGGATGACTCATGACGTCGACGCCACCGGGCGAGCGGCAGGGCGACCCGTCCCAGACCACCCAGCTGCGCGTGCTCTCGCACCGGACGAGCGGTCTGCGACGCATCAAGAAGTCACTGCCGCGCTACGACTACGAGCACTACAGCCGCCTCGCGGGGCCCCTCACCCAGCCGGACCCGGCCAAGCCGTACAAGGTCCAGTACCGCTCCCTGCTCTCCCAGGAGCCGCACCGGATACGCGCGGCCCTCATGCTCGGCGCGGCGCCGCTGCTCTCCCTCGTCCTGCTCGCCTGGCTGCTCCAGCCCGAGCACTGGACGGAGCGCGACTACCCCGCATATGACTTCCTGCCCGTGCTCGACGTCGTCATGCTCGTCTCGATCGGCTTGATCGAGTTCTTCCGCTGCATGAACGTCCTGTCCAACGCGCACGCCACGCTGGTCGCCCGCGACCCGATCCCCGTCGTGCCCGAGACCGGCACCCGCGTCGCCTTCCTCACCTCGTTCGTGCCCGGCAAGGAGCCGATCGAGATGGTCACCAAGACCCTCGAAGCGGCGGTGAGATTGCGCCACCGCGGCCTCCTTCACGTATGGCTGCTCGACGAGGGCGACGACCCCGAGGTCAAGGCCGTCTGCGCGCGCCTGGGCGTGCACCACTTCTCCCGCAAGGGCGTCGCGAAGTGGAACCAGGCCAAGGGCCCGCACCGCGCCAAGACCAAGCACGGCAACTACAACGCCTGGCTGGACGCGCACGGCGACGCCTACGACTACTTCGCCTCCGTGGACACCGACCACGTCCCGATGCCCAACTACCTGGAGCGGATGCTCGGCTTCTTCCGCGACCCGGACGTCGGCTTCGTCATCGGCCCGCAGGTCTACGGCAACTACGACACGTTCGTCACCAAGGCGGCCGAGTCCCAGCAGTTCCTCTTCCACGCCCTCATCCAGCGCGCGGGCAACGCCTACGGCTCGCCCATGTTCGTCGGCACCTCCAACGCGGTGCGCATCAAGGCCCTCAAGCAGATCGGCGGCCTGTACGACTCGATCACCGAGGACATGGCGACGGGCTTCGAGATCCACCGCCACGAGAACCCGGTCACCGGAAGGAAGTGGAAGTCCGTCTACACCCCGGACGTGCTCGCCGTCGGCGAGGGCCCCAATGCCTGGACGGACTTCTTCACCCAGCAGCTCCGCTGGTCGCGCGGCACGTACGAGACGATCCTCAAGCAGTTCTGGAAGGCCCCGTTCTCGCTGCCGCCGGGCCGTCTCTTCAACTACACGATGATGGTCATCTTCTACCCGATGTCCGCCCTGAACTGGATCCTCGCGGCGCTGAGCTGCGCCCTGTTCCTCGGCCTCGGCGCCTCCGGCGTCAACATCGACCCGACCATCTGGCTCATGCTGTACGGCAACGCGTCCGCGCTCCAGATCGGCCTGTACATCTGGAACCGCCGCCACAACGTCTCGCCGCACGAGCCCGAGGGCTCCGGTGGCGTCGCGGGCATGGTGATGTCGGCCCTCTCGGCCCCGATCTACGCGCGCTCCCTCATGGACGCCGCGCTGCGCCGCAAGAGCAGCTTCGTGGTCACGCCCAAGGGCGACTCGGCGAGCCCGGACACGCTGTTCGGCACGTTCCGGATCCACCTGTTCTTCATCCTGGTCTTCGGCGGTTCCATCGCGGCGGCGTACGTGTACGACCACGCGCACCCGGCGATGATCATCTGGGCCACCTTCGCCCTGCTCGTCACCGCCGCGCCGATCTTCGCCTGGCGGCACGGCCTGCGGCAGGAGCGGAAGACACCGTCGGCGCCCGCGGCGGGCGGCGGCCCCCAGGGGCCCGAGCAGCAGACGCTGCCCGCCCGGCAGTTCGCGCCGCACAGCGCGCCCCCGCACGCGCACCCGGCCCCGCACGCGCCGCAGCAGAAGCCCAGCTGGGCCGCGAACACCCAGGCCGGTTCGAATGACGACACCCTGCACATCGCCCTCGGGAGCCACGACACATGAGAGACCCCTCCAGCCGCCGGCGCGCCCGCCGGATAGCGATAGGCACCGCGGTGGTGCTGGCGCTGGCCGGTATGAACGGCCCCTGGCTGTGGCGCGTGGGCTCCGAGAAGTACCACAATTACAAGATCAACAAGCCCGAGTACAAGGCGGCGAACGGCCACTGGAAGGTCGTCGAGTTCCCCGAGGAGTACCGGCAGAACACGATCCACGCGTCGCTCCTGCACACCGGCAAGATCCTGATGGTGGCGGGCTCGGGCAACAACCAGAAGAACTTCGACGAGAAGAAGTTCGACACCCGGCTCTGGGACCCCGAGAAGAACACCATCAAGAAGATCCCGACGCCCACGGACCTGTTCTGCACCGGCCACACCCAGCTCGCCGACGGCAAGCTGCTCATCGCGGGCGGCACCAAGCGGTACGAGAAGCTCAAGGGTGACGTCACCAAGGCCGGTGGCCTGATGATCGTGCACAACGAGAACCCGGACAGGCCGATCACGCTGCCCGCGGGCACCAAGTTCACCGGCAAGAAGAACGGCAAGACCTTCGTGTCGAAGGACCCCGTCGTCGTCGAGCGCGCGAAGAAGGTCTTCGACAAGCGGACCGGCGCGTTCCTGCGCAACGACCCGGGCCTCGGCCGCATCTACGTGGAGGCACAGGCGACCGGCGCCAAGTACGAGACCGGCACGCAGGACAACTACCGCGTGCAGGGCCTGAGCGGCGCCGACGCCCGCAACACGTACGGGATCGCGCAGAAGCTCGCCCTGGACAAGAAGGACTTCCAGGGCATCAAGGACACCTTCGAGTTCGACCCGGTCGCCGAGAAGTACATCAAGGTCGACCCGATGAACGAGGCCCGCTGGTACCCCACGCTGACCACGCTCACCGACGGCAAGGTGCTCTCCCTCTCCGGCCTCGACGAGATCGGCCAGCTCGTTCCGGGCAAGAACGAGGTGTACGACCCGAAGACCAAGAAGTGGACGTACACGAAGAAGATCCGGCAGTTCCCGACCTACCCGGCGATCTTCCAGCTGGCGAACGGCAAGCTCTTCTACTCCGGTTCGAACGCGGGCTACGGCCCCGCCGACGTCGGCCGTGACCCGGGCGTCTGGGACCTGGAGACCAACAAGTTCAAGAAGATCCCGGGCATGAGCGACCCGGACCTCCTGGAGACCTCCAACACGGTCGAGCTGCCGCCCGCGCAGGACCAGCGCTACATGGTCGTCGGCGGCGGTGGCGTCGGCGAGTCCACCGAGGCCTCCAAGAAGACCCGCATCGTCGACCTGAAGAAGCGCGACCCGCGCTTCGTGGACGGCCCCGAGCTGAGCCGGGGCACCCGCTATCCGCAGGCGTCGATCCTGCCCGACGACTCCGTCCTGGTCTCCGGCGGCTCCGAGGACTACCGCGGCCGCGGCGCCTCCAACATCCACGAGGCCCGCCTCTACGACCCGCGCAAGAACACCTTCGACCAGGTCGCCGACCCGCTCGTGGGCCGCAACTACCACTCCGGCTCGATCCTGCTGCCCGACGGCCGCGTGATGTTCTTCGGCTCGGACTCGCTGTACGACGACAAGGCCAACACCAAGCCGGGGAGCTTCGAGCAGCGTGTGGAGATCTATACGCCGCCGTACCTCTACCACGGCGAGCAACCCGCGCTCGGGGCGGGCCCCAAGACCCTGAAGCGGGGCGCGTCCGGCACGTTCCCCGTACGGGACGCCTCGGCCATCAAGTCCGCCCGCCTCATCCGGCCGTCGGCCACCACCCACGTCACGGACATCGACCAGACGTCGATCGCCCTCGACATGAAGAAGTCCGGCGACGAGGTCACGGTCACCGTGCCGAAGAATCGCAGTCTGGTGGAGTCGGGCTGGTACATGCTCTTCGTGACGAACGCCGAGGGCGTCCCCAGCAAGGCCCAGTGGGTCCACGTTCCCTAAGGCCCCGTAAGGGGCGCGGGGAACTGCGCGCTCAGCCCGCGAAAAGCCGCAGTCGCGTCTGCCGAGTTACCGAGCAGATGCGACTGCGGCTTTTCTCTGGTTGCTCGCGCAGTTCCCCGCGCCCCTTAAGGGGCGTTCTTGGCGAGGCCGAGTGCGTACTCGGGCCACCACTGCCCGGCCTGGGGGCCGCCACGGCAGGTCCCGTCGGATTCACCGGGGCGCTTGACCCAGAGGTAGGCGTCGACCTTCGGGTCACCGGTCTTGGTGGTGGGCGCCTCCCCCAGGCCCCGGCCCGGGGGGTTGCACCACGGATCCTTGCCCTCGCCCGAGTAGGGCCCGCGCCCATTGCGGCTGGTGTCGATGACGAAGGGCTTGCCGCCGACCTTGGCGGAAAGGGTCTTGCCGTAGGCCACGCTCGCCTCGGTGGTCTGGAAGTTGGAGACGTTCACCGCGAACCCGTCGGCCTGCTCGACGCCGGAGCGCTTCAGCGGCTCGTACAGGCCGTCCGGGTGCGACCAGCCCGCGTTGCCCGCGTCCAGGTAGACCTTGGTGTTCTTCAGGGACTTCAGCTTGGCGATGGCGCCCTTGAGGAGGTCGTAGCGCTCCTCGTGGAACTGCTCGGGCGTGCACTTGTCGACCATGTGCAGGACCGCGTCCGGCTCCAGGACGACCGTGGCGCCGCGGTCGCCGATGCCCCTGGCCACGCCGTCGATCCACGCCCGGTACGCGTTGCCGTCGGCGGCGCCGCCCTTGGAGAACTGACCGCAGTCGCGGTGCGGGATGTTGTAGAGGACCAGGAGCGCGTCGCGGTCGGCCTTCTCGGCCGCCTCGGTGAAGCCGCGCGCCTCGTCCTCGGGCTTCTCCGGGCCGATCCACTCGCCGACGGGCTGCTCGGCGATCTTCCGGATGAGCCCCGCCCGGTCCTTGTCGCCGTCCTTCTCGTACGCGGCGACCTGCCGCGCGGCGTTCCCGTCGGGGTTGACCCAGAACGGGTCGGTGTCCTTGGGCTGTTGCGTCACCGGACGGGTCGCCTCGTCGCCGTCCCCGTCACCGTCGGACGAGCACCCCGTAAGCAGCAGCGCGGCCCCCGTGAGCACCACCGCGACCGGCACCCCCCTGGCCCCGAGACCCCGCCCGCGACCTGTGTTCTTGCGGTACATCCAGTCCCCCTCGGGTGCACGGTCCGGTGCCCAATCCTGACATAGCTACGTGTCCGTCACGAGGCTGGGAGAGCCCGTCCGGGCACCTGTAGGAGAGCTGTTACAGCCCTTCGAAGCGGGGTAGGCGACCGATTTGGGGGGACGCGCGAAGAGGAGAGGCCATGCAGGCCATGCCGGACCGCATCCCGGAGCTCAGACTGGCGCGCGCCCTCGTCGAGACCGTGGTCACGGTCGCCGACGACTTCGACGCGGACCGCCATCTGCGCCGCGTCAGCCAGCTCTGCGCGGAGCTCCTGGACGCCCTCGCCGCGGGTGTGATGTACACGAACGCCGAGGACACGGTGCGGATCGCCGCGAGCCACCGCGGCGAGGCCCTCGCCCGCGGGCTGCTCGAGGCCCAGCACCTGGGCGGACCCTGCATCGACTGCTTCGGCACCGGCAAGCCGGTGGGGCCGATCCGGCTCGCGTCGCGGGACGCGGTGGCCCGCTGGCCGGAGTTCTCGGCACGGGCCCGCGCCCAGGGCGTCGGCCTCGCGTTCGCGGTGGCGCTGCGGGCCCGGGGGCGCGTCTTCGGCGTGCTCAACGTCTTCGCCGCGGAGGGCTGGCCGCCCGGCGCGCCCGGCGCGCCGGAGGCCGCTCCGGCGCCCCAAGAGGGCGGACAGGGCAGCGCGTTGGGGCTCGCGCAGGCGCTCGCCGATGCCGCGGGCGCCGGTCTGCACAACCAGCGCGCCTACGCCGAGTACCGCGATCTGTCCCGGCAGCTCCAGGCGGCGCTCACCAGCCGCATCCGGATCGAGCAGGCCAAGGGGATACTGGCCGAGCGCTGGCAGACCGGGACCGACGCCGCCTTCGGCGCGATGCGGCGGTACGCGCGCAGGGAGCGCCTCATCATGGACACGGTCGCCGGGATGGTCATCCAGGGGGCCCTCGACGACACGAGCCTGCGGGACGGCCACGCGCCGCCCCCGTAGCCGGTTCCGGGCCGTGTCACCTGCGGCGTTCGTCAAGCCGTGGCAAAAGGTGAGTTGGCGTCAAACCCCCCTAGGCCGACACCGACTTCCGCTCTACAGTCGTGGTGACGGCCCGAGCCCCCGGCCGGAGCGGAGCGTTCCGAAGCCTCCCGCGCCGACGCCGGGTTTCTCCCGCAGCTCGAGCGCGCGCGGTCGAGGACCGGCCCGGTCGGCGGCTCCCGGGGGAGCGGGTCGTTGACCGGGCCAGGGTGCGCCCGCGGGGCGCACGCCGCCCGCGCGCGAGCCCTTCGGGGGCGCGGTGACTGGTTGACAGTGTCCATGACCACCTGCGACTCTCCCGGCGACAAGTCCATACATCGAGGCGACGGTTGCCAGGAACCCGGTGCGACTCCGGGACGGTCCCGCCACTGTGACCCCGCGCGACACGTGGGGAAGTCAGGAACTGAACCCGTCGTCCTCCTGCCATGGGGCGTGGAAACCCCAGTAAGGAGAACCACGGTATGTCCGCTTCCGCTGCGCACACCGCACCACAGACCGACACCACCGCGATACAGTCCGCGACCATCGAGACCCGCGACTGGCTGATCGCCGCGGGTGCCGTGATCCTCGCGCTCATCACCCTGTACGCCGTCTTCATGGACAACGGCTCGCTGATCTCGGCGACCGGCGACTACCTCCACGAGTTCGCGCACGACGGCAGGCACCTCTTCGGTGCCCCCTGCCACTGATCGGGGCCGCTCGCACCATGACCGCGTCCCCAGAGACTCCCCCATCCCCCAACTCCCTCACCGCTCCCCGTAGTCCGGCTCGCTCCACCGCCTCCCCAGCGGCCTCGTCGCCCGTCCTCGCGCTCCTCGGCCGCGGTCTCGCGGCCGGGAGCCTGGGCGGGCTCGCCGCCGGGCTCTTCTCGCTGCTGCTCGCCGAACCCCTGATGGACCGGGCGATCCGCGCGGAGGAGGCCCGCTCGCAGGCGCACGAGCAGCACGACCCCGGCGCGGCCGTGCAGCACCACGAGGAGCTGTTCTCCCGCTCCACGCAGCACGCGGGCCTGGTCATCGCCCTGGTGGTGGCGGGCCTCGCGATCGGTGTGCTCTTCGCCGTCGCGTACGCGCTCGTGCACCGGCGCGATCCGCGCTCCCACCCCTGGCCGCGCGCGCTCGCCTTCTGCGCGGCCGCGTTCTGCGCGATCTCCCTCTTCCCCGCCCTGCGCTATCCGGCGATGCCGCCGGGCGTCGGGGACTCCGGCACGGTGGGCGACCGGCAGGCGATGTGGGTCGCGGCCGTCGTGATCAGCGTGCTCGGCATGTTCCTGGTCTGGCAGGTGTACGTGCGCCTGGCCGCCAGGGCCCTGCCGGTGCGGCAGCTCGCGGCGGCGGGCACGGCGGCCGCCGTCCTCGCGCTGCTGTGGGCGCTGCCGGACAACCCGGACCCGACGCCCGTGAGCCCCACGCTCCTGTGGGACTTCCGCATGCTGTCGCTCGCGTCACACGTCCTGATGTGGGTGGTCTTCGCAGCCGTCTTCGGCGGCATCGGCCTGCGGGCCCTGCGCCCCAGAACCGGGCCGAAGGTCGGCTAGGGCGGTTCGGCAGCGCCCCGAAGGGGCGCGGGGAACTGCGCGACCAGCCACGACGGGCCCGCAGGCGATCGACGGCCCATCGCGGCAATGCCAGCCGAAGCGTTTAGGGACCCACCCCCGTGAGGTACGCGGAGACCACCACGTTCGCGGAGTACGTACGGCTCGCGCGGTCGAACGTGCCGCCGCACGTGATCAGGCGCAGCTCGGCCCGGCCCTCGCGGCGGGGACCGTAGGCCGTCTTCGCGTCGAAGTCGTCGCGGCCGATGACCTGCACGTCGTCGACCGTGAACTCGGCGACCGCCCCGTCGTCCCGCACCACGCGCACCTTCTCGCCGGGGCGCACGGCGCTGAGGTGGTAGAAGACGGCGGGCCTGCTCTCCGTGTCCACGTGCCCCACGAGCAGCGCGGCCCCGGCGGCCCCCGGCCGCACCCCGCCGCCGTACCAGCCGACGACGCCCGGCTGCCCGTACGGCGGCGGGTCGATCGCGCCCACCGCGTCCAGGCCGCGCGCCACCACCGGGGCCCGGACGCCGAGCGAGGGCACGTCCACGCGCTGCGGCCGCGCGTCCGCCAGCGGCTCGTGCGGGCCGGGCAGTTGGAGGCCGGGGGGCCGTCCGACGGCGGCGACGTCGCCGGTGGTCGGGTCGGAGAGGCCGCCGCGGACATCGGTGATCTCGTTGCCCCACAGCCACAGGGCCACGAGCAGCACGGCCCACGCCACGCCCAGGACGAGACGGCTCGTGCCGTGCGGGGCGTCGGCGCCTTCGGGCCCGGACCCGGACACGGTCAGTCGGAGCGGCGCCGGCGGACGCTGCGCAGGGCCACGGCGACGGCGGCGGCCCCCGCTAGCACCAGGCCGACGACCGCGTGCCGCGTACCGGGCCCGGCCTCCTCGGCGACCGCGGCCACGGGCTGGAGGTCGGCGGTACCGCCGCCACCGGCCCGCACGGGCGCCTGCGGGGTGGCCTGGGCGCCGCCGACCCGGACGGTGCCGACACCTTGGTGCGGGTGCCCGTCGCAGGTCACGGTGATCTCGTACGTGCCCGAGATCCCGGCCCTGATCCGGGCGGAGCCGGTGAGGGACTTCCCGCCGCCGGTCAGCGCGGCGTCCTTCGCGAACGCCCCGGACCCGGCGGCGCCGGTCGTCCCCCGGCACCCCGAGACCCGCACCTCGACCTGCCCGCCCGGACTTCCGTCGGCGGGCGTGACCCGGGCCTCGACCTGGTCCTGGTCGTGCGCGACGGCCGTCCCCGGCGCCGCCGCCAGCGCGGCCGCGAGGGCGAGACCGCCCGCGCCACGCACGGCGAGCGTACATATACGCATCGTGAACCTCCTGTACCAGCAGATTCACGCGCGCACGGCGTCACCGCACGTTCAGCACACCCGTTTGTGCCCCGGTGCCGCCGTGCCTCACACCCGGTCGACGAGGTCGGCGATGGAGTCCACGACCTTGGAGGGCCGGAACGGGTACTGGTCGATGTCGGCCCGGGAGGTGAGGCCGGTGAGCACCAGGAAGGTCTCCATCCCCGCCTCAAGGCCAGCGAGGACGTCCGTGTCCATGCGGTCGCCGATCATCGCGCTCGTCTCCGAGTGCGCGCCGATGGCGTTCAGCCCTGTCCGCATCATCAGGGGGTTCGGCTTCCCCGCGAAGTACGGCTTCTTGCCGGTCGCCTTGGTGATCAGCGCGGCCACGGCGCCGGTGGCGGGCAGCGGGCCCTCCGTGGAGGGGCCGGTCTCGTCCGGGTTGGTGCAGATGAAGCGCGCGCCGTCGTTGATGAGCCGCACGGCCTTGGTCATGGCCTCGAAGGAGTAGGTGCGGGTCTCGCCGAGGACCACGTAGTCCGGGTCGTGGTCGGTCAGGACGTAGCCGATGTCGTGCAGGGCGGTCGTCAGGCCCGCCTCGCCGATCACGTACGCCGTGCCGCCGGGCCGCTGGTCGTCGAGGAACTTCGCCGTGGCGAGGGCCGAGGTCCAGATGTTCTCGACGGGCACCTCCAGGCCCATGCGGGTCAGCCGGGCCTGGAGGTCGCGGGCGGTGTAGATGGAGTTGTTGGTGAGCACGAGGAACGGCTTGCCGGACTCGCGGAGCTTCTTGACGAAGGAGTCGGCGCCGGGGATCGGCACGCCCTCGTGGATGAGCACCCCGTCCATGTCGGTGAGCCACGATTCGATGGGCTTGCGCTCTGCCATGGGGTGCACTCCTGCGGGTCTGCGTGAAACCAAGGTGGCGGGTGGGGCGTCGGAACCACGCTGTGCCGACGCCCCCAGCCTAATCAGGAAGGCTTGATCCCGACCCCGTCGATCACCCAGTACCAGTTGTTGCCGCCGGTGTAGCGGAAGCGGACCTGCGCGGTCCGGGCCCCGGCCGGGACCTGGAGCCGGATGGTCTCGACAGTGGACGGGGTGTCGGCGGCGTACGTCTTCACGACGGCGGGGGCGCCGCCGTCGTAGGAGACGAGCACCTGGCCCTGCTGCGGGGCCTCGTGACGGTAGTACGTCGTGTACGTGAGGGTCGCCGGGGCGCCGCCGGTGACCTCGTACGCGGGGCTGATCAGGGTGGAGTCGAAGGTGCCGGTGACGGGCTTGTCGGACCACTCGTCGCCGTCGGCGACGGCGAACACGTTCCGGGCCCTGAGGTTGAGTTCGCGCTGCTGGTCGCGCTCCGTCCGCGTCCAGAACTCGTCCGTGGTGAAGGCCCAGCCGCGCCACTCGGTGACGCCCCCGCCGCCCATCCGCGTGTTGTCGACGCTCCAGCCCTCGGGCGGGGTGTGGGTGAAGCCGAGGACGCCGGAGCCGATGCCGGTCTCGTCCACCGGCGGCTTCAGGCGGTCGCGCAGCGTGTCGAAGGCGTCGGGGCGCGGCTGCTGCACCGGGCGGCCGTCGAGGCCCCAGGCCGGGTCGACGGGGACGCCGAGGTGGGCGAGGGCGCTGACGGCGACGTCGGGCATGCGCACGTCGTGCCGTACGGAACCGGCGGTGAGCCCGTCCCCGACGGCGATGAGGAAGGTCTGCCGCTCGGCCCTGCTGGAGCCGCCGTGGCCGCCCGCGTCGGCGTGGCCGTGGTCGGCGGTGACCATGACCAGCCAGTCCTCGTCGCCGTGCGCCGGGCGGGCGGCGACGGCGTCGAGGATGCGGCCGACCTGGGCGTCGGCTCCGTGGATGGCGTCGAGGTAGGCGCGGCTGGCCGCGCCGCTGGTGTGCCCGGCGTGGTCGATGTTGTCGAGCTGGACGAAGACGGCGTCGGGGTCCTTGTCCGCGAGGGCGGCGACGGCGCGCTTCGTGGTGCCCTCGTCGTACTCGTCGGACGGCGTCGAGACGCGCGTGTCGACCTTCGCCGAGAAGATCGTCTCGGTGAGGGGCGCCCAGGAGGACACGGCGTAGGTGCGCAGGGCGGGCTTGGCGGCCTCGGCGCGCGTCATGAAGTCGGGGTAGCGGGCGAGGTCGTGGCCCGCGAAGTCGTTGCCCACGACCTTGTGCTTGTCCGGCCAGACGCCGGTGAGCAGCGTGGCCCAGCCGGGCCCCGACATGGTGGGCGCGAGCGGCTTGGCGTAGATGCTGCTGGGGGCGGTGAGGCCGCGGGCCATCAGGGACTTCAGGCGGGGCGCGTCGGCGTCCTTGACGCGGCTGAGGAGCGTGCCGTCGAGGCCGATGACCAGGACCTTGGGGGTGCGGGCCGCGGCCGCGCGGGCGAGGCCCGACAGGGGGCCCGCGGCGGTGGCGAGGGCGGCGGCGGAGACGAGGAGCGAGCGGCGGCGGATGCCGTGGGACACGATTCCTCCAGGGGGAGCGGGAAGGGCAGGACACACCAACGCCCCTGGTGGCACAGGGGCGTTGGGGGGAGAGGGGGGTGGTGGTGGGGGTCAGCTGCCGGTGGCGGACTTCCAGTCCTCGACGTACGACGTGAGGTTCTCGGAGATGTCTGCCCAGTCCGGCTCGAAGACCTCCACGCCGTGCAGGAGTTTCTCCAGGGCGATGGCGTTGGCGTCGGTGGCCTTGACGTCCTTGCGGGCCGCGAAGCCGCCGCCGATCTCGCTGACCTGCCGCTGGGCGGTGCGGCTGAGGAGGTAGTCGAGGAACTTCTTGGCGTTGGCGCTGTGCGGGGCCTTGGTGACGAGGCCCGCGGCGTACGGCAGCGCGAAGGTGGTGGGCTTCGCGCCCTTCTTGGCCGGGAACCAGATGCCGAGGTTGGGCATGTCCTTGGCCTGGGCGTAGTTCATCTGGACGTCGCCGTTGGCGACGAGCAGCTCGCCCTTGTCGACCTTGGGGGCGAGCTTGCCGGTGGAGGCGGACGGGCCGACGTTGTTGGACTGGAGCCTGCCCAGGTACTTCATGGCGGGCTCCTTGCCGCCGAAGTCGTGCATGGCCTTGATGAGCACGGCGGTGCCGTCGCCCGCGACGCCCGGCGTGGAGTACTGGATCTTGTTCTTGTACGCGCCGTCGGTCAGCTCGTCCCAGGTCCTGGGCGTCTTGGCGCCCTTCAGCTCCTTCTTGTTGTAGATGAAGCCGAAGTAGTTGTTCACGACGGTGGTCCACTTGCCGTCGGACGCCTTGTTCGCGCCGTCGACCTGCTCGGCGCCCTGGGGGGAGTACGCCTGCAACAGGCCCTTGTCGTCGGCCTGCTGGATGAACGGGGGCAGGGTGACGAGGACGTCGGCCTGGGTGTTGGACTTCTCGCGGACGGCGCGCTGCACCATCTCGCCGGAGCCGCCCTCGACGTACTTGACCTCGATGCCGGTCTTGTTCTCGAAGTCCTTGAAGACCTGGTCGTACCAGCCGTCGCCGTTCTCGCCCTTGAGGCCGTCGGCGCTGTAGACGGTGACGACCTTGGCGTCGGAGGCGGCGGAGTCGCCGCCGCAGGCGGTGAGGGCGGTGGCGAGCAGGGCGCAGCCGCCGAGGGCGGCGAGCGCGCGGACGGGGGTGACGGTACGCATGGCGTGTCGTGCTCCTTGACGAGGCGTGCGGGATACAGGGGACGGTCAGCGGTAGGAGGCGCGGGTGCGGACGCGGGACACCGCGAAGAGGACGAGCAGGGTGGCGCCCATGAGGACCACGGCGAGGGCCGCCCCGGTGAAGGCGGCGCCCCGGTCGGTGGCCGCGTAGATCCGTACGGGCAGGGGCGTCCAGTCCGGCGGGTAGAGCATCATCGTGGCGCTGAGCTCGCCCATGGACAGGGCGAAGCACAGGCCCGCGGCGGCCGTCAGGGAGGGCAGGAGCAGCGGCAGCTTCACCCGCCACAGGACGTACCCGGGCCGGGCGCCCAGGGACGCCGCGGCCTGCTCGTACGCCGGGTCGAGACGCACGACGGCGGCCGAGACCGACTGGTAGGCGAACGCCGTGACGAGGATCGCGTGCGCGAGGACGACGATCGTGGACGTGCCGTTGAGGATCACCGGCGGCTTGCTGAAGGCGACGAGCACGGCGAGCCCGACGACGACGGACGGCACGGCGACGGGCAGCATGAACAGCGCGTCGACGACCCGCTTGCCGGGCTTGCGGAGGCGGGCCGCCGCGAGCGCCGCCCAGGTGCCCGCGGCGAGCGCGGCGACGCTCGCGCCGAGCGCGGTGAGCAGGCTGGTGGTGAGGGCCTGGAGGGACTCGCCCCGGGTCGCCGCCGCGTAGTGCTCGGTGGTGAACGCGGACGGGAACGCCCCCGACCAGTGGCCCGCGAACGAGGCCGTGACGATGACGGCGAGCGGCAGCGCGAACACCGGCAGGAACAGGACGGCGAACACCGCCCACAGCGTCCACTTGCCCTTGCGGCTATGCACCAGCACGACGGCTCACCACCCGGTACAGGCCGTAGAGGCCCACGGAGATCGCGATGTTGACGACGGCGACGACGCAGGCCGCCGGGTAGTCGGACTCGAGCATCGCCTTGCCGTAGACGAGCGTCGGCAGGGTCGTGACGCCCTTCGCCCCGGTGAACAGGACGATTCCGAACTCGTTCAGGCACATCACCAGGACGAGGCTGCCGCCCGCCGCGAGCGCGGGCAGCGCCTCCGGCAGGATCACCTTCCGCACGATCCGCGCGGGCCGCGCGCCGAGGCTGGAGGCCACCTCCAGCTGCGCGGTGTCGAGCTGCGAGAAGGCGGCGAGCAGCGGCCGCATCACGAACGGCGTGAAGTACGTGATCTCCGCGAGCAGCACGCCCCACGGCGTGGTCAGGAACTGGAAGGGCCCGTCGCCGCCGCTCCCGGTCGCGTCCGTCCACAGCCCGTTGGCCATGCCCTTGGTGCCGTAGATGAAGAGCAGCGCGAGGGTGATGAGGAAGGACGGGAAGGACAGGAAGACGTCGATGAACTTGGCGACGGCCTTCCCGCCCGGGAAGGGTACGAAGGCGATGACGAGCGCGAGCACGAACCCGAGCACCAGACACCCGACGGTCGCCCCCACGGCCAGCCACACGGTGGTGCCAAGGGCGTCCCGGAAGGACGCGGAGGCGAACACGTCGGAGTACGGCTTGAGCGAGGTCCCGCCGGTGTCGGGCTCCACGGACTGCTTGACGACGAGGCCGAGCGGATAAAGAAAGACGAGCCCGAGCAGAGCGATGGGCGGCAACACCCAGACGAAGGCGGGCACTCGGCGTACCCGCTGTGGGCAATCGTCCCGCAGGGCGGGACGGGTGGGCACAGCCCTAGGTGCCGCCCCGCTTTTGACGAGGCCCGGCGTAAGGTCACCCATCACCGTTCACCCCTGCGGCAAGCAGCACCGCGTCCTCGGGCGCGAAGTGCAGCGTGACCTGTTCCCCCAGCCCAGGGGGCACCCGCAGCTCCCGCACATCGGCCTTCACCACGTGCCCGTCCACGTCGACGTACAGCCGGTGCGTGGCCCCCCGCCACTGCACCTCCGTGACGCTGCCGGTGAGCGCGTTGGGCCCGGGCCCGAGGCCCACCAGGTGCGGCCGCACGCACAGCGTGGCCGTGGCCCCGGCCGCCACCCCGTCGGTGGCGACCTTCACCTCGGCCGCCCCGAGGGACACCGCGCCCTCGCCCACGGACACCGTCAGGAGGTTCGCGTTGCCCACGAAGGAGGCCGTGAACTCGGTGCGCGGGCGCCGGTACAGCTCCTGCGGCGTGCCCACGTCCCGCAGCCGGGCCCGGTCCATGACGGCGATCCGGTCGGCGAGGGTGAGCGCCTCGACCTGGTCGTGGGTGACGTACAGGATGGAGACGTCCGGCAACTCGCGGTGCAGCCGGGCGAGTTCGGCGAGCATGCCGGAGCGCAGCTGCGCGTCGAGCGCGGACAGCGGCTCGTCGAGGAGGAGCACCCCGGGCCGGATGGCGAGGGCGCGGGCGATGGCGACGCGCTGCTGCTGGCCGCCGGACAGCTCGCGCGGGTACCGCTTGGCGTACGCGGCCATCCCGACCAGCTCCAGGGCGTCGGCGACGCGCGCCGGGATCTCCGCCTTGGGGGCCTTCTGCGCCCGGAGGCCGAACGCCACGTTCTCCTCGACCCGCAGGTGCGGGAACAGCGCGTACTGCTGGACGACCATGCCGATGCCGCGCCGGTGCGGCGGCAGGCCCGTCACGTCGCGGTCGCCGATGAACACCCGCCCGGCGGCTGGTGTCACGAACCCGGCGACGGCCCGCAGGGCGGTGGTCTTGCCGGACCCGGAGGGCCCGAGCAGCGCCATGACCTCGCCGGGCTCGACGGTCAGGTCGAGCGAGTCGAGGACGACGTTGCCGCCGTACGCGACCGACACCGAGTCGAACCGTATGCCGCTGCTCATGACCCGAAGTCCCGGATCAGGGCGGGCAGTTCCACGACCGAGGGCAGCACGTGCGTGGCCCCGGCGCCGCGCAGGGCCGCCTCGTCGTGGGCGCCGGTGCGGACGCCCGCGACGATCCCGGCCCCGGCGCGGGTGCCGCTGCGCATGTCGTACGCGGTGTCCCCGGCGACGGCCACCTCGCGCACCGCGTCGGCGGCGCCGGTGCGCAGGAACGCGGCGAGCACCATGTCCGGGTAGGGGCGCCCGCGCCCGCCCGCGTCGGCGGGGCACAGGGTGAGGTCCACCAGGTCGCGCCAGCCGAGGGCGGCCAGGATCGCGTCCTGGGTGACGCGGGCGAAGCCCGTGGTCAAGACCACGGTGAGACCGTCGGCCTTGAGTTCCTCGACGGCCTCGCGGGCTCCGTCGACGGGGGCGATGAGACCGCCGTCGACCAGCTCTCCGTACGCCTTCTCGAAGGCCGCGTTGGCCCGCTGGGCCAGGTCCTCGGCGCCGAACAGGTGCCGGAAGACGGAGATCTTGGACTCGCCCATGGTGGCGCGGACGTAGTCGAGCTTCGCCGCGTGGTCGGCGGAGCCCGGCTCGACGCCCAGCTCCCCCGCGGCCGCCGCGAAGGCCCGCTCGACCAGGCCGCCGTCGGCGACGGTGGTCCCGGCCATGTCGAGTACGGCCAGCTTGATGCGCGTGTTGGTGTGCGTGGTCAATTCCCTCACCATCCCAGTTCGTCGGCGGTCCGCTCGGCGATCGCGGGCGAGCAGGTCATGCCGCGCCCGCCGGGCCCGGTGACCAGCCACACCCCGTCGGCCACGCGCTCGCGGTGCACGACCCTGCTGGTGTCGACGCACTGCGCGTACACCCCCGCCCAGCGCCGCCGGACCTTGGGCAGCGGGCGCCCGAGGAAGCCCTCGACGACCTCGGTGAGGTGGTCGTAGGGGTCCTCGACGGTGTCGAAGGCGAAGGGGTGCTCGTACTCGTGGGTGTCGCCGATGGTCAGGCCGCCGTCGGCGCGCTGCACCATGAGGAGCTGCATCTTGTGCGCGGCGGCCGTCGGGGGCTGCTCCTGCCCGGCGTTGAGGGCGTCGAGCTCCGGGGAGCGGTACGCCGGGTAGTAGCGGAAGCTGTCGGCGTCGGCGACGGACGTGGTGAGCGGCTCGCCCAGCGGGTCGGTCTGCATCATCTGGAGCCGGACGCGGCGCACCGGCAGGTCCGGCGCGAGCTCGCGGACGAGGCCGCCGAGCCAGGCGCCGGTGCACAGCACGACGGCGTCGCCGGTGTGCACGTCGCCGTGGTCGTCGCGTACGGCGGCGGGGCCGACGACGTCGCGGACCTCGCGGCCCGGCAGGAAGGTGTAGCGCGGGGACTTCAGGAGCTCCTCGCGCAGCCTCAGCTGCGCGGTGCGCGGCTCGACGGCCGCGTCCCGCTCGCACCACAGGGCGGCGGTGAAGTCGCCGCGCAGGGCCGGGTTGAGCGCGCGGGCCTCGTCGGGGGCGAGCAGCTTGTAGCCGCGGGCGGCGGCGTCGGGGCGGGCGAGCGCGGCCTCGGCGACGGCGCGCTCCCGCTCGGTGCGCACCAGGGTCAGCGAGCCGTTGGCGCGGAAGCCGATGCCCGGGACGCGGGCGCCGATCCCCTCCCACAGCTCGCGGGCGCGCAGGGCCGTCTCCAGCTCCTCGCCGCCCGCGCGGCCGCTCACCCATATCTGCCCGAAGTTGCGCAAGGAAGCGCCCCGGGCCTCGCTCTCGCGCTCGATCTGTACGACCTCGTGGCCGCGCTCCACTGCGTGCCAGGCGTGCATGGTGCCGACCACGCCTGCTCCTACGACGATGACTCTCACGACGGCAACGTTCCTTTCGGCGGGTGGCCCGGCGAGGGCCGGGCGGCAACCAAAGGGTGAACTGCCGAGCAAGTTTGGACTAGACCCGTTATCGTTCCGTAATCAATCGGGGCCAACTATGGCCTAGAAAGGGACAGTTGGACCCGATTGCGTCGCGGGCTCAGCCGAGGTGCGTCGTGAACGAGAAGCGGTCCCCCCGGTACAGGGTCCGCACCCGCTCCAGCGGGCCGCCCTCCGTGTCCCGCGACAGCCGGTGCAGGAGCAGCATCGGCAGCGCGGGCGGCGTCCCGATGAGCAGCGCCTCGCGCGGCGTCGCGAGCACCGTCTCGATGCGCTCGTCGGCATCTCCGAACGCGATGCCGAGCTCGTCGCGCAGATACGCGTAGAAGGACGAGTCGGGGTCGAAGTCCGCGTCGAGCCGCGGCACCCGCGCCACCGCGACGTACGTGCTCTCCAGGCCGACCCGCTCGTCGTCGGCGAGCAGTACGCGCTCCATGTGCCAGACCGGTTCGTCCGGCGCGGCCCCGATGTCGGCGGCGAGGGCCGCCGGGCAGGGGAAGCGGTCGAGGGAGATGAGGGTGCGGCCCGGGGTGCGGCCCTGCCTGCGCACGCCCTCGGTGTAGCTGGCGAGGGAGAGGGGCTGCTCCAGCTTGGGCCCCGCGACGACCGTGCCGCGCCCCTGGCGGCGCAGCCTGCCTTCGAGCAGCAGCTCGCGCAGGGCCTGCCGCACGGTCTCGCGCGCCACCTCGTACCGCTCCGCGAGGTCCCGCTCCGTGGGCAGCGCCCGGCCCACGCCCAACTCCTCGATCAGCTCCGCGATGCGCGCCTTGACCGCGTAGTACTTGGGGATGCGGCCGTGCTCGGGGATGCCCGAGCGGACCGGGCCGCCCGGCGCGTGGGCGCGCGGTTGGGCGGGTGGGGCGGTTGGGGGGTTTTCCTGGTGGTCCACGGGGCGATCGTCGCACGGGTGGCCGTGCGGCCAGGCTGGACGGCTGGGCCGGGCCCCTGCCTGGGCCCTCCTGGCTCCGCCGGGGTTGCCGCCGTGTGCCTTTGGCCGTCTGCGGGATCGTTGTGGCTGGGCGCGCCGTTCCCCGCGCCCCTTTGGGGCGCTGCCCCGGTGGGCTGTCGGTCGTCTGCGGGTTCGTCGTGGCTGGGCGCGCCGTTCCCCGCGCCCCTTCAGGGCGCTGCCCCGAAGGCCCCGTGCCCCTTTGGGGCGCTCCCCCAAGCGCTGTCCGCTCAGCGGGGGCGGCGGGCTGCTGTCATCAAGGCTGTGCCGGTGAGGAGGAGGGTGGTGGCGGTGGTGGTCAGGGTCAGGAGGGTGTTTGGGCCGGTTCTCGCTAGTTCGGCGGGGGACGGCCGGGCGCCGCTGTCGCCCACCACCTCGAACGGGTAGTCGTCGGACTCCCCCACCCAGTCCCCGTCCCCGCCCCGCCGCTGCACGACGGCGGCGCTCGCCACGACGCGGTCCGACCCGGCGTCGGACGTGAAGGCGAGCCGCACCGGCACGCTCACCGGCTCACCGGGCCTGACGGTGAACCCGCCGGTCCCGTCGTCGAGGACCCCGACGTTCTCCCCCCGCCCCGCCCCCTCCAACGCGACCGCCCGCCAGCGGCCCCCGGCGCGGAACTCCAGCTGCGCCTGCCCCGGCCGCAGCTTCCCCTTGTGGTCGACGAGTACGACGACGGGGTGGATGTGCTCGCAGCTGCCGCCCGTGGTGTTCACGAGCCTGAGGGACCAGCGTCCGTAGCCGCCGCCCGCGTAGTAGACGTCCGGGCCCTTCCCCAGGCGGGCGCGGACGGGGAAGGCGGCGGAGGCCGGGGCGGAGCAGGCGGCGCGGTGCCCGGGGTGCGGGGCGGCGGCCTCGGCCGCGGCGGGCACCAGGGCGGCGGCCACGGCGGTGACGCCTGCGGCCAGGCGGCAGCGGAGTCGCATGCGGGACCTTTGCTGAGCGCGGGCGGGCGGGGCGCGTCGAACTCGCGCCGGGACGTGCCCTGTTGCCCCGCCGGGAGGCAACAGGCCGTGGCCGACCCTGCCACGGCCGCGCGCCCCCGCCCCGCCGTCGCCACTCCTTGCGGCCGACCGCCCCCGGAATTCCCCTCGAACAGCCGATCCCACCGCGCCTCAGCCGGTCCGCCGCGCGGGCAGGGCCACCTCCGCCCGGCCGAACAGCGGGGCGAGCACCAACTGCGCCGCCCCCTCCGCCACGCCGCGCTCACCGCCCGGCGCGCTCGCCACGCCCACACGCGCGCGTGCACCCGCGCGCCGGGAACGCGCGGCCACGACCTCGCCGACTCCCCGTACGAACAGGTCCTCGGCCCCCGCCACGGTCCGCCCGCCGAGCAGCACGAGGTCGATGTCCAGGAGCGAGACCAGATTGCCCGCGCCGACGCCGAGCAGGCGGGCCGCCCCGCCGAGGTCGCCCCGCGCCACGGCCGCGAGGCACAGCGCCTCCAGGCACCCCCGGTCACCGCACTCGCACACGGGCCCGTCGAGCAGCACCACCTGGTGCCCGAACTCCCCCGCCCCGGTGCGCGCGCCACGGTAGAGACCGCCCCCGAGCACGAGGCCCGCGCCGAGCCCCGTCCCCAGGTGCAGATACGCGAACGACTCCGCGCCCTGGGCCAGGGCGATCCCCAGCGCGGCGGCGTTCGTGTCCTTGTCCACCACCACGGCGAGCCCGAGCCGCTCCGCGAGGACCTCCCGCAGGGGATACCCGTCCCACCCGGGGAACCCGGTGACCCGGTGCAGCACCCCCCGCACGTGGTCGAGCGGCCCCGGCAGGGCCACCCCCACGCCGAGCACGGCGGACGGCGCCCCCGCGACCAGCGCCCGCGCCTCCCGGGCGACCAGGTCCACCACGGCATCGGCCCCCGCCGAGAAGTCCACCCCCGCCCGCCGCTCGGCCACCACCGCCCCGGCCAGGTCCACCAGGACGGCGACCAGCGCGTCCCGCTCCAGATGCACGCCCACCGCACCCCCCGCCTCCGGCACGAGCCGCAGCGCCGTCGCGGGCTTCCCGCCGGTGGAGGCCCGCCGCCCCGCGTCGGCGACCAGGCCCTCCCCCCGGAGGCGCGCCACGATCTTGCTGACGGCCTGCGGCGTGAGCCCCGCCCGCGCCGCGAGCTCAAGACGGCTGACGCCCTCGCCGCCCGCGCCCCGCAGCAGTTCGAGCACGACCGCCGCGTTGTGCCCGCGCAGCGCCCGCAGATTCGCCCCCGTCGGACCGGTCGTACCGGAGTCAGCCCTGTTCACCCCTCCATTGTCGCCGTCGCTTGCACTTTGGCAACAGCGTTGCCAAAGTGGAGGTCATGACTGAAGGCAAGAACGACCTCCGCGTCGGCCTCATCGGGTACGGCCTCGCGGGCTCCGTCTTCCACGCCCCGCTGATCGCCGCCACCGACGGCCTCACGCTCGACACGGTCGTCACGTCGAACCCCGAGCGCCAGGCCGAGGCGACCACGGCGTACGGCAGCCGGACGGCCGCATCCGCGGACGAGCTTCTGGACCGCGCCGACGAGCTCGACCTCGTCGTGATCGCGTCGCCGAACAAGACGCACGTACCGCTCGCGACCGCGGCGCTCAAGGCGGGCCTGCCGGTCGTCGTGGACAAGCCGCTCGCGGGCACCGCGGCCGACGCCCAGGACCTCGCGGCGCTCGCCGACGAGCGCGGCCTGCTCCTGTCCGTCTTCCAGAACCGCCGCTGGGACAACGACTTCCGTACGCTGCGCAAGCTGCTCGCGGCCGGTGAGCTGGGCGACGTCTGGCGCTTCGAGTCCCGCTTCGAGCGCTGGCGCCCGCAGCCCAAGGGCGGCTGGCGCGAGTCCGGCGACCCCGAGGAGATCGGCGGGCTCCTGTACGACCTGGGGAGCCACGTCGTCGACCAGGCCCTGGTGCTCTTCGGCCCGGCGGCGCGCGTGTACGCCGAGGCGGACGTCCGCCGCCCGGGCGCGCGGGCCGACGACGACACCTTCATCGCCATCACGCACACCGGCGGCGTCCGCTCCCACCTGTACGTGAGCGCGACCGCGGCCCAGCTCGGCCCGCGCTTCCGCGTCCTCGGCTCGGCCGCGGGCTATGTGAAGTACGGCCTGGACCCGCAGGAGGCCGCCCTGCGCGAGGGTAGACGCCCCGGCGACGATGCGGCCGAAGGCCCCTGGGGCGCGGAGCCCGAGTGCATGTGGGGCCGGGTCGGCTCCGGCGAGTCCCCGCTGACCGGCGGCGGCCGCCCCGAGCCCACGCTGCCCGGCGACTACCCCGCGTACTACGCGGCCGTGGCCGCCGCCCTGCGCGGCGAGGGCGACAACCCGGTCACCGCGCACGAGGCCGCCGCGGCCCTCGACGTCCTGGAGGCCGCGCGCCGCTCGGCCCGCGAGGGCGTGGCGGTGACGCTGTGACGACGCGACCGGCCGGGCCGAAGGCCCCCTCCGTCGAGGAGATCGAGGAGCAGGAGCGCCGCCTCGTGCTGCCGCGCTTCACCCACGAGGACGCCTGGGCGCTCGGCTGCCTCCTGGTGGAGCTCGCGCGCGAGCGCGCGGCGCCCGTGGCGATCGACATCCGGCGCGGCGGCCAGCAGCTCTTCCACGCGGCGCTGCCCGGCTCCTCGCCGGACAACGACGCCTGGATCGACCGCAAGCGCCGCGTCGTCGAGCGGTACGGCTGCTCGTCGTACCTGGTGGGCAGCCGGTTCCGGGCCAAGGGCACGACGTTCGAGGACTCCTCGCGCCTCGACCCCGACCGGTACGCGGCCCATGGTGGCGCGTTCCCGATCGGGGTCGAGGGCGTGGGCGTCGTCGGCACGGTGACCGTCTCAGGCCTCCCCCAGGTCGCGGATCACGCCCTGGTGGTGGAGGCCCTGGAGCGGTTCACCGCGTCCTGACGCCCGGGTGAGGGTCCGTCACTCGAACTCTCCCGCGCGGCGGCGGCGTACCGTCACCACGACCGTGACACCCGCCGCGAGCAGCGCCGCGGCGATCCCGCCGACCAGCGCGAGCTCCCCGGACGAGGCACCCGTGTGCGCCATCTCGTCAGGGCTCTTGGTCGGCTGCGGAGTCGGATGCGTGGGCGAGTCCGACGGAGAGGGAGACGGGCCGTCGCTGTCGGACGGAGACGGCGAGGGACCGTCACTGTCCGACGGGGACGGCGAGGGGCCATCGCTGTCCGACGGCGAGGGCGAGGGCCCGTCGCTGTCCGAGGGAGACGGCGAGGGCCCGTCACTGTCCGACGGGGATGGCGAGGGACCGTCACTGTCCGAGGGAGACGGAGACGGCGACGGACCATCGCTGTCCGACGGCGAAGGCGACGGCGACGGGCCGTCACTGTCCGACGGGGACGGCGACGGCGACGGGCCGTCGCTGTCCGACGGGGACGGCGACGGCGAAGGACCATCGCTGTCCGACGGGGACGGCGACGGCGACGGACCGTCACTGTCCGACGGGGACGGCGACGGCGACGGACCATCGCTGTCCGACGGGGACGGCGACGGAGACGGGCCGTCACTGTCCGACGGCGAAGGCGACGGCGACGGACTCTCGCTCTCCGACGGCGAAGGCGACGGAGACGGCGTGGTGCACGTCGGCAGGTCGCCGTTGAACGGGTAGGCGTGGAACTCCTGGCCGCCGCCCGCCCCCGAGGTGTGGGTCAGGGTGCCCACCGTGAAGAAGCGGCCGTTCATGCCCGGCAGCGTCACCGTCGTCATGCTGCCCGGCGATCCGACGAGCACGCTCCCCTGGAACTGGCCGCTGCCCGCGAACTGCACGCTGGACGCGTCCGGGAAGTTCCAGAGCAGCCGCTCGCGCAGGCCGTCGGGGAGGGTGCCCATATAGGTGCGGATGGTGCGCACGTCACCGGTGAGGTTGACGAGGACCGTGGCGTCGGCGGGAATGTTCGCGAACACGATGCCCTGGTCGCCGCCGGTGCGGCTGACCAGGTCGAAGTCCACGTTGAAGACCTGGATCGCGGACGTGCCGTCACCGGTGAAGGTCGTCTCGCTGCCGTTGTTGACGGCCGTGCCGGTGGCCGTGCGGGGCGAGCCCTGGTCGTACGCGTAGCACTGGCTCGCCGCCGTGAGCTGGGCGGGCAGCGTCGCGTACTTGTCGGCCGCCCCGGCCTCCTGCACCGCGGGCGGGGCGACCGTGCCGCTGGCCGTGCCCTCGTACACCACGCGGCCGGAGACGCCGCCCTCCTCGGCGAGCAGCCGCTGGCCCGTGGCGACACTCAGGTCGCCGCCCGTGGTGAGGAAGTCCGAGCCGTTGGGCGGCGGCACGCGCGAGCCGACACCGGCGACGCCCACGTTGTAGATCTGCGAGGCCCCGGCCCGCTTGTTCATGTCGAAGTCGCCGAGCACGACGACCTTGCCCTCGGCCTCCGCCGCCGCCTCGCGGACGAGCATGTCCTCGCCGACGAAGACGTTGATGTTCTCGTCGCGGCCCGCCACGGGCCCGTTGTTGACCTCGGGGTACGTGCCCGGACAGGCATCGCCCAGGCAGGGGCCGAGGCCGCCGGGCAGGGGGTCGGCGACGCCCTGCCCCGCCAGGCCGCCGACGACCGTGGCCGCCGCGACCGCGACAGCCACCGCTAGATATGCTGAGCTTTTTCTTCGCATACCTGGAAATATGCGTATTACGGACATTCATGGCGGGAGACACGCTCAGCACGGCCCCCATTAGGCCGACCAGCGGCGGGCCGTACGGGGGTGCCGAGAGGCGTCCGGGGCCGCCCGGCGTCAGGCGTCCTTGAGCTCCTGCCGCTGCCGCCCGAGCCCGTCGATCTCCAGCTCCACCACGTCCCCCGCCCGCAGATAGGGCTTGGGTTCGGGGCGGCCGAGGGCGACCCCGGCGGGCGTCCCGGTGTTGATCACGTCGCCCGGGTACAGCGTCATGAACCGGCTGACGTAGCGGACCACCTCCGCCACCGGGAAGATCTGCTGGGCCGTCGTGCCGTCCTGCATCAGCTCGCCGTTGACCCACAGCCGCAGGGACAGGGCCTGCGGGTCCGGCACCTCGTCCGCCGTCACGAGCCACGGCCCGAGCGGGTTGAAGGTCTCGCAGTTCTTGCCCTTGTCCCAGGTCCCGCCGCGCTCGATCTGGAACGCGCGCTCGGACACGTCGTGCGCCACCGCGTAGCCCGCGACGTGCGCGAGCGCCTCCTCGTACGAGTCCACGTAGCGCGCGGTCCGCCCGATGACGATCGCCAGCTCGACCTCCCAGTCCGTCTTCACCGAGCCGCGCGGCACGAGCACCGTGTCGTTCGGCCCGACCACCGTGTCCGCCGCCTTCAGGAAGACGACGGGCTCGGCGGGCGGCTCGGCGCCCGCCTCGACGGCGTGGTCGTGGTAGTTGAGCCCGATGCAGACGACCTTGCCGATCCGCGCGAGCGGCGGCCCGATCCGCAGCCCGGCCGCGTCGAGCGCGGGCAGGCCGCCGGCCTCGGCGGCGGCGCGCACGCGGGCGAGCGCGGCGTCGTCGGCGAGCAGCGCGCCGTCGATGTCGGTGACGACGCCGGACAGGTCGCGCAGGGTGCCCCCGGCGTCGAGCAGCGCCGGACGCTCGGCGCCCGCCGTACCGACTCGCAGCAGCTTCATGGTCTGTCTCCCTCTGGTCGAGCCCGGGCCGACCGATGGGGGTGCGGCGCCATCGGAGGTTCGGCCGATCCTCCAAGCTCACCGTCCGGCCCGCAAGACCCCGTTCACGTACTGGACCGTCACATGGCCGTGGCCATGGCCCCCGTCGCCCCCTGCGGCATGTTCCGGTACAGGACGGCCCGCTCCACCGCGCTCCAGGTCGTGCTGGTCACGACGTACAGCGCGGCCGCGAGCGGCACGACCGCCACGGAGAACAGCGTCATGAAGGACATCAGCGGCATGAACTTGGTCATCGCGGCCATCGCCTGCGCACCGGGCACCTGTTCGCCGCCCTGGGCCGCGGGCAGCGGCGACCCGGCCAGCTGTCGCTTCGTACGCCGGTAGTTGAAGGTGGCCACGGCGGCCACGAGCGCGAAGAGGACCAGGTAGACGAGGCCCGCCCCGCCGAGCACGCCGCCGTCGCCGAGCGCGTCGGCCCAGCGCCCGCCGAGCGGCGCCGCGAGCAGCTTGTGGTCGAGGAGCGCGTTGGCCTTCCCGCCGATGTCCGAGCTGGAGAACAGGTGGTAGAGCAGGAAGAACGCGGGCAGCTGGAAGAGGCCGGGCAGACAGCCCGCGAGCGGGGAGACCTGCTCCTTGCGGTGCAGTTCGAGGACCGCCTTCTGGAGCTTCTCCGGGTTCTTGCCGTGCTTCTTGCGGAGCTCGGCGATCTGCGGGTTGAGCTTGGCGCGCGCCTTCTGGCCGCGGGCCGCGGCCCGGGACAGCGGGTGGATCAGGAGGCGTACGCAGGCGGTGACCAGGACGATGGCCGCGGCCATGGCGGAGCCGCGGAAGAGCGGTTCGAGCAGGTCGGCGAGGTGTGCGACCAGGTCGGCGATGAAAGACATGGGTGAGCCCTCCGGAGGTCTCGTCGTGCCGGGGTGAGGTGCGTGTCGGCAGGACGATCCGCGCGGGGTCCGGGAGGTTCCGGAAGAGGAGCCGGGGGTTCCCTACGCGGCCGTCAGGAGGGGACGGCCGGGCGCTCGCGGGCGCGTGCGGCCCCGGGCGTCGGGGTCGCGCTGGGGCAGGAAGGCGGTGCGCCGCTCGCGGTCGCGGATGGCGGTGCGCACGCGGGTGCGCGGCACGGCGGGCGCGGAGCGCGCGGCGAGCAGGGAGCACAGGGCGAGCGCGGAGCCCGCGGCGGCGGTCGCGGCGAAGGCGACGGCGCCCACGAGGCTGCCGGTGTCGGCGAGGACGGTCTCGACGAGCAGGACGAACAGCAGGGCGGCGGGCCGCAGGGCGCCGCCCCAGCTCCTGACCAGTTCCTTGATCAAGGCCGCCTCCTCCCCGAACCCCTGTGCGTACGCATGTGTCTGCTGCTGTTTATACAGGATCCGTGACGACGGGCTACACGGGATCCGAGACGACGGGCTACACGGGATCCGTGACGACGGGCTGAAGCAGCCGCCGGGGCGCGAGCAGCACCCGGCTGACCGGATCGCTCGGTTCCGGATCGAGGCCGGGGCCGGGCAGCATCTCCACGTCGTCGACCGGTACGAGCACCCCGCAGGCCGGGCACTCCCCCGACGGCCCCAGTTCCGTACCGCACGCCGCGTGCCGGAAGGAGCGCAGCGGCTCGGCGTCGCCGAGGACCCCGCGGCCCCACACGCTCAGCGCGCGCAGCGTCGGCCAGAGGGCGCGGCCCCGCTCGGTCACCACGTACTCGTGCCGCCGGGGCGCCCCCGCGCACGGCCGCTTCTCCAGGACGCCCGCGTCGGTGAGCGTCTGGAGCCGGGCGGCGAGCACCGCGCGCGGGATGCCGAGGTGGACGAGGAAGTCGTTGTAGCGGCGGACGCCGTAGAGCGCGTCGCGCACGACGAGCAGCGTCCAGCGCTCGCCGACGACCTCCAGGGCGCGGGCGATGGAGCACTCCTGCGCCGCGTAGTCCTTGCCGAGAGCCATGGGCCCACTGTAGCCCTTTTGCCCGACCAAGGTTCATTCATTGAACCCATCCCTGCTACGGTCATCACGCACCACGCAGGTTCAATGAATGAACTTGCGTGCCCCGTCGACGCGTGCGCCCCACCACGCACCTCCCGAAGGGCACTCACCCATGCCACGCACAGCCACCGCGGCGCCCACCGCGGCCCCCGCCACCGCCCCCGTCCGCGCGGCGTCCCCCGCCCGGACCCTGGCCCTGACCAGCGCCGCGACCTTCATGGCCCTGATGACGTACACGGCCCCGATGGTCACGCTCTCCGACACCGCCGCGGCCCTCGGCACCTCTCTGTCCGCGCAGGCCTGGCTCCTGAACGGCACCCCGCTCGGGCTCGCCGCCCTGCTCCTCGTCGCGGGCAGCCTCGCCGACGACTACGGCCGCCGCCGGATCTTCCTGTACGGGACGTACGCGCTCGGCGTCACCACGGCCCTCGGCGCCCTCGCCACCTCCACCTGGATGTTCACGCTGGCCCGCGTGGTCCAGGGCGCGGCGAGCGCCGCCATCCTCGCGGCCAGCCTCGGCCTGATCGCGCAGGCCTACCCGGCAGGGCCCGGCCGGATCCGCGCCACCGGCGTCTGGGGCGCCTTCGTCAGCGGCGGCATCGCCCTCTCGCCGGTCGTCTCCGGCGCCCTCGCCACGCTCACCGACTGGCGCCTGCCGTACGCCGTCCTGGCCGTGACCACCCTCGCCGTCGGCGCCCTCGCCCCGCGCGCCCTGACCGAGTCCCGGGCGCCGCGCGCGGGCCGCCCCGACCTCGCGGGCGCCCTGACCTTCGGCCTGGCCCTCGTCGCCCTGCTCGCCGCGCTCACCCTGGGCCGCGACGGCTGGCTGCGGCTGCCCGTCGGCGCCCTGCTGCTCACCGCCGCCGCCCTGCTCACCGCGTTCACGTACGTGGAACGCCGGACGGCGACACCGATGCTGGACCTCGGCCTGCTGCGCCGCCCGCTGTTCCTCGCCTCGTCGGCGGGCGGGCTCTTCACCGGGCTCTCGGTGATCGCCCTGTTCAGCTATCTGCCGACGGTCCTCCAGCACACCATGGGCCTGTCCGCGATGGGCACGGGCTGGCTGTTCATGCTCTGGGCCGGGACCGGCTTCCTGGTCGCCCTCCAGGCCAGGCGGCTCGCGGGCCGGGTCCCCGCGCGGGCCCAGCTCGCCGCCGGGTTCCTGCTGCACGCCGTCGCCGCCCTGACCATGCTGGGCGCGGCCGCCGGGGGCTCCTGGCCGCGCCTGCTGCCCGGGCTGCTGCTCTCCGGGGCGGGCAGCGGCCTGCTGAACGCCGCCCTGCCGCTGCTCGCCGTCGAGTCGGTGCCGCCCGGGCGCGCCGCGATGGGCTCGGGCGCGGGCAACACCGCCCGCTACCTCGGCTCCGCCGTGGGCGTCGCCCTGATGATCGCCGTGGCCACGGCCTCGGGCTCCTCGCCCGCCGCGCTCGCGCACGGCGCCGACGTGGCCCTCCTGGTGTCGGCGGGCCTCGGCGTCCTGGCCGCGCTCACCGTCCTGACGCTGCGGGAACGGCGCCGCTGACCTCGTCGTGGACGTCGTCGACCGGGTCCCGCGCGAGCACCTCGCCGTCCGGCCGCGGGTCCCGGTCCGCCGGACCGGCGTACGACACCACGAGCGCGACCAGGAGGTTGACGCCGAGCGCGACGATCCCCGCGTTCACGCCGCCCACCGGATCGCGGTCGGTGAAGACGAGGCCGCACACGACCGCGACGCCCACGACGAGCCCGCTCACCGCCCCCGCGAGCGTGAGCCGCCGCCACACCAGGCCGAGCAGCAGCATCGGCACGAGCTGCGCCATTCCCTCGTACGAGATGAGCGAGAGGCGCACGAGGGTGTTGGGCGTCGCGTACGTCAGGACGAGCGCGAGCGCGCCCGCGGCCACGACGACGCCCTGCGAGGCGAGCTTCTGGCGCCCGGGCGACCGCCACCGGGGCAGCAGGGACAGCACGCTGCTGCCCCACATCGTCCCGATGACCAGCATGAACACCGCCATCGGCACGATCGACGAGAGCGCGGCGGCGACCCCGATCACGCCGACGGCCCACGCGGGCAGCGAGTCCACCACCAGCTCGAACAGGGCCAGGTTCGACCCGGCGCCGGTCAGCCCCGGCACCACGAACAGGGCCGCGAGGCCGAGCAGCATCGGCACGAAGAGCAGGACGTTGTACGCGGGCAGCCAGATGGCGTTGCGGCGCAGCGCGTCGGCGCTGCGGGCGCCGAGGTACCCGGCGACGGTGGTCGGGAAGATCACCACGGTGAGCGCGTTGAGGAACGACGTCGTGGCGAACCAGGCCTCGCCGTACGGGGAGCCGCCGTGCCCCGGCAGCGTCAGCCAGTCGCGCTTCTCGCTCACCACCCGGTCGACGAAGTCCCCGTACCCGTCGAAGTAGTGCAGCGGTACGTACACGGCGAGGAAGGCGAGCGTGCCGATGACGAGCACGTCCTTGAGCACGGACACCCACGCGCTGCCGCGCAGGCCGCTCACCACCACGAACCCGGTCGTGACGGCGAACCCGATGAAATAGGCCCAGTTCAGACTGATCGCGCCGTACGAGATGGTCGAGACGACGACACCCATCCCGGTGATCTGGAGCTGGATGTACGGCAGCAGGAACACGGTCGCGAGCACGGCGACCGCGGCGCCGAGCCAGGGCCTGCCGAAGCGGTGCGCCACCATGTCGCTGACGCTGACGAGCCCGTGCCGCCGCGCGTAGTCCCACAGCAGCGGCCCGACGACGTACCCGACCGCGTAGCCGCAGGACATGTAGGCGACGACGTAGAGCACGGGCGCCCCGAAGTTGTACCCCCAGCCCGCGGCGCCGAGATAGCTGAAGCTCGTGTACCCCTCGCCCGCCATCAGGACCCAGATGAACACGGGCCCGAGCGAACGCCCGCCCACCGACCACTCGGCGAGCCCGCCCTGCCCGCCGCGGCCCCGCACCGCGAGGAGGCCGAGCGCGACCGTGCCGACCATGAAGACACCGAAGACGGAGGTGGCGACGGCGGTGTTCACGGGCGCCGCCCCGTCCGGCTCTTCCGGTCACTCCGGTACGTGAGCCACACCGCGACCGGCGTCAGAAGCGTGGCGGCAAGCAGCCACACGAACAGGAAGGGCAGCCCGAGCACCACCGGATCGACCCGGTTGACGAAGGGCAGCGCCCCCAGATACAGCACGAAGGGCACGAGCAGCCAGAGCAGCTGCGGCCGGCGCGGGGCGCGCGGCTGACGGCGAATGATCACGGGGCGTCACCCTACCGAGGCGAGGAGCACGGCGACGTACCAGAGGGAGCCGACGTACCGACGGGGGAACGACGCGTCCTCGCGGAGGGAACGGACCACACCGACGACAAGGCCCATACACCCTGGCCGGGGTACGGCAGTACGGTGTCACTCATGCGCCCCGACACGCCTGCCGACCACGTCGACCACATCGCCGAAGCGGAGCGCCTGGAGCGCACCGCGGGCCTCTACCCGGAGGACGCCGAGCACCTCCTCCTCCAGGCCGCGGCCCACCTGGAGCTGGCCGACGCCCGAGAGCGCGCGACGACGCTCTACGACCAGCTGCTGTCCCCGTCGGCACCGCACCCGCCGGAGAACCCCACCCTGATCCGCGCGCTCAAGGCGGCGAACCTCTGGGAGTACGGCCACGAGGCGGAGGCCAGGGCGATCATCGACGGCGTACGCGGCCAGCGCCCGGCGGACGCGGCCCCGTGGGTGATCGTGGCGGAGTCCCTGGAGTCCCACGACGAGCTGGACCAGGCGCACGACACGTTCTCGGAGGCGCTGACCCTCCTGCTCCCCGCGCCCGACCTCGAACCGCCGTACGCCACGCACCCGTTGCTCTACGGCCGCCACCGCGTCCGGCGCCTGCTCGGCGCGCCGCACGACAACTGGGACGAGCGCGCGGACCGCGTCCACCGGGCCCGCGCGGCGGCGGCGGGCCGCACGCCGGTGCCCCTGGACGAGCTCCACGACCCGAAGCGGGTCTGGACCCTCGGCTCGGAGAACCCGGAGGAGATCCGCGCCGAGATCACCCGCCTCCAGGCGGAACTGGGCACGTACCGGGAGGCCCTGTCCCGCCCCTTCCCGGTGGCGGTCCTGCACTGGCCCGCCACGGAACTCACCGAGCTCCTCGCGGCGTATCCGGCCCTGTCCGCCGAATACCCCTCCCACGAGGCCCACTTGGCCACGATAGAGGCGTCCCTGCGCGAACTCTCGGCCTCCGGCACCCCCAACCTCGGCATCGTCACCGCCACGGTCCCCTCCTACGAAGCCTTCGCCGCCTCCGAAAGCACCCCACCATCGGACCCGGCCCTCCTCCCCCAGTACGCGACGACACTGGCGGCCAGGGGGCGGGCGCAGGAGTGGCCGCCGCGTCTTGCGGAGGCTTGCTGGTGCGGGTCGGGAGCGGTGTACGCCAACTGTCATGGCGCCAGGTAAGCGCTGAACCTTCACCAAGGAAGCAGACGTTGGAAGACTCTCTATTTCCGCGCGACACCCTGGCAGCCAGACACATCGCCGAATCAGCGAAACCCTATAGCGGCGACCCAGCCCTGCAAGACGTATTGGACTGGTTCAGGGCGCAGCCCAACCTGGAAGCCAGATTTGGCCAGGTTATCCGCCAGTCCATCGACGAGGTGCTCGACGGTCAGCGCACAGGTCGTTTCGACATTGACGAACTGGAGAAGACAGAGAAGACCTACTTGGGGACGAAGGTTGAAATTGTCACTCGTTCCGAGTTCGGCCTCGGGCATGGCCAGAGAATGGACTACCACATAGTCGGCCATGACGTGGATTCGAAGTTCACGAGTGGAGGCAACTGGACGATCCCTCGCGAGGCAGACGGGCACATATGCCTTCTCACCAAGGCGAACGACCATAAAGCCCACTACCAGGTCGGCTTGTTGAGAATCCGCGATGAGTTCCTCAATGCAGGCAAGAACAGAGACGGCAAGCGGAGCATCTCTGCCGCAGGAAGAGGTGCCATTCACTGGATCGTTGAGAACGGCCAGATCACCCAGAACATCCTGCTCAGTCTTCCAGAGGTCGAGCGGACAGCCATCTTCAACGCCTCGGCAGGATACCGCGGCAGCGGAAATGGTGGCCAATTGCGCACCAACGAACTCTTTCGGCGCGTACAAGGGAAGCCGGTCAATCGCAACACGGTCCTCACTGTGGCCAGCCAAGATGACGGCCCGAAGCGCGTCCGCGACGCCAGAAATCATCTTCGCCCTGAGGGCATCATGATCCTTGGACACCAAAGCCAACACCCGCGCATCGCCCGCGATCTCGGGCTGTCCGTCGCAGAGAAGGGATCTTGGGTAGCCGTCCGTGTTGCACATGCAGACAGCTCTGACGCAACGAGGAAGAAGACGAGAATCTCTGGACAGGAGTATGTTGCATGGCGCGCGGGAGACACTCCTGTAGCAGCACCCGAATCCTACTGATCAGGCCGACGCGATGAAAGTAGAGCCGACAAAAAGCCAAGCCGCGTGGACGCCACCCGCAGGCTCTTGGGCCTCATCGGCTGACCGCCGACGGAATATGCAAGCCATCCGTAGCCGGGATACGAAGCCAGAACGATTGATCCGCAAGCTGGTGCACGCACAGGGCCTCCGGTACCGCGTTGCAGCAAAACCGCTTCCCGAGTTGCGACGTACTGCGGACATGGTCTTCCGGCCTTCGAAGGTCGCGGTGTTCATCGACGGCTGCTACTGGCACGGCTGCCCCGAGCACTACGTGCCGCCAAAGACCAACTCCGGCTACTGGTCGGACAAGGTAGCCCGGAACATGACGCGTGACAGGGATACCGACCAGCGTCTCACTGACGCCGGCTGGCTCGTGCTCCGCTTCTGGGAACACGAGCCAGCGGGAGCATGCGCCGACCGGATCGCCGCGGAGGTAGAGAAGCGCAGGACGAATTCTCGAAAGTCCGGTTCGGAGGACGCTGACTAGCTTGTCTCGCGGTCCCGCTCGCGCGCAGCCTTCAGTACATCCAGGATCGACTTGCCGACGGCCTTGGCCACCGGCGGCGGAAAGGCGTTGCCTACCTGTCGGTACTGCGCCGTCTTTCCTCCCTCGAAGTCCCACTCGGGAGGAAAGCCCTGGATGATCGCCGCCTGCACCACGGTCAGCATCGGCCCATGCTCGCCGAAGAGGTCGCGATCCTCGCTCTCCTTCTTCGCCATCGTCTTGGCATCGTTGGCCACTCCGAGCCCGTTGACGCCAAGTTGCTTCCATGCAGCCTTTGCACGGCTAGGCCCGAGATCCGCGCCGCCGTGCTTCTTCGAGCCACCCACAAGGGTGGGCGCGATGCCCCCACCCTTCCCCTTGAGCTCAGCGTCTCGGTCTTGCGCCGTCTTCAACCAATGGTTGTAGATACGACGGGCCTCATGAGCGCGCTCACCGTCGAAGAACGGCTCGTACCGTTCGAGCATGGAGGGCTGGAGGCTCTCTGCGACGCTCACCGGCTCCTCGTGCGTTGGAGTCGGCCATTCGTACTTGACATCCTTGAGGACGTCATCACGGATGGCTACGAGGATGGCACGCGGCCGGAGCTGCGGGACTCCGAAGTCGCTGGCTTCAAGGACGTCCCAGTTACAGACGGTGTAACCGAGGCCATCATCACGCACCCGCTGCCGGTCCGGGCCCCAGTAGCTTCCCCCTTGCAGCTTGGCCAGGATCTCCTCGCGGTAGTCAGCGAACTTCGGGTCCATGATCCCCCGCACGTTCTCGATCATGACTGCGCGCGGTTCGAGCTGCCCGACGAGGTCCAGCATGCGAGGGAATAGGTCGCGCTCGTCGTCTCTGCCGAGCTGCTTACCCGCGTGCGAGAAGGGCGGGCAAGGCACACCTCCCGCGAGGAGGTCCAGACCCTCTGCAGCGAAAATCTTGGCGCTCTTCTGCAGGTGCTTGGAAGGGTCGAAGGCGTTGACGTCCATCGGAGCCAGAACATCACAGTGCTCTCGCTCCCAAACCCAGCCCTCGTCCTTCTCGACGTTCGCCTTGAGGGTTTCCGCTGCATACGTGTCGATCTCAACGAGCGCGAGATGCTTGAATCCGGCCTGGTGCAAGCCGACGGCCTGCCCGCCCGCGCCGGCGCAGATCTCCACAGACGTGTATACGCGTTCCTTCATGCGGGTCATGCCCCCTCCTTACAGCCATGCAGCAGCGGACACACCGTGCAATCCGCTATCACAGAGGGTGACAGACCCCACTGACATCGAGACCTGCCTAAGTGTGCAGCACTGCCAGCCATTCACAGAACGCACCCTCCGCCACTACGAACACTCATACGATATTGCCCATGAAGGCACCCGCATGGACCGAGGACGAGCTCGTGCTGGCCGGAGCGCTTGTCGTGGAGAACGGCTGGCGCGAGCTGCGCACAGGCGATCAGGCGGTCCAAGAGCTGTCGGAGCTGCTGCGGTCGCTGCCCATTCACTCCCCCGAAGCCCTCGCATTGCCGGGCTTCCGGTCTCCGGACAGCGTCAGCCGGAAGACGACCGACTTCGCGACGAACCATCCCGGGTACAGCGGCGGGCGTACGCGATGCGACAAGCCCACGCTGCGCATGATCGCGGCTCTCATCGACCGCGAGGCCGAGATGCTCGCAGCAGCCAGGGCCATCGAGGAAGGCATCGGATCGGGACAGCTCCAGCTGTACGCACCGCAGCCCGACGAGGTGGACGACGTCGGTGTCGTCGCTGTCGAGGGACGCCTCCTCGTCCGCCAAGCGCTGGTCCGCGAGCGGAGCGCGAAGCTCAGGCGTCTGAAGATCAAGCAGGTCAAGGGGCGCGGTGAGTCGCTCCAGTGCGAGGTCTGCGGCTTCGACTTCGCCCGCACGTACGGGGAGCTCGGTGCCGACTACATCGAAGTGCACCACGTCACCCCTCTCCACGCCGCAGGTGCCGGCGAGACGAGTCTCGACGGCCTCGCCTGCCTGTGCGCCAACTGCCACCGCATGTGCCACAGAGTCAGCCCGGGGAAATCCTGGCGCACACCCGAAGAGCTGCGTGGGCTGATGCGCACATCCGTCCCAGGAGCCCGTCATGCCGCCTCCGCTTCCGAGGCCGCCCCCGTTTCCGCTTCGTAGCGGATCAGCGCCTGCTCCAGCGCTGCGTCCGGATCGCCGCCCCAGGCCGCCAGCCAATGCAACAGGTCCGCAATCACGTCCCTGGCCGATTCCTTCAGGGCGGCATGAGTGGGGACAGTCACGGAGGAGACGCCAGACACGCGCCGGTACTCGTCCAGCACTGCGGCCGCCCGCTGCGCCCGGGCGCAGTGCCGGGCGGGCTCCAGGGAGATCTCGCACCACACCGCCTTGCCCGTCGCCGTGAGCAGCGTGCCCCAGCTCAGGCTCACCGCGGCAAGCAGCTGAAGCCCCCGGCCGGACAGAGCGTCGCGGGCGGCGGGCCGGGCGGCGGGGACAGCGTGGCTCTTGTCGTGGAGTTCCAGGCGGAGCCGGTCGTCCCGCGGTTCCAGTACGAGAGTTGCCGCAGTCCCATCGCCTACGTGTTTGATGACGTTGGCCGCCAGCTCCGTGGCCGCCAGTTCGGCGGCGCCGCTCACGGCCGCAGCGCCCCACTGCTCCATCGTCCGGCGGACCGACCGGCGCAAGAACCGCAGCTCCGAGGGCACCACTTCGAAGGGCAGAACACATCGCAGCCGCCCCGTGCTCTCTTCGTAGAAGGACATACCGAGACTCCCTCTCCGGCCACACCAGCGCTGCGCCCACCGCGACCGCGCGGCGACGCTGCGTAGCCTTTCCTGTGCGAGCATGGCACAGAGAGATCTCACCATGTAACTTCTCACCGGAATCCATCGAGTGAATCCGCAGGGCTTCAACTCCCCTTCCCCATAGCCTGATCGCGGCCCGCGGGCAGGGAGCCCGCGTCGCCGAGGAGGTAGCCGACGTGCCAGCCAGGCCCACGACCCGCCGCCGCCAACTAGGCGTGACCTTGCGCAAGTTGCGGGCCCGCAAAGGGCTGACCCTTGAGGAGGCCGGGCTCCGCGTAGGCGTGTCGAAGGCGACCGTCAGCCGGTACGAGACGCGCGAAGGGCCGGTCAAGTGGCTCGTCGTGGAAGGGCTTTGCCGGGCGTACGGAGCCAGCGAGGCCGAGCGGAACGCTCTCGTCAACCTCGCCAAGGACGCCAAGCGGCAGGGCTGGTGGAGCTCCGTCGCCGACTCGATCCCGGAGAGCATGAACCTCCTGCTCACGCTGGAGGACGAGGCCGCGCGCGAGGATCACTTCGCGTGCGTCTATGTTCCAGGGCTGCTGCAGACGCGCGCGTACAGCACGGCCTTGCAGCAGGCCAACGAGGTGCGACTCGCGTCCGCCGAGATCGAGCGGCTCGTGGACATCCGCATGAGACGGCAGGAGATCCTCAGCCGCGCGGAGCCGCCGCACCTGTGGGCCATCCTCGACGAATCGGTGATCCGCCGCGTCGTCGGCTCACCCGCGATCATGCGGGAGCAGCTCAGCCAGCTCCTGGACGCCAACGAATCGGCCCGCATCACCCTCCAGATACTGCCGTTCGCCAAGGGTGCTCACGGTGCCGCCCTCGGAAGCTTTGTGATCATTGGCGGAGCGGAACCGTCGCTCGATGTCGTGTACGTCGACTACCACACGGGCTCACTCTTCCTGGAAAAGGAAGAGGAACTGAAGCGATACAGACTTGCGTTCGACTATCTGCGGGCACAAGCGTTGGACATGGAGGCGTCCTCCGCACTGATTCAACGAGTCCGCAAGGAGTTGTGATGCTGGCCCACACTCGCTCGGCCCCTGAAGATGCCTGGTTCAAGTCTTCTTACAGCGGGGCCAATGCGACAGAATGCGTAGAGGTAGCAGCCACAGCGGGTGCCGTGCTCATACGCGATTCAAAGCGCCCCGCCGGTGAAAGAATTGCCATCGCGCCTGAGGCGTGGACGGGCTTCGTCACCTCCCTTCATGGCCGCCCGCTGCGCTGACCTGCCTCTTCCCCCCTGCCTGGGCACGCGCACCCCGCCCAGAAATCACCGTCCATTACGCTCAGGCCATAGGTTCGTCCGAAAGCGTTTCGAAGGCGAGGCAAGCATGGCCAAGGTCCAAGTGCCCGTGGCAGTGGTCGCGGTGGGTGGGCTTGTGGGTGGGTACGCCACCGCCCGGTTCACCAAGAAGCGGCCCCTCGGTGGGGTCGTGCTGGCCGTTGCCGGGGCCGTGGCGGCCAAGGGGTGGCAGGAGCGGGCCGGGGGCAAGGCCGCTGCCGGGCTCGGCGCGGCGTACGTCGCGGCCTTCGCCGGGTCGCATCCGCTGGCCAAGAAGGTCGGGGCCTGGCCCGCCGTGTTCGGGGTCGCGGGTGCCGTGGGGCTCGCCTCCTGGGTCGTGGCGGACCGGCGGCGCTAGAGCGCTACGCGCTGCTTCCGGCAGCCCCGACGGCCTGCGATCGCAGCTGCCGCGCGACCCCCGCCACCACGAGCACCGCACCCCCGCCCACCGCCACGAACACCGCCCAGGCCAGCGGCCACGGCGACGCGTCCGGGGGCTCGTGGGTCAGGAACGACGCCCAGAGGAGGCCAGCCGGGGGCGCGGCCACCACCGGCAGGACCCAGTACAGGCGATCGCGGTAGCCGAAGTAGGCGGCGAGGGCCAGGACCGTGACGACGACGCCGGTGATGCCCGCGGCCGTGACGGGGGACGTCTCCTCGATGCCGCCCGGCGTCTCGGCGCGATTGCGCAGGTCCCAGGGCAGGAAGAGCAGATACGTGGCCGCCGCCAGGCCCGCGCCGAGCAGCCGGACCATCCCCCGCTCTAGGAGGGGGCGGGCGCGCAAGGGGCTCAGTGCGTTCATGTGTACGACGGTGGCGTGCGGGCAGGGGGCTCCGCCTGAGTACGCGTACTCAGTTCCCCGGGCGCGGCGCCCCCTCGGGCGAAGCCCACCGCCCCGTCAGCCCCCGAACAGCCGCGAAACCGAGTAGATCGCCAAGCCCGCCAGCGAGCCCACCACCGTGCCGTTGATGCGGATGAACTGGAGGTCGCGGCCGATGTGCGCCTCGATCTTCTTCGAGGTGTGCTCCGCGTCCCAGCCCGCGACCGTGTCGGTGATCAGCGAGGTGATCTCGTCGCGGTACGTCGTCACGACGTACACCGCCGCGCCCTCGACCCAGCCGTCGACCTTCTGCTGGAGGCGGGTGTCGCCCGCCATGCGCGCGCCGAGCGAGAGGAGGGCCGCCCGCACCCGGAGCCGCAGCTCGCTGCGCTCGTCCTCGGCGGCGGCCACGATCATCTGGCGGACCGCCGACCAGGCGGAGGCGATCAGGTCCTGCACCTCGCCGCGGGCGAGGACCTCGCGCTTGAGGTGCTCCACGCGCGCGCGGGTGTCCGAGTCGGACTGCAGGTCGGCGGCGAAGTCGGTGAGGAAGCGGTCGAGGGCCCCGCGCGCGGGGTGCTCGGGCATGTCGCGCATCTCGGTGACGAAGCGGAGCAGCTCGCGGTAGACGCGCTCGCCGACCTTCTTGTCGACGAAGCGGGGGGTCCAGCCGGGGGCGCCGCCCTGCACCGCGTCCATGACCTGGTCCGCGTGCACGACCAGCCAGTCGTGGGCGCGGACGCACACCAGGTCGACGAACCGCTTGTGCCCGCCGTCCGCGACGACCTTCTCCAGCATCTTGCCCATGCCGGGCGCGATCTCCTGCGCGTCCGCGCGGCGCGTGATGGCCTCGCCGACGACGGCCTGGACGTCCGAGTCGCGCAGCACGGTCAGGGCGCCGCGCAGCGCCGTGGCCAGCTCGGCCGTCACCCGGTCGGCGTGCTCAGGCTCGGCCAGCCAGGCGCCGAGGCGGCTGCCGATGCCCACGGCCCGCAGCCGCTGGCGCACGACGGTCCGGGAGAGGAAGTTCTCCCCCACGAAGTCACCCAGCGAGGCGCCCAGCTGGTCCTTCTTCTTGGGGATGATCGCGGTGTGCGGGATGGGGATGCCGAGCGGGTGGCGGAACAGGGCCGTGACCGCGAACCAGTCGGCGAGCGCGCCGACCATGCCCGCCTCGGCCGCCGCCGCGACGTAACCGGCCCAGGCGCCCGCGCCCTCGTGCCGCGCCCACTTCGCGAGGACGTACACGACCGCGACGAACAGCAGGAGCCCCGTCGCCGTGAGCTTCATCCGGCGCACGCCGCGCCGCTTCTCCTCGTCGGCCGCGCTGTAGGTGAAGCCGGAGCCAGGAGGGCCCGACGGGTCCGCCAGGCCCCCCGCGTCCCCCGGGTCCCCCGCGCCCGCCGGGTCCCCCACGTCCATGAGGGCCTTGGCCCCCCGCGGCGCCCCGGAATCCGTTTCGAGTGGTTCCTCACCCTTGATGCGATTCATGCCCAGCGCCCCGTCTCGCGTCGTTCGTCGTACGCATTGTCCCTTCAGGTCCCTTCCGGGTGCCCTTCAGCGGGTCCCATCCGGGTTCCCTTCAGACCGACTCCCGGAACGGACGAGGAGTTCCCGACGTCTGAAGGAGCGGAGGGGGGCACCGTCGGCCTCCTCGCGGCCCATGACGCATCATGGGGTCATCACACCGGAGCCTCGGGCTCCCCCTGCCCGAGGAGAAAAAGGCCGCATGACCAAGCGTCACGGTTATGCACTGCTGGCCGCTTTGCTCGCGGTCACCCTGGTCGTGTCGGCGGCCATATACCTCGGCGTCACCGGCGCCGACGACACCGGGGACGCGTCCGGCGCGAACCCCCGTGCACCGCGCAACTCCGCGGCCCCCGCCTCCGCTGGCACCTGGGTCGGGACCTGGTCGGCGTCCCCGGCGGGCGCCGAGCCCGGCACGGAGGCGCACGGCCTCGCGGGCCGCTCCGTGCGCAACGTGGTGCACACCAGCGTGGGCGGCGACGGCGCCCGCGTCACCCTCTCGAACCTGTACGGCAGCCGGCCGCTGACCGTCACGCACGCCTCCCTCGCGGTGGCCGCCGGGGCCGGAAGCCCGGCCGCGGCCGCCGACACGCTGCGCCGCCTCACCTTCCGGGGCGAGACGTCCGTCGTCATCCCGCCCGGCCGCCAGGTGGTCAGCGACGCGGCGCGCCTGCGCGTCCCGCACGACGCGGACCTGCTGGTCACCACGTACTCGCCGACGCCCTCGGGCCCGGTGACGTACCACCCGCACGCCCGCCAGATCTCCTACGTGGCCGACGGCGACCGGACCGAGGACGCGACCGGGGCGGCGTACCACGAGCAGAGCCCGTACTGGCGGTACGTCTCCGCAGTGGACGTGCTCAGCAGCGACACGGACGGCACGGTCGTCGTCATCGGGGACTCGATCACCGACGGCATCACGTCCACCATGGGCGCCAACCGCCGCTGGACCGACGTGCTCGCGGACCGGCTGCGCGACGAGGCGGGCGCGCCGCGCTACAGCGTCGTCAACCAGGGCATCAGCGGCAACCGCGTCCTGTCCGACGGGCGGCCCGGCCGCTTCGCGGACGCCCCCGCGGCCAACCCCAGCGGCCTGTCCCGCTTCGGCCGCGACGTCCTCGGCCGCAGCGGCGCCAAGGCCGTCGTCATCGCCCTCGGCATCAACGACATCCTGCGCAACCCGCGGCAGACCGACGCCCAGCGCATCCTCGACGGGCTGCGGGAGCTGACCCGCCAGGCCCACACCCGCGGCCTGCGCGTCGTCGGCGCCACCCTCATGCCCTTCGGCGGCCACCGGGGCTACACCCCCGCCCTGGAGGCGGTGCGGCAGTCCGTCAACGCCGAGATCCGCTCGGGGAGGGTCTTCGACGACTACGTGGACTTCGACAAGGCCCTGCGCGACCCGTACGACCCCCGCAGGCTCCTGCGCCGCTACGACTCGGGCGACAGCCTCCACCCCAGCGACGCGGGCTTCCGCCGCATGGGCGAGACCTTCGATCTGGGGGCCCTGAAGGGGTCGGGAGCGGCCGAGCTCTGAGATCACCGTCACCCGGCGACTGCCGCCGGGCTGTGTTAGAGTTTCAGCGTTGCAGTTGTGGTACCCATGAACCTATGTGCGCCTGACGGGAATGTTTCCTCGGGCGCATTAGTTTTTTACCGGCATCTCCGGATGGGGCCTCTGCCTACAGTCAAGGAGAATGTCATGGCACAGGGAACCGTGAAGTGGTTCAACTCGGAAAAGGGCTTCGGCTTCATCGAGCAGGACGGCGGCGGCCCCGACGTCTTCGCCCACTACTCGAACATCGCCACCCAGGGCTTCCGTGAGCTCCAGGAGGGCCAGCGCGTCTCCTTCGACGTGACGCAGGGCCAGAAGGGCCCGCAGGCGGAGAACATCGTCCCCGCCTGATCGCCGGACGCGTATCCACTCACCGGGGTCCGTACCGTCACGGTGCGGACCCCGGTTTGTGCTGTTTCCAGGAAGGCAAGTACCCGCATGTCCCGCAGGCCCCAGAAGCCGAACCGGCGCGCGTCGTCGGCCAAGACGTCCTCGTCCAGGTCGTCCAAGTCGTCCGCGTCCTCGGCGCCGCCCGCGAGGGATTTCCGGCTGCCGGAGAACACGACACCCGCACTCCCCGCCGTCGAGGGCTTCGCCGATCTGGACATGCCCTCGGGCCTGCTCAAGACCCTCACCGCGCAGGGGGTGACCACCCCCTTCCCCATCCAGGCCGCCACGCTGCCCAACTCGATCGCCGGGCGCGACCTCCTCGGCCGCGGCCGCACCGGCTCCGGCAAGACGCTGGCCTTCGGGCTCGCGCTGCTGACCCGCACGGCCGGTCTGCGCGCCGAGCCCAAGGCGCCCCTCGCCCTCGTCCTCGTGCCCACGCGTGAGCTCGCCCAGCAGGTCACGGACGCGCTGACCCCCTACGCGACGGCCGTGAACCTCCGCCTCGCCACCGTGGTCGGCGGCCTCTCCATCACCAAGCAGGCCGCCACGATCCGGCGCGGCGCCGAGGTCGTCGTGGCCACCCCCGGCAGGCTCAACGACCTGGTGGAGCGCGGCGACTGCGTGCTCGGCGACGTCCGCGTCACGGTGCTCGACGAGGCCGACCAGATGACCGACATGGGCTTCCTGCCGCAGATCACCAAGCTGGTCGAGCGCGTACGGCCCGACGGTCAGCGCCTGCTCTTCTCGGCCACCCTGGACCGGAACATCGACCGCCTGGTGCAGCGGTTCCTGACCGACCCGGTGGTGCACTCCGTGGACCCGTCCGCGGGCGCGGTGACCACCATGGAGCACCACGTGCTCCACGTGCAGGACGAGACCGACAAGAAGGCCGTCACCACGCGCATCGCGGCCCGCGACGGCCGGGTGATCCTCTTCATCGACACCAAGCGGGCCGCGGACCGGCTCGCCAAGCGGCTCCTGGCCGTGGGCGTCCGCGCGGCGGCCCTGCACGGCGGCCGCTCCCAGCCGCAGCGCAACCGCACCCTGGAGCAGTTCAAGAACGGGCAGGTCACCGCCCTGGTGGCGACGAACGTCGCGGCCCGGGGCATACACGTCGACGACCTCGACCTCGTCGTGAACGTCGATCCCCCCGCCGACCACAAGGACTATCTGCACCGCGGCGGCCGCACGGCCCGCGCCGGTGACTCCGGCAGCGTGGTCACGCTGGTCCTGCCCGAGCAGAAGCGGGACATCACCCGGCTCATGTCGGACGCGGGCATCCGCCCCCGGACCAGCCGCGTCACGTCGAGCGACACGGAGCTCGCCGACATCACCGGCGCCCGCGAGCCCTCCGGCGTGGCCGTCACCATCGAGGTCCCGCAGCCCCAAGCACCGGCGTCCGGCCGTGCCGACGGGGCGCCCGGCTCCGAGTCCCGCAGGCGGTCCAGCCGCCGACGCCGCGGTGGCGGCGGGGCGAAGGCCGCGGCGGGCACCGCGACCGGCGCCACGGGCACGGCCGGGGGCCGGGGCTCGGAACGCCGGAGCTCGGAGCGCCGGGCGTCCGGCGGGACGACGGCGGGCGCGGCCTCCGGCCGTGGCTCCGGCCGTGGCTCCGGCCGCCGGTCCGCGGCCGGTGCCGCCTCCGGCAACGCCGGGCGCGGTTCCGGACGGCGTACGGCCGCGGGCGGCGCCAAGGGCGGCGCGGGCACCGGCCGCCAGGGCGGCCGCCGGGACTCCGCGGCCTAGGGCCCGTCCGATGCGTCGGCGCGGCGGGGGCGAGCGGGCTACTGCCCGTCCCCGCCGTGGATGCCGTGGTGCCGGTCCTCCGTCCGGCGGTGGTGCTCCTCCACCCGGCGGCGGTGGAGTTCGTGGCGCTCCTGGTGGGCCAGGCGCCGGGCCTCGCGCTCCTCGATGCGCTCCTGGCGGCGCTGCTCCTTCAGGCGCTGGCGCTCGGCCTTGCGGAGCTTGCGCTCGACGCCGACGCCGCCCATCAGGGCGAAGCCGGTGACGGTCACCCGCGGGGAGCCCGGGGTGCCCTCGCCCGTGGCGTCGTCGCCGAAGCCGCCCATGATGCCGAAGCCCTTGACGGTGACGTTCAGTTCGGGCGGCACGGTGACCTGGATGCCGCCCATGATCGTGAAGCAGCGGATCACGACGTCCCGTTCGGCGAAGCGCGCCTCGCGCAGGTCGATCTCGCCGCCGCCCCACATCGCGAACGACGTGAAGAGCCGCCCGATGGTCCAGCCGCCCTTGCGGTTGAAGCCGCTCCAGAGGGCGAAGGCGCCGCTGGAGGTGGGCTCGGCGCCCACGACGACGCGCTCCGCCCAGTCGATCTCCGTCGAACCGTCGTCGGCGGACCGCTTGACCAGGGAGGTCTTGGGGGCGACCGCACCGGCCGCGGGCAGGTCCCGGGTGAGCGGCGCGAGGTCGCCGTACGTACGGGCGCGGTAGGCCGAGTCCACCCGCTCGGTGAACTCGTCCATGTCGAGGCGGCCCTCGGCGAGGGCCTCGCGCAGGACCTCGGCGACGCGCTCGCGGTCGGCGTCGGAGGCGCGGAGCCCCGGATCCGGCGCGCCGGGGACGGCCGGTGGCGACGCGGGGGGCTGGGAAGACTCGGCGTCCGTCATACCCCGAAGCCTACGAGGTCCCCCGGTCGGCGTACATCTTGGCGATGACGGCCTCGATGTCCGGCTCGCGCACGGAGAGGTCGACGAGCGGATAGCGCTCGGCGACCGCGGCGACCAGAGGCGCCGCGGAGGCGTCCGCGGGGAAGGCCAGCCACTGCCGGGGGCCCTCGGTGCGCACGACCCGCGCCGACTCGACCTCCAGGGGCGGCAGTTCGTGCTCCAGGTCCACGATCAGCATGCGCTCGCTCTGGCCCGCCTCGTGGAGGCCGTCGAGCGGGCCGTCGTACATCAGGCGCCCGTGGTCGATGACCATGACGCGCTCGCAGAGCTGCTCGATGTCGGTGAGGTCGTGCGTGGTGAGCAGGACCGTGGTGCCGGACTCGGCGTTCAGGTCGCGCAGGAAGCCGCGGACCTTGGCCTTGCTGACCACGTCGAGGCCGATGGTCGGCTCGTCGAGGTAGAGGACCTCCGGGTCGTGCAGGAGCGCCGCCGCGATGTCGCCGCGCATGCGCTGGCCGAGCGAGAGCTGCCGTACGGGGACGTCCAACAGGGCGCCCAGGTCCAGGAGTTCGACGCAGCGGTCGAGGTTCTCGGCGAAGCGGGCGTCCGGGATCCGGTACATCCGGTGCATCAGGCGGTACGAGTCGATGAGCGGCAGGTCCCACCACAGCGTGGTGCGCTGGCCGAAGACGACGCCGATGTGCCGGGCCAGGCGGGTGCGTTCGCGGGCCGGGTCGATGCCCGCGACCCGCAGTCGGCCGCCGCTGGGCGTGAGGATGCCGGTGAGCATCTTGATGGTGGTCGACTTGCCCGCGCCGTTCGGCCCGATGTAGCCGACCATCTCGCCGCGCGGCACCCGGAAGGTGATGCCGTCGACGGCCCGCACCTCGTGCCGCTCGCGGCGCAGGAGGCCGGTCCTCCTGCGGACGTCGAAGACCTTCTCGACGCCGTCGAGGGTGATGAACGCGTCGGTGTCCACGTAAGAGTCAGCTCCCTGTGCTGCGGTACGAGCGGAGTCCCGCGCGCCAGGCGAGCCCCGCGAGCGCCAGGCACGCGAGGGCCACGAGCGGCGGGGCGAAGGCGGCCCACTCCGGCAGGCCCAGCGGGGCCGGGCGGTCGAGGACGTACAGGCCGGGCAGCCAGTTCACGAAGGCGATCGGGACGACGAAGGTGACCCCGCGCACCAGGTCGTCGGCGAAGACGGTCGGCGGGTACTGGAGCAGCGTGTTGCCGCCGTACGTGACGGAGTTCTGCACCTCGGAGGCGTCCTGGGCGACGAACTGGAAGGCCGCGCCGAGCACGAAGACGGCGGCGAAGATCCCGGCCCCGCTGATCAGCATCAGCGGCACGAGGAGCACCTTCAGGGGCGTCCAGGCGATGTCCACGCTCCAGAAGGCGTACGCGAGGACCAGCAGGCCCTGGGTGATGCGGCCGAGGCGGCGCAGCGCGAAGCGGTCGGCCGCGACCTGCGCGAGGACCGGCACGGGGCGGACCAGGAGGGTGTCGAGCGTGCCGTCGCGCACCCGGGTGCCGAGCCGCTCCATGGAGCCCATGGCGAGGTCGGCCACGCCGAAGGCGGTGGACGCCGCCCCGTACAGGAAGGCGATCTCGCCGAGGCCGTAGCCGCCGAGCCGGTCCACCTGGGAGAACATCAGCAGGATCGCGACGAAGTCGAGCGCGGTCGCCGCGAAGTTCCCGAAGGTCGTCAGCGCGAAGGAGGCGCGGTAGGCCATCGTGGAGCGGATCCACATGGCGGTGATCAGGCGGTAGGCGCGCACGCCCTCGCGGGCCCTGCCGAGCGGCCCCACCGGCACGCCGAGGCCGCCGGGCACCGGCCCCCCGGCCCGCTCACCCGGCGGCTCGGCCCGCTCACGCGGCGGCTCGGCCCGCTCCTGGGGCGGCTCGGGCCGCTCCCGCAGCGACTCAGCCACCCTGGACCACCACCCGGCGGGTCGCCACGCCCTGGAGCAGCCGTCCGAGGGCGAGCAGCCCCGCCGCCCAGGCGGCCTGGAAGGCGTAGATCGCGAGGAGCCCGGTGCCCGTGTGCTTGCCGAGGAACACGTCCGCGGGCACCTGGAGCAGCGCGGACCAGGGCAGGGCCCGGGCGGCCTCGCCGAGGGCGCCGGGGAAGACGTTCAGGGGCAGCAGCATGCCGGAGAAGAACGTGCCCGCGAGCCAAGAGATCTGGGCCACGCCCGTGCCGTCCAGGAGCCAGAAGGCGCTGAGCGCCACCAGATAGCGCAGGGCGAAGCTGACGACGACGCCGAGGAACACCGCGAGGAGCGTCGCGAGCCAGGTCAACGCGGACGTCGGCAGCGCGAGTTGGAAGGCGAGCGCCCCGAAAGTCATCGGCACCACCCCACGGCCCAGAAGGTGGAACGCGGCCCGGCCCAGATCGCTCGCGAGCCACCACGCCTGGAGGTCGGCGGGCCGGTGGAGGTCGGTCGCCACGTCGCCGGTGCGGATGCGCTCCATCAGCTCCGCCTCGAAGCCGCCGCCCATCGCCGCGACGGTCATCAGGAGGGCCTGTCCGAGCCAGACGTACGTGAGCGCCTGCGCCTGGTCGTATCCTCCTAGTCCGGGTCTCTCGTCCCAGAGGGCTTTGTAGGTGTAGGCCAGGATCACCCCGAACACCGTGTTGGTGAACACACCCGCCAGCGTCGCCATCCGGTATGTGGCGAATCTCCGGAAGTTTCCTCCGGCGACGGCCGCGTACAAGCGGAACCGTCCTGTTCTCACGCACATCCCTTTCAGAGAGCCTCGTCCCGCTTCCAGGCCGGGCGCCCGGACCGCGTGTCCGGACCGAAGCGCAGGAGCCTAATGTGAGCGGGGCCGTCCGTGCCAGGCAATTTCGCCGCGCGGCGCGTGCCTGGTCAGAAGGGCATGCGGAGACAGTGTGCAATGGGTCGTACGAGGCGTACGACGCGAACTGGGAGTTCCGCGAGACATGAGCAGCGACGAGCCGCAGCAGCAGCGTGGCCCCGGGCGCGGGCCCGCTGACGGGCCCGGGGAGCCCGCCGCCCCCGAGGACGGGCCTGCGGCCCCGCGCCAGGACGCCCCCGAGGGGGCCCGCCGCCCCGCCGACGCCGGGCGCCCGGGCGTCCCCGGCAAGGGTGACGGGCCCGCGCGCCGGGATGACCCCGCCGCGCGCCCCGGCCAGGGCGCGCCCGACCCCGCCACCCAGCAGATCCGGCCGGTCACCGACCGGGACGGGGCCGCGCCGCGGGGCAAGGGCGAGGGCGACGCCGCGCGCTTGCGCAAGAACGGCTCCGCCGCGCCGCCCCGGGCCACCCCGGCCGCCGGGGCGAACGACCCCGCGACCCAGCAGATCCGCCCCGTCAAGGCCGGTGCCCAGGGGGCCGCGGCCGGGGCGGCCGGGGCCGCGGCCGGGGCGGCCGGGGCCGCGGCCGGGGCGGCCGGGGCCGCGGCCGGGGCGGCCGGGGCCGCGGCGAAGGGCGGCCCCGCCACGACCCGGCTGCGGCCCGTGCGGCCCGAGGGGCCCGGCGCCGCGCACCAGGAGCCCGGGAACGGCAGGCCGCAGGGCTGGGCGCCCCGCGACCCCGACGAGGGCGGGGCGGGCGACGGCGACGGGGCGAGCCCCGCCGGGCCAGCAGCGCCCGGCCAGCAGGGCAAGAAGGGCAAGAAGGCGAAGCGGCCCAAGCGCAAGGGCTGGCGGCGCCTCTTCCCGACCTGGCGGATGGTGCTCGGCGCCTTCATCCTGTTCATCCTGCTCGGCGTGGGCGCGTTCATGACGGGCTACTTCCTCGTGAACATCCCGCCCGCCAACGCCATGGCCACCAAGCAGAGCAACGTCTACCTGTACTCCGACGGCACCGAGATCGCCCGCGACGGCAAGGTCAACCGCGAGAACGTGCCGCTGTCGAAGGTGCCCAAGAAGGTCCAGCACGCGGTCCTCGCCGCCGAGGACCGGGACTTCTACAGCGAGTCCGCCGTCGACCCCAAGGCGATGCTCCGCGCGGGCTGGAACACGCTCACCGGCAAGGGCAAGCAGTCCGGTTCGACGATCACCCAGCAGTACGTGAAGAACTACTACCTGGCGCAGGAGCAGACGGTCTCGCGCAAGGTGAAGGAGTTCTTCATCGCGATCAAGCTGGACCGCGAGGTGAGCAAGGACGAGATCCTCCAGGGCTATCTGAACACCAGCTACTTCGGCCGCAGCGCGTACGGCGTGCAGGCCGCGGCGCAGGCGTACTACGGCAAGGACGTCGAGGACCTGTCCGTCGGCCAGGGCGCGTACCTGGCGACCCTGGTGAACTCCCCCAACGCCTACGACGTGGCGACGCACCCGGAGAACAAGCCGCGTGCCGTCGCGCGCTGGAACTACGTCCTGGACGGCATGGTCAAGGAGGGCTGGCTCGACCGGGCCGAGCGGGACAAGGTCAAGTTCCCGATGCCGGAGCAGGCGAAGGGCGCGCCGGGCCTCTCCGGCCAGCGCGGCTACGTCGTGAAGGCCGTCGAGGACTATCTGATCGAGAACCGGATCGTCGACGAGGACACCCTCAGCAAGGGCGGCTACCGCATCACCACCACGCTCCAGAAGCCCAAGCAGGACGCCTTCGTGAAGGCCGTCGACGAGCAGGTCATGTCGAAGGTCGACAAGAAGGCCCGCAAGATCGACAAGGACGTGCGGGTGGGCGGCGCGTCGGTGGACCCGAAGACCGGCAAGGTCGTCGCGATGTACGGCGGCATCGACTACACCAAGCAGTTCGTGAACAACGCGACCCGGCGCGACTACCAGGTCGGCTCGACCTTCAAGCCGTTCGTGTTCACCTCGGCGGTGGAGAACGACTCGACCACGCAGGACGGCCGCCCGATCACGCCGAACACGGTCTACGACGGCAACAACCGCCGCCCGGTCCAGGGCTGGGACGGCGGCACGTACGCGCCCGCCAACGAGGACGACTACCAGTACGGCGACATCAGCGTGCGCGAGGCCACGGACAAGTCCGTGAACTCGGTGTACGCGCAGATGGCCGTCGACGTCGGCTCGGACAAGGTCAAGGAGACCGCGGTCGCGCTCGGCGTCCCGGCGAAGACGCCGGACCTGACCGCGTCCCCGTCGATCGCGCTCGGCCCGTCCACGGCGTCCGTCCTGGACATGACCGAGGCGTACGCGACGCTCGCCAACCACGGCAAGCACGGCACGTACACGCTCGTCGAGAAGATCAGCAAGGACGGCCAGGACATCGCCCTTCCGCAGCGCAAGACGACGACGGCGGTGAGCCGCGAGGCCGCCGACACGACGACGTCGATCCTGCAGAGCGTGGTGCAGTCCGGCACCGGCCGCGAGGCCCTCGCCGCGGGCCGCCCGGCGGCGGGCAAGACGGGTACGGCGGAGAACGACAAGGCGGCCTGGTTCGCGGGCTACACCCCCGACCTCGCCACCGTGGTCGCTGTGATGGGCCAGGACCCGGTCACGGCGGCGCAGACGCCGCTGTACGGGGCGCTCGGCGAGACCCGCATCAACGGCGGCGGCTACCCGGCGAAGGTGTGGGCGCAGTTCACCAAGGACGCCCTGGAGGGCAAGCCCGTCAACGAGTTCGACCTCCAGCTGGAGCCGGGCTCCGAGGAGCCGGTCGCGCCGGACCCGTCGCAGTCGGCGCAGGAGCCCGACGAGGGCGACGACACCGGCGGCGCGGCGGACGGGGGGCCGTCGGAGGAACCGGACCAGGGCGGCGGCCGGACCCAGGGCGGTCAGACCCAGGAGCCGACCGGCGGCCAGGGCCAGGGTGGCCAGGATCAGGGTGGCCAGGACCAGGGCGGTCAGACCCAGGACCCGACCGGCGGGCAGGACCAGGGCGGCGCTGCGCAGGGCGGCGGTGCGGGTGGCGGGGGCGCCAGCGGGGACAACGACGGGGGGCCGGGCGGCGGGGCCGCCCAGGGGGCCCTTGGTGGGCTCACCGTGGGGACCGGTGGGCGGGACGACGATTGAGCCTGCGGGTGCGTGGGGGCTGGGCGCGCCCACGCGGCGGAGCCGCACATGACGCAGCCCCGCGCCCCTTAAGGGGCGCCCCCCCGGGGCTCAGTGACCGGCTGCGCCCCTCGCGGGGCGCCCCCCGGGCTCAGTGGCCGCTCGTCGCCTTGAGGCCCACCACAGCCACGAGCAGCAGGCAGACGAAGAAGATCCGGGCCGCGGTGGTGGGCTCGCCCAGGGCGGCCATGCCGACCACCGCGGCGCCCGCGGCGCCGATGCCGACCCAGACGCCGTAGGCCGTGCCGATGGGGAGCGTCTTCGCCGCGTACGACAGCAGGACCATGCTCGCGACGATGCCCGCGCCGGTGAACACGCTCGGCCACAGGCGGGTGAACCCCTCGGTGAACTTCATGCCGATCGACCAGCCGACTTCGAGCAGACCGGCGACGATGAGCAGGACCCAGGCCATGACGGCACCTCCGAGAACGGGACTTCAGGGGTGCGTCGTCTTTGCGGGGCCCGGTACGGCGCGTCTCGTCGGGGTCCTTCCACGGTAGCAAAGGGCAGGCAAAAGGGGCTGGTGACCATGGTCACCAGCCCCTTCGCGCACCTGTGGGCTAGAGATAGAGCCCCGTGGAGTCCTCCGAGCCCTCGAAGCGGTCCGCGGCCACCGCGTGCAGGTCGCGCTCGCGCATCAGCACGTACGCCGTGCCCCGCACCTCGACCTCGGCCCGGTCCTCCGGGTCGTAGAGCACCCGGTCGCCCGGCTCCACCGTGCGCACGTTCTGCCCCACGGCGACCACCTCGGCCCAGGCCAGGCGGCGGCCGACGGCCGCGGTCGCGGGGATCAGGATGCCGCCGCCGGAGCGCCGCTCGCCCTCGGCGGTGTCCTGTCGCACGAGCACGCGGTCGTGCAGCATCCGGATCGGCAGCTTGTCGTCGTGGGTGCTGGTGTCATGTGTCTTGGCGCTCACGCCCCGAACCTACCTGCCCACACGCGCCCTGTACGCCCCCGGGTCAGCCCTTGCGACGCCGGGTTCCGACGGCGAGGAGCCCCACGAGCCCCACGACCACCAGGGCCACCGGCACGATCCGCTCCAGGCGTGGCTGGCCGTCCGCCGAGACGAGCTGGCCGCGCACGTCGGAGACGAAGCGGTTCGCCCCGACGTAGGCCCGCCCGAGGGTGTTGTCCACCTTGGCCGCGGCCTTCGCCTTGGCGTCGCCGACGATCGTCTTCGGGTGGACCCGCACCCCGATCTCGTCGAGGGTCTCGGCGAGCTGTTCGCGCCGGAGCTTGATGTCCGCCTCGATCTGCGCAGGGGTCCTGGCATCCGCATCCGACACCGCGCTGCCTCCGTGGGGTGTGTTCCTTGTACTCGGACCTCCACAGTCTGTCAGCTTCGCCCGCGCCGCACCCCACGGCACCCCTATTACGCTCGTCTCCGTCACCACAGCTTGGTGCGTACGCGCACCGTGAGGAGCCCAAGAATGAGCGAGCGACTGCAGCCCGGCGACACCGCCCCCGCCTTCTCCCTGCCCGACGCCGACGGCAAGCAGGTCTCCCTCGCGGACCACAAGGGCCGCAAGGTGATCGTGTACTTCTACCCGGCCGCCCTGACCCCCGGCTGCACCAAGCAGGCCTGCGACTTCACGGACAACCTGGACGTGCTCGCGGCCGCGGGCTACGACGTCATCGGGGTGTCCCCGGACAAGCCGGAGAAGCTCGCGAAGTTCCGCGAGAAGGAGAACCTGAAGGTCACCCTGGTCGGCGACCCGGCCAAGGAGACCCTGGAGGCGTACGGCGCCTTCGGCGAGAAGAAGCTGTACGGCAAGACGGTGACGGGCGTGATCCGTTCGACCGTCGTCGTGGACGAGGACGGCAAGGTGGAACACGCGTTCTACAACGTGAAGGCGACCGGCCACGTCGCCAAGATCATCCGCGACCTCGGCATCTGACGAGCGCGCACGGCCGCCGCGGCGCATGTGAGAAAGCCCCCTCCGGTAGGGGGCTTTCGTTTGCGATCGCGGGCTCGGAGTAGGCGTCCTGGAGACCCACCCGCTCCGAAAGGACTCCTTCCATGGCGGCCAGCAGGTACCAGGCCGACACGGGGGCCGACCCCCTCGCTCCCGGCGCCGACCCGGAGGCGGTGAAGCGTCACCGCCTCCTCTTCCGCACGGTGAGACGGCGCCGGAACCCGCCCCTGCGGCGCACCGACATCACCGTCACCGACGACGCGGCGGTGCGCCGCGCGGTGAAGGCGGCCTCGCTCGGCAACGCCATGGAGTGGTTCGACTTCGGCATCTACAGCTATCTGGCCGTCACCATCGGGCATGTCTTCTTCCCGTCCGGGAACAGCACGGTCCAGCTGCTCTCGTCGTTCGCCACCTTCGCGGTCTCGTTCCTGGTCCGGCCGCTCGGCGGGATGGTGTTCGGCCCGATGGGCGACAAGGTCGGCCGCAAGAAGGTGCTGGCCCTGACGATGATCCTGATGGCGGCCGGGACCTTCGCCATCGGCCTGATCCCCGGCTACGCCGCCATCGGCTTCTGGGCCCCGGTGCTCCTGATCCTCTTCCGCATGGTGCAGGGCTTCTCCACCGGCGGCGAGTACGGCGGCGCGTCCACCTTCATCGCCGAGTACGCGCCGGACAAGCGGCGCGGCTACTTCGGCAGCTTCCTGGAGTTCGGCACGCTCGCCGGGTACGTGGGCGCGGCGGGCCTGGTCACGATCCTGACGACCGTGCTCGACGACGGCGCCATGGAGGCGTGGGGCTGGCGCGTGCCGTTCCTGGTGGCGGGCCCGCTCGGCCTGGTGGGTCTGTATCTGCGGCTGCGCCTGGACGAGACCCCGGCGTTCCAGAAGCTCACGGACGAGAGCTACCACCCCGCATCCGACGCCGCGTCCGCCGTCGAGACCTCTGCCAAGGGCGATCTGGCCAGGATCTTCCGCGAGTACTGGCGGCCGCTGGTCCTGTGCGTCGCCCTGGTCGGCGCGTACAACATCGCCCACTACACGCTCCTGTCGTACATGCCGACGTACCTCACCGACGAGCTGGGCTACGACGACACGCACGGTCTGGTGATCCTCATCGCGACGATGCTCGCGCTGATGCTGGTGATCAGCCGGGTCGGGGTGCTGTCCGACCGCTTCGGCCGCAAGCCGCTCCTGCTGACCGGCATGGTGGGCTTCCTGGTGCTGCCGGTCCCGGCGTTCCTGCTGATCAAGCAGGGCGCGCTGGTCGCGGTCGCGGCGGGCATGCTGATGCTCGGCCTGTCCCTGGTGTGTCTGCTGGGCACGATGTCCGCGACCCTGCCCGCGCTGTTCCCGACACCGGTGCGCTACGGCTCGCTCTCGGTGGGCTACAACCTCTCCGCCTCGCTGTTCGGCGGCACCGCGCCGCTGGTGATCACCGCGCTGATCAGCGTCACGGGCTCGGACATGATGCCCGCCTACTACTCCATGGCGGCGGCGGGCGTCGGCATCGCCGCGGTCGCCTGCATGAAGGAGACCGCGCGGCGGCCGCTCAGCGGCTCGCCGCCGTGCGTCGAGACCGAGGAGGAGGCCGCCGACCTGGTCGAGGAGCGGGCCGCGGCGCCCAAGTTCTGACTCCGCCCGGCGGCCGCGGTCGGGCGCCCATTACGATGGGGCGGCACGCGGCCGTGGTGGAATTGGCAGTCACGCTGGGTTTAGGTCCCAGTGGGGTAACACCCGTGAGGGTTCGAGTCCCTCCGGCCGCACTCGCGAAGGACTCGCCGCCTTCGGAAGCAGACGTACGAAAGGGCGCCCCCGCCGCGCGCGGGGGCGCCCTTCGCCGTCTGTGCGCGCCGGGTCAGCCGAGCAGCTCCCGCACCACCGGCACGAGGGCGCGGAACGCCTCGCCGCGGTGGCTGATCGCGTTCTTCTCCTCGGCCGTCAGCTCGGCGCAGGTCCGGGTGTCCCCCTCGGGCTGGAGGACCGGGTCGTAGCCGAAGCCGTTCGTGCCCGCGGGGGCGTGGCGCAGGGTGCCGCGCAGCCTGCCCTCGACGACGCGCTCGGTGCCGTCGGGCAGGGCGAGGGCCGCGGCGCAGGCGAAGTGCGCGCCGCGGTGGGCCTCGTCGATGTCGCCGAGCTGGGCGAGCAGCAGGTCGAGGTTGGCCTTGTCGTCGCCGTGGCGCCCCGCCCAGCGCGCCGAGAAGATGCCGGGCGCCCCGCCGAGCACGTCGACGCAGAGCCCGGAGTCGTCGGCGACGGCGGGCAGGCCGGTGGCCCGCGCCAGGGCGCGCGCCTTGAGCAGGGCGTTCTCGGCGAAGGTGACCCCGGTCTCCTTGACGTCGGGGATCTCGGGGTAGGCGTCCGCGCCCACGAGTTCGTGGTCGAGGCCCGCGGCGGCCAGGATCGCCCTGAGCTCGGTGACCTTGTGGGCGTTGCGGGTGGCGAGGATGAGACGGGTCATGGGACCAGTATCCGTCCCGTCGCCGGGACCCGGCCGCCCGGCCGGGGGGTGTCCCCGGCCACCGCGCCGCGTCCGTCCGTGCGGGCCCTGGCCCGGCGTCAGTTCGTGCAGGCCTTGGTGACCTTGCCCGCGGCGTTCGCCATCGGGCGGAGGTCGGGCGTCTTGTCGCCGTTGTCGACGGCCTTCTCGACGTTGTCGACGGCCTTCTGCATCTCGTCGACGGCTTCGGTGATGTCCTCGTCGTCCTCGTGGTCCTCGCGGATGTCCTTGAGGTTGTCCCTGATCTTGTCGAAGCGCCGCTCGGAGGACCGGTCCGGGTAGAGGACCGCGTCGGAGGCGGCCTTGCGGAGCGCGGCGGCGCCGTCGGACACGGCGTCGGCCGCCCTGACGCAGTCCACGGCGTCCTTCGGGTCGCAGGCGACGAGGCCGAGCGTCGCCGGTACGGCGATCAGAGCGGTGGTTATGGCGACGGTGACACGGCGGTGGCGCACGGCCATGGATGGTTCCCTCCCGTTATGCGGTGAGCGAGCGTGCGGTCGTTCCCGCACGCTCCACCCCATAGAACGCCCGTGGTCGTCGGGACGGTTGCTCGCCGGGAGGCGAACCCCTGTACATCTACGGCTACTTGGCCGAATCCAGTGCCTCGCGCTGGAGCGCGGTCAGCTCCGCGCAGCCCCCGACGGCGAGGTCGAGCAGGGCGTTCAGCTCGTCGCGCGCGAACGGCTCGGCCTCCGCGGTGCCCTGGACCTCGACGAACCGGCCATCGCCGGTGCACACCACGTTCATGTCGGTGTCCGCCTTGACGTCCTCCTCGTAGGCGAGGTCGAGCAGCGGCACGCCGCCGACGATGCCGACGGACACGGCGCTGACGGTGCCGGTCAGCGGCTGGCGGCCCGCCTTGATGAGCTTCTTGCCCTGCGCCCAGGAGACGGCGTCGGCGAGCGCGACGTACGCGCCGGTGATGGCGGCGGTGCGGGTGCCGCCGTCGGCCTGGAGGACGTCGCAGTCCAGGACGATGGTGTTCTCGCCGAGCGCCTTGTAGTCGATGACGGCGCGCAGCGAGCGGCCGATGAGGCGGGAGATCTCGTGCGTGCGGCCGCCGATCTTGCCGCGTACGGACTCGCGGTCGCCGCGGGTGTTGGTGGAGCGCGGCAGCATCGAGTACTCGGCGGTGACCCACCCCTCGCCGCTGCCCTTGCGCCAGCGGGGCACGCCCTCCGTGACGGAGGCCGTGCAGAAGACCTTGGTGTCACCGAAGGAGACGAGGACGGAGCCCTCGGCGTGCTTGCTCCACCCCCGCTCGATGGAAACGGGACGAAGCTGGGCGGGGGTACGACCGTCGAATCGAGACATACCAACGACCCTATAGTCCCCCCGGAACCCACCCGACCGGTTCACCCGGTCCTCTACCGGGCCGGTTCCCCCTGGCTCTGTGGGCGGCTGGTCCGCCCAGGGGGCGAGTGGGGTCTCCCCTGCTCGAGCGGAGCCGAGAGCTTGGGGATGGGCGGGCACAGCGGACAGCCGCCCCGCGCCGCGGCGCCAGGGCTCAGGGCGAGCCGAGGCCGCAGCCGCCCCGGGCAACGCAAAAGGGGCGCGGCCCCGGCAACCCGGATCCGCACCCCCAAGCGGGAGCGACGTCGCTCACATCATGTCTTCGATCTCCGCCGCGATCGGATCCGCATCCGTGCCGATGACCACCTGAATCGCCGTGCCCATCTTCACGACACCGTGCGCGCCCGCGGCCTTCAGAGCGGCCTCGTCGACCAGGCTCGGGTCGTTGACCTCGGTGCGGAGGCGGGTGATGCAGCCCTCGACCTCTTCGATGTTGTCGAGGCCACCGAGCCCGGCGACGATCTTCTCAGCCTTGCTGGCCATTGCTTACTCCCTGCTGTGAAAGGACGCGGCCACGACACCGTAGGTCCGCTCTGTCACGGTAACGCACGGTTGGCCCATCTTCGCGGGCGGTCACGACGGCCGCACCCCATCATGACGATCAAGGCGTCGTCCCTGACCAGGGGCCACCGCACACCTGCCCGCAACTGGTCTACACCAGTTTTCAACGACCGCCAAACTGGCCGGTTCCCGGAAGGTTCCAGGAGGAACGCCGATGACGTCGGACGCCGCCGCGGCACCGCGGAAGAAGTGGTGGAACGGCCTCTTCCAGGGCCTGCAGAAGATGGGCCGCAGCCTCCAGCTGCCCATCGCCGTGCTGCCCGCCGCGGGCATCCTGAACCGGCTCGGCCAGCCGGACGTCTTCGGCGACGACGGTCTGGGCTGGACGAACGTCGCCAAGGTCTTCGCCGCCGCGGGCGGCGCCCTGCTCGACTCCTCGCTCGGCCTGCCGCTCCTCTTCTGCATCGGCGTGGCGATCGGCATGGCCAAGAAGGCGGACGGCTCCACCGCGCTCGCCGCCGTCGCGGGCTTCCTCGTCTACTACGCGGTGCTCCGCGCCTTCCCCGACGACTGCCCGCCGGGCGCCGACTTCGCGGGCGCCGGGATGTGGAGCGGGGTGTGCGTGACCGGCGAGGGGGCCCCCACCCAGGCCGCGTACCAGAATCCGGGCGTGTTCGGCGGCATCGTGATGGGCCTGCTCGCGGCCTGGCTCTGGCAGCGCTACCACCGGGTGCGCCTGGTGGACTGGCTGGGCTTCTTCAACGGCCGCAGGCTCGTACCGATCATCATGGCCTTCGTCGGCCTGGTCTTCGCGGGCCTGTGCGTCTGGGTCTGGCCGCCCATCGGCGACGGGCTCACCAGCTTCTCCAAGTGGCTGGTGGACCTCGGCTGGCTGGGCTCGGGCATCTTCGGCGTGGCCAACCGCGCGCTGCTCACGGTCGGCCTGCACCAGTTCCTGAACACCTTCGTCTGGTTCCAGTTCGGCGACTACACCAAGGCGGACGGCACCGTGGTGCACGGTGACATCAACCGCTTCCTCGCCGGGGACCCGACGGCGGGCCAGTTCACCTCGGGCTTCTTCCCGATCATGATGTTCGCGCTGCCCGCCGCCGCGCTCGCCATCACGCACGCGGCCCGCCCCGAGCGCCGCAAGGTCGTCGGCGGCATGATGCTCTCGGTCGGCCTGACTTCCTTCGTCACCGGCATCACCGAGCCGATCGAGTACTCCTTCCTCTTCATCGCGCCGCTCCTGTACGCGATCCACGCGGTGCTCACCGGCGTCTCGATGGCGGTGACGTGGGCGCTCGGCGTGAAGGACGGCTTCAGCTTCTCGGCGGGTCTCATCGACTACGTCATCAACTGGAGCCTGGCCACCAAGCCCTGGTTGATCATCCCCATCGGCCTGGTGTTCGCGGTCGTCTACTACGCTTTGTTCCGCTTCGTCATCCACAAGTTCGACCTGCCCACCCCGGGCCGCGAACCGGAAGAGGAAGCAAAGGCGTTGGACGCAGAACAGACCAAAGCGTAGGCCTCAAGCGGAACCCCGCTCAGAGCCTCCGGAAAGGCCCTCGGACCCCCTGGTCCCGGGGCCTTTCGTCGTGCTTGTGACGGTATGGCCCACCCCACAGGAATCGCGGGTTCCTTATGTCGCCTTGACCGTGTTACAACAGGTCTACACCACTGAGTGGTGTAGACCACCTGGATGCTGTCGCACCCCCTGAACTGTCCCCTGACAGCACCCGCACATGGAGGAAGTCATGAGTACGGCCACCGCCAAGGCGGCGCCCGCGAAGAAGCGGGGCGCCGGCCTCTTGCAGGGTCTGCAGAAGGTCGGCCGCAGCCTGCAGCTGCCCATCGCCGTGCTGCCCGCCGCGGGCATCCTGCTCCGCCTCGGCCAGCCGGACGTGTTCGGCGCGGACGGCCTGGGCTGGGGCAAGGTCGCCACGGTGTTCGCCAACGCCGGTGACGCCGTGTTCGCGAACATGCCGATGCTGTTCTGCATCGGTGTCGCCATCGGCTTCGCGAAGAAGGCGGACGGCTCCACGGCCCTCGCCGCGCTCGTCGGCTTCCTGGTCTACACGAACGTGCTCAAGGCGTTCCCGGTGACCGAGGCGAAGATCACCAAGGGTGCCGACATCGCCGCCACGTACAACGACCCCAAGGTCTTCGGCGGCATCATCATGGGCCTGATCTCCGCCGTGGTCTGGCAGAAGTTCCACCGCACCAAGCTGGTGGACTGGCTCGGCTTCTTCAACGGCCGCCGCCTGGTGCCGATCATCATGGCCTTCATCGGCACCGCCCTGGGTGTCTTCTTCGGCCTGGCCTGGGGCCCGGTCGGCGACGCCATCACCAGCTTCGGCGAGTGGATGACCGACCTCGGCTCGGTCGGCGCGGGCATCTTCGGCGTGGTCAACCGCGGGCTGCTCCCGGTCGGCATGCACCAGTTCGTGAACACCGTGGCCTGGCAGGAGATCGGCTCCTTCACGGACTCCGCGGGCGCCGTCTGGCACGGCGACATCCAGCGCTTCATGCACGGCGACCCGACCGCGGGCCAGTTCATGTCCGGCTTCTTCCCGATCATGATGTTCGCGCTGCCCGCCGTCGCGCTCGCCATCACGCACACCGCGCGCCCCGAGCGCCGCAAGGTCGTCGGCGGCATGATGATGTCCCTCGCGCTCACCTCCTTCGTCACCGGCATCACCGAGCCGATCGAGTTCGCGTTCATGTTCATCGCCCCGGCCCTGTACGTGATCCACGCGGTCCTCACGGCCGTGGCCATGACGGTCACCTGGGCGCTCGGCGTGCACCACGGCTTCACCTTCTCCGCCGGTGCCATCGACTACGTCCTGAACTGGAAGTTCGCCGACAAGCCCTGGATGATCATCCCGATCGGCCTCGTCTTCGCGGCCGTCTACTACGTGGTCTTCCGCTTCGCGATCGTCAAGTTCAACATCCCCACCCCGGGCCGTGAGCCCGAGGAGGAGATCGAGGACCTGACGAAGGCGTAGCCCCTCGGACAGCGCGAAGGCCCCGGAACCGCTTGGGTTCCGGGGCCTTCGTCGTCAGGGTGGCACGCGCCGCGGGGGCGGATCGATACAGCGCCTCAGAGCTGGTACGACGCTCCGGGCGCGGCCAGCTCCGTCGGGCCCTCGAACACCGCGCGGGCGTCCGCGAGGTTCACCGCGGGGTCCGTCCACGGCGGGATGTGGGTGAGGACCAGGCGCCCCGCGCCCGCGCGCCGGGCGGACTCGCCCGCCTCGCGGCCGTTGAGGTGCAGGTCCGGGATGTCCTCCTTGCCGTGCGTGAACGCGGCCTCGCACAGGAAGAGGTCGGTGCCGGTGGCGAGTTCGTCGAGCGCCGCGCAGGGGCCCGTGTCGCCGGAGTACGTGAGCGACCTGCCGCCGTGCTCGACGCGCACGGCGTACGCCTCGACCGGATGGCAGACCTTCTCGGTGCGCACCGCGAACGGGCCGATGTCGAAGGCGCCCGGCTTGACCGTGTGGAAGTCGAAGACCTCGCTCATCGAGGACGCGGAGGGCGTGTCGGCGTACGCCGTGGTCAGGCGCTGCTCGGTGCCCTCGGGGCCGTACACCGGGATGGGCACGCAGCGGCCGCCCTCGTGCCGGTAGTAGCGGGCCACGAAGTACGCGCACATGTCGATGCAGTGGTCGGCGTGCAGATGGCTGAGGAAGATCGCGTCGAGGTCGTACAGACCGATGTGGCGCTGCAGCTCGCCCAGGGCGCCGTTGCCCATGTCGAGCAGCAGCCGGAAGCCGTCGGCCTCGACGAGGTAGCTCGAGCAGGCCGAGTCCGCGGACGGAAACGACCCCGAGCAGCCGACGACGGTGAGCTTCATATAGCTGGAACCTCCGCGCTGGCGGTCGGGGGAATTCGGGGGCGTGCGGTCCGACGAGCGTAAGGCGCGAAACGGCGCCTCGCTCCTCCGTCGTGGGCCGTTGTGGGCGAACTCACCTGGGGTGTCACCGGTTCGGGGGGGCCGTCCGGGGGTGGGGTGGCGGGGGACACTGTGAGGGAAGGTTTTGGCTGGGTCCGGGAGGGGTGCGGGAGTGTCGGGGACGGCGGGGCGGACGGGGAACGGGCCCGGTCGGTGGCGGTCGGTGCTCGGGGTCGGCTGTGCGCTGGTGTTCCTGCTCGTCCCCCTCGGGTTCTTCGCCGCCGTGCCGGGCGCGCTCGCGCGGGGGCACGCGTACGCCGCCGCGCCCGCGTGTACGGCCGGGGCCCGGCCGGAATCGTGCACGACGACGGTGGCCGCGACCGTCACGGGCACCGAGGTGGAGGCCCGCGGCCGCAAGGCCGACTACTGGCTCCGCGTCACCGAGCGCGGCGACGACCGGGTGCGGCGCGTGCACATGTCCGGATCGCGGCTGCACGACGCCGTGCGCGCCGGGGACCGGGTGTCCCTGACGTACTGGCGGGGCGAGATCCGCACCGTGCGGTTCGGCACCGCCGCCGAGGACACCGAGGCCTCGCCCGCCGACGACTGGCGCCTGCCCCTCGGCATCGGCCTGCTGACGCTGCCCATCGGGCTCGGCGTCCTGGGGGCGGTCGGCTGGTGGCGCCGGAGGTACGCGTCCGCCGCGCACGCGAGCGCCTGGCAGCTCTCCGTGGGGCCCGTGGCCGGGGCGCTCCTGGGCTGCCTCGGCATCGTCGCGGCCCACGTCTGCCCGGACGTGCGCGGCGCCCTGCTGGTCACGGCCCTCGGGGTGCCGCCGGTGGCGGCGCTCACCGCGCTGGTCGCGTGGCTCACGCGGCGGCGGGAGCGGCGGGCCGTCGACACCAGCGACATCGTCCCGGTGCCGCCCGCCGGGAAGCGGTGCGTGCGCGCGGCCGTCCTCGGGGACGTGCCCTACAGCGTGGACGGCTTCGACCACCTGGTCGTCGGGGACGGGGCGCCCGCGGTGACGCCCGACCCGGACGGGCGCGTCGCCCGCAGGCCGCTGCCGCCGTCACTGACCGTGCGCGAGGTGCGGGCGCCGCGGCCCGGCGACACCGTCATCGGCCCCGGCGGCACGTACGACACCGTCCTCATCGAGTGCCGCGACGGCGCCGAGACGGTGCTCGTCGCCCTGGCGCGCGAGGACGCTCCGGTCGTCCTCGGCGCCCTCCTTTCGCCCGCGCGGGCGGCGGGCTGACGGGCCCGCCGGTACCGTCGGGGCTATGGACACGTCCTGGTGGCTGGCCCTCGCCGCGGTGGTGGTGCTCGCCCTGGTGGCCACCGTGGTGGACGGGTGGGGGCGCGGGCACGGGCGCTCGCGCGGCGCGGGGCGCACGGCGCGGCGGCCCGCCTCGGCAGCGGCGGTCCGGCCGCGGGCCGCGGAGATCTGGTGGGCCGTGGCCGACGAGGCCGAGCGCCCCTTCCTCGTGCTGTCCGTACGGGGTGACGCCGTGCGCGTCGCGACGATCACCACGCGGTTCCACGAGGAGCGGGCCGGGGTGATTCCGCTGCCGCCCGGGACCGTGGGCGATGTCCAGGGGCGCGTGAGCTTTCTGGAGCCGGAGGGGGTGCGGGAGCTGTGGGCCGGGGACTTCCGGCGGCGGGCCGGGGTGGTGGACCCGGCGTTGTGGGACCAGGTCCGCTACCTCGGCGGCTAACCCTCGCGGTGCGCCCCAGGCCCGCCCCTTCCCGAACCGGGTGCTGCCGCCCCCGGGCCCCCGCCCTTATCGGCGCTTCGCGCCTCGTCCTCAAGCGCCGGACGGGCTGAAAGTCTCCGGTGCGGCCCGGATCCCGTCCGCCCGCAGGCGAGATGCGGCCCGCAGCGGCACCATCAAGCCCGTCGAGGGGGTACCCCCTGCTCCTTAAGAGCTTGGGGGAGTTTGAGGACGAGGCCGAAGGCCGATCGACCGGTTCCAGGGCGCCCCCAGGGCTACGCCCAAAGTTGGCCCTGGACCGTGGCGATGGCCTCCTCCGTCGTCGGGGCCGTGTACAGGCCCGTCGAGAGGTACTTCCAGCCGCCGTCGGCCACGACGAAGGCGATGTCCGCCTGCTCCCCGGCCTTGACGGCCTTGCGGCCGACGCCGATGGCCGCGTGCAGGGCCGCGCCGGTGGAGACTCCGGCGAAGATGCCCTCCTCCTTGAGCAGCTCGCGCGTGCGGGTCACCGCGTCGGCGGAGCCCACGGAGAAGCGGGTGGTGAGGACCGACTCGTCGTACAGCTCGGGGACGAAGCCCTCGTCGAGGTTGCGCAGGCCGTAGACGAGGTCGTCGTAGCGCGGCTCCGCGGCGACGATCTTGATGTCGGGCTTGTGCTCGCGCAGATAGCGGCCGACGCCCATGAGGGTGCCGGTGGTGCCGAGCCCGGCCACGAAGTGGGTGATCGAGGGCAGGTCGGCGAGGATCTCGGGGCCGGTGGTGGCGTAGTGGGCGCCCGCGTTGTCCGGGTTGCCGTACTGGTAGAGCATCACCCAGTCGGGGTGCTCGGCCGCCAGCTCCTTGGCGACGCGCACGGCGGTGTTGGAGCCCCCCGCCGCGGGCGACGGGACGATCTCGGCGCCCCACATCGTGAGGAGTTCGCGCCGCTCCCGCGAGGTGTTCTCCGGCATGACGCACACGATGCGGTAGCCCTTGAGCCTGGCCGCCATGGCGAGCGAGATGCCGGTGTTGCCCGAGGTCGGTTCGAGGATGGTGCGGCCGGGGGTCAACCGGCCGTCCTTCTCGGCCTGTTCGATCATGTGGAGCGCGGGCCGGTCCTTGATGGAGCCGGTCGGATTGCGGTCCTCCAGCTTGGCCCAGACGCGGACGTCGGCGGACGGGGACAGGCGCGGCAGGCGGACCAGCGGCGTGTTGCCGACGGCCGCGAGCGGGGAGTCGTAACGCATGCGGCGGCCGCGGCCGTCAGACCATGCCGCCCGCGACGGCGGGCAGGATCGTGACGCTGTCGCCGTCGGTGAGCTCGGTGGAGACGCCCGCCAGGAAGCGGACGTCCTCGTCGTTCAGGTACACGTTCACGAACCGGCGCAGTTCGTTGCCCTTGTCCTTGTCGATGAGGCGCTCCTGGATGCCCGCGTGCCGGGTCTCAAGGTCGGCGAAGAGTGCGGCGATGGTGTCGCCGTTGCCCTCGACGGCCTTCTCGCCGCCGGTGTAGGTGCGGAGGATGGTCGGGATGCGGACCTCGATGGCCATGGCGATGGGCTCCTGTCGGGAGGGGCGGACTACCGGAACTGCGAGAGGTGCGAGAAGTGTGAGAGGTACGAGCGCTGCGGGGCCGCGCGGGTGCGGGACGCCGGGCCGACCGGTGCCCGGGAGCGCGGGGCGCGGCCCGGCGCCCGGCGGCGCCTCAGCGCCGACAGATGGCGCTGGCGAGACGGCACAGGTCGACGTGCAGCCGGCCGACGAGCAGGGCGCCCGGCGTCGTATCGATGCTCACGTCGTTCGAAACCATGGGGTCATCGTATCGATTCCCGGTCCGGGCCCCGGAATGTGATCTCGGATACCGGACGGATCCGGCTCGGCACCCGGACGCGGGCGGGCCGCTCAGGGCGCGGGGACGCGCCGCGAGCGGCCCGGCAGATACGTGACGGTGGGGGCTCCGGTGGCCGGGTGGACGGCCACTTCGGCCGTGACGCCGTACACCTCCGCGAGGAGTTCGCCGGTCAGGACCGTGCCCGGGGGCCCGGACGCGACGACGCGGCCGCCGTCGAGCACGTACAGGCGGTCGCAGTAGTACGCGGCCAGGGTCAGGTCGTGCAGGGCGAGCAGGTTCGCCGTGCCGAGCTCCTTGACCAGGCCGAGGATCTCCAGCTGGTAGCGGATGTCCAGGTGGTTGGTGGGCTCGTCGAGCACGAGGACGGCGGGCTCCTGCACCAACGCGCGGGCGAGCAGGGCCCGTTGCCGCTCGCCGCCGGAGAGCTGGCCGAAGGGGCGGTCGGCGAGGTCCGCCGCGCCGACGCGCTCCAGGGCGTCGGTCACCATGGCCCGGTCGGTGGTGGTGTCGGCCTCCCAGAAGCGCTTGTGCGGGGAGCGGCCCATGGCCACCACCTGGCGGACGGTGAGCTCGAAGCCCGCGTGGCCGTCCTGCGGCACGGTGGCGACGCGGCGGGCCCGCGCCTTGACCCCGGCCGCGGCGAGGTCGGCGCCGTCGAGCAGGACCCGCCCCGCGGTGGCCGCGAGCGCGCCGTAGACGCAGCGCAGCAGCGTCGTCTTGCCGCTGCCGTTGGGGCCGACGATGCCGACCGTCTCACCCGCGGAGACGGTGAGCGAGACGCCGTCGACGAGGCGGCGGCCGGACGGGGTGTCGTACGTGAGGTCCTCGGCGCGCAGGCACCCGGCGCCGGGGAGCGGGCCCGCGGCTCCGGCGGGCGGTCGTCGTCCTTCGGTCATGCCGTCACCCCTTCGTGCGTCCGGCCCCGGCGCAGCTGCCACAGGAAGAACGGGCCGCCGGTGAGCGCGGTGAGCACGCCCACGGGGATGTCCTGCGGCGCCGCCAGCGTGCGCGCCGCGAGGTCGGCGACGACCAGGAACACCGCGCCCATCAGCGCCGCCACCGGGAGCAGCGCCCGGTGTCCGGCGCCGACCAGCATGCGGGCCGCGTGCGGCACCATCAGGCCGACGAAGCCGATGGCCCCGCTGTGCGCGACGAGGACGCCGGTGACCAGCGAGGCGAGCACGAAGACGCCCGCGCGGAACCGGGCCGTGTCCAGGCCGAGGACGGTGGCGCCCTCCTCCCCCACAAGCAGCAGGTCGAGCGGCCGGGCGATCGCGAGGAGCACGGCCGTGCCGAGCGCGAGCACGGTCAGGGGCACGGCGAGCATGTCCCAGCGGGCGCTGCCGAGGCCGCCGAGCGTCCAGTACAGGACCTCCTGGAGGTGGTCGGCGCGGGCCGAGACCACCAGGATCAGGCTGGTCAGGGCGGACAGGACGTAGGAGACGGCCACGCCCGCGAGGACCAGGCGGCCGGTGGTGAAGCCGCCGCCGGGCTCCCTGGCCAGTACGTACACCACGAGCAGCGCGAGGAACGCGCCCGCGAAGGACGCCGCCGGGATGGTCACCGTGGTGGCCAGGCCCGCGCCCCAGCCGAGCACGATCACGCCGACCGCGCCCGCGGAGGCGCCGGAGGAGACGCCGAGCAGGAAGGGGTCGGCGAGGGGGTTGCGGACCAGGGCCTGGAGGGTGGTGCCGATGACGGCGAGCCCCGCGCCGACGGCTGCGCCGAGCAGGACCCTGGGGAGGCGGACGTCGAGGACGATGGTCCGGTACGGGGACGGGCCTTCGGCCCTGCCCGTGAGGATGTCGAGGACCTCGGCGGGCGGGATCTTGACGGAGCCGTACGTCAGCGCGGCGATGCCTGCGGCCGCTAGGGCGAGTGTGAGCGTGGCCATGAGGACGGCGTAGCGGGTCCTGCCGGGGGCTCCCCAAGCCCGCCCCTTCCCGAAGCCGGGGGCTCCGCCCCCGGACCCCCTTATCGCCGCTCCGCGGCTCGTCCTCAAACGCCGGACGGGCTGGAGGGTGCCCGGGGCGGACTTCTCGGTCTGGGTCACCGCAGCTGCTCCGCCAGCTTCTCCACCGCCTTTGGGGCTCGTACGCCGAGGACCACGTCCGACAGGGGCAGGACCGCGAAGCGCTTGTTCTTGATGGCGGGGACGTCCTTGAGGGCCGGGTCGTCGAGGAGGCGCTTCTTCTTCTGGGCCACGGTCGTCGCGCCGTAGTCGTAGATGAGGACGACGTCGGGGCTGCGGTCGACCACCGTCTCCCAGGAGGCGTCGCCGAAGGACTTGTCGAGGTCGGCCATCACGTTGCGGCCGCCGGCGCGCTTGATGATGTCGTTGCCGATGCCCTTGCCGCCCGCCGTGAAGGCGGTCTTGTCGCCGCTGTCGTAGACGAAGACCGACGGGGCCTTGCCGCCCCGGTTCTTCTTCGCGGCGCGGGCCAGCTCGGCCTCGGCGGAGCGCACCCACTTCTCGGCGCGGTCGCGGACGCCGAAGGTGGCGCCGGTCTCGCGGACCTCGCGGTAGAGGTCGTCCATCGTGACCGGCTTCTTGGCGCAGCCCTCGATGTTCAGACGGCTGTTGATCCCGGACTTGGCGAGGGCCTCGCGGGAGCGGCCCTCACCGGCGGCGAAGGCGGTGGAGTAGCCGCCGTAGACGAAGTCGGGGTTCGCGGCGAGGAGCTTCTCGTACGAGGGGTACTCCTTGGCGAGCACCGGGCGGGACGCGTACGCCTTCTGGTACCGGGGGAGCACCTTGTCGTCGAGGTAGGCGGTCCCGGCGATGCTGTCCTTGAGCCCCAGCTCCAGGAGGATCTCCGTGGCGTGCTGGTTCATGGGCACGGCGCGCTCGGGGGGCGCCTTGTACGTCGTCTTCACCCCGCAGTTGGTGACGGTGTACGGGAATCCGTCCGCCCGGGGCCTTGCGGCCGAGGCGTCGGCGTCGTCGGACGACGCCGAGCAGGCCGTGAGCGGGAGCAGGGTCGCCGCGGCGACGAGCAGCACGCGGATGCGCATGACTGTGCGGTCCTCCTCCAGGGGATTTCCGCGTCCCCTGCGTCAAGTGGGAGGAGGCGGCAGGTCAGTTCCTGACTCCCGGCACGCGCGCGTGCCGGTCACAGTGGCGGGACCGCGCCGGACTCACACCGGCTTCCTGGCTCCTGCCGCCTCGAAGGTCGGCTTCAGTATGCCTGTACGACCTGCACGTCCTCCTCGGTGACCTCTCCGTCCACGATGCGGAACGAGCGGAACTGGAAGGGGCCCGCGTCGTCGGCGTCGGCGGTGGACACCAGGACGTAGTGGGCGCCGGGCTCGTTCGCGTACGAGATGTCCGTGCGGGAGGGGTAGGCCTCCGTGGCGGTGTGCGAGTGGTAGATGACCACGGGCTCCTCGTCGCGGTCGTCGAGCTCGCGGTACAGCTTGAGCAGGTCCGCCGAGTCGAACTCGTAGAACGTGGGCGAGCGGGCCGCGTTCAGCATCGGGATGAACCGCTCGGGGCGGTCCGTGCCCGCCGGGCCCGCGACGACGCCGCAGGCCTCGTCGGGGTGGTCCTTGCGCGCGTGCGCGACGATCTCGTCCCGCAGGGCCTGGGTGATGGTCAGCATGTGGGCCAGGATATGCAGCACGGACGTACGAAAGGGCCGCCGCGTACCAACATGTGATACGCGACGGACCATATCGTGGACGTGCGCCGCGGTTCGACAGCGCCCCCGAAGGGGCGCGGGGAACTGCGCGACCAGCCACAAACGGCCCGCAGATCCGGGAAACGCAGAGGTCAGCCCTTGGCCCCAGGCACAGCGGCAGCGTGCTGGCGCTTCTTGAAGGCCGCCGCCTCCGGGTTGCGGCTCTTGAGGACCAGGTAGGACACGCACAGGATGGCGGCCCAGATCGGGGCGCAGTACAGCGAGATCCGGGCGTCCTTGTCGATGCCCATCATCACGATGACCATGCCGATGAAGGCGAGCGCGAACCAGCTCGTGTACGGGGCGCCCGGGGCGCGGAAGGTGGACTGCGGCAGGATGCCGCGGTCGGCCTTGCGGCGGTAGTTGATCTGGGAGACCAGGATCATGATCCAGGCCCACATGCCGGAGATGGTGGCGAAGGAGACGACGTAGTTGAACGCCTCGCCCGGCCACTGGTAATTGATCCACACGCCGACGAGCATCAGCGCGGCGGACGCGGTGGTGCCGACGAGCGGCAGGCCGTTCTTGGTGAGCTTGGTGAAGAACTTCGGGCCCTGGCCGTTGAGCGCGAGGTCGCGCAGCATGCGGCCGGTGGAGTACATGCCCGAGTTGCAGGAGGAGAGCGCGGCCGTCAGGACCACGAAGTTCACGATCGCGGCGCCGATGCCGAGGCCCATCTTCTCGAAGGCCGCGACGAACGGGGAGACACCGGGCTGGAAGGACGTCCACGGGACGACCGAGAGGATCATGATCAGGGCGCCGACGTAGAAGACGGCGATGCGCCACGGCACGGTGTTGATCGCCTTGGGCAGGGTCTTCTTCGGGTCCTTGGACTCACCCGCGGTGACGCCGACGAGCTCCACGGCCAGGAAGGCGAACATCACGATCTGGAGGGTCATCAGCGTGTTGCCGATGCCGTTGGGGAAGAAGCCGCCGTTGTCCCACAGGTGCGTGACGGACGCGCTGTCACCGGCGTCGGAGAAGCCGATGGTGAGGATTCCGGCACAGATCAGGATCATGCCGATGATGGCGGTGACCTTGACCATGGAGAACCAGAACTCCAGCTCGCCGAAGAGCTTCACGGAGATCAGGTTGGCGCCGTACAGGATGACCGTGAAGATCAGCGCGTACGCCCATTGCGGAATGGAGTTGTGCGTCCAGTACTGCATGTACTGGGCGGCCGCCGTGACTTCGGTGATGCCGGTGACGACCCAGAAGAGCCAGTACGTCCAACCGGTCACGAAGCCGAAGAACGGGCCGACGAACTCGCGGGCGTACTCGGAGAACGAGCCCGACACGGGCCGGTACATCAGGAGCTCGCCGAGCGCGCGCATGATGAAGAAGATGACGAGGCCCGCGATGGCGTAAGCGAGGATGAGGCTCGGCCCGGCCTTGTGAATGGCCTTGCCCGCACCGAGGAACAGGCCGGTGCCGATGGCACCGCCGATCGCGATCATCTGGATCTGCCGGGCACCGAGCCCGCGCTGATAACCCTCGTTCTCGCCGGACGCGTCCGCGCCCGCCGCGGCCCCATTGCCGTCGTGATGCTCTTCGACCCGCACTGAGGTCATGGTGACGCCTTTCTCCATGCTGATCCGCGCCGCGAACTGCGGTTTCGCCGCGGACCAGGTCGTGATCCCCCGAATGGTGATGGAGTGCCGCCGACGGTCAGTCGGCCCCTGGCGTGCCGTCGGCGACATGGGTGGCGTCACCGAGCGGTCGTGAACATTTATCACGACCGTCACAGTGATCGAATGAGTCCTTTATGGCGCACACCACAGGAAGAAGCGGACAAAACTCCCACTAGGTCGCATATGCGGACGGTGCGGTGACCTGATCGTTATCCGGATTTGAGCGTCCGTTGAGCGAACGGCCGCGATCTTCAAGGAGACGTCACGCGGACGGCGGGAAACCGTCACCTCGTCCGACAGAAAACCTTCACACCGGCCATCGGAAGAACTTCACGCCCGGCCGGGCCCCGCGCCGCCCCGTCCGGGCCCCGCGCCCCCCGGCCGAGTCCCGCCTCATCCGGTCAGCGTGTCGACGAGGGTCTCCTGGAGTCCCCCCAGCCACAGGTACGCCATCACCATCGGCTTGCGCGGATCGGAGTCCGGCAGGCGGTAGAGGATGTCGGTGTCCTCCTCGTCGGTGACCTCCAGGCGGGTGCCGATCGCGAGCCGCAGGTCGTTGAGCGCGCCGAGCCAGCGGCGCGAGTCGTCGGCGGACAGCTTCAGGACCGCGCCGCCCTCGCCCGCGACGGTCAGCGCGTCCAGGCAGCGGACCACCGCGAGGGCGTCGTCCCGCTTGCGCGCCCGCAGGTCGTTCTCGGTGAAGCGGCGGAACTCCGCGGAGTACGACCGCAGTTCGGCGGCCTGCGCCTCGGAGGCGTCCTCGGTGCCGGGGCCGCCGTACGCGTCCGGGAGCAGCCGCTTGAGCACCGGGTCGGCTGGCGGCTCGCTCGGGCCCGGCGCGAAGAGCTCGGCGAAGAGGTCGTCGTCGGCGCCCGCGGGCTCGTCGCCGGGGCCGATCAGCTCCAGGAGCTGGACGGCGAGGGAGCGGATGATGGAGATCTCGACCTCGTCGAGCGCGACGGCCGCGCCGCCCCCCGGGATCGGTTCGAAGTGTCCTGGCATCGGTCGCGTCGCTACTTCCGGTCCTGCTGGAGGGTGGCCCACAGCCCGTACCCGTGCATCGCCTGCACGTCGCGCTCCATCTCCTCGCGGCTGCCCGAGGAGACGACGGCGCGGCCCTTGTGGTGGACGTCGAGCATGAGCTTGGTCGCCTTGTCCTTGGAGTACCCGAAGTACGTCTGGAAGACGTACGTCACATAGCTCATGAGATTCACCGGGTCGTTGTGCACCAGGGTGATCCAGGGAACGTCGGGTTCGGGGACCACGGAGGTCTCTTCGTCCGCGTCCGGGCGGGTGATCTCTGCAGGAGCCGCGCTACTCACCTGTCCCATGCTGCCACCCGCACGGGGCGACCGCACAAACGGACCCCTGAAATCGTCAGAGTGACGAGATGAGGGGTAGCATCCGTCGTATGAACTCTGGGGAGCATGACCTGGGGCTGCCGGTCGACGTGCCGTCGACCGCGCTCTTCACGGATCACTATGAGTTGACGATGTTGCAGGGCACCCTCAAGTCCGGCGCCGCGCACCGCCGCTCGGTCTTCGAGGTGTTCACGCGCCGCCTGCCCGAGGGCCGTCGCTATGGAGTGGTCGCCGGGACCGGCCGGGTCCTGGACGCCGTGGAGAACTTCCGCTTCGACGCGGACGTCCTCTCCTTCCTGCGCGAGCGCGGCGTCGTGGACGAGCCGACCCTTCAGTGGCTCGCCTCGTACCGCTTCAGCGGGGACGTGTGGGGCTACCCGGAGGGCGAGGTGTACTTCCCCGGCTCGCCGATCCTGCGGGTCGAGGGCAGCTTCGCGGAGTGCGTGCTCCTGGAGACCGTGATCCTGTCGATCCTCAACCACGACTCGGCCATCGCCGCGGCCGCCTCCAGGATGGCCTCCGCCGCGGGCGGGCGGCCGCTGATCGAGATGGGCGCGCGCCGCACCCACGAGCTGGCGGCCGTCGCCGCGTCCCGGGCGGCCTACGTCGGCGGCTTCACCACCACCTCCGACCTCGCCGCGGGCTTCCGCTACGGCATCCCGACCGTCGGCACCTCCGCGCACGCCTTCACCCTCGTCCACGACAGCGAGCGCGACGCCTTCCGCGCCCAGGTGGACTCCCTCGGCCGCGGCACGACCCTGCTCGTCGACACCTACGACGTCGGCGAGGCCGTCCGGATGGCCGTCGAGATCGCGGGCCCGGAGCTCGGCGCCGTCCGCATCGACTCCGGCGACCTCCTCCTGGTCGCGCACCGGGTGCGGCAGCAGCTGGACGAGCTCGGCGCGACGCAGACCAAGATCGTCGTCACCTCCGACCTGGACGAGTACGCCATCGCCTCGCTGGCGGCCGCGCCCGTGGACGCCTACGGCGTGGGCACCCAGCTGGTCACCGGCTCCGGGCACCCCACCTGCTCCATGGTCTACAAGCTGGTCGCCCGCGCCCGCTCCGCCGACCCCGAGGCGCCCCTCGAACCCGTCGCGAAGAAGTCGCTCGGCGCCAAGTCGTCCCTGGGCGGCCGCAAGTGGGCCGCGCGCCGCCCCGACGCCCAGGGGGTCGCCGAGGCCGAGGTCGTCGGCACCGGCCCGGTCCCGGCGGACCTGGCCGACCACCAGCTCCACGTCGAGCTGATCAAGGGCGGGGCGGTGCTCGCCCGCGAGCCCCTGGACACCGTCCGTGACCGGCACGCGGCCGCCCGGGCCGCGCTGCCGCTCTCGGCGACCCAGCTCTCGCGGGGCGAGGCCGTCATCCCCACGGAGTTCGTGTGACCGCCGCCCCCTCCCGCAACGGACGTGAAGTCTCTACGCTCGATTCATCCAGCTAACGAAGGACACCCGCCATGCGCCGCGCCCTGATTGTCGTAGACGTGCAGAACGACTTCTGCGAGGGGGGCAGCCTGGCGGTGGCGGGCGGGGCGGACGTGGCCGCCGCCATCACCGACCTCATCGGCCAGACGTCCGCCTGCTACCGCCACGTCGTGGCCACCCGTGACCACCACATCGCGCCCGGCGACCACTTCTCCGCCACGCCCGACTACGTCGACTCCTGGCCGCCGCACTGCGTGGCCGGGACCGAGGGCGTCGGCTTCCACCCGAACTTCGCGCCCGCCGTGGCCTCCGGGGCCGTCGACGCCGTCTTCTCCAAGGGGGAGCACTCGGCGGCGTACTCCGGCTTCGAGGGGGTCGACGAGAACGGGGTGCCGCTGGCGCGGTGGCTGCGGGAGCGGCAGGTGCGGGAGGTGGATGTGGTGGGGATCGCGACGGACCACTGCGTGCGGGCCACGGCGCTCGACGCGGCCCGCGAGGGCTTCCGCACCCATGTCCTGCTCGACCTCACGGCGGGCGTCGCCGAGGCCACGACGGAGCGGGCCCTGGAGGAGCTGCGCGCGGCGGGCGTCGAGCTGACGGGCAAGCCGGTGGTGTAGCCCCCTTCCCGATTCCTGGGGGCTCCGCCCCCAGACCCCCGCTCCTCAAACGCCGGAGAGGCTGAGATCTCTGCCGCGACCGGCGACAGATCCAGCCCGTCGAGGGGGTACCCCCTGCTCCTTAAGAGCTTGGGGGAGTTTGAGGACGAGGCCGAAGGCCGATGAGGGCGAGGTGCCCGGCAGGGCTACGCCGCTGCCCGCCGCAGCAGGGCCCTGATCGGGTGCCACAGTTCCTGGGTGCCCTGCATGGGGGCCGTGCGCCATATGAGGCCGTCGGGGTGGTGGAGGACCGCCGTGACCTCGTCGGGGGTGGGCGGCTCCGCGTTGCCGCGGAGGTACACCGCCCGCAGGCCGAGGTTCCGCAGCCGGGTCAGGGCCCGCGCCCGGTTCACGGCGTGCACGAGCACCCGTACCCGCGCGGCGCCGCCCGCCGGAGCGCCGGGGCTCGGCAGGGTCAGTGCCACCACCACACTGCCGTTCGGCAGCTTGCAGAAGCCTCCTGCGGCCATGCCGTGTCACACCCCCGTGAGACGTCGCGTCAATAAGGAATCCACAGGACGCACCTAAACACGAACGGCCGCCGCCCGCTAGGGGGCGACGGCCATTCGGTCAGAAATACGCCTCTGACCTGGGGTAACGCAAAATTATCGGACGGAGGGGCCCACCTGGACCGTGATCGAGGAGCCGTCCTTCGGCTGCTTCACGATCTTGATCTTGGTGTTGGTGTCAGTGACCTTGACGCTGCCCGTGGGGTTCTCCGGGTACCAGTAGGTGCCCTTGTGGTCGTCGAAGGCCGAGACCCCGGCGCGCGACTTCAGCTTGAGCGCGACGTCCGCGTTGTGGAGCGTGAAGGCGTCGGTGCGGTACTTCGAGAACGGCGCGTCGTACGGCTGGATCTTGTTCCGGAGGAGCGTGCCGTCCGTCCACTTCAGCGGCTTGGCGTGCGCGTCCACCGGCAGGATCAGACCCTTGCCGTGGTGCTTGCTGACGTTGTTGTCCTTCTGGGAGGTGTCCCACTGCCAGACCAGCAGGCCGGTCTGGTACGGGTAGTGCTCCACCCAGTCCGGACGCGTCGTGGAGAAGCCGAAGTTGTACGGACCCGCCTTGAGGGTCTTGTCGTACGACACGTACTGGCGGTTCTCGGCGAAGTAGTACTGCTCGTACTTCTTCGTGAAGGACTCGCCGATGCGCGAGAAGCCCTTCACCTTCCAGCCGTTGTCGCCGTTCTCCGCGCCGTCGGTGAACAGCTTGGCGCCGTCCGCGGTCAGCGTGATCTGGTCGGCGGTGAAGCCCTTGAGCGCGTTGCCGCCGTCCGTGGCGTAGCGGAAACGGATGTCGATCTTCTTGCCCGCGTAGGCGTCGAGCGGGTAGACGAGCTTCTGGTACTTCGTCGACGAGCCGGTGAGCGCGGGCTTGTCGCCGCCGTCACGGGTGATCTGCTTGCCGTCGGCGGTGCCGTCGACGGGCGTGAAGCTGGCGCCGCCGTCCGTCGAGACCTCGGTGTAGAGGTAGTCGTAGTTCCGCTCGATGTCCCACCAGCCGTCGAGGGACAGTTCGGCCTTCGACTTGCCGGTGAGGTCGACGGACCGGGTCAGGGTGTTCCTGAGGTCGTCGTCCTGGCCGCTCCACCACTGGCCTGCGCCCTCGGTGGGCTTCACGACCGTCGTGGTGACCGACTTCTTGGGCAGCGTGACGAACAGCGCCTGCTTGTTGCGGGTGTTGTACTCGGACACGCCCAGCTTGTGCGTGGACTTCGTCGCGGCCTTCGCCTTGGCGTAGTTGAGCCAGCCCAGCTGGAACTTGTCCCAGGAGGTCATGTCGCCGGGCAGGTCGCCGATGGCGTTCTTGGCGGTGCCGAGCCAGGAGCCCGCCGACATCAGCGACCAGAAACCGACGGAGTTCTCACCGGCCGCGCCGGGGCCCGTCGTGTCGTAGAGGTCCGGCAGGCCGAGGTCGTGGCCGTACTCGTGGGCGAAGACGCCGAGGCCGCCGTTCTCCGGCTGCATCGTGTAGTCGCCGACCCAGATGCCGGACTTGCCGATCTGGGTGCCGCCCGCCTTGTTGTTGCCGGGGCCCGTCTTGCCCGCGTCGTCGCCGTAGGCGTACCAGCGGTGCGCCCACAGGGCGTTGGGGCCCTCGGCGCCGCCGCCCGCGGACTCGTCCTCACCGGCGTGGACGATCTGGAAGTGGTCGATGTAGCCGTCGGGCTCGTTGAAGTTGCCGTCGTTGTCGAAGTCGTAGCGGTCCCACTTGTCATACTTCGCGAGGTCCGCCTTGATCTGCGCGTCCGTACGGCCCTTGGCCTTCTGGTCCTTCTCCCAGGCCGTGACGCCGTCGCGCACCGCGTCCCAGACGTTGGCGCAGTTGTTGTCGCCGCAGTAGTTCGAGCCGTAACGGGCCTCGTTGTAGTCGACCTTGACCCAGTCGGAGACCGTGCCGTCGACCGAGTAGCGCCCGGAGGAGGTCTTCTCGTAGTACGTCTTCAGCGAGTGCTTGGCCTTGCCCTTGCTGTCCTTGCCCTTGCCGAAGTACAGGTCCTGGAAGTGCTTGCGGTTGTAATCGGCTTGCCAGGCCGTGCTGTTGTCCTTCGCACGGTCCGGCTTGGCTATCTTGTTGTGCTGCGGGCCGGGCGTGCCGCCGTACTTCTTGACCGGCTGCTCGGGCCCGTCGGGGCCGTCGGGGTCGTACATGGTGGTGTCGTCCACCTTGTCCCCGAACTCCACCAGGATCGTGAAGATCTTGTCGGTCTTCTCGCGCCCCAGCTCGACGTACTTCTTGTCGTCGAGCTTGACGACGTTGGAGCCGCCGCGCTTCTTGACCTCGGCCTCGCCCGCCACGACCTGCTCCAGGGCGGCCTTGCGCTGCTGGGCCTGCTGCTTGCTGAAGGGCCCGTCCAGGTCGTGGTCGACACCCGTCTTGGCGTCCGCCGGATCGCGGCGGTCAACGGCCTGTCCGTCCTTGGCCGAGGGCGCCTTCGCGCCGTCGTCGGCGACCGCCACCCCGTACGCCGAGAACGTCGCGGTGGCCGCGGCCACCGCGACCGTGGCGGCCGCGGCGCGGAACGTCCGTCTCTTGACTCTCACTTGATGGTTTCCTCCCCCGCTCCCGCCGCGGAACCGGAGGTGTCCCGGTCAAGGAGGTCCGCGCGCGGTAAGCGCGTCATAAGTGACGACATTCGACCGGAGGGTGAAGAGAAAAGACAGACCTTGACTTGAACAGGCCAAATGCTCTATGCAGACGCGCCTGTCCACTATCCGGACGCACGCGGTGTGTGGCGGCGGCACGACCGAGCGGCATATTGCATCGTCAACCGGCGCGTGCGACCGTCCAGTTGATGGAACGCATGAATCTATGCGCCCCCCGTGCTCCGGCGCCGTGGGTAAGGTCACGCTTACCGCGTGGTCGCGTCGGGCATGGAGGCAAATAGAGCCAGACCCTGGAGAACGGCGCCAAATCAACGGCAGGCGCGGGTGCTCGGCAAGGCATCCAAGCCGACGCCAAAAAGCCCCCTTCGATTCGTATACGTTCCGCTATGCCCCACCCACAACCCCCATAGCCCCAGGATCACCCCCGCATCCGCTGTCCCGAGGACGGATCACGCCATGCCTCGCCCCATGCCTCGTCCGACCGTCGCACAGCTCTCGTATGGTTCCGCGACCGTCATCTGTTCCACCCTCGCCATGCTGCTCCTGTCCCAGGCGACGTCACCACCGGGAATCGCCGTCATAACCCTGGCGGCGCTCGGGCTCGGACTGCTCGTCGCCTTAACGGTTCCGCTGCCCAAGCAGGGGCGCGGCAAGACCACCGCCGCCCCCGCGGAGCACCAGGTCCCCGCCCAGCGCACGGTCATCGCGCCCGTGCCGACGCGGGAGCCCTCGCGGGCCAGCGCGGCCGCCGCCTCCGCCTCCGTACGGGAACCCGCCGGTCCTTGACGGTTCCGTACGGACATACGCATACAGAACCGGCGGGATCGTGAACCACCTCCACGAACCCGCCGGTTGACGAGCGCCCCGCATCGCACGGGCGCCGCTTCCACCTGCCCCGCGGCCGCCGTCCGCCGCGCGCGGCTCAGCCCGTGCTGACCACCACGGTCTTGGCCGCCTTGTCGTGCAGGCCCTGTTTGTACGGCTTGTCGAAGAAGCTCCAGCCGCCGCAGATCGCCGTCCAGATGCACGCGCAGCAGAACGCGAAGGGGATCCACAGGACCGCGGCGCGGGCGAGCGCCGACTGGAGGGTGGGCGTGGCCCCGTCGTTGAGGTTCGCCACCCGCAGATTCAGCCACTTCTTGCCCAGCGTCTGGCCGGACTTGGAGATGAAGTAACTGTCGTAGGCGATGTACAGCACAGCGGCCAGGAGCGACTGGCCGAACGACTTGCCCGCGTCCACCTTGTCGGGGTCCAGGTCGTACTCGTGCGTGCCGAACAGCCACGTGAGCGCCCAGACGACGATGCCGACGACGATCATGTCGACGATGCGGGCGAGGACGCGCTTGCCGCTGTCGGCCAAGGGGGGCATGCCCGCGAGGGGGTCGGGGGCGCCGTAGGGGTCACCGCCGTAGGGCGGGGGCGGGGGCGGGGCACCGCCGCCTGGGCCGCCGCCGCCCGGGCCGCCGCCTGGGGGCGGGGTGTCGTAGGGCGATCCGCCGCCGGGGCCCGGCGGGGGTGGCTGCTTCCTGAACGGATCGTTGTCGTCGGGGTCCGGTCCTGTGGGGTAGGGCGGCGGTTCGGTGCTCATGGGGTGAGTGCACCTCGAAGTGGAAGGCCCTGCATGTGATGGGCGGCTGTCCGGGTTACCTCCACGTCTATCGCGTCCGCGGGTCCGTCGTGGCTGGGCGCGCCCGCGCGGCGGAGCCGCATATCGGCACAGCCCCGCGCCCCTTGCAGGGCGCGCTCCCCGGTCAGGAGGCGACGAACGTCTTCGCGGCCTTGTCGTGCCAGCACTGGCGCCACGGCCGGTCGAACAGGCACCACAGCACGCCGAGCACCCCCACCACCAGGATCCCGGGCACGGCGTACACGAGCCAGCGCCGCAGGGCCGCCCCGAAGGACGGCGCCCCGTGCCCCTCGATGCCCCGCACCTGGATCCCGCACAGCTTCTTGCCGAGCGTGCGCCCCCACTTGGCCGTCGGCAGCGCCTCGTACAGGACGCCGAAGAGCAGCAGCACGGCGAGGACGATGCCGAGGTAGCCCGCGGTGGTGCCGTCGAGCAGCCAGACCGTGACCTTCTCGCCGGACAGCTTCGCCGCGTCGATCTTGCTGTCGATGTGGTCCGCGGCCCGCGCGCCGAGGGGCAGCGCGGCCCCCGCGGTGACCGCGGCGAGGACGACGGTGTCGATGAGCCGCGCCACGAGCCGCTTGCCGAGCGCGGCGGGCCGCGCCTCGGCCTGGGCCTGGGCCGCCGCCGCGAAGGGGTCCGTGGCCACCGGCTTCCACGGCACGACGGGCCCGTCGCCCTGCGGGGCCGCGGGCGGCTGGGCGAGCTGGTGCACCTGCTGCGCCCAGGAGGCGGCACCTCCGCCGGGGCCGGGGGTGACCACTCCCCCGCTCCCGGGGGCACCGGTCTGCTGCGGCACGGAAGGCGCGGAGGACGCGGAGGACGCGGTAGGCGCGGAAGGCACGGCAGGCACCGTGGGCGCGGACGGTGCGGCGGGCGCCGCGGACCCCGGTGCGGGCTTGGGGCGCAGCGCCCTGATCGCCATCGTGCCCTCGGGGCTGCCGGACGGGCCGGGCATGGCGGGGCCACCGGGCTTCACCGGTCCGGTGGGGCGGCGGAAGGTGACCGTTCCCTCGCCGGAGGGGGGCTGCGGAGGGCCCGCCTTGACGCCGGGTGCCGGGGCGGAGTCCTCGGGGCGTCCTTGCGCGGGCACGCGGTTCGCGGTGCCCTGGGCGGCGCCCGGCGCGGCCGTGTCGGGGCGGGCCGCGGGCTCGGCCGACAGCCTGGGGTCCCGCTGTCCGGGCGCGCCCCACACCACCCGCTGGTCCTGCTCGCCGCCGAGCCCGCTCTGCCGGGCGGCGTCCGCGCCCCAGGCCGACGCGGGCTCCTGATCGGCGTCGGGCCCCGGCTCCTCGGACTGGGCGACGCCCTCAGGATCCTCGTCGAAGAAGACGGGCCCCGTCTCCTCGACCTGCGGGGCGGGCGCGGGCGCCGCGGCGGCCGCCGAGCGCGGCGGGGCGGGCAGGGGCTCACCGTCGGACGGCGCCGGGCGGCTCGTACCGGGCACCCAGGCGGCGCCGTTCCAGTACCGGACGTAGCCGGGGATGGACGGATCGGGGTAGTAGCCCTCGCGGGGCCTGTCGTCGCCGGGGGCCGGGGTTGGGGCGCTCATGTCCGTCGTCCCGTATCTGCTCGGGGGTCGTGTGCGGCTCCACATCTATCAGACCGGCGCGTCCCGCCGGGGGGCTCCCGCCGCACCGCCCCCTTCCGTGCACGGTTCCTCCCCGACCTCGTACGAAGGGCTCGTACGGGGCCCGTACGAACCCCTTCGAAAGTTCGCCGAAAAACTTTCCCGAAGTCGCGTAATGCTCGGCGCCCCTCGCGCTCTGACTCTCTGCGGGCCTGTTCCGGGTCCGCGCGGAACAGAGAACAGAGAAAGGAAGCGCGAGCGATATGCACACAGTGGTGGAACGCGAGCTGGAGCTGAAACTGGTCCTCTCGCCGGAGCGCTCGATCCCCGTGCCGGCCCGGCTCAGCTACCGCACCGACGATCCGTACGCCGTCCACATCGCCTTTCACATCGGCTCCGAGAACCCCGTGAACTGGACGTTCGCCCGGGAGCTGCTCGTGGAGGGGGTGTTCCGGCCGTGCGGCCACGGCGACGTGCGGGTGTGGCCGACGAAGGTCGACGGCAAGTCCGTGGTCCTGATGGCGCTGAGCTCCCCCGACGGGGACGCGCTCCTGGAGGCCCCGGCGCCCGCCGTGTCGGCCTGGCTGGAGCGCACCCTGCGGGTGGTCCCTCCGGGCTCTGAGGCCGAGCGGCTCGGCATCGACGACGGCCTCGCCGAGCTGCTCGCTCCCACCCCCGGCCGCGCCGACGAGCTGTGGCTGCGGGACCCGTGGCCCTCTGACGAGTCCAAGGACGGTGAGTGAGCGCGAGCGTCACGGGGGAGCCCACCGCGGGGGTGGGTGAGAGCGAGGGCTCTCAGAAGAGCTTGCCCGGATTGAGGAGGTGGTGCGGGTCGAAGGCGGCCTTGACGGCGCGCTGCATCTCGACGCCGACGGGTCCGAGCTCGCGCGCCAGCCACTCCTTCTTGAGGACGCCGACGCCGTGCTCACCGGTGATGGTGCCGCCGAGTTCGAGGCCGAGGGCCATGATCTCGTCGAAGGACTCGCGGGCGCGCCGGGACTCGTCGGGGTCGGCGGCGTCGAAGCAGACGGTGGGGTGCGTGTTGCCGTCGCCCGCGTGCGCGCACACGCCGATGGTCAGGGCGTACTTGTCCGCGACGCGCTTGACGCCGTCGAGCATGTCGCCGAGCCGGGAGCGCGGCACGCACACGTCGTCGATCATCGTGGTGCCCTTGACCGCTTCGAGGGCGGTGAGCGACAGACGGCGCGCCTGGAGCAGGAGTTCGGACTCGGCCGCGTCCTCCGCCGGGACGACCTGGGTGGCGCCCGCCGCCTCGCACAGGGCGCCGACGGCGGCGAGGTCCGCGGCCGGGTCCGGGGTGTCGAAGGCGGCCAGGAGCAGGGCCTCGGTGGTCTCCGGCAGGCCCATGCGGGCGAGGGAGTTGACGGCCCGGATCGTGGTGCGGTCCATCAGTTCGAGGAGCGACGGCACGTGACCGCCCTCCATGATCCGGCACACGGCGTCGCAGGCCGCGGCCGCCGAGCCGAACTCGGCCGCGAGGACGAGCTGCCGGGGCGGCTGCGGCTTGAGCGCGAGGATCGCCCGGACGACGATGCCGAGGCTGCCTTCGGAGCCGACGAACAGGCGCGTCAGGTCGTATCCGGCGACGCCCTTGGCGGTGCGGCGGCCGGTGCGCAGCAGGCGCCCGTCGGCGAGGACGACGTCGAGGCCGAGGACGTACTCGGCCGTCACGCCGTACTTCACGCAGCACAGGCCGCCCGACCCGGTGCCGATGTTCCCGCCGATGGTGCACGTCTCCCAGCTGGAGGGGTCGGGCGGGTAGGTGAGGCCGTGGGCGGCGACCGCGCGCGAGAGGGCGGCGTTGACGACGCCCGGCTCGACGACGGCCACGCGGTCCACGGGGTTGATCTCCAGGATGCGGTCCATCTTGACGAGCGAGAGCACGACGCAGCCGTCGCTGGCGTTGGCCCCGCCGGACAGGCCCGTGCGGGCGCCCTGCGGCACGACGGGCACGCGCAGCTCGGTGGCCGTGCGCATGACGTGCTGCACCTGCTCGACGGTGCGGGGCAGGACGACCGCGGCCGGGCTGCCCGCCGCGCAGAAGCTCGCCATGTCGTGCGCGTACGAGGACGTGACGTCCGGGTCGGTGAGGACCGCGTCGGCGGGGAGGCCCGCCCGGAGGGCCTCGATGAGGGCGCTGCTCATGATCACAGCCTCGCACTCGGGGCCATCGGTGTGAACCCGTGTACGACGCTCTTCGCGTGCCACGACGCGATCTTCGTATTGACGCACAGTGAGCGCCATGGAGAGCGAGAAGACCGGCGCGTGCGAGGAGCAGGCCGCGAGCCCCGCCGAGGGCCGGGCCCCGGCGCTCGGCCCCGCCGGGTCCGTGGCCCGGCTGCTCGACGGGCTCGCCGGGGAGCGGCGGCCGCGCCGACGCGGCCCGCGGCGGATCCTCGTCGGGGCCGTGGCGGGCGCCGCCGTGCTCGGCGGCGTGCTCGTGCTGGTGCTGGTGCCCGGCTCGGGCGAGCGGGCCGCGCCGCCCGCGCCAGGGCCCGCCGGGCGGGCCCTGGCCGCCGCGGGCACCGGGGTCCCGGCCGCGCTGCCCGATCTGGCCGCGCTCATCGGCGAGCGCGAGGCCCATCTGCGGGCGCACCCCGGAGACGACCAGTCGTGGGCGGTCCTCGGCTCGGCCTACGTCGAACAGGGCGCGCGGACGGGGGACTTCACGGCCTACCCGAAGGCCGAGCACGCGCTGCGCGCCTCCCTGAAGGCGCGGCCCGAGGGGAACGTGGACGCCGTCGCCGGGCTCGCGGCCCTCGCCGCCGCCCGGCACGACTACCGGGCCGCGCGGACGTGGGGCGAGCGGGCGGCGCGGCTCGCGCCGAAGCGGTGGACGACGTATCCGGTGCTCATCGACGCCTACCGGGGCCTCGGTGACGCCAAGGGCGTGGCCCGCTCCCTGGAGACGCTCCAGAAGCTGAGGTCCGGCGCGGCCGTCAGGGCCCGGGCCGGGGCGGTCTACCGCGACCGGGGCTGGCGCGAGGACGCGGCGGCCGCGCTGAGCGACGCGGCGGCGCTCGCCGAGGGCCCCGCCGAGCGGGCCGCGGCGCTCCACCGGGTCGGGGAGCTGTCCTGGGAGCGCGGTGAGCCCGCGCAGGCCCTGCGCTACGCCGAGGCGGCGCTCGCGGCCGACCCGGGGCAGCCTCCCGTGCTCGCGGCGCAGGGGCGCGCCCTCGCCGCGCTCGGCCGCACCTCGGAGGCGCTGCGGGCGTATCGGGGCGCGCTCGCCAAGTGGCCGGAGCCGCGGTACGCCCTGGAGCTGGGCGAGTTGTACGAGTCCTTGAAGCTGATGCCCGCCGCGCGGGCGCAGTACGACCTGGTGCGGGCGCGGGTCCGGGACGCCGGGCGCGGCGGCGTGAACGACGAGCGGGTGCTCGGGCTCTTCGAGGCGGACCACGGGGATCCGGAGGCCGCGGTGCGGCGGCTGCGGGCGGAGTTCGCGCGGCACGGGAGCCCGGAGAACGCGGACGCGCTGGGGTGGGCGCTGCACCGGGCCGGGGATCCGGAGGCCGGGCTGAAGCTGGCGGAGCGGGCGATGAAGAAGGGGCCGCGCAGTGCGGTGTTCGCCTATCACCGGGGGGAGATCGAGCGGGGGCTCGGGCGGTACGGGGCCGCGCGGCGGCACCTCACGGAGGCCCTGCGGGTGAACCCGTACTTCTCCCCGCTGGGCTCCGCGGCGGCGCGCCGCGCCCTGGCGGCCCTGGGCGACCCGCCCGAGGGCGGCCCGGCGCAGGTCTACGCCCCACCGGGAGCCCCGGTGCCGAAGCTCCCCACCCCGGCCCGAGCCCAACGCTGAGCGGCACCTGGGCTGTGCCCACCCTTCCCCAAGCTCTCGGCTCCGCTCGAGCAGGGGAGACCCCGCTTGCCCTGCGGGACGATTGCCCACAGAGGACAGGGCGGTGTCCCCCCTGCGCTAGCGGCGGACAGCCGACGGGCCACGGGCGGCGCCCCGCGTCGGGGCCGGGCGGGCGGAAGCCCAGGTGCTACGGGTGGGAGGGTGGGAAAGACCCGGCTCAGAGGTTGCCGCGCTTTTCCTGTTCGCGCTCGATCGCTTCGAACAGCGCCTTGAAGTTGCCCTTGCCGAAGCCCATCGAGCCGTGTCGCTCGATCATCTCGAAGAAGACCGTCGGCCGGTCCTGGACCGGCTTGGTGAAGATCTGGAGCAGGTAGCCGTCCTCGTCGCGGTCGACCAGGATCTTCAGCTCACGCAGGGTCTCCACGGGCACCCGGGTCTCACCGGCCCACTCGCCGAGGGTGTCGTAGTAGGAGTCGGGGGTGTCGAGGAACTGCACGCCCGCCGCGCGCATGGTGCGCACCGTGGCGACGATGTCGTTCGTGGCGAGCGCGATGTGCTGGACGCCCGCGCCGCCGTAGAACTCCAGGTACTCGTCGATCTGGGACTTCTTCTTGGCGATGGCGGGCTCGTTGATCGGGAACTTCACCTTCAGGGTCCCGTCGGCCACCACCTTCGACATCAGCGCCGAGTACTCGGTCGCGATGTCGTCGCCCACGAACTCCTTCATGTTCGTGAAGCCCATGACCTTGTTGTAGAAGCCGACCCACTCGTTCATCTTGCCGAGCTCGACGTTGCCCACGCAGTGGTCGATGGCCTGGAAGGTCCGCTTGGCGGGCGGCTCGACGATCGGCGACGCGGCCACGAAGCCGGGCAGGTACGGGCCGTCGTAGCCGGTGCGCTCGACCAGGGTGTGGCGGGTCTTGCCGTACGTCGCGATGGCCGCGAGGACCACCGTGCCGTTCTCGTCCTTGACCTCGTACGGCTCGTCGATGCCGCGCGCGCCGTGCTCGACGGCGTACGCGTACGCGGCGCGGGCGTCCGGCACCTCGATGGCGAGGTCGACGACGCCGTCGCCGTGCGCGGCCACGTGCTCGGCGAGGAAGGCGCCCCGCTCGGTGGAGGGCTTGATGACGGAGGTGAAGACGAACCGCGCGGCGCCGTTCTCCAGGACGTAACTGGCGGTCTCGCGGCTGCCGTTCTCCGGTCCGGAGTAGGCCACGAGCTTCATGCCGAACGCCGTGGAGTAGTAGTGCGCGGCCTGCTTGGCGTTGCCCACGGCGAAGACGACCGCGTCCATTCCCTTGACCGGGAAGGGGTCGGCCTCGCGCGCGGTTTCGGGCGTGGTGTGTGTGGTCTGAGTCATACTCCGAGGCTCCCGCCGAACCGCAAGATGCGCAATAGTTCGCGTATTCACTGGGCAATGTGCACAGCGAACGCCGAGGAATGCCGGGCGTTCTGTACATCCTGACCACTTCGGAGGCAGCATGGCGATCGATCATCTGGACGGCAGGCTCATCGTGCTGCTCGCGCGCGAGCCGCGGATCGGCGTCCTGGAGGCGTCCCGCAGGCTCGGCGTCGCGCGCGGCACGGTGCAGGCCCGCATGGACCGGCTTCAGTCGAACGGAGTCATCCGCGGCTTCGGCCCCGAGGTGGACCCGGCGGCGCTCGGCTACCCGGTCACGGCGTTCGCGACCCTGGAGATCAAACAGGGCCAGGGCGCCGACGTGCGGGCGCACTTGGCGGGCGTGGCGGAGGTCCTCGAACTGCACACCATCACCGGGCACGGCGACATGCTGTGCCGTCTGGTGGCCCGCTCCAACGCGGATCTCCAACGTGTGATCGACCGGGTGGTGGGTTTTGATGGCATCGTCCGGGCCTCCACGGCGATCGTCATGGAGAACCCCGTTCCGCTGCGGATCATCCCGCTGGTGGAGCAGGCGTCCGGCGGCTGACGGCACGAGCGGCGTGCGGGTGGGTAGGGAGTAGGGCGATCCACCCGTACGACGCACGCGGGCGCGGGGAGACTCCCCGCGCCGTCTGGCGCACCCCGCGAGGTGAGCGGCACGGTGAACTTCTGGGACTACCTCGGCAACCGGCACCAGCAGTTGCTGATGGACGCGTACCAGCACGCCAGCGCGGTCTTCCAGTGCATGGTGGTGGCCACGGTCATCGGCGTGCTGATCGGTGTGGTCACGTACCGCAGCGAGTGGGCGGGCAACCTCGCCACGACCGCGACCTCCACGATCCTGACCATCCCGTCGCTGGCCATGATCGGTCTGCTGATCCCGGTCGTGGGCCTCGGCGTCGCGCCGACGGTGACGGCCCTGACGCTGTACGGCCTCCTGCCGATCGTGCGCAACTCCATCGTGGGCCTGCGCGGCGTCGACCCGACCCTGGTGGACGCCGCGAAGGGCATCGGGATGTCCCGGCTGCACCGGCTCGTGCGGATCGAGCTGCCGCTGGCGTGGCCGCCGATCCTGACCGGCATCCGGGTCTCCACGCAGATGCTGATGGGCATCGCCGCGATCGCCGCCTACGCCTCCGGGCCGGGGCTCGGCAACGAGATCTTCCGCGGCATCGCCTCGCTCGGCAGCAAGAACGCGCTCAACCAAGTGCTCGCGGGCACGCTCGGGATCATCGTCCTGGCGCTGCTCTTCGACGCCGCGTACGTCCTGATCGGCCGTCTGACGATTCCGAGGGGGATCCGTGTCTGAGACTCCGGAGAGGCCCGCCCCGTCCCCCGCGCCCGGCGCGGCGGGCTCCACCGCCGACCAGGCGGGCTCCACCGCCACCTCGCCCGCCTCCGGGGCCACGGCCACCACCGGGGCGACGATCGAGCTGGAGAGCCTCACCAAGCGCTACCCCGGCAGCTCCGAACCGGCCGTGGACAGCGTGAACATGGAGATCAAGGCGGGCGAGATCGTGATCTTCGTCGGCCCCTCGGGCTGCGGCAAGTCGACCACGCTGAAGATGATCAACCGCCTTATCGAGCCGACCAGCGGCCGCATCCGCATCAACGGCGAGGACGTCACCGACATCGACCCGGTGAAGCTGCGCCGCAAGGTCGGCTACGCCATCCAGTCCTCCGGCCTCTTCCCGCACATGACGGTCGCTCAGAACATCGCGCTCGTCCCGAAGATGGTGGGCTGGGGCAAGGCCAGGATCAAGGAGCGGGTGGAGGAGATGCTGGACCTGGTCGGGCTCGACCCGGCCGAGTTCCACGGCCGCTATCCGCGCCAGCTCTCCGGCGGCCAGCAGCAGCGCGTGGGCGTGGCCCGGGCGCTCGCGGCCGATCCGCCGGTGCTCCTCATGGACGAGCCGTTCGGCGCGGTCGACCCGATCACCCGCGACCACCTCCAGGACGAGCTGATCCGGCTCCAGCACGAGCTGCACAAGACGATCGTCTTCGTCACGCACGACTTCGACGAGGCCATCAAGCTGGGCGACCGCATCGCCGTGCTCCGCGAGCGCTCGCACATCGCGCAGTTCGACACCCCCGAGGCGATCCTCACCAACCCGGCCGACGACTTCGTGTCGGGCTTCGTCGGCGCGGGCGCGGCCCTGAAGCGGCTGAACCTGACGCGCGTACGGGACGTGGAGATGGCCGACGTGCCGACGGTGACGGTCGACGACCCGCTCCAGACCATCTTCGACAAGCTGCGCGCGAGCGGCACCAACGAACTGCTCCTGCTCGACAAGCGCGGCCGCCCCTACAAGTGGCTCAGGCGCGGCGACCTGATGCGCGCCAAGGGCTCCCTCGCCCGCGCGGGCACCCTCGTGCACGACACGGTCACGCGGGACGCGACGCTCCGCGACGCCCTGGAGGCGGTCCTCACCGACAACGCGGGCCGGGTCGCCGTGACCGGGCGGCGCGGCGAGTACACGGGCGTCGTCGACATGGAGACGCTGATGAACTGCGTGCACGAGATGCTGGAGGCCGACCGGCTCGACGCCCTGGAGCACCAGCACGAACTGGAGGAGCAGCGCGCCCAGTTGACGCAGAAGGAGCAGGAAGGCGACGGCGGGGAGGCGAAGGCGTGAGCCCGGTGCCCGGCAACGAGCCGCGCGTCCCCGAGCGGGGGCACGCCGCCCGGCAGGCGGCGCGCCCGCGCGGCGAGCACGAGGTCAAGGGCCTGGCCTTCCGCGACGACGGGGAGGCCGGGCAGGAGGCGCCCGCGACCCCGGTGGCGCGCGAGCCGCGCCGGGTGACCTGGCAGAAGCTGACGTTCCTGCCCGCGCTGCTCGCGGCGGTCCTGATCGCCACCTGGATCTGGTTCGAGCAGGCCGACCTGGACGAGATCTCCAAGAACGCGCTCTCCAACGGCCAGGTGGGCAAGGCCCTGCGGCAGCACGTCGAGCTGACGGCGATCTCCACCTTCTTCGTGCTGATCATCGCGATCCCGCTGGGGATCCTGCTGACCCGGCGCCGCTTCCGCAAGGGCGCCCCGGTGGCCATGGCCCTGGCGAACATGGGCCAGGCGACGCCCGCGATCGGCCTGCTCGCCCTCCTGGTGATCTGGATGGGCATCGGCGAGAAGGCGGCCCTGACGGGCATCATCATCTACGCCGTCCTGCCGGTGCTCTCCAACACGATCGCGGGCCTCAAGGCGAACGACCCCACCCTCCTCGAAGCCGCGCGGGGCATCGGCATGTCCCCGCTCGGCGTGCTCGCCCGGGTCGAACTCCCGCTGGCCGTCCCGCTGATCCTCGCGGGCGTGCGCACCGCGCTCGTCCTGAACGTGGGCACGGCGACGCTCGCGACCTTCGGCGGCGGCGGGGGCCTCGGCGTCCTGATCACCACGGGCATCACCAACCAGCGCATGCCGGTCCTGATGCTCGGCTCGATCCTGACGGTGGTCCTCGCCCTGCTGGTGGACTGGCTGGCCTCGCTCGCCGAAGTGGTCCTCAGCCCGCGCGGTCTGGAGGTGCGCTCATGAGGCTCACAGCGCGTACGAAGGCGTGGGGCGCGGTGGCCGGGGTCCTCCTGGCCGCGGGCGGCTGCGGTCTGACCAGCGGCTCGCCGATGGTGGACGACGTGAAGCCCGGCACCGTCGGCCGGGGGCAGCCCCTGAAGGGCGCCGACCTCACGGTCACCTCGAAGGAGTTCACCGAGCAGCTGATCCTCGGCGCGATCATGGGCATCGCCTTCCAGGCGGCGGGCGCGGACGTCCTGGACCGCACCGGGATCCAGGGCTCGATCGGCGCGCGGGAGGCGGTCAAGGGCGGGGACGCGGACGCCATGTACGAGTACACGGGCACCGCGTGGATCACCTACCTCGGCAACGCCAAGCCCGTCACCGACCCGCGCCAGCAGTGGGAGGTGGTCCGCGAGGCCGACGCGAAGAACGGCCTGACCTGGCTGCCGCCCGCCTCCCTCAACAACACCTACGCCCTGGCGATGAACGAGTCCAACTCCAAGAAGTACGGCACCAAGACGCTCTCCGACGTCGCCGCCCTGGCGAAGAAGGACCCCAAGGCCGTCACGGTGTGCGTGGAGGGCGAGTTCGCCAACCGCGCGGACGGTATGCCCGGCATGCAGAAGGCGTACGGGATGAAGCTCCCGGCCGGGAACATCACGCAGATGGACACCGGGATCATCTACACCCAGGCGCGGAAGGGCACCTGCACGTACGGCGAGGTCTTCACGACGGACGGCCGCATCAAGGCCATGAACCTCACACCGATGGCGGACGACCGCCACTTCTTCCCCAACTACAACGCGGCCCCCGAGATCAACAGCAAGACCCTCAGGAAGTACCCGGAGATCGCGGAGGTCCTCGCGCCCATCACGAAGAAGCTCGACAACAAGGTGGCGCAGGACCTGAACTCGAAGGTCGACGTGGACGGCGAGGATCCGCACGAGGTGGCGAAGGACTGGATGGTGGAGCAGGGGTTCGTGACGGAGTAGCCCCCGCCCCGGAGGCCCGCTTGTCAGCAGCTCGGGACCTTCTCGTCCTTCTGCAGCGCCCGCAGCGCGTCGACCGTGCCGGACAGCGTGGTGACCGGGACCAGCTGAAGCCCCTTCGGCTTCTCCGCCTCGGCGTCCGAGCACTCGGCCTTCGGTACGAGGAAGACGGTGGCGCCGTCGCGGGCGGCGGCCTGCGTCTTCAGGGAGACGCCGCCGACGGCGCCCACTGTGCCGTCCGCCTTGATCGTGCCGGTCCCGGCGATCGTGCGGCCGCCGGTCAGGTCGCCGCCGCTGCCGTTCCCGTCCAGCTTGTCGATGATGCCGAGCGCGAGGAAGAGCCCGGCGCTCGGCCCGCCGATCTTCCCCAGGTCGGCGTTGACCTTGACCTTGTCGGTGCCGTCCACGCCGTCCGCGCGCAGATAGCGCAGCGCCGCCTTCGTGGCGTCGTCCTGCGACTCGCGCATGTCGCCGAGGTTGCGCTCCTCGACCTTCTTCTCGTCGTCGCCGTCCGGGTAGACCGAGTCCTTGGGCATCACGGCCCGGTCCGTGCGGAACCAGCCGTCGATCACGTCGCCGAGCCGCACGGTCATCCGCGGCCCCGTCGCCACGATCGTCGTCATCCGCAGCTGGCCCTCGGTCTTCCGCGTGGGCATCCCCGTCACGGTGAGCACGGGCTTGCCCTCGTACTCCCCCAGCACGTTCGCGGTGCCGCCGGGCTGCGCCACCGCGAACGGGAGGGGCGCGAGCCCAGCAACGGCCAGGAGGGCGACGACCGGCGCGGCAGCCAGGGCGAGGACTTTGGGGCGGCTCAAACGAGCGAGGCGGGACAGCACAGCCTCAAATGTAATGGCTCAGCCGCGGCGCGGGGGATCGCGGCCTGCGGCCTGCTCGTCCTCAATCGCCGGACGGGCTAGATCTCCTCAGCGCAGGGCCTCCGCGACCTCTCGGGCGGCGTCCACCACCCGCGGCCCCACCCGCTCGGGCACCGAGTCCGCGAGCATGACCACGCCCACGCTGCCCTCCAGGCCGGTCACGCCGACCAGGGGGGCGGCGGCGCCGCTGGCCCCGGCCTCCAGTTCGCCGTGGGTGAGCGCGTACCCGGGGTCGGTGATGTGCCCCTGCCGGGCGGCGAGGATGGCCTTGCCCGCGGCGCCCCGGTCCAGGGGGTGGCGGAACCCGGTCCGGTACGCCACGTGGTAGTCGGTCCACGTCGGCTCGACCACGGCGACGGCGAGCGCCTCCGTGCCGTCGACCAGGGTCAGGTGGGCCGTGGCCCCTATGTCCTCGGCGAGGGAGCGCAGGGCGGGAAGGGCGGCCTCGCGCACCAGCGGGTGCACCTGGCGGCCGAGCCGCAGGACCCCGAGGCCCACCCGGGCCCGGCCGCCCAAGTCGCGTCGTACGAGGGCGTGTTGCTCAAGGGTGGCGAGGAGCCGGTACACGACGGTCCGGTTGACGCCGAGCTTGTTGGACAGCTCGGTGACGGTCAGGCCGTGGTCGGTGTCGGCGAGCAGCTTGAGGACGCGCAGTCCTCGGTCGAGCGTCTGAGATGTCTCCGCGGTCACGACGCCCACTCCTTAGTCGTGAGGGTCGACGGCCCCCTCTGCGGCGGGCACCGGCTGCGCTCCGGGGCGGCGCTGCCACGGGGCGTTGTGTAGCGGGGACAGTAGCGAGGGCGTCCCGCTCAGCGGAAGACTCCGTCCAGAATCCGGTCAAGGGGACGGAAAGACGGTCCGGATCATCCTGATACGCACCCCCGTATGTGTATGCGGAACGCACAATGCCTGCACGCACTGCGCACGTTTCCCGACCTTCCGGTAACGAAGGGGCTCCGCAGTAGCGCCCCTTCAGGGGCGCGGGGCTGTATCTATATGCGGCTCCGCCGCGTGGGCGCGAGCAACCCAGAACGACCCGCAGACAAGGACGGCGAACCCCACCCCAGCGCGGGCTACCGCATACGCGTAGCCCACTCCTGCACCTTGGCGATCCGCTGCCGCAGCTGCCCCGCGGTAGCCTCCGCGGACGGCGGGCCTCCGCACACCCGCCGCAGCTCGGTGTGGACCACACCGTGCGGCTTCCCGCTCTGGTGGACGTACGCCCCGACCATCGTGTTCAGCTGCTTGCGCAGTTCGAGGAGCTCCTTGTGGGAGACCACGGGCCGCCGCTCCGCGGGCAGCTCCAGGAGGTCGGCCTCCTCGGCGGGCTTCTTCTTGCTGTGGGCGATCTGGCGGGCCTGCCGCTTCTGGAGCAGGAGCTGCACCTGGTCGGGCTCCAGGAGCCCCGGGATGCCGAGGTAGTCCTGCTCCTCCTCGCTGCCGGGGTGGGCCTGCATGCCGAACTCGGCACCGTCGTAGAGCACCCGGTCGAAGACGGCCTCGGACTCCAGGGCCTCGAAGGAGAACTGCTCCTGCTCGCCGGTGTCCTCGTCCTGCTGCTTGTTCGCCTCGTCCATCTCCTTCTCGGACTCGGCGTACGGGTCCTCGTCCTCGCCCTGCTTCTTCGGCTTGTCGAGGGCGTGGTCGCGCTCGACCTCCATCTCGTTGGCGAAGCCGAGCAGGTCGGGAACCGTGGGCAGGAAGACGGACGCGGTCTCGCCGCGCCGCCGGGAGCGCACGAAGCGGCCCACGGCCTGGGCGAAGAACAGCGGGGTCGAGATCGTCGTCGCGTACACGCCGACCGCGAGCCGGGGCACGTCGACGCCCTCGGACACCATGCGGACGGCGACCATCCAGCGGTCGTCGCTGCCGCTGAAGTCGTCGATGCGCTGCGAGGCCCCGGTGTCGTCGGAGAGCACGAGGGTGGCCTTCGTCCCGGTGATCTCCCGGATGAGCTTGGCGTACGCGCGCGCCGACTCCTGGTCGGAGGCGATCACCAGGGCGCCCGCGTCGGGGATGGCCTTGCGGACCTCGCTGAGGCGGCGGTCGGCGGCCCGCAGGACGTTCGGCATCCAGTCGCCGCGCGGGTCGAGGGCGGTGCGCCAGGCCTGCGAGACCGCGTCCTTGGTCATCGGCTCGCCGAGCCGGGCGGCGATCTCGTCACCGGCCTTGGTGCGCCAGCGCATGTTGCCGCTGTAGGAGAGGAAGATGACGGGCCGCACGACGCCGTCGCCGAGCGCGCTGCCGTATCCGTACGTGTAGTCGGCGGAGGACCGGCGGATGCCGTCGTTCCCCTCCTCGTACGTCACGAAGGGGATGGGGTTGGTGTCGGAGCGGAAGGGCGTGCCGGTGAGGGCCAGGCGCCGGGTCGCGGGCTCGAAGGCCTCCAGGCAGGCCTCGCCCCAGGACTTGGAGTCACCGGCGTGGTGGATCTCGTCGAGGATGACGAGGGTCTTGCGCTGCTCCGAGCGGTTGCGGTGCAGCATGGGCCGGACGCCGACGCCCGCGTACGTCACGGCGACGCCGTGGTACTCCCTGCTGAGCGGGCCCGCGCTGTACTCCGGGTCCAGCTTGATGCCTATGCGCGCCGCGGCCTCGGCCCACTGCTTCTTCAGGTGCTCGGTGGGGGCGACCACGGTGACCTGCTGCACCACGTGGTGGTGCAGCAGCCAGGACGCGAGCGTCAGCGCGAAGGTGGTCTTGCCGGCGCCGGGCGTCGCCACCGCGAGGAAGTCGCGCGGCTGCTCCTGGATGTACTTCTCCATCGCCCCCTGCTGCCAGGCGCGCAGCTTGCTGGCGGTGCCCCAGGGAGCGCGCCCCGGGAAGGCGGGCGAGAGGTGGTGGTTGGAGGCGGCGGTGGTAGTCACGGTCTCCGTTTTTGACGCTGGGGTACGTACGACAACCGGGCCACCCTACCGGTGGGATGACCGCACTCCGGGGCTGACGCTCGGGTCCGCCCCGGGGTGCGACGCGGTTCACACCCCTCCGCCGGGCGCGTCAGGCCTTCGCGGCGGGCCCCCGCAGCCGGGTGCCGAGCCACGCTCCGGCGAGGGCCACGGCCGCCATCGGCAGGAACACCGCGGTGAAGGCGCCCGGGTGCGAGCCCGCGGCCCCGGTGCCCGAGCCGTGGGCGCCGATCATGCCGCCGCCGAGCGCGGCGAAGGCGGCGCCGCCCGCGGCGAGCAGGAGGGCGTTGGACAGGCCGTCGGATATCTGGAGCGAGGCGGAGTTCGTGCCCGCGTCCACCGGGGGCGACAGGCGGAGCAGCAGCACGCTGGTCGAGGCGATGACCATGCCCATGCCGAGGCAGCCGACGCCCCAGGCGACCGCGACGGTCCACACCGGGACGGCGTCGATCAGCACGCTGGGCGCGGTGGCGATGGCCGCGGCGACGAGCACCATGCCGACGACCACCAGCTTCTCCCGGTGGGCCTCCAGGCGCGGCCGCGACTGCGCGTACGAGCCGAGGGCCCAGGTCGCGCCGCCCGCCGCGAGCGAGAGGCCCGCGAGCGTCGGCGACAGGCCGCGCTCGCTGACCAGCATCAGCGGCACGAACGACTCGGCGGCGACGAAGGACCCGGCGGCCACGCCCCGCAGCAGCACCACGGAGGGCAGCCCGCGCGCGGCCCGGTAGGTGCCGCGCGGCAGCAGGCCGAGCACGGACGGCACCAGGACGGCCGCGCCGCCCGCCGCGGGGAGCAGGGACAGCCAGCGCAGGTCCTGTCCCGCGTACTGGAGCAGGCCCGCGCCGAGCGAGATGCCGAGGGCGAGGCGGACGCGGCGGCGGTCCAGGGGCTCGGCGGGGGCGTCCGGGTCCAGCGGGCCCGAGGCGTCGCGGCGGATCGCGGGCAGCGCGAGCGCGAGGGGCGCGGCGACTAGGACCGGGACGCCGATGAACACCCACCGCCAGCCCAGGTGCTCCGTCACCGTGCCCGACACCAGGGGGCCGACCACGGACGGCACCACCCAGGCCGCCGCGAACGACGCCAGGATCGCCGGGCGCAGCCGCTCCGGATACGCCCTGCTCACCACCACGTACAGGGACACGATGACGAGGCCGCCGCCCAGGCCCTGCACGGCGCGGCCCAGGATGAACTGCCACATCGCGCCCGCCGTGCCGGACAGGAGCAGGCCCGCCGCGAACGCGGACATGCCCGTGGTCAGCGGGCCGAGCGGTCCGCGCCGGTCCCCCCACTGCCCGGCGAGGACCATCCCGAACAGGCTGGTCGTGAAGTACGCGGAGAACCCGAACGCGTACAGCGACACCCCGTCGAGCTCGCGGGCCGCCACCGGCATCGCCGTGCCGACGGCGGTCGCCTCGAAGGCGATGAGCAGCACGACGGAGACCATCCCGATGCTCAGCGCCCGATACGGCTTCGCGAGCACACCGCCCTCGGGCACCTCGGGGGGCGCGGCCTGCGCGGCGACGACATCGGTATCGCGGGAGTGGTGGGTGGTCATGCCCGTCAGCGTAGGAGCGACCACTGACACGTGACGCCTGCCTTGGGACGGGCCCCGCCTGGTCCCTTGGTCGTACGCCCCCGGCCTCTTCCACGGGGGTCGCGGGGCTGCTCTCTCGGTACCCGGAACGAGGCCCGGCGGGTCAGCCCGCCCGGCTCACAGCACCTTCGCGCTCTCCAGGACCGCGTCCGCCGTCTCCTGCTCGTCGCCCGCGCCCGGCTTCGCCATGCCCATGAGGAACACCGACCGCGCGGCATCCGCCTTGATCACCGTCAGGCGCAGCCGGGTCTCGCCGCCCTCACCGCCCTTCATCACGAGGACGACGGTGTGGGCGGGGTGCCCGCCGACCGTGGTCGCCTCGGACTCGGTCTGCTCCGCCGACCCGTCCGGGTTGAAGAACTCCGCGTTGGACCGGGCGGCGCGCTCCGTCTGCGCCTTCAGGTCCGACTCCGCGACGGCGCCCCCGCGCCCGGTGACGACCATGCCGAACCGCTCGCCGTCGCCGCCCTCCGTCTCGCCCTCCGTCCGGATCGAGCTGGTGAAGGCGTCGACGAGGTCCCCCTTGTCCCGCTTCCACCCCTCGGGAAGCCGGTACGAGACCCCGGCCTTCAGATCCGTCTCCCAGGGCCGCCCCGCCAACGGATCGTCGTCCCCGCCCCTGCTCCACCACCAGGCCCCGAGCCCGGCACCCACCAGCGCCACGACGACGACCGCGACGATCCCCCGCCGCCGCGACCGCCCCGACCGCCCCGACCGCCCCGGCTGCGGCGGCTGCGGCGGCGCGTAGGGAGGCGGAGGGGGAACCGGGGCCTGCGAGGGCGGTGTCGTCATACGCACCAGTGTCACCAACAGCCCGGAAACGGCCTTGAGTACGGGTACTCAGGGGCTACTCACGCGGCACGGCTTTTCGGACACGTTTTCCTTGTGACGCCGGGCACGGGCCGTGGTGCGGTCGTGAAGATCTTTCACGGTATCGTCACTTCTGCCGCAGGATCTGCGGTCCGTGCCCCGCGCGGGTGAACGCGCCGCAGGATCGGCGTCGTTCAAGAATGCACTATTTATCCGCAGGTGTCCGTATTGACGGGCAACCCTTCGCGTCGATTACGGCCGTACATCTCCCTCCCTGTACGCATGGTCCCGGCAGTTCCGCCCGACCACCGGAACCGCCTTTCCGCCACGCACACTTGGGGGTTTTACGCATGTCCGGAATCACCCGCCGCCAGGCCATCGGCGCCGCGAGCGCCGTCGCCGGGGCCGCCGTCGTCGGTGTCGGCGCCGCCCAGGGCTCCGCCGTCGCCGTCGGCCACGGCGCCGAGCCCGGCTCCTTCGACGAGGTCTACCTCGGCCGCCGCATCCAGGGCGGGCCCACCTCAGGCCACGGCGGCCACCACGCCGACCACGGCGGCGGCTACTCCGTCCGCATCGACGGCGACGAGCTCCACATCATGCGCAACGCCGACGGCACCTGGATCAGCGTCATCAACCACTACGACCCGCAGGCCACGCCCCGCGCCCTCGCCCGCGCCGCCGTCGACGACCTCCAGGGCGCGGCCCTCGTCCCGCTCGCCCCCGCCACCCGCTGATCCGGAGCCCCGCCGCCATGACCGTACGCAAGAACCAGGCCCAGCTCACCGCCGACGAGAAGCGCCGCTTCGTCAACGCGCTGCTCGCGTTGAAGCGCGACGGGCGCTACGACTCCTTCGTCTCCACCCACAACGACTTCATCATGAGCGACCGCGACGACAGCGACCGCGTCGGCCACCGCTCCCCTTCCTTCCTGCCCTGGCACCGCCGCTTCCTCATACAGTTCGAGCAGGCCCTCCAGTCCGTGGACCCCTCCGTCGCCCTCCCCTACTGGGACTGGACCACCGACCGCACCCCCGCCGCCTCCCTGTGGGCCCCCGACTTCCTCGGCGGCACCGGGCGTCCCCGCGACGGCCAGGTCACCGACGGCGCCTTCGCCTCCTCCGGCAACGGCTGGCGCATCAACGTCCGCGTCGACGGCCGCGACTTCCTCCGCCGCAGCCTCGGCTCCAACGGCCTCCAGCTCCCCACGAAGGCCGAGGTCGACTCCGTCCTCGCCATGCCCGTCTACGACGCCGCGCCGTGGAACAGCGCCTCCGACGGCTTCCGCAACCACCTCGAAGGCTGGCGCGGCGTGAACCTCCACAACCGCGTCCACGTCTGGGTCGGCGGCCACATGGCCACCGGGGCCTCCCCCAACGACCCCGTCTTCTGGCTCCACCACGCCTACGTCGACAAGCTGTGGACCCAGTGGCAGTCGCGGCACCCCAACGCGCCCTACCTGCCCGCCGCGGGCACCCGCGACGTCGTCGACCTCCACGACACGATGCGCCCGTGGTCCAACGTGACCCCGGCCGACATGCTGGACCACACGCGGTACTACACCTACGACGTGGCCGCCTGAGCGCTCCGCTGGAGCCTGCCGCGACGGACCGATTTTCGCCTGCGGGTTCGTCGCGGCTGGTCGCGCAGTTCCCCGCGCCCCTTCGGGGCGCTATCGAGCCGCGTACCCCGCCACGAAGGCCGACCAGGCCCCCGCCGCGAACGCAAGGCGGGGGCCTTGCTTGTTCTTGGAGTCCCGTATGTGGACGGTGCCGGGGGTCGCGGCGACCTCGACGCAGTCCTCACCGTTGCTACTGCTGCTGTAGCTGCTCTTGGTCCACTCCAGCGCGACTTCGACACAGTCGTTGCCATCGCCACTGCTGCTGTAGCTGCTCTTGAACCACTCCAGATCGGAAGCTTCCCTAGCGGAGAGCGTGTGGATCATGTTTCTCCCAGCATGTGCTTGATGAAGGCGCGCGACTTGCGTGGCGATAGAGCCTGGGCCCGAATCATGCCGAAGCGCAACTCCAAGACCCGGAGTTGCTTCGGGTCGGAGACCGGTCGGCTGCCGAACGCCCCTTCAGAGCGGCCCAACGCCGTCCCATCAGGGAACTTCAGCACTTCGATCAGGCCCCCAGTTCCGGGGTGTTCCTCGCTTGCAGTTGGCAGGACTTGGAGCGAGACGTTGCGCAACTTGCCCACCTCCAAGAGGCGTTCCAGTTGCTGGCGCCATACCATTGTGCCTCCGACCGGGCGGCGTAGCGTCACCTCCTCCTGCACGAAGCTGAGGGCCGGTGCGGGCTTCCTCTGAAAGATCGATCGCCGCGCCAGGCGGCCAGCCACTGCGCGTTCCAGTTCCTCCTCCGTGTAGGCGGGAAGCCAGCCTTCGAACAGCGCCCGCATGTGCTCCTCTGTCTGGAGCAGCCCATGGATGTTGTGGTTGCTGTAGAGGCACACCTCAACGGCCCGCTCCTCCAGCTTCGCCAGTTCCCGCACCTTCTTCGGGTACCTCGCCTTCGCCATCTCCTCCTTCATCGCCGAGATGAAGCCGTTCGCGCCGAGGACCCGATCCACCGCGTCCAGGTACTCGGGGCGCGGGATCCTCGCCCCGCGTTCCACCTTGCGCACCTGGTCCTCGCCGTAGCCGATCGCCTCGCCCAGCTCCGCCGCGCTCAGGCCCGCGGCCTCGCGCCAGCGCTTCTGCTGGTGGCCCAGGGCCTCCACGGCCGACGCGATCTCGTCCTCGGGCTCGACGTCCCAGCCAGCCCCGTCCACACTGTCGCCGTCCGCGCTCATCTACGCCCACCTCCGAAGTGCCGCCCCGCTCCAACGCGCAGCCGTACCCGTACGACACCCCGGACAGCCGGGACAGCACCGGACAGCGACGGGACAGTCACCGTACGTGCGCGTCGCACCACGGTGCAGGCTAGGCGGCTTGCGCCACGCTGAGGCGCATGAACACAGAGACCACACAAGCCATGGCCCCCGTACGGCAGTTCACCGCGCTGATGCCGTCGAGCCCGCGAGGGGCGCACCTGGCCCGGCGGGCCGTCGTACGCCAACTCATGGCGTGGGAGCGGCCGTACGAGCGGGCGGAGCACGTCGTGGCCGAGCTGGCGAGCAACGCGGTGCGGCACGGGCACGTGCCGGGGCGGAACTTCCGCCTGACGCTGCGGCTCGCGGCGAGTGGGGTGCTGCGGGTGGAGGTGAGCGACACGTGCGCCGAGCGGCTGCCCCGCGCCCCGGGGGCGGCGGGGCCGGACGACGAGTCGGGCCGGGGCCTGGCCCTGGTGGCGGCGTTCGCGGACCGGTGGGGCACGGAGGTGGGGCCGGAGCCACGCAAGACGGTCTGGGCGGAGCTCGGCTGCGGCGGGTAGGGGCGGCGCCGCCTGGCCGGTCACTGCGTGTTGACCGCTTGTTGATCCGCCCCGCATACCTTTCTCGGCTGGCCAGGCCCGCTCTTCGACCCGAGAAGGAACCATGCACAGATCACCACCGAGTACGCGTCCGCCGCGCGGCGGCTCGCCTGTCCGGAGCCGTGCGAGACGGTGGGGGTTCCTGCCCTCTGCCCGCCCGAGAGGGCGCTGGGGACGGTCGGCCGTGACAGCGGCACTCGTCGGCCTGCTGGGCTCACTCATCACCTTGCTGAGCCCGACTCCAGCGGCGGCGCTGGCCGACCCGCAGTTGCGTGTCATCACGTTCAACATGCAGGGCGGCAACAAGTGGACCACCGTCAAGTCCCTGATGCCCGACGCCGACATCATCGTGTTGCAGGAGGCGACCACCCTGCCGGCGCCCGCCCCCACGCGCCAGTTGGAGTGGGCCTCCAATGAACTGGATCCGGCGGTCGACCCGAGGGGTCAGCCCAGCCTGAAGTACCGGCTGTACACGGCGCCGCTCAACCAGAAGCGCAATGGGGTGCAGGGCATTCTGTACTACCTGAAGATCCTCGACAAGAAGGAGTGGGGACTCGACAACGGGGCCGCCGACGAGGACCCCGACGCCGGCAGCAACGCACCGAAGTCGATGGCGATCTGGGTCCGCAAGCCCCTCGCGCCCGTGGCCGAGGAAAAAGCCGCGACCGAACAGCTGGAAAGGGGTCGCCTCGACCTCGTGACGCCGACCGTGGGCAACAATCGGTGGGTCAGGTCTCGCCCCGCGTTCGGAATCAAGGTCGAGGGTACGTGGTACTACAACATCCACGCCGCGTCGATCCGCAATGCGCGCAACGTCAATGCCCACACGCGCGACCTCGTGAACGCCGTCCGCAATGAGAAGCAGGGCGAGCCGTGGCAGGTCATGGGGGACTTCAACAGCCTGGCCGACACCTTCAAGGGTGGGCCGCCTCCCCTGGCGCTCTACCACACCTTCTACGCCACTACGAACGGAAACCCTGTCGGTCCGGCCGCGCCTACGCAGTTGAACGCGGGAGCCCTGGACTTCATGGTCGCCCACGACCAGCTCAGAAACCTGAACGTGTCCATCAGGAGCGCCAACGGCGGCTCGGACCACTGGCCGGTGCGGTTCGCCCCCGCCGACAGGGCCCTGTGCAATCCAGTCGGCTGGGAGTCCAGCACCGTGTACAACCCCGCGGGCCGAACCGCCCGGGCCGCCGCGGGGGACGCCTGTGAGAACAACATGGACGCCGTCGTCTCCATGGGCGACAGCTACATCTCCGGTGAAGGCGGCCGGTGGGCGGGCAACGCCAACACCAGCCCCAACGGCGACGTGTGGGGCACCGACCGCAGGGCCGACTGCCAGGACGGCAAGGACTGCGTCTACGGAGAGACCTCGTACGACGGCGGAACCGGCTGCGACCGATCCGACGTCGCGCCCATCAAGAGCGCCGCGATCGACGGCATCCCCCGGGAGCGCCGCTTCAACATCGCCTGTTCCGGGGCCGAGACGAAACACATCACCTCGGAGAAGTTCAAGGGCGAGGAGCCGCAAGCCGAGCGGCTCGCGCAGCTGGCGAAGGACTACGACGTCAAGATGATCGTGGTGTCCATCGGCGGCAACGACCTGGGTTTCTCCAAGATCATCACCGACTGCGTCTGGCGCTACTGGGGCTGGCCGCTCGGCGGCTCCTGCAACACGAACTCCGCAAACGCGGAGCTGAAGGAGAAGCTGGCCACGACGCGGGGCGACGTCGTCAAGGCCCTGGAGAAGATCCGCTCCGTCATGACGGACGCCGGGTACGCGCGCGACGAGTACGACCTGGTACTGAGCACGTATCCGAATCCACTGCCCGAAAGCGCGCGGATGAAGTACGACGTCCATGAAGAAGGTACAGAACGCTATTCGGTCGGGGGCTGCCCCTTCCGCAACACCGACGTGAACTGGGCTCGCGACGAGCTCATGCCGGGCATCACCTCCATGCTGCGCGGCGCGGCAAAGGACGCCACCGCTTCCCTGCTGAACGTGGAGAACGCGTTCAACGGGCACGAGCTGTGCCGACAGGGCACCAAGCAGGCCACCAAAGCCAACTCGCGCGCCAATCCGCTGCCGGACGAGGACGCCGAATGGGTTCGGTGGATTCCGTTCATGGTCGACACCACCCAGAACTGGCTGTGGGGGTCCCAGGGAGCGAAGCAGGAGGCCATCCACCCCAACGCGTACGGGCAGAAGGCGCTCGGCACGTGTCTGGCCGCGTTTGCGCGGTCGGGTGTGTCGGGGCAGGCGCGGACGTCGACGTGTGTGGGCACTCCGGGCAGGGGCAATGACGGCGTAGGGCCGGAGCACTCCGTGCGCATCTCCTCCTGGTTCCAGAATCAGGGCGTGGGCGGCGACGCCGGGCCCCAGGGCGTGCTGCAGCGCCACGGAACCAGCTCCAAGTGGGTGTCCGCGGGCGCGGACGACGCCGACACGGGACGGTGGTACATCATCGGTGACCTGAAGGAGGGCCAGGAGCTGGAGACGACCATCAGGAACCGGACGGGGCAGTACCTGCAGGGAGACGGCGGGCGATCGTGGCAGTGGGCGTCCGTCACCGACACGCCTCGCACCTGGAAGATCAAGCCGGAGAACGGTTCGTTCCGCATCACCGCGGATGACGAGAAGTGGTGCCTGGCCTACGAGCCCGGCTCCGTCCTCTGGGGCTCGCTGCGACCGTGCGGCTCCTCCGTGTTCCAGCTGTGGGACATCAAGAACGCCGACATCAAGATCACCCCCCGCCCCCAGCCCACCCACCGCACCGGCCACCTCCAGTCCGCCAAGGACGACCTCGTCGCGGACGTCGACAACGCGTGGTCGGACCCGGGCACCCGGGTGAAGGCGCTCGCGTCCAAGGACCACCCCGCGCAGAAGTGGCGGGCGCGGGCCACGCCCGAGGGGTGGCAGATCATCAGCGCCCTGGACGGCGCCCCCGTCCTGGCGCACGACACCGGCAAGCACGAGGCCCGGCTCGCCAAGGACGACGACGGGGACAAGGGCCAGCTGTGGCAGGCCGAGGACGCGGGCGACGGCTGGACGCGCCTGCTCAACGGCGGCCTGTGTCTGACGGCCGCCACCGAGGACGAGACGCTGGCCCTCAAGGACTGCGCGTCCGACGACGCCGGGCAGCGGTGGAAGGCCCCCGGAGTCACTCCGGAGAAGCCGGACGACGACGACAAGGGCGGCGACGCCGGTGACCCGTACGACGACGGGGAACCGGTGCGCGACGACAAGCCCGCCGCCTCCGGGGACTGCCGCCCCGACGGGATGGCGAAGACGGCCGGGGTGGACACGCCGTACTGCGACGTGTACGACGAGCAGGGCCGCGAATGGCTCGGCAACGGCCGCTCGCGGCGCGTGGTCGGCTACTTCACGGGCTGGCGCACCGGCGCGAAGGGCGACCCGAAGTACCTGGTCGGCAACATCCCCTGGACCAAGGTCACGCACATCAACTACGCGTTCGCGCACGTGAAGGACGACAAGATCTCGGTCGGGGACACCTCGGACCCGAAGAACCCGGCGACCGGGATGACCTGGCCGGGCAACCCGCGCGCCGAGATGGACGACTCGCTGCCGTACAAGGGGCACTTCAACCTCCTGAACAAGTACAAGAAGCGGCACCCGTCGGTGAAGACGCTGATCTCGGTCGGCGGCTGGGCGGAGACCCGCGAGTTCTACTCGATGGCCACCAACGCGGACGGGTCGGTCAACCAGGGCGGCATCGACACCTTCGCGGACTCGGTGGTCGACTTCCTCCAGCGGTACGGGTTCGACGGGGTGGACATCGACTACGAGTACCCCACCGCGCTGCCCAAGACCGGCAACCCCAAGGACTGGGACGTCTCCGACCCGCGCCGCAAGGGCCTGACCAAGGGCTACAACGCCCTGATGAAGACCCTGCGGGAGAAGCTCGACCGGGCCGGGGCCGACAAGGGCCGGTACTTCCAGCTGACCTCCGCGGGCTCCTCCTCCGGCTACCTGGTGCGCGGCCTCGACTCCGGCCAGGCCCTGCAGTACCAGGACTTCGTCAACGTCATGTCGTACGACCTGCACGGCTCCTGGAACAAGTACGTCGGCCCGCAGGCGCCGCTGTACGACGACGGCAAGGACAACGAGCTGGCCGACGCGGGCATCTACGACGACCAGAAGGCGGACACCAAGGACTTCCAGAAGCACGGCTACTTCAACACCGACTGGGCCTACCGCTACTACCGCGGCGCGCTGCCCGCGGGCCGCATCAACCTCGGTCTGCCCTACTACACGCGCGGCTGGCGCGACGTACAGGGCGGCCAGGACGGCCTGTGGGGCACCGCCTCCCTGCCCCAGCAGGGCGACTGCCCGCTGGGCACAGGCGGCCGGGGCGGCCACTCGGACTGCGGCGCGGGCGCCGTCGGCATCGACAACGTCTGGCACGACGTCGAGGACGGCAAGGAGGTCGCCGCGGGCTCCAACCCGCTGTGGCACGCCAAGAACCTCCAGCGCGGCACCACCCCCGGCTATCTGAAGTCCTACGGTCTCGACACGGCGAAGCAGGAGAACAGGCTGCGCGGCCGCTACGAGGAGAAGTACAGCTCCGATCTTGAGGCCCCGTGGCTGTGGAACGCGGACAAGAAGGTGTTCCTGTCCACCGAGAACGAGCGGTCCATCGACGCCAAGGCCGAGTACGTGAAGGACAACGGCATCGGCGGCGTCATGCTGTGGGAACTGGCGGGTGACTACGCCGAGCGCCCCGGCGGCGAGTACGGCATGGGCTACGACCTGACGACCCGCCTGGACAAGTCCCTGCGCGCCGCGGGCCCCTACGGGGCGACCAAGGCGGGCGCGGGCCGCACCCTGCCCCGGAAGGTCATCGACGCCGACGTCGACCTGGTCGACTTCCCCACCGCCGAGAAGGACTTCTACCCCCTCCAGCCCAAGCTGCGCATCACCAACAACAGCGGCCAGACCCTCGGCCAGGGCACCGAGATCTCCTTCGACATCCCCACCTCCGCCCCGCCCGTCATCAAGGACGGCGACTACAAGGAGATGCCGATCGTCAAACCCGGCCGCACCGGCCCCAACAAGGGCGGCCTGAAGGCCGACTTCCACCGCGTGACCATCGAACTCGGCTACTGCGAGGACATACCGCCGGGCAAATCCATGGACATCGACGTCAAGTACTACCTGCCGATCACCGGCCCCGCGAACACCACGGTCAAGATCGGCGACGAGGAGTACGGCATCACCGGTGACAAGCGCCGGGGCACCGACACCGTGGAGCCCCCGGCCCCGTCCTCGGGCACCTGCCCCGCCGCCGACTGGAAGCCCGGCAAGGCCTACACGCCCGCGGCGGGCCGTCTCTGGGGCGCGTTCGACAAGGGCGACAAGGGCTGGCAGTTCGAGTACCAGCAGATGAACATGGACCACTACCCCGACCAGTCACGGGTCCACCTCGTGGCCCCCTCCACGACCAACCCCAACCAGTTCTGGCAGGTCAAGGACGCGGGCGACGGCTGGTACACCATCGGCAACGGCGACAGGTGCCTCACCGCCACCGACGCAGGAGAGGACCTCGCCACCCGGGACTGCGGTGACGGCGAGCACCAGCGCTGGCGGTTCGTCCCCGTGAACGACGACGGCACCGAGGGCCAGCCCGGCGGACCACGCCACGGCAAGCTGTTCAAGCTCCGCGCCGCCACCGGACAGGAGGCCGAGGCCGCCAACGGCGACAACGACCACGAAACCCACATCCTGACCGGCGACCCCAAGCGTGCCACCGGCGCCTACGTCAAGCACGACGGCTTCTACTGGTACGCCCAGTGGTACACCACCACCGAACCGGGCAAGGCCGAAGCCGACGGCAGCCGCCCCTGGAAGAAGCTCGGCCCCACGCCGTAGCCCCTCCCGGGGTTCATGAACGCCGTATGGCGGTCCCGTTGCGAGGCGGGCCGCGGCCTTGAAGGAGGTCGCGGCCCCGCCTACGGTCGAGGACAAGAGAGCACAGCTTGGCCGTGTGCCCGAGTGGTTTAGGGATTCGCCTGCAAAGCGAAGCACACCGGTTCGATTCCGGTCACGGCCTCTAGGACGGAGCGGGCGGCGCCTACAGGGCGCTGCCCGCCTTCCATTGGTCCCACGGCACGTTCCAGTCGCCGTACCCGTTCCCCGCGGCCACCGTCTCCGTGGAGCCGGTGACGCGGACGACGTCCCCGGGGATCACCTCTTCGTAGAAGCGCCGCGCCGTGCCGTCCGTGGCGAGGCCTATGCAGCCGTGCGTCACGTTGCTGTTCCCCGCGAACGTGTTGGCCTTCGGGTTCTGGTGCAGATACGTGCCCGACGTCGTCAGGTGCACCGCGTAGTCGTAGTAGCCCTTGTACGCGTCTCCGTAGCCGACGGTCCGGGAGTCCATGAGGACGCGGCGCTGCTTGTCGGAGACGACCATCGTGCCGTTCCAGGTGTCCATGCCCGGGGCGCCCGCCGTGATCGGCACGCGGCGCGTCGCCCCGGCCTTCACGACGGTCATGGTGTGGCCGCGCACGTCGACCGTGGCCACCAGGGAGCGGCCCACGGTGACCGTCGTGTCGATGGCCCTGCCCGCCCGGACGGTGATCTTCGTGCCGGGCTTCCAGTAGCTCTCGGGGCGGTAGTCGATCCGCTGCCCCTCGTGCAGGTTGCGGTCCTTGACCCAGCTCCAGGAGCCGGTCGTGCCGTTGTCCGTGGTGACCTTCAGGCGCCTCTCGACCGCCGCGCGCTCACTCGCGGGAACCGGGCGGGCGAACGTCACCGACACCGGCATGCCGACGCCGACCGTCTGGCCGTCGACGAGGTTGACCTTGGCGCCCTCGCGCAGCGCCTCCGGCAGCGGCTTCGCGCGCGGGGACGGCTTGGCGGCCGGGGCCGCCGCGGCGGGCTTGCCGCCCTTGGCGCCGCCCGCGCCGCCCTCTTCGCCGCCGACCCCGCAGCCCGCGAGCAGCAGCGCGCCGAGCGCGGCCGCCGCTCCCCTGCGGCCCCAGATCCGGGCGTTGCCCCTGGCCCCGCGCTGTCCCCTGGTTCCCGTGCTCGCCCCGCTCAACAGAGCCCCCCTGTGTGGTGTGCTTCGATGTACGCGACCTGTACGCACGCCGGGGGCCACTGGGTTGCATGCCGTGCGAGAAACTTTTCGGGACCTCGGGGGCGGCATGACGGAGGACGAGTTCGACGCGTTCTACGCGTCGGCGTTCCCGCGCGTCGTCGGCCAGGTGTACGCGTTCACCGGGGACCACGGGCAGGCCCAGGACGTCGTCCAGGAGGCCTTCGTGCGCGCCTGGGACCGGCGGCGCGACTTCCTCGCCACCGAGGCCCCGGAGGCGTGGATCCGCACGGTCGCCCTGCGCCTCGCCGTCAGCCACTGGCGGCGGGCCCGGCGCTGGCTCGACCTCGTGCGCCGCACCCCGCCGCCCGAGCACGCGCCGGGCCCGGGCCCCGAACACCTCGCCCTCGTGGAGGCCCTGCGCCAGCTGCCCGACGCCCAGCGCCTCGCGATCGTGCTGCACCACCTGTGCGACCTCAGCGTGGACCAGGTGGCCGCGGAGACCGGTGCCCCTACGGGGACGGTCAAGGCCCGCCTCGCGCGCGGGCGCGCGGCGCTCGCGAAGCTCCTGACCGCGAGCGAGGCCGACGTCGTCGGCGGGCCCGGCGCCGTCGGCGGGCCCCGTGGCGCCCTCGGCGGGCCGCCCAGCGAGAAGGAGACCGGCCGTGTCCGATGACCTGTCCCGCGAGCCGTCCTCCGTCGACGCCACGGTCCCGGGCCCGTCCGCTCCGGAGCTGTCCGCCGCGGAACCGTCCGCTCCGGAGCTGTCCGCCGCCCTCCGCGCGCTCGCCGGGAGCGGTGCGGCGCCCGCGCCCATGGCCGGTGCCCAGGTCCGCCGCCGTGCCACGGCCCGGCGGCGGCGTCGGCACACCGCCCTCGCGGGGGGCGCCGCCGTCGCCGCGGCCGCCCTCGCGTTCGGCCTCACCCACGCCGTGCGCGACGGCTCCGACGCGCGGCCCGCGCCGCCCGCCGCGCCCGCCACGCGCTCCGCCGCCGCGCCCGCCGCGACCGTCGACCTCGGCTCGCGCACGCTGGCCCTGGGCGGCCGGAGCGTGCCCGTCTCCTCCGGCGCGGAGTCCCACCCGACGCCCACGGGCCGGATGACGGTCGTCGCCAAGTACCGCGTGAAGCGGCTCACCAGCGAGTCGGTGGGCCTGGGGCAGGAGTACGACGTGTCCTTGCCGTGGGTGGTGGAGCTGCGCGGGCCCGACGGCCGGACCAACTTCATCCTCGCGCTGACGTACGCGGAGGACGCGCCCGGCGAGCGGGACGCCACCCAGGGCTCCATCGGGCTCCGCTCGGCCGACGCGCGCTGGGTGTACGAGCACCTTGAGCCGGGCGCGGTGGTGACGGTGCGGCGCTAAGCGGTCCTGTGGAAGTGTGGTGCGGTTCGGCAGCGCCCCGAAGGGGCGCGGGGAACTGCGCGACCAGCCACGACGTACCCGCAGACGACCGACGGCCCATCGCGGCACTTCCAGCAAGACACTCAGGCCCCGCACCGCGTACCGTCCGGCCGCGCAGGCCCTAGTGATGGAAGGCCGTGGTCGACTCGACCGGGGCCCGTCCGGTCCGCACCCGGTTCACCGGCGCGGCCTCGTCGGCGTGGCCGAAGGAGACGCCGACGAGCAGCTTCCCTCCGGTGACGCCGAGTTCGGCGCGGACGGTGTCGGCGTAGAAGCTCAACAGCCCCTGCGGGCAGCTGTCCACGCCGTACGCGGTCATCGCCAGGAGCAGCGTCTGCAGATAGGCGCCGACGTCCGCGGCGAGGCGCGCCTCGCCGTCGCCGTGGACGAAGAGGAACGCCACGTGGGGCGCGCCGTAGAAGGCCAGGCTCCGCGCGTCGTAGGCCGCGCGGGCCTCGCGGTCGTCGGGGCCGATGCCCAGGGCCCCGTACAGCTCGGCGCCGAACGCCGACCGGCGCGCCCGGTGCACCGGCGCGTACATCCCCTCGGCGTACGGGAAGTCCACCGAGGTGCGCCCCTCGGCGTGGGCCGTCCGCAGGGCATCGGCCAGGCGCCGCCGTGCCGCGCCGCTGACCACCTCCACCTGCCACGGCTGCGTGTTGGAGTTGGACGGCGCGGCGGCGGCCAGCGCGAAGATCCTCCGCAGCGTGTCCTCGGGCACGGGCTCCGGACGGAACGCGCGGGTCGCGCGACGGCCTCGTATCAACTTCTCCGCACAGCCGCTCAGCTCGGTGGCGACGAACGTGCTCATGGGACTCCTTGGCGACAGCGAGCGCATGTAAACGGGATCGTTTACATGCGGGTGTCACCCTAACGCGACTCTCCGGCCGAAGTAAACGAGTGCGTATACTTCCCCCATGAGTGCGAGTACGACCGCCACACCACCCCCGCGGCGCGGGCGCGGCGGGCGCGAGCGCGTCCTGGCCGCCGCCGCCCGGCTGTTCGCGGCCCAGGGCATCAACGCGACCGGCATGGAGCAGATCGCGGAGGAAGCGCCGGTGTCCAAGCGGACGCTCTACGCGCACTTCCGCACCAAGAACGACCTGGTCATCGCCCACTTGCAGGGCCTCGTCCTATCGGGCGCCACCCTGGAGGGCGTGCTGACCCGCGAGGACATCCCGCCGCGCGAGCGGATCCGCGCGCTGTTCGACCCGCCGGTGACGGACGCGGACCCGTCGGCGGCGGGCGCGGCCCCGGTGCGCGGGTGCCCGTTCATCGACGCCGCCGCGGAGTTCCCCGACCCGGCGAGCGCGGTGCACTCCTACGCCCGGGAGCAGAAGCTGCGCATGGTGCGGCTGATCGCCGCCCTGGTGACGGAGCTGGGCTGCCGCGACCCCCTCGGGCTCGCCGAACAGCTGGCCACCCTCGCGGACGGCGCGGCCAGCCGCGCCATGGTCCTCGACGACCCGGACTACGGCCGCCACGCCCGGGCGGCGGCCGAAGTCCTCCTCGACCAGGCCCTCCTGGGCGCGGGCTGACCGCGGGCCGGAGCACGAATGAGGGCGGCTCCAACCGGAGCCGCCCCTTGCGCGTCTTCAGAGTGTGGGGCCGTCAGCCCCAGCCCGTGTCGTTGTCATCCCCCATGACGTGTCTCCCCCGTAGCGAGTCGGATCGTGTGGTGAGTGGTTCGGGACTCTTCGATGGTGCCCTGCGACTCGCCCGAATTAAAAGGGATTTATGCGGTCATGGAGAGCCTGGAACGTCCTCGCTACCGTACGGGCGCCGGTACGAGACATTCCGCGCTCAGGCCACCGCGGCCTCGTCCAGGCGCGCGAGAAGCTCCGTCACCGTCTGATCCGCCGTCAACTCCGAGCTGTCCAGCCACAGTCCGATGCGCGGGGTCGCGGCGCGCAGACCGGCGTCGAGGGCCTCGACGGTCCACTCGCCGTAGCCGGTCTTGCCGCGGGCGGCCTCGCGGGCGGCGACCGCGTCGGGGCGCGGGGCGAGGACGACGACGTACAGGGGGCGGGTCCGCACCAGGTCCACGTAGCGCTTCAGCTCCGCGCCGAGGACGACGTCCTGGACGACCGCGGTGAATCCCGCGGCCGCGTACGCGTCGGCCGTGGCCGCCGACAGGCCGTAGCGCAGCCGGAGTTGGGCCTCGGCCTCGCCGCCCGCGCCGGGCTCGTACTCCTCGCGGCCGGAGACGATCATGCGGCGGAACACGTCACCCCGTACGTGCGCCGCGCGCGGCAGGCGTTCCGCGAGGGCCTGCGCGACCGTGGACTTGCCCGCGGCCATGATGCCGGTGATGAGGATGACGCCGTCCGTACCCGTGTGTGCGTTCACGCGCGCGAACGTATCGCAGGGCGGGCCCGGAGCTCCTCTCCTTTTCCGGTGGGCGGAACGCGGCTCAGGCCAGCTCCGCCCCCACCGCGGCCTGCGGCCGGATCGGCAGCCGGTTCACGGGGCGGCCCGTCGCCGCCCGCACCGCCGAGGCGATCGCGGCCGGGGCGGTGACCACCGGCACCGCGCTGGCCGCCTTCGCGCCGAAGGGGGCGACGACGTCGCGCTCCTCGACGAGCTTGACGATGCGGATGTCCGGCGCGTCCAGGGCCGTCGGCAGGGCGTAGCCCGTCAGGTCGGGGTGGCGGACGATGCCGCGCGGGGTGCGGAGATTCTCCGTGAGCGCCGCGCCCAGGCCCTGGGTGACGCCCGCCTCGATGCGGACCCGCAGCTGCGCGGGGTTGAGGACCCGGCCGACGTCCTGGGCGACCGCCAGCTCCACGACCCGCACCGAGCCGATCTCGATGTCCACGTCCACGACCGCGCGGATCGCGCAGAAGGCCATGCCCACGAAGGCGTCGCCCTGCCCGTCGGCGTCGAGCGGCTCGGTGGGGTGCGGACGGCACTGGGCCGTGGCCCACAGCTCCTTGCCCTCCATCGCCTCCTCCACGGTCGTGGAGAGGACGCCGTCGTACGAGGTGATCTTGCCGTCGGCGATCTGGAGCAGCTCGGTGGACATGCCGAACTTGTGCGCCAGGGGCTGGAGGAGCTGGGTGCGGACCATCTTCGCGGCCCGCTCCACCGCGCCGCCCGACACCCAGGTGTGGCGGCCGTGGCAGCTCGGGCCCGACGGGGGCTGGTCGGTGTCCACGGGGGCCACCCGCACGTCGTCGATGCCCAGGGTCTCCTGGACGATCTGGCGGGCGAGCGTCGCGAAGCCCTGGCCGGTCTCGACGGCCGCGCAGATGACCGTCGCCACGCCGTCGTGGACCTTCACCGTGGCCGTGGAGACCTCGTCGGCGCCCTCCGCGCCGAGGAGCTGGACCATGCCGAGGCCGTAGCCGACGCCGCGCCGCACGGCGGCCGGTTCGCCCGCGCCCTCGGGGCCGCCGGGCAGCAGCCACTCCTCCTGCGGGGTGTCCTTCGGCAGCTCCGGCAGCGGGAAGTCCCGTACGGCGGTGAGCAGTTCGGCCGTGGGGGCCGGGCACGTCACGGTCTGTCCCGTGGGCAGGACGTCGCCGGTCGCCATCGCGTTGCGAAGCCGCACCTCGGCCGGGTCGACACCCAGCTTCTTGGCGAGCTTGTCCATCTGCGCCTCGTACGCCGCGCAGACCTGGAAGGCGCCCTCGCCGCGCACATGGCCGGAGGGCGGGTTGTTCGTGCGCACCACCCAGCCCTCGATGAAGGCGTTCGGGACGACGTACGGGCCGCAGGCGAAGGAGACGGCGGCCGCGAGCACCTGCGGCGAGGTGTCCGCGTACGCGCCCCCGTCGAGCAGGATCTGCGCCTCCACCTTCACCAACTTGCCCTCGGCGTCCGCGTGGTGGCGGTAGCGCAGGAGCGTGGGGTGGCGGTGGGCGTGGCCGAGGAAGGACTCCTCGCGCGTCGCGGTGAGCTTGACCGGGCAGCCCGTCTTCAGGGCGAGCAGGCCGAGCGGCAGCTGGAAGCCCGGGTCCTCGCGGTCGGCGGTGGCGCCTGGCACGCCCGTGACGACGACCTTCACCAGGTCCGGCGCGAGGCCGTAGACGGCGGCCGCGCGGTCGCGGTCGCCGTGCGGGTCGGTCGAGGCGACGTACAGCTCGACGCCGCCGTCCGGGCGCGGCACCGCGAGCCCCGCCTCCGCGCCGATCGGTGCCGGGTCCTGGCGGCCGATGCGGTACAGGCCCTCGACGACGACCTCGCCGGTCGCCTCCGGGTCGCCGTGGCGCAGCGGGATGTGCCGGATCAGATTGCCGTCCGGGTGCAGCGGCGGCGCCTCGAAGGCCTGCTCGGGGTCGGTGACCGGGTCGAGGGCCTCGTACTCGACGATGATCGCGGCGGCGGCCATGCGGGCGGTGTCCGGGTGGTCGGCGGCGACGGCGGCGATGGGCTCGCCGTGGTGGCGCACGACGTCGGCGGCGAAGACGGGGCGGTCGGCGCTCCACCGGCCGTGCAGGGCCGCGCCCGGCACATCCTCGTGCGTGACGACCGCGCGGACGCCCGGCAGCTCGCGCGCGTGGGTGGTGTCGATGGACACCACGCGCGCGTGCGCGTGCGGGGAGCGCAGGACGGCCGCCCACAGCAGGCCCTCGGCCCACAGGTCGGAGGCGTAGGGGAAGGTGCCCTCCGTCTTGGCCCTGATGTCCGCCGACGGCAGCGAGGAGCCGATGCCGCGCGGCAGCTGCTCGGCCCCTCCGGGGGTGGTGACGGCTTCGTCGGTCACGCCGGTCACGCCTGCTCTCCGTCCTGCCCGTACGGGCCCGCCTGGTGCGGGATGCGCGTCTGCCCGGCGGCCTGCCCGTCCGGCTCCTGCTCGGCGGCGCCCTTGGCCGCGCGCTCGGCGACGACGTCGCGCACCGCGTCGAGCACGCCCCGGTAGCCCGAGCAGCGGCACAGGTTGCCGCACAGGGCTCGGCGGGTCTCCAGGTCGCTGGGCGCGGGGTTGCCCTCCAGGAGGTCGTGCAGCGTCATGGCCATGCCCGGGACGCAGAAGCCGCACTGCACGGCGCCGCAGTTGGCGAGCGCCCGCTGGACGTCGGAGGGCTGCCCGTCGGCGGCGAGGCCCTCGACGGTGCGCACCTCGCTGCTCGCCGCGGTGGCGGCGGGCACCAGGCAGGAGGCCACGAGACGGCCGTCCACCTGGACGTTGCAGGCCCCGCACTCGCCCTGGGAGCAGCCGTCCTTGGCGCCCGCGAGGCCGAGCCGCTCGCGCAGCACGTACAGGAGCGACTCGCCGATCCAGGCGCCGGTGACGGGCCGGTCGGCGCCGTTGACGCGCAGGACGTAGGAGACGAGGGGGTGCTCGTCGTGGACGGGCTGGGGCTCGGGCTGGGGCTCGGGCTCCGCCTCGGTGGCCGTCTCCTGGACGTCGGCCACCGCATCGGGCCCGGCCTCGACCGGAGGCGAAGCTTCCGCTTCGATCGCGGGGGTGGGTTCCGGGGCGGCCTCCGGGGCGGGGTCGTCCGCGAGCTCGGCTTCGGGCGCTAGCTCCGCCTCGGGCTCCAGCTCCGGCGCGGGGGCCGGGGCCTCGGGCTCCTCGGCGGCGGGCTCCACCGGGGCCGGAGCCTCCGGGAGTTCGACCGGGGCAGGGACCTCGGCCGCCACGGGGGCGGGCTCCGGCTCGGGCTCAGGCTCAAGCTCGGGGCCGGGCTCCGGCTCGGGCTCGGCGGCCACGGGGGCAGGCTCGGGCTCGGCGGCCACCGGCGGCTCCGGCTCCGGGGCGACCAGCGGCTGCGGCTCCGCCGCCTCCTCCGGCACCCCTCCCCTCGGCCCGAGCGACCCGTCCGGGCGCCGCTCGACGACGAACAGCTTGGCCGTCCGCTCGAAGGGCGTCTCCTCGACGGCGGGCGGCTCCACGGGGGGCTGCTGCTCAGGAGAGGGCTGCTCCACCGGCGGCTGCTCGGCGAAGGCCTCCGGCGCTTGCGGAACCATCGACTCCGGCATGGCCGCGAGCGCCGACGCCCAGGGCGCGGGCGCCCCCCCGGGCAGCGTCGCGGGCGGCGTACCGCCCCACTGCTGCGCGAGGGACGACGTGGTGAACTCGCCCGATTCGTCGGGAAGATCACCATCTGCGACGGGGATGGACCACTGCCCGGTCACGTCGTGGGCGGCGGGCGCGGCGGGCGCGGGCGCGTGCGGATGCCCCGCAGCGGGCTGCTCCGGCGGCACCGCGTCCGGGAAGGTCCACTGGCCGGTGGCGCGCGGGTCGTAGGCGTCCTGGACGTGCCGCTCGTACGGACCGTGCGGCTGGTGCGGCTCGTGGCCCGGCCCGTCGTACGCCTCGTGGACCGGGAGTCCGGGCTGCGCGGCGGGGTCCGGCCAGCTCGCGACCGGGGCGTCGCCACTCGCGGGCGCGACCCCGGTGATCTCCGGGGGCAGCACCCACACGCCCGTGGCGGCGGGGTCGGTGGCGTCCGCGGCGGTCGGCGCGACCGTTATCTGCGGCGGCACATAGCCGTGTCCGGGGGCGGCGAGCGGCGTGCTCACCGCGTCGACAGCGCCCTCCGGGAGCTGGACGAACGCCGTGGCGTCGGCGTCGTACTCGCCCTGCGGGTGCGGCTGCCAGCCGCTGCCCGCCCCGTTCCTCTGAGCGTCGGTCACGACAGCGCCCTCCCCAGTGCTCGTCGGGCCAGCGCGGCGACGGTGCGCCGCAGATGCAGTACGGCGGGCGGGTGCGGCCGCTCGCTGCCGTCCTCGGCGGGCGGCTGGTCCGGGATGCACGCCGCGGCCACGTAGTCACCGAAGGCCGCGAGGGCCTCCGGCACGAGCCCGCGCTCGCCGTCCCAGTCGATGAGCCCGGCCACCCACTGCTCCGCCTCCAGGGGGCGCAGGGGCATGGGCGCGATCGCCCCCACCGCGCATCGCACGCCCCGGCGCGCGGGGTCGAGGACCAGCGCGACGGACGCGATGGCGCGGCCGGGCCCGGTGCGCCCCGTGGCCTTCAGGAAGACCTGGGGGGCGTGCAGGATCGGTACGCGGACAAATCCGATGAGTTCGCCGGGCTGGAGCATCTCCCTGCCCGCGAGCAGGTGCGAGACCGGGACCTCGCGGCGGGAGCCGCCGGGGCCCACGATGATCAACACGGCTTCGAGCGCGGCGAGTACGGGCAGCGAGTCGCCGGTCGGCGCGGCGGACGCGATGTTGCCGCCGAGGGTGCCCGCGTTGCGGATCGGCGGGGGGCCCGCGGCGCGCGCGGCCGCGGCGAGCGCCGGGATGAGCGCCGCGAAGTCCGGGCGCCCCATGCGCGCGTGCGTGAGCCCGGCGCCGAGCAGGGCGTGCCCGTCCTGGTACTGCCAGCCGCGGATCTCGCTGATGCGGCCGAGGCCGACGAGCGCGGCGGGGCGCAGCAGGCCCGCGTTGACCGACGACATCAGGTCCGTGCCGCCCGCGACGGGCACGGCTGCGGGCACGGCGGCGAGCGCCGCGACGGCCTCGTCGAGCGTGGCGGGCAGCGACACAGACTGCGCCCCCTGCGCCGCCCGCGGTGCGTGCGTGGTCAAAACCGGCTGCCCCTTCCCGATGGCCCGGCCACTTGCGTGCCGCGCTCACCGTTACGCCTGTTCCGCCGTACGGTACGTGCTCACAACCCGGACGTGGCAACTCTGGCACATCTTCACCGGGCCCCGGCGCGGGGGTCCGCTAGGAGACGTTCGTCCGCAGACCTGGGGGATATGCCGTTTTCGCACTCCCTCGCCGGTCGGCGGGAATTGCCACTCTTCGGTGAGCCTTGTACGGCTTTCTCCTGGCGGCCCACAGTCGCAGGGCGGGCCGCCAGGAGCACGTGCGCGGGGCGGACCTCACACGATTGGGGGCGCCCCCTCGATCGGGCGTCCGAACACGCCGGGACGCTGCTGCCAGGGCAGCGGGCCGCCCGGCGGACGGTAGGACACACCGAGGGCGTCAAGTCGCGCGTAGTGGGCCGTCATTCGCTCCTCGAAGGCCGCGAAGTCGCGCTCGGCGGACGGCGGGAGCTCGCTCCAGGCGACCTCGGCGAGCGCCGCGAGCCTGGGGAAGACCTGGTAGTCCACGCGGTCCTCGTTCTCCATCACCTCGGTCCACACGTTGGCCTGGGTGCCGAGCACGTGCCGGGCCTCCTCGGCGGTGAGCTTGTCCGGCACCGGCTCGAAGCGGTAGACGTCCTCCAGGGTGCGCACCCAGCCGATGGGCACCGGCTCGTCCGCGCCGCCGTGCTGACGGTGGTCCAGATACACGTGCTGCTCGGGGCACATGACGACGTCGTGGCCCGCCTTGGCCGCCGCGATGCCGCCGCTGTAGCCGCGCCAGGAGGACACGGCCGCGCCCTCCGCGAGGCCGCCCTCCAGGATCTCGTCCCAGCCGATGAGCCGACGCCCGCGCGCGGCCAGCCACTTGTCGAAGTGCCGGATGAACCAGCTCTGCAACTCGTCCTCGTTGCTGACCCCCAGCTGCTCGATGCGCTCCTGGGCGACCTGGGAGTCCTTCCACTGCTCCTTGGGGCACTCGTCGCCGCCGACGTGGATGAACGTCGACGGGAACAGCTCCAGGACCTCCTCGAAGACCCCTTCGTAGAAGCGGAGGGTGCCGTCGGTGGGCGCGAGCACGTTCGGCGTGACGCCCCAGTTGTCCCAGACGGACAGCGCGTTCGTGTCGATGACGTCGGCGTTGCCGAGTTCCGGATAGGCGGCGATGGCGGCCTGCGAGTGCCCCGGAACCTCGATCTCCGGTACGACCGTGATGTGCCGGGCCGTGGCGTAGGCGACGATCTCGCGGATGTCCTCCTGGGTGTAGAAGCCGCCGTGCGGGGTCTCGTTCCACAAGTCCGACTGGCGGTGGCCCCACTTGGTGCGCGAGCGCCACGCGCCCACCTCGGTGAGCCGGGGGTAGCGCTTGATCTCCAGGCGCCAGCCCTGGTCGTCGGTGAGGTGGAAGTGGAAGACGTTCAGCTTGTGCGCGGCGAGCAGGTCCAGATAGCGCAGGACCCCTTCCTTGGACATGAAGTGCCGCGACACGTCGAGCATCATGCCGCGCCAGCCGAACCGGGGGGCGTCCTCGACGACGCCCTCGGGGACGGTGAGCGTGCCCTGCGCGGCGATCGGGGCCCGGCGGAACGCCTCGGGGCCGAGCAGTTGGCGCAGCGTCTGGGCACCCCAGAAGACGCCCGCCGAGCCGCCGCCGACGATGGTCACGCGGTCGGAGGTGACGGTCAGGCGGTACGCCTCCGGCGCCAGCGCCCCGCCCTCGTCGTCGACGCGCAGCACGATGGTGCCGGGCGCCGTCTCCGCGCCCGGCGCGAGCGGGAGGTGGAACGTGCCGCCCAGCGTCGCGCGCAGCCAGCGTTCGGTGGTCTCGGTGCCCGGGCCCGCCCAGAGCGCGGTCGACCCGTCGACGGTGAAGCCGGTGCCGCCCGGTGCGCTCTCGGCGCGTGCGGGCGCGGGGATCAGTTGCTCGAAGGTCATGGGGAGGAGGCTGCCACGGCATTGCGCGGGGCAAAAGAGCCTTTGCGGCATATGCAACGGGGCCTGGCCCCTGGGCCTTGAACGGCCACCGGCGCTGCGCGCCTCGTCCTCAAACGCCGGACGGGCTCGGGTGCCGCACCGCCCATGCCACCGCGCGGATCCGGCCCGTGCCGCCGCGCGGATCCGGACGTGCATGGGCCCCCGGCACGCCCTCAGGCGTGGCGGGGGCCCACGGTGGTCAGCCGGGTCGGCGGGTGGCTACTTCTTGCCGCCGTCCTTGCCGCCCTTGTCCTTGTCGCCGCCGGCGCCCATGGACTCGTAGATCTCCTTGCACATGGGACAGACGGGGTACTTCTTCGGGTCGCGGCCGGGGACCCACACCTTGCCGCAGAGCGCCACGACGGGGGTCCCGTCGAGCGCGCTCGCCATGATCTTGTCCTTCTGGACGTAGTGCGCATAGCGCTCGTGGTCGCCGTCACCGTGCGACACCTGAGGCGTCGGCTCTACGAGGGTCCCCGTACCTGCCCCGCGCTCGGGCTCGGGCTCAAGAGTGCTCATAGGTGCCAAGGGTACTCACGCCCGGCGCGTCCTGGCAGCGGCTGTCGGCTCCGCGCGCACCGCGCCCCGTCACCAGGTGCAGGGCGAGCCCCAGGGCCGCGACCCCGGCCGCGGCCCACGGCAGCGCGCCCGCGTCCAGGCCCGCCGACAGGGCGAGCCCCGCGACGCCGGAGCCCACCGCGCTGCCCAGGTAGAGGGCGGAGTTGTTGAGGGCGAGGGCCACCGTGCCGCGCTCGGCGCTCAGCGCCAACAGGCGGTGCTGCTGCGGGACCTGGAAGGCCCAGCCCGCGGCGCCCCAGACCACGAGCGCGGGGAAGGCCGCCGCCCCGAGGAGCGGAAGCGAGGACTCCGAGACGACCAGGAGCGCCGTCACGCCCGTCACGAGGGCGAGCACCCGGCCCGTGCGGTCCACGAGCGGCCCCGCGAGCACGCTGCCGAGCACGCCGCCGATCCCCCACGCCCACAGGTACGGCGCCACCTCGCCCTCGCCGACGCCGCCCACCGCGTCCAGGACCGGGGCGAGGTAGGTGTACAGGCCAAGGCTCGACACGGCCCCCAGGAAGGACACGCTCACGACGGGCAGCACGGCCCGGTCGGTGAGCGCCCCGAGCCGCGCCCGCACCGGCACGGCGGGCGGCGCGGGGATCTCGGGCAGGCCCGCCGCGAGGCCCGCGAGGGCGACCGCGCCGAGCCCCGTCACCAGCCACATGGTCGAGCGCCACGAGGTGTGGTCGGCGAGCAGCACCCCCAGCGGCACGCCGAGCACCGTGCCCGAGCTCATCCCGCCCATCACCAGGGCGAGCGCCCGGCCGCGCCGCTCCGGTCCGGCGAGCGCGGCGGCGGCCGCCGTGGACAGCGCCGAGTACACCCCGGCGCCCACGCCCGCCACGGCACGGGAGACGAGCAGCACCGCGAGGCCGGGCGCGAACGCGGTCAAGGCGTTGCCCACCGTGAACACGGCGAGCGCCGCGATGATCAGCACGCGCGGCCGGGCGCCCGCGAACAGGCCCGCGACGAGCGGCGCGCTCACCGCGTACGCCAGCGTGAAGACGGTGACCATCTGCCCGGCGAGGGACACGGTGGTGTCCAGGTCGTCCGCGACCACGGGCAGGAGGCCCGCCATCACGTACGCGTCGAGCCCCAAGGTGAAGGCCCCCAGCATCAACAGCCAGATCCTCCGCACCGGCGATCAGCTCCCTTCAGGTAGCGGGTAGTCCGGTGCGGAAACGTAGGCAGTCTCCGGATCGGCAGGGAAATGCCCGTGGAGTGCGCTTATGCTCGGCAGGCATGGATCCTTCGAGCACCGTCGACGCCGTGGAACTACGGCACCTGCGCGGCTTCCTCGCCGTCGCCGACGAGCTGAGCTTCACGCACGCGGCCGCCGCGCTCGGCATCGGCCAGCCCGCGCTCACGCGGACCGTGCGGGCCCTTGAGGAGGCCGTCAGCACCCGCCTCGTCGACCGCACCACGCGCCACGTGGACCTCACCGACGCCGGGCGCCGCCTGCGCGACGACCTCGCGCCGCTGCTCACGCGCCTCGACGCCGCGCTGCGCGCACCGGGCGCCGGGCGGCCGGAGCTGCGGCTCGGCTTCACCTCCATGCTCCCGGAGGCCTGCGGGCCGCTCACCACCGCGTTCAAGGAGGCGACCGGGGCGCTCGTGCGCCTGGTGCGCCGCGACGAGCCGCTGGCGGGGCTCACGTCGGGCGCCTGCGACGTGGCGGTCGTACGCGGTGAACTGCCGGAAGGGGTACGGGGCCGGAAGCTGCTCGACGAGCCGCGCGTCGCCGTGCTCGCCCGCGGCTCCCGGGCGCTCGCGGGGCGCCGCGTCGTCGACTGGGCGGAGCTGGCCGCGTACCCGCTGGTGGTGAACACCGTCACCGGCACGACCCGACCCGAGCTGTGGCCCGCGGGCCGCCGCCCCGACCTCGCCTGCACCGCCGGCAACGTCGACGAGTGGCTGGAGGCCGTCGCCGCGGACCACGGCGTCGGCGTCGCGCCGGAGCCGGTCGCCCGCCGGTACGCCCACTCCGGACTGCGCTACGTACGCCTGAAGAACGCGCCCCCGGTCACCGTCCACCTGGCCGTCCCGACGCAGGATCCGCACCCGCTGGCGGACCGGTATCTGCGGACGGCGACCGGCTGACCGGACGTCAGTTCAGCGACGGGTCGTCCGGATACGTCGCCACCATCGCGAGCTCGCTGCGCTGGCGCCGCAGCACGGAGCGCCACAGCCGCTCCGGGTCGGGCGAGGAGACGTCGCCCGGCTCGGACTCGACCACGTACCACGCGCCCTCGACCAGTTCGTCCTCCAGCTGGCCCGGGCCCCAGCCCGCGTACCCCGCGAAGATCCGCAGGGAGCCGAGCGCGGCGGCGAGCAGCTCCGGCGGGGCCTCCAGGTCGACCAGGCCGATCGCGCCGTGCACCCGCCGGAAGCCCACGGGGTCGTCGCGGCCCGGGCGGCGCCGGGAGCGCGCGACGGCCCCCTCGTCGCCGGGGATCACCGCGACGCCGAGCGCCGAGTCCAGGGAGACCGGGCCGCCCTGGAAGACGACGCCGGGCGCGCCCGCGAGCTCGCCCCAGCCCTCCAGGATGTCGCCGACGCCCACCGGGGTCGGGCGGTTGAGGACCACGCCCAGCGAGCCCTCCTCGTCGTGGTCGAGGAGCAGCACCACCGCACGGTCGAAATTGGGGTCCGACAGGGCCGGCGTGGCCACGAGCAGCCGCCCTGTGAGCGAGGACACCTCGGTCATGCCAGACATGATCCCGCATCTTGGGCTCGTCCGGGGAGGCAATGGCCGCACGGAAGTGCGCCCAGTTCAGGGCGTACGCGGGCGGTTCGGGCGGCGCGCGGGAAAGGTGACCCTGAGCGTCCGGTTCCGTACGGTTCGTGTTGTAGCCGACTCATGACGTGCTTGGGCCCCCTCAGGCCTACGGACGGGGGGTGGGGGGCCATTACGCTTTCCCTTTGATCCCCCCGTCCACCTCTTCGGAACGCGAGATTCATGACCGTCACCGGCACCCAAGACGTACTGCTTGTCCACGGCGGAACCCCGCTGGAGGGTGAGATCCGTGTCCGCGGCGCGAAGAACCTCGTGCCCAAGGCCATGGTCGCCGCGCTGCTCGGCAGCGCTCCGAGCCGTCTGCGCAACGTTCCCGACATCCGCGACGTCCGGGTCGTACGCGGCCTGCTGCAGCTGCACGGCGTGACGGTCCGCCCCGGTGAGGAGCCGGGCGAGCTGGTGCTCGACCCCTCGCATGTGGAAAGTGCGAACGTCGCCGACATCGACGCGCACGCGGGTTCCTCGCGGATTCCGATCCTGTTCTGCGGCCCGCTCCTGCACCGCCTCGGCCACGCGTTCATCCCGGGCCTCGGCGGCTGCGACATCGGCGGCCGCCCCATCGACTTCCACTTCGAGGTGCTCCGCCAGTTCGGCGCGACCATCGAGAAGCGCGAGGGCGGCCAGTACCTGGAGGCGCCGCAGCGCCTGCGCGGCACCAAGATCCGCCTGCCGTACCCCTCCGTGGGCGCCACCGAGCAGGTGCTGCTCACCGCCGTGCTCGCCGAGGGTGTGACGGAGCTCTCGAACGCGGCGGTCGAGCCGGAGATCGAGGACCTGATCTGCGTCCTGCAGAAAATGGGCGCGATCATCGCCATGGACACGGACCGGACCATACGGATCACCGGTGTGGACAGCCTCGGCGGCTACAACCACCACGCCCTCTCGGACCGCCTGGAGGCCGCCTCCTGGGCTTCCGCGGCCCTGGCGACCGAAGGCAACATCTACGTCCGCGGCGCCCAGCAGCGCTCGATGATGACCTTCCTGAACACGTACCGGAAGGTCGGCGGCGCCTTCGAGATCGACGACGAGGGCATCCGCTTCTGGCACCCCGGCGGCCAGCTGAAGTCCATCGCCCTGGAGACGGACGTCCACCCCGGCTTCCAGACCGACTGGCAGCAGCCGCTCGTCGTCGCCCTGACGCAGGCCACGGGCCTGTCCATCGTCCACGAGACGGTGTACGAGTCCCGCCTCGGCTTCACCTCGGCGCTGAACCAGATGGGCGCCCACATCCAGCTCTACCGCGAGTGCCTCGGCGGCTCCGACTGCCGCTTCGGCCAGCGCAACTTCCTGCACTCCGCGGTCGTCAGCGGCCCCACGAAGCTCCAGGGCGCCGACCTGGTCATCCCCGACCTGCGCGGCGGCTTCTCGTACCTGATCGCGGCGCTCGCCGCCCAGGGCACGTCCCGGGTGCACGGCATCGACCTAATCAACCGCGGCTACGAGAACTTCATGGACAAGCTCGTGGAACTGGGCGCGAAGGTCGAACTGCCGGGCAGCTAGCCAAGCGCCCGAAGGGGCACGGGGAACTCCTAGCCAAGGGCCCCGAAGGGGGCGCGGGGAACTGCGCGCCCAGCCACGACGGCGCCGCGGGCAGAAACACCTCAGCACAACGCCAAAGGGGCGGCCACCCGAACCGGGTGGCCGCCCCTCGCTGCTTTGAGGCTACTTGCCCTTAGCCGCTTCCTTGAGCTTGCTGCCCGCGGAGACCTTGACGCTGTAACCGGCCGGGATGTTGATCGGCTCGCCGGTCTGCGGGTTGCGGGCGGTGCGAGCGGCACGGTGGGTGCGCTCGAAGGTCAGGAAGCCGGGGATGGTGACCTTCTCGTCGCCCTTGGCAACGATCTCGCCGACGGTCTCGGCGAACGCGGCCAGCACGGCGTCGGCGTCCTTGCGGGTCACCTCGGCGCGGTCGGCCAGCGCGGCCACCAGCTCACTGCGGTTCATGTTTGTACTCCCGTGTTCTTCTTGCCGTTGAGGCGTGCCACGCGGCGGAGCCGCATGTGAGGCAACAGCGAAGCCGATGCTGCCAGGGTCTCGGTCAGTCCCAGGACCCGGGTCCGTGGTCAGACCCTCGCGCCCAGAGACGCATCCTGCCCCCACCTGCGGCGGGAAAGCCAATCCGGCACCCCTGGGAGTCACACGAAAAGCGCCCATTTCGCCAAGGTGCCTCGAAATGGTGACGCTCCGTCCGGTCCCGGTGCCGTGCCGCAGGCCGTGCGGGCCTGGTCAGGGGCGGCACGGACCCGCAGGTCCGCGCCCAGCCACCCTAGAGGCCCGCTGAGGGCGGTGTTCCACGACGCGCCGTGCCGACGGGCCGTGGCACCTGTCACAGGCCGCGGGGGCGGCTCAGCCCGCCGCGCTCGCGCCCGCGGCCTTGGCGGCGGTGCGCACCGCCCCGGCGACCGCTCCGGCGACCTTGTCGTTGAAGACGCTCGGAATGATGTAGTTCGGGTTGAGCTCGTCCTCGGTCACCACGTCCGCGAGGGCGGTGGCCGCGGCCAGCATCATCTCGGTGTTGACCGTGCGCGACTGGGCGTCGAGCAGGCCGCGGAAGACGCCGGGGAAGACCAGGACGTTGTTGATCTGGTTCGGGAAGTCCGAGCGGCCCGTGGCCACGACCGCCGCCGTCTGGCGGGCGATGGCCGGGTCGACCTCCGGGTCCGGGTTCGCGAGCGCGAACACGATGGCGCCGTCGGCCATGGCCGCGACGTCCTCGCCGCCGAGCACGTTCGGCGCCGAGACGCCGATGAACACGTCGGCGCCGCGCACGGCCTCCTTGAGGGTGCCGGTGATGCCCTCGGGGTTGGTGTTGTCGGCGATCCAGCGCAGTGGCGAATCGGCCGCGGCGTCCACCAGGTCCGCGCGGTCGGCGTGCACGACGCCGTGGATGTCGGCGACGACGGCGTGCTTGACACCTGCGGCGAGCAGCAGCTTCAGGATGGCCGTACCGGCCGCGCCGGCGCCGGACATGACGACGCGTACGTCACCGATGCTCTTGCCCACCACGCGCAGGGCGTTGGTCAGCGCGGCGAGCACGACGATCGCGGTGCCGTGCTGGTCGTCGTGGAAGACGGGGATGTCGAGGGCCTCGCGGAGCCGGGCCTCGATCTCGAAGCAGCGGGGCGCGGAGATGTCCTCCAGGTTGATGCCCGCGAAGCCCGGGGCGATGGCCTTGACGATCTCGACGATCGCGTCGGAGTCCTGGGTGTCCAGGCAGATCGGCCAGGCGTCGATGCCCGCGAAGCGCTTGAAGAGGGCGGCCTTGCCCTCCATGACGGGCAGCGCGGCCTTGGGGCCGATGTTGCCGAGGCCGAGGACGGCCGAGCCGTCCGTGACGACCGCGACGGAGTTGCGCTTGATGGTGAGGCGGCGGGCGTCCTCGGGGTTCTCGGCGATCGCCATGCACACGCGGGCCACACCCGGGGTGTAGACCATGGAGAGGTCGTCGCGGTTGCGGATGGGGTGCTTGGACGCCATCTCGATCTTGCCGCCGAGGTGCATCAGGAACGTACGGTCGGAGACCTTTCCGAGCGTGACGCCCTCGATGCCGCGCAGCTTCTCGACGATCTCGTCGGCGTGCGCGGTGGACGTCGCGGCGATCGTGACGTCGATGCGCAGCTTCTCGTGGCCGGACGCCGTGACGTCGAGGCCGGTGACGGAGCCGCCGGAGGACTCCACGGCCGTGGTGAGCTGGGAGACCGCGGTTCCGCTCGCGGGCACCTCCAGCCTGACCGTCATCGAGTAGGAGACGCTGGGCGCCGTTGCCATGGCGGACTTCCTCTGCTTTCACCTTGTAGCTGTTGCCGTCCGATGGTCGCACCTACCCCTGAGTACGTGGTAGCCGCCCCGGATTGAGAACGTTTTGTTCACATGCATTTCGGAAAACAGTTTCCACCATACGAGAAGTGCGGGGAAACGAAAAGAGGTCCACGTCACCGGGTGACGTGGACCTCTCCTACGCGAAGTGACACCGACCCGCCATGCTCGCCTCGCGGCAAGTGGTCGCTCGTAGCGACGAAGGTTGGGCCCGGGGGCTTGGATCGAGCCGGTGTCACATCAACGGTAACAAACGAATCCCGTAAGGCAATTCCCGTAGCAGGGGGTCATTCCCTGAGCAGGTCCGGCACGCCGTCCGCGTCCGGCTCGTCGCGCTCGCCCGACAGGACCGTGAGCTGCTGGGTGGCCCGGGTCAGCGCGACGTACAGCACGCGCAGGCCCGCCGGGGACTCGTCGGCGATCTCCGCGGGCGACACGACGACCGTCGCGTCGTACTCCAGGCCCTTGGCCTCCAGGCTGCCGAGCGCCACGACGCGCTCGCCGAGCCCGGCGAGCCAGCGGGCCGCCTGGTCGCGGCGGTGCATGGCGACGACGACGCCGACGGTCCCCTCGACCTCGTCGAGCAGCCGGGCCGCCTCCTCGCGCACGGACCGGCCGAGGTCCTTGCCCCGTACGACGGCGAAGCGCGGTTCGACCCCCGTGGAGCGGACGGCGGACGGGGACTCGGAGCCGGGCATGGCCAGGGCCAGGACCTTGGCGGCGAGGTCGGCGATCTCGGCGGGGTTGCGGTAGTTGACGGTCAGCGTGAAGCGGCGGCGCGGGCGGGTGCCGAGCGCCTCGTCGCGCGCCGCGGCGGCCTCGTCCGGGTCGGACCAGGAGGACTGCGCCGGGTCGCCCACGACCGTCCAGGTCGCGTGGCGCCCGCGGCGGCCCACCATGCGCCACTGCATCGGGGTCAGGTCCTGGGCCTCGTCGACGATGACGTGCGCGTACTCGGTGCGCTCGGCGGCGAGCCGCTCGGCGCGCTCGCGCTGGGACTCCTCGCGCACCGGCATCAGCTCGTCGAGCCCGGTGAGCTGGTCCAGCGGGTCGAGGTCGCGCTTCTTCTTCGGCCGCGCGGGGGTGCCGAGGATCGCCTGGAGCTCGTCGAGGAGCGCGATGTCGTGCACGGAGTACGCCTCGCGGCGCAGGGAGCGGGCCACCTTGCGGACCTCGCCCGGGTTGAGCACCCGGCGCGCCCAGCGCCCGAGGCGCTTCTCGTCGGCCATCGCGCTCAGCACGCCGCGCGGCGTGAGCACGGGCCACCACGCGTCCAGGAACGCGATGAAGGCGTCCTCGGTGGTGATGTCCTCGTCGAAGGACGAGCGGAGTTCGGCGGCGAGTTCGGGGTCGCTGTGCCGGGTGGCCGCGCCGGACTTGTCCCAGAGGGCGTCCAGGAGGAGCTTGCGGGCCCGGGGGCGCAGCAGGTTGACGGGGGCGGTGCCGCCGAGCGCGGTGCGTCTGACGCGGGCGAGGTCGTTGGCCTCCAGTTCCAGGCGGCGGCCGAAGGCGACTACGCGGAGCTTGGTGGGGGTGCTCGCCGTTGGCGGGTGCGGGTCCTCTGTGCCCGCCCGTTCCGCCCCCTGGGCGGACCAGCCGCCCACAGAGGAGGCGGCAGAACCGCCGTCCGCGGTGTCGAGCGCGCCCCTGGCCGCCTTGCGCAGGACCTTCAGCATCCGGGACGAGCCCTTGACGCGGGCCACCGCCGGGCTGTCGTAGACCGTGGCGTCCACGCCGTCGACGAGGGAGCCGACCGCGCGGATGGCGACCTGGCCCTCCTCGCCCAGGGACGGCAGGACGCCCTCCGTGTACGCGACGAGCAGGGGCGTCGGCGAGACGATGAGGATGCCGCCCGAGTAGCGGCGGCGGTCCTGGTAGAGCAGGTAGGCGGCGCGGTGCAGCGCGACCGCCGTCTTGCCGGTGCCCGGGCCGCCCTCCACGTACGTCACGGACGCGGCGGGCGCGCGGATGACCTGGTCCTGCTCGGCCTGGATGGACGCCACGATGTCGCGCATGGTGTGGCTGCGGGCCTGCCCGAGCGCGGCCATGAGCGCGCCGTCGCCGACGACGGGCAGCGCCTCGCCGTCCAGGTACGCCGTCAGCTCGGGGCGCATCAGGTCGTCCTCGACGCCGAGCACCTTGCGGCCCTTGGAGCGGATGACGCGGCGGCGCACGACCCGCCCCGGATCCACCGGGGTGGAGCGGTAGAAGGGGGCGGCGGCGGGCGCGCGCCAGTCGATGACCAGCGGCGAGTAGTCCGCGTCGAGGACGCCGATGCGGCCGATGTGCAGGGTCTCGGCGATGTCGGCGCACGGCCCCGACGCGTCCTGGCGGACCACGCCCTCGGCGGGTTCGACCGCCGTGTAGGCGCCGTCCGGGCCCTTCTTGCCGTCCTTGCCAAGGAGCAGGTCGATGCGGCCGAAGAGGAAGTCCTCGAACTCGTTGTTGAGACGGTTGAGGTGGATGCCCGCGCGGAAGACCTGCGCGTCGCGCTCGGCGAGCGCGCCCGGCGTACCGACCTGAGAACGCTGGGCGGCGTCGTTCATCAGGAACTCGGCCTCGTGGATCTTCTCCTCCAGGCGGCGGTAGACCTGGTCGAGGTGTTCCTGTTCGACGCTGATCTCGCGGTCGCGTACGTCGGCCACCGGGGCCCCTTTCCTGACGTGCTGCTGCTCGTGCTGAGCAGCCGTCCACCGTACGCGAAAGGGGCCCCGCTTGTGCAGTCTCATGCGCCGTCCGTCGCCGGGCCGTGACCCGGGGCTTCGCTGGTCAGGGCGGTGGCGGGGGTCTTCGGGGCCTCAGACGTCCACCGACACGAGGCGTTCGCCGCCGAACGTGGTGACCTCGAAGCGGTCGATGTCGTCGCGGTCGAAGGCGGCGCCGCCGTGCACGTACAGCGGGTTGCGGGCCCATGTGTTGGAGCTGTCCTTGATGCCGTAGCCCCACTTGGGCACCGACCAGGACGAGACGGTCTCCCGCTTGCCGTCCTTGCCGACGGCGACGAGGGAGCACTTGAGCGGGCCCTTGACGTTCTTCAACTCCAGGACCGCGTGGGTGCCCCAGGCCTTCCGCTCGGTGCCGACCGTGGCGGTGACCTTGGTCTTCGGGTCGGTGGCGGACTTCTTCTCCTCCATGTGGTGGAAGAAGGCGTCCTCGGCGGGCGAGGTCGGGTGCGGGTCGATCGCCACCTGCCCCTTCGAGCCGTCGTCACCGTCCACCGCGACGACCGCGAGCGGCCCGCCGACGATCAGCGCGGCCGCCGCCGCGGCCAGGAACAGACCGCGCCTGCGCCGCCGCGCGCGCCGCGCCGCGACCTCGTCCACGAGGCGTTCGGCCAGGCGCGGGCCCGGCCGGGCGGCGAGCTGCTCGCCGACGGCGGGCCGTGCGCGCGGGCGGGGCACGGCCGCGTCCGGAGCCTCGGGCGCGCCGGGCGACCCGTGCGCCCCTGGCGACCCGAGCGGTCCTTGCGCCCCTTGCGCCCCTTGCGCCCCGGGGAGGTCCGCCAGGGCGGCCAGCATCGGCTCCATGCCGGAGAACTCCTCCAGCTGCCGGGCGCAGATCTCGCAGCCCGCCAGGTGCGCCTCGAACTCGGTGGCCTCCGCGTCGTCCAGGATGCCGAGGGCGTAGGCGCCGACGGTCTCGTGCACCGCCTCGGGGCCCCGCGGGCCGTGGCCCCCTCGGTCAGGGCCGTGTGCGTCGTACGGCGTACTCATGCCGTCACCCCCCGCTCCTCCAGAGCCAGCTTCATCGAGCGCAGCGCGTAGAAGACCCGCGAGCGCACCGTCCCACTGGGTATGCCCAGCGTCTCGGCCGCCTCATTGACCGTACGCCCTTTGAAGTAGGTCTCGACAAGTACCTCACGGTGCGCGGGAGTCAGGTCCTCCAGCGCGTCCGACAGCGTCATCAGCCACAGCGCCTTATCGATCTCGTCCTCCGCGGGGATGACCTCCAGCGGCGACGGGTCGACCTCCTGCGGCCGGGCCTGCCGACTGCGGTGGCCGTCGATGACGATGCGGCGCGCGACCGTCACCAGCCAGGGGCGTACCGAACCGGTCGCACGGTTGAGCTGACCGGCGTTCTTCCAGGCACGGATGAGCGTCTCCTGCACGACATCCTCGGCGCGCTGCCGGTCTCCCGCCACAAGCCGGAGCACATAGGCGAGAAGCGGACCGGCGTGCTCGCGGTACAGCGCGCGCATCAGCTCCTCGTCCGGCTCCGGCGCGGGCGCCGCACGATGTCGGTGCGGGCGTTCATCGGCCACGGCGGAATCCTTGCGCACGTCTGCCTCCGCTGTCCGCGCTTCGGCCCGGCTGGCCGGGCGCTTCGCTGAGTTGCCGTTTGTCTGCGGGCCGACTTGGGCTGGTCGCGCCCACGCGGCGGAGCCGCATGTGGACACCGCCCCGCGCCCCTTCGGGGCGCTGCCGAACCGCGCGCTGGCTGGTCATCAGGGACGTACGGACAGAGCGGGGGATGTGTTCAGGCAGCGGCGAGGTTTTCCTCGCTCACGCGGGCGCGAGTCCCGCCGCCCGCCGCCGGTGCCGGGCCACCCGCTCCCGGTTGCCGCACACCTCGCTGGAGCACCAGCGGCGGCGGTGCCCCCGTGACGTGTCGAGGTAGACCAGCGGGCAGCTGTCGCCCGCGCACCGGCGCAGCAGCGAGCGCGCCACCGGGTCGGTGAGCAGGTCGACGGCGTCCCGGGCGACGGCCGCGAGCAGCGCGGCGCGCCCCGGGGTGCCGTGCAGCGCGCGGACGAGGCTGCCGTCGGCGTGCCGGACGGCGCACGGCGCGGGCGGGGCCGCGGCGGCCAGCGCGTTCACCCGGGCGAGGGCGGTGTCGGCGGGCCGTCCCGCCAGCTCGCCGCCGACCAACCGGCCGATGTGGCCGCGCAGTTCGCGGAACCCGGCGAGCCAGGCCTGGTCGGCGTCCGGCAGCGGCGTGCCCGGCGGGAGCAGGCCCGCCCCGGCCAGCCAGGCGCACAGCCGGGCCACGTCGTCGAGCCGCTCCACGGGGTGGTCCGTCGCGAGGAGGTCGAGGCAGATCCGTCCGGAGTCGAAGCGCAGCTCGCCGTACGCGACCTTGTGCGGGGGCTTGTGCGGGGCCTCCTGGGGGGCCGCACTCAACGCCATGCGGGTGTCACCGCCTCGGGGTCGCCGGTGAGTTCGGGGGCCGTTCCGGTGCGTGCCGACGTACGCGCGCGTACCGGCCGTACGCCCGTCCGTACTCCTACAGTGCCCGTCCCGGGGCGGCTCTGGAACCCCTGCCACCGCGAGCGGACACGCTCGTGGCAAGACGGGCGCACCGGAGGCGGGAGACGCGCGCTTATGCGGGTGCGCTCGTCGGCCATGGCCCCGGCGGCGGCGCGCGGCTTGACTCGACGGCATGACGAACCACGGCACACCCCGCCCCGACCGGCCCACCAGCGGCGTCGCCCTGGGCGCGGCGGCGCTCACCACGGGCCTGATGGCCGGTTCCTTCTACGTCTTCGCGTGCGCGGTGATGCCCGGCCTCGCGCGCGCCTCGGACCGCGCGTACATCGAGGTCATGCAGCACATCAACGACGTCATCCAGAACCCGGTGTTCTTCTTCGGCTTCTTCGGGGCGCTGCTGAGCACCGGGCTCGCCGCGTGGCGGCTGCGGCGCACGCCGCTGCGCTGGTGGGTGTGCGGCGCGCTTGCCGCGTACGCGCTCGCCTTCGTGCTCACCGCCGTGGTGAACGTGCCCCTGAACGACGACCTCGCCGCGGCGGGCGACCCGGCGCGGATCGCCGACCCGGCCGCCGTGCGCGCGGACTTCGAGGGCCCGTGGGTGGCGTGGAACATCGTGCGGGCGGCCCTGTGCACGCTCGCGTCCGGCCTGCTCGGCCGGGCGCTCGTGCTGCGCGGCAGGCTCGCGGGGGCCCCGGCTCAGGCCCCGTACTTGGACCCGGCCGCGGGGTCGAGCGCGAGCCGGTAGCCCCGCTTGACGACGGTCTGGATGAGCTTGGGCACGCCGAGTGCCGTGCGCAGGCGGGCCATCGCGGTCTCCACGGCGTGCTCGTCGCGGCCCGCGCCGGGCAGTGCCCGCAGCAGCTCGGCGCGCGCGACCACCCACCCGGGCCGCCGCGCGAGCGAGCGCAGCAGCGCCATCCCCGCGGGCGGCACGGCCCGCAGCTCGCCGTCCACGAGGACCGCGTGCCCGCGGATCTCCAGGCGGTGCCCGGCGACCGGCAACGCCCGTGCCCGCGCGGGCAGTTCCTGGCACAGCAGCTGGACGAGGGGGCCGAGCCTGAACCGTTCCGGCTGGACGGTGTCCACGCCCAGGCCCTGGAGCGGCAGCGCGGTCACCGGGCCCACGCAGGCCGCGAGCACGTCGTGCGCCAGGGCGGCGCGCAGCTCCCCCGCCATCCCCCGGTCCTCGGCCCGCGCGAGCAGCGAGGCGGCGGCGGGCGCGCTGGTGAAGGTGAGCGCGTCGACGCCGCGCGCCACGGCCGCGTCGAGCAGCCGGTCCACGGGCGCGAGGTCGGTGGGCGGCAGCCACCGGTACACCGGTACGAGGACGACGTCCGCTCCCCCGGCCCGCAGCGCCTCCACGAACCCCGGCAGCGGCTCGCCGTGCAGCTGGAGCGCGACGCGCCGCCCCGCGACGCCCTCGGCGAGCAGCCGGTCCAGGACCTCCGCCATCGACTCCGACGACGGCGACCAGTGCTCGACGAGTCCCGCCGCCCGCACGGCGCCCTTCACCTTCGGCCCGCGCGCGAGCAGTTCGACGCCGCGCAGCCGCGCGAGGAGCGCCTCGCCGTGGCCCCAGCCGTCGGCGGCCTCCACCCAGCCGCGGAAGCCGATGGCGGTGGTGGCGACGACGACGTCCGGGGCGTGGTCGATCAGCTCCTTGGTGGCGGCGAGGAGCCGCCCGTCGTCGGACAGCGGCAGGATGCGGAGCGCGGGCGCGTGCAGCACGGTGGCGCCGCGGCGCTGGAGCAGCGCGCCGAGCTCGTCGGCGCGGCGGGCGGCGGTGACGCCGACGGTGAACCCCGCGAGGGGTCCGTGGTCGTGGCTCACGTTCATGTCTGGCGTCCCGCTCGTCGTAGTGGCCCGTCTGCCCGCCGCCCCGCCGTGGCCGTCTGCGCGGGCCCACGGGCCATCGAGCCTGCCAACGCCCGGTGACGGGTGTGGATCACCTTGATGTCCGCCGTGTTACGTCACACCTCGGCGTACGTCGGCCTCCGCTCGGCGCCCGCGGCGGCCACGGACCGCGTACGGGCCGCGGCCCCGCGCAGGTACACGGCCCAGGTGACCCCGAAGCACAGGGCGTAGAACGCGAGGAAGGAGACATAGGCCCCGGTCCCCGAGCCGACGCTCAGGAACGACTGCCGGAAGGCGAGGTTGATCCCGAGCCCGCCGAGCGCGCCGACGGCCCCGATGAGCCCCATGGCGGCGCCCGAGAGCCGCCGCCCGTACCGGTCGGCGTCGTCCCCGGTGAGCCCCTCGCGCAGGGCCTTGGCCTGGAAGATGCCCGGGATCATCTTGTACGTGGAGCCGTTGCCGAGGCCGCTGAGCACGAAGAGCACCACGAACGCGCCGGTGAAGAGCCCGAGCGACGCCCGCTCGGAGGCCAGCACGACGACGCCGGTGGCCGCCGCCATGGCGACGAAGGTCCCCAGCGTGATCCGGGCCCCGCCGTAGCGGTCGGCGAGCCGCCCGCCCACGGGCCGCACGAGCGAGCCGAGCAGCGGCCCGACGAAGGTGAGCTGCGCGGCCTCCAGCGGGGTGCGCCCGAACTGGGTCTGGAGCACGAGGCCGAAGGCGAAGCTGTAGCCGATGAACGACCCGAAGGTCCCCACGTACAGGAACGCCATGATCCAGGTGTGCGGGTCGCGCGCGGCCTCCCGCACGGCGCCCGTGTCGTTGCGCACGGAGGCGATGTTGTCCATGAACAGCGCGGCGCAGACGGCGGAGACGACGACCAGCGGGATGTAGACGCCGAGCAGCAGCCGCGGCCCGCCACCGGCCCCGATGACGGCGAGCGCGACCAGCTGCACCACGGGCACGCCGATGTTGCCGCCGCCCGCGTTGAGGCCGAGGGCCCAGCCCTTCTTGCGCAGCGGGAAGAAGGAGTTGATGTTCGTCATGGACGAGGCGAAGTTCCCCCCGCCGATGCCGGTGAGCAGCGCACACGCCATGAACGTGCCGTACGACGTGCCGGGCTCCATGACGACGAACGCGGCCACGGTGGGCGCCAGGAGCAGCCCCGCCGCGATCACCGTCCAGTTCCGCCCCCCGAACCGGGCCACGGCGAAGGTGTACGGCACGCGCACGACGGCGCCCACGAGCGTCGCCATCGACACGAGGAAGAACTTCCCCGCCGGATCGATGCCGTACTCCGGCCCCATGAACAGCACGAGCACCGACCACAGGGTCCACACCGAGAACCCCACGTGCTCCGACAACACCGAGAACACCAGGTTCCGCCGGGCGACCCGCTCCCCCTCCCGCGCCCAGAACCCCGCGTCCTCCGGCTCCCACCGCGTGATCCACCTACTCCTCATGCCCAGCCTCCCCGGCCAACGACGGTGCCCCCGAAGCTAGGGACGACGCGTTTCAGCCCTGTGCCGAGGGATGACCACGGGGGAACGTTGGGCTCACTATGGGGGGTGGGGGGTGGTGAGGGGGCTGGCGAGAGCTTCCTTCCCGCGGGCACGCCCGCACGGATCCGGGCCGCTGCCTGCGGAATTACCGATCCGGGCCGGTGAGAGGCTGTGCTTGCCGCTCTCATGCGCATGACGAAATTCGTCACGCCTCTTCCCACACGCGAAAACGCCAGAATCGAAAAGGCGGCATACGTCGGCCTCTCCAGCATCGATCCTGGTCGTAACAGCGGCCCACCGATAGCGTTGAGCCGCATCGAATCTTCATCAGTGCGGACGCCCCTTGGAACAATCGCGGCGCGAGGAGCAGGCATGGCCGATCTCGGCGTGGACTACACCTACCTGTACACCATCAAGAACGACCTGAGAACAGTCCGCAGAGAGTTCAAGGGGTGCTCTGCTCACCAAAGCGACCTGAGCAACGCTTACGGATCCCCCGACGTGTCAGGCGCCATGGAAGAGTTCACCTCCAACTGGGACGACCATCGCAAGGAACTGCTCCAGAGCATCGAGAAGGTCGGCAAGCTCGTCGAACGCTCCATCGAGAGCTTCGAGAAGGTCGACCAAGAGCTGACGAAACCCGGCAAGAAGAAGTTAGGGAGGGCCTGAGTGCCCCGCCGGCCCGTTGACTGGTCCCCGCTCGCCGAATCAGACCCGACGCCGGGAGACCCCGAAGCGATTCGCACCGAGGCCAAGCGGCTGTCGAGCATCGCGGAGACGCTGGCACGACAGGTGACGAAGCTCCGGCAGCTCGGCAGCGACGACAACATCGAGGGAAAGTACGCGAATTCCCTGCGGGACGAGGCCGATGACCTGGGCGGCCGCCTCGACAAGACCAGAGGGCGCTATGAGAAGGTCTCAGGCCGTCTGCGTACGTGGGCGGACAAAATGGAACACGCCCAAGAATTGGCCGACAAGGCGCGCAAGAAGGCACAGGCCGATGAGAAGGATGAAGGCGCCGTCGAAGCGGCCAAGAAACAGTTGTCCACCGCGGTTTCCTACTACGGCACCCATGCGGCCATCGCACGTGAGCACATCCTGGAAGCGATCGACGACGCGGTGGAGGACAGCGCCTGGGACGACCTGATCGGCTGGGCCAAGAAGCACGCGGACGGCTTCAAACTGTTCCTGGACGTGCTCAGTTGGATCGGTACGGCGGCGGCGATCGCGGCGATCTTCATTCCCGGCCTCAACTTCCTCGTCATAGGCCTGGGGGCCGTGGTCGTGGCAGGCCGCTATCTGCTTGTGAAAGCGGGGGAGGCCACCTGGGCAGACCTGGCCTTCGACGCTTTCGGCCTGCTCACCATGGGGCTCGGCCGGGGAGCGATGCTCGGGCTCAAGGCTGCGGGCAAGTCCACTCGGGCAGCCTCCACCGTGCATCGCGTCAGCAAGCTCAAGGACGGCCTGCTAGCCACGAAGTCCGTGCGCAATCAACTCGCCAACCGACTCGCCGGTGCCACCGATGACACCGCGAAGGCTGCCGTCCGGCACGAGATGACGGCGCTGCGCAAGGGCATCGCGGGGCGCGCCGGCCGAGTGGCCGAGGAGTCTCCGCCACCTGGCAGGTGGGCCACGGCCGTACACCTCGGAGACAGCGAACTCGCCTCCCTCCGCCAGGGAATCAAGGCCAACAAGCAGCTGTACGGCGACGGCATCCCGCACGGCACGAAGCTGGGCGGAGACACGGCGTACGGAGCAGCTGTGGGTTCCACGTACGGCGGCACGGCCGTCGACTGGGGAGACAAGCTGCTGGGCGACAACGACACCATGAACTACGCGAGCGACGGGCTCGGGGCCCCGCACAAACCCAGCTGGAATGCCTACAACGACTTCAAGGCGAGCCACGGATCGACCCAGGCCTCGTCCACGTGGTGAGCATGCGCGTCGACGAACCCGATGTACGGGACCAGGAGCCGCATGCGCAGCAGCCAGAGTGTTCGAGGAAGGAGCCCTAGCAATGTCACCGGCTGAGGCCAGGAGTGCTTACGGCTATACCCTCGTCATGCCTCCCGGCTGGACGAGAATCCCCCTGAAGGAAGGCACTCAGGAGGTCGTCAAAGGCATTGTCGACGGGGCAGCCGAGCGGCTGTCGCGTGACCTCCCCAAAGAGAAGGTCGCCGAGGCGCGCCTTGAGTTGTACCGGCGGCTGAACTCCGCGGTGAAGGGGGCGCAGCGCCGCCACGGGGTGGATCTCTACCTTCCCGTCGAGCCCATGCACGGCCATCTCATCGCTGCCTCCTTCATCGTCGCGAAGCCTCACACACCGCCTCGCGACGGCGCTGATCCAAATGAGGTATTGGCCGAGTTCCTGCGTACCACCGTGAACTCCGAGCCCGTCCAGGTGGCAGGCTCGGCAGCGGTACGCAGTGTGCGCACACTGACGCCGAATCCGGCGAGCGGGGCCGAAGCGCCGTCCAAGCACGTCGACTACATCGTCCACCTGCCCTCGCACGGGGCGGAAGCCGAGTGGATCGTCGTCAGTTTCAGCACGATCGGGAACGGCGCTGTCGACAGCGACTTCACCGACATCCTCGTCGAACTCTTCGATGCCGTCATGACCACGTTTCGCTGGAGGACCACGTGACCGTCATCTTCTCCCTCGACACGGACAGCGATGCCACTGTGTGGCCCGCCATGCCAGTTCTCGAAGGCAGGAACGCCGCGCGTGCGCGCAAGAAGTGGGCGCGCCGCACCTCGGAGCTGCTGTGGTCCCTGGTCGACGAACCGTTCGAGAAGAAGCAGGTCAAGATGCTGGCGTACGAGCTCGAGTCGACGGCGGAGCTGGTGCCGCAGAAGATTCCGGTCCACCAGGTCTTCCTCTACGTACCGGATCCGCGACGCGACTTCCTCACCTTCCTCGTGCACGCGGGCCCGAGTACGGGCGACGTCGACGCGACACTGGCCGCACTCGTCCAGAAGGACGAGCCCGGAGCCGTCCAGGACCCCGAGGTCATGGACTTCGACACCGAACGGCTCGGGCGCGGGATGCGTTCGATCCGGTACTTCGTCTCGGACAAGGCCCAGGCGATGTGCTGCTCCGTCAACTACGCGTGGCGCCTCGAATCCCTCGGCATCGACGTGATCGTACGAACACTGAGCGAGGACATCGGATGGATCACCTCTCACATCGACGAGTTCGACGAGTTCGCGCGCAGCCTCTTCGTCAACCTCGACGAGTAGCGGCCCAGCGGCCAACCACGTCGAACGGCCGCCCCCGGACTCCCCCGAGGCGGCCGTTCGCCACCATGGCGACACGTCAGCGGTTCACTGACTGGATCTCCTTGACCACGACGGCCTGATCCGCGCCGAACTCGCCGTCCGGCAGGCCCTCACGTCCGGTGTTCGTGCTCGTCCAACTGATTTCCCACCTGACCGTGGCCTTCAGGTTGTACGAGCCATCACCCGACGACCTCAGGTACTTCACACCACAGGACGGCGTCTCCTCGGACTTGCCCCTGGCCCAGGGCTCCCCGATCCTTCCGTCCTTGCCGATGGCGCATTCTCCGGATGCGGGATACGTCTCGGCGTCCTTCGTCCCGGGATCGATCCGCAAGGAGACGGGCTCAGCGGTCGTAGTCGCCGAGAGGTTGGTGTTGGGCAGACTCGCGGTCACCGACACCTTCTTGAACTTGGCCTTGTCCAGCCAGACCCAAGTGGGCAGATTGACCTTGGTCTCGGCCTTGGGCGCCATCTCAATCCTGGTCCCGGGGATGGGTAGTTCGTCATACGCGTACTCGGCCAGAATCCTGGGGTTGACGGCGAGAGGCTCCTTCGGAGTCTCGTTGTCATCGACCCAGAACGGTGACCGATTGCACTCCATCGCTTTGGGGTCGTCCTTGCGGTTGGGGTTCACCACCCGCGTCCAGAACATCCCTTTGCCTTGCTTGTCAAGGTTGTAGTCCTTATAGGGATGACCGTCCTTGTAGTACGAGTCGAAGAAATCGCCGAGGATGTCACCGAGACCGCCCATGAAGGGAATGGAGTTGCCGACAGAGCGCAACGTCTTGATTCTCTTCTGGATCTCCTTGGGAGAGAACGCGGGTTCGTACCAGCACGCAGGTGGCGTCCAGTTGCTGTTCGCTGTGGAGAGCTTCCCGGCCTTGCCTGAGCCGCGGTCACCGTTGACCATGGTCTGGATGCTCGTCTCGACCGTGATCGTCTTGCCCTGCCGATCGCCTTTGGCGTTGCCCAGGCTCGCGCCAGGGCGCTTGTCCCCCGCATGAGCGACAGTCGACACGGCGCCCGTGGCGAACACGACGCACGAGACCAGGACGGCACGCAGAGTCACGCGCGTTACGGTTGGCACTGCTGTGCACCTTCCTGTGAAGTGACGACGGTGGCCTGCCACACGCCCTTGGAGTTCTTCTCCATCCGCGCGTTGTAGGAGACGTAGTCGTCCGAGTCGCCAGCGGTCCTCTTGACCTTCCCGGTCTTCCGGTCCTTGCTGTACGACTTCGTCTCATCACCGCAGTAAGTGACCGCGGCTGCGCCCCCCTTGAGGAGCGTGACCTCGCGGTTGTAGTAGCGGGTCTCACCGGTCCACGTCGTGCCGGCGGAGTAGAACGACTGGACGTACTCGGCAGCACTCGCCAGAGCATCGCCCTTCGAGTAGAACTTCAACGCCGGGTGGTCCTTCGCGTCCACCGTGACGGCCTCATCGATCGAATTGATCATCCGCTCGCTGTCCGCGAGGATCGCGTCCTTCTTCGCGTCGCCCGTTCGCCCGCCCTCGAAGACGTTCTTGACGTCCTTGGGCAGCTCGATCCGCGGGCGGGCTATCGCGTGGGCCGGGGCCTTCGGGGACGAGGGCGTGGGGGTGGGCTTGGCGTTGCTCGCGCCGTCGATCTTGTCGTCGTTCTTGGAGCCGCCGTCTCCGCCGCCGCAGGCGGAGAGTGACAGGACTGCGGCAGCGGTCAGAGACGCGGCAGCGAGCAGTGTGGGTCGGCGGTTCACAGTCAGCTCCCATGGGACGTGGGTTCACCTGAGTGAAGCCACGCTATCCACGGGCAAAGCGGCGCGCGACGGTGAGGTTTGCCGAGGACGGGTGCAGATGGGGGCATACCCCCGCCGCGCGGCGGGGGTTGTTGCGGAACGGTCGCAGAACGCGGAAGCCCGGTTCAGGCCCCCTTGGCGGGACGCCCCCCGCGCCGCCGCTTCGCGGCCCCGTCCGGCCACACCCGCGGGCCGCGTCGCGCGGCCAGGTCCTCCACCCAGCCCACGGCAAGCACCAGCACTCCGATCAGCGGCCACACCAGCATGAACATCCACATCGTGTACGTCGAGTCGAGCGCCGCCATCGTCCGCTCGGTCATGAACGGGACGTCGTACGCCATGTCGATCAGTGGGACCGTCGCCATGATCAAGAGGTTGTGCCAGAGGTAGATCGTGACGGCGCGGTTGTTCGAGAGGGTGATGAGTCCGTCCCACCTGGCCAGGCGGCCGGGGAGTTCGTGCCAGGCAGGGGCGTGGACGAGAAGGACGACGACGAAGCCGAGGGACCAGGTGGCCTGGGCGAGGGGGATGTCGTTCAGGTCCCAGCCGTCGGGGCCGAGGTGGCCGGAGGCCCACCACAGGCCGAAGGCCATGGTGAGGGCGGCGAGGGAGACGGCCAGATAGCGCGGGACGCGCGCGAGGACGCCCTCCTGGTGGGCGAAGCCGAGGATCCAGCAGCCTCCGTAGACCGCGAAGTCGCAGACGGCGTTGCCCGTTTCGCCGGGGATGCGGACGACGTCGGTGGAGAGCAGGGCCGTGAGGGCCAGGGGGGCGAGGAGCGTCGGCCAGGGGGCGCGGCGGAAGGCCCGCAGCAGCAGGGGGGAGGCGAGGACGAACCACAGGTACGCGCGGAGGTACCAGAGCGGCCCGACCGCCTGCACGGCCCAGGTGTCCTCCAGGAGGCCCGCCTTGTCGCCCAGTTGCCAGGGGAAGGGCGGCGCGCCGACCGGCAGGACGTAGTTGGCGAGGCTCAGCAGTCCCCAGGTGCCACCGTGGTCCGGGTCGTCGCCCGGCTTCCAGCCCGCCGCGAAGAGCAGGAACAGGGCGGCCGCGCCGAACAGCCACAGGGGCGGCAGCAGGCGACGCAGGCGGGACGCGATGACCTGCCGCGCCGGTCGCTTCAGGGAGCGGGCCGTCAGGGAGCCCGCGAGGGCGAACATCACGCCCATCGAGGGGAACAGGATCGTCAGCCAGGCCCAGCCGAAGAGGTGGTAGACGACGACGCGCACCAGGGCGAGGGTGCGCAGCAGGTCGAGGTAGCGGTCCCGGGGAGCCGGGGCCGAGGCGGCTTCCCGCACGGGAGGCTCCCCCACGCGCGTGGGGTGGGTCATGCCACCGACCCCCCTTCCGCGCCGCCGCCCCGCCACCGCCGCGGCGGCACGCCCGGCGCCTCCACCACGCCGGTGCGGCGGAGCTTCTGCCAGCGCAGCCGCCCGCCGGTGAGGGCGGTGATCCAGGACTGGAGCAGGACGACGTACATCAACTGCCGGTAGAGGACCTGCTGGAGCGGCAGCGAGATGAGATGGGTCAGGGGCTCGCGGTCGAGGCGGAAGGCGTACGCCGCGCACACCGCCTGGACGGCGAGGACACCGAGCCAGGCGGCGACCGTCTTCTGGGTGGGGCCGAAGACCAGGCCGTAGAGGAGGAAGACGTCGATCAGCGGGGCGAGGAGCGGGGCCAGGACCATGAACAGGGAGACCAGGGGCAGGCCGACGCGGCCGAAGCGGCCCGAGGGGCCGGAGTCGACGAGCGCGCGCCGGTGCTTCCAGATCGCCTGCATCGTGCCGTACGACCAGCGGTAGCGCTGGGACCACAGTTGGCGCGCGGTCTCGGGGGCCTCGGTCCACGCGCGGGCCCTCTCCGCGTACACGACGCGCCAGCCGTCGCGGTGCAGGGCCATCGTGATGTCGGTGTCCTCGGCGAGCGTGTCGTCGCTCATGCCGCCGACCCGCTCCAGGGCGGAGCGCCGGAAGGCGCCGACGGCCCCGGGGATGGTCGGCATGCAGCGCAGCACGTCGTACATGCGGCGGTCGAGGTTGAAGCCCATCACGTACTCGATGTGCTGCCAGGCGCCGATGAGCGAGTCCCTGTTGCCGACCTTCGCGTTGCCCGCCACGGCGCCCACGCGCGGGTCACCGAAGGGCTGCACGAGCTCCCGTACGGTCGACGCCTCGAAGACGGTGTCGCCGTCCATCATCACGACGAGGTCGTGGCGCGCGTTGGCCAGGCCCCTGTTGAGCGCCGCAGGCTTGCCCGCGTTGTGCTGGCGCACGACGCGTACGTCCGGCAGGCCGAGGCCCTCGACGATGCGGGCGGTGCCGTCCGACGAGCCGTCGTCGACGACGATGACCTCGATGGGGTGGTCGCTCGCCATGAGGGAGCGGACGGTGTTCTCGATGCACTTCGCCTCGTTGTACGCGGGCACGAGCACCGAGACCGGCTCCGTCACGGGCGCGCCCCACCGGAAGCCGCGTTTGCGGACGCGACGGGTGTGGAGCGCGGAGAGCACCAGCATCAGGGCGAACCGGCCGAGGACCAGGAAGCCGATCACCGCGAGGCCCACGACCAGGATGTCCGTGACGTACTCGGACGCGGTGACCAGGGCGATCCAGATCCGGCCCTGCCAGAGCGCGAGGCCGCGCGCCTGGGCGTGGGCACTGGGGGCGTGCAGGGCCTCGGTGAGGTTGGTGAACGCGTAGCCCTCGCGCTGGAGCTTCGGCAGGAGGCGACCGAGGGCCGCCACCGTCTGGGAGCGGTCGCCGCCCGAGTCGTGCATGAGGACGATGGCGCCCTTGCCGTCCGCGGGCGTGGCGCGGCGGATGATCTCGTCGACGCCGGGGCGCTTCCAGTCCTCGCTGTCGGTGTCGTTGACGACGGTCAGATAGCCGCGGCTCCCGACGTGCCGCGCGACCGGCCACGACGCGTTGTCCATGGCGTCGGCGAAGGACGAGTACGGCGGGCGGAAGAGCGAGGTGCGGATGCCCGCGGCGCCCGCGAGCGCCAGCTGGTTCTGGGACAGCTCCCGGTCGATGCGGTCCTTCGACTGGTACGACAGGTCGGGGTGGTTGAAGGTGTGCAGGCCGACCTCGTGGCCCTCGCGGACCATCCGCGCGACCAGGCCGGGGTGGCGCGAGGCCATCGCGCCGGTGACGAAGAAGACGCCGTGCGCGTCGTGTGCGGCCAGGACGTCGAGGACCTTCGGGGTCCACTTCGGGTCGGGGCCGTCGTCGAAGGTCAGCACGACGTGGCGGTCGGGCACGCGCAGGGTCTGCTGGCGGTCTCCGCGCGTGTCGATGACCGGGCCGCCCCGCAGGATCTCCCGGGGGACGCGGTCGGTGGCGGCGGGCGGGCGGACGCGGTGGTCGGCGAGGATCTCGCTGTGCACGTACCCGCGGAGCAGCAGCATCGCGGACAGGGCCACGAGCAGGAGGCTGGGCAGGAGATAGCGCATGGGGAGGCGGCGGCCCGCGCGGGCGGGGGCGCGGTCGGCGCGGTGGGCCGCGCCGCGGCCGCCGGAGCGGGGGGTCATGGCTGGGTCTCCTGGGGTGGGGAGGCGCCCGCGCCGGTCACGGGCTCGGCTCCGGAGGAGGCCTCGCCGCCCGCCTGCGCGCCGCCCGCTTCCGCGCCGTCGCCGCCGCCGCTGCTTCCGCTCCCGCTCTCGGCCTCGGGTGACGGGGCGGGCGGGGCGACAGGGGACTCGGGGTTCTGTGATGGCTCGGGCGCCGGGGGTTCGGGGTCGCTCGTGGGGGCCGGGGCGGGGGCGGGGGCGCCGCCGCCGTCCGTCGGGCGGGGCGCGGGCCGCTCGCTGCGGCGGGTCGGGTCCGGTGCCGCGGGGCCGCCCGGCTCGCCGTCGTCGTCACGGGCCTTGGAGGGGGCGGCCGCACCGGGGCCGCCGGAGGGGACGACGACCCGGTCGGGGGCCGTGCCGCTCGTCGTCCGCGAGGGCCCGGGCGAGGGCGTCCTCCCGGACGAGGGGGCCGCTTCGGGCGAACTGGTCGATTCCGCCGGTACGTTCGGCGTGTCCACCTTGCTCGCGGGCTTCTCGTCGGCGGGGTCGGGCACGGGCAGCCAGGGCGCGCTGGAGTTGCCGGAGGCGAGGGTCGCGACGATCACGACCGCATACCCGGCGCAGGCCAGGCCGACGAAGGTGCCGATGCGGCGGTATCTGCGGCCGCGGCGGCCTGTCTCGTCGACGAACACCGGCCTGTCGGCCATGTCTGTGGTGTCTGAAACTGTTCCCATGACCCGGGTGTCACCGGCGCCACCGGGAGACTCCCCCGCCAAGTGCCGCCCCACACCGTCGATCTGGACGGTGACCTCGTGCGGGTCGTGCGCGTACCCCGCCGACGCGAGGGTGGGGCCCAGCGGTTCCGCCTCCGGGCGACCGCGCGGGTCCGCCGGGGAATTGCCTGGTAGATCGCCTGTCAGCACGCTCGTCGGATCGTTCGACAGCGTGTTCTCCCGCCACTTCTCGCCGCGCACGCGCAACCCCCCAATGGACCGGTGCGGGTGCGCGTACGACGCCCCGGGCCCTCGTCGTCCGGGCCGGGCCCCCACCCGGCCCGAGCGCCCCTACTATCACACCGCACCCGGGCGATGAATGTAGCGCACGCCGGGGACAGCTGTGTTTTTCCGCCAGTCTCAACTCACCATGATGAGTGCATCGATGTCTGGAATCCATGCGTTCGTGGGCTTGACCAGCCACCCTTCCGCCGCGGCGAGTTCGGCCGCCGCGCGCCGCAACGCGTCGAGACCGGGGTGGTCGAGACCGCGCCGCCACACCAGGGACACCGGCGACAGCGGCACCGGGTCGACGAGCGGCCGCAGCACGCATCCGGGCAGCTCGGGGAAGCCGACCACGGCGAGCACGGGGTTGCGGTGCTTGGCCATGATCCGCGCGAATTCCTCGGGCCCGACGGCCAGCGGGGCGGGCGGCGCGACCTCGATGCCCCGGCCCGCGAAGAGGCGTGCGGCCAGGTCGGTCCACTCCAGGGTGCGCTCGTTGCCCGCGCCCGCGTACACGCGCTCGCCCGCGAGCCGGGCCAGCGGCACCTCCTCCAGGGCCGCCAGCGGATGCCCGGCCGGGAGCAGCACCGCCATCGGCTCGTACCGTACGGGCTGCTGCGCGAGCCCGGTGCGCAGGGCCGCGGACAACCCCGCGTACCGGCCGAACGACGCGTCGATCCGCCCCGCGGCGATCTCGGCCGCCGCGCCCGTCAGGCCGCTCTCGAAGCGGGCCATCAGCTCGCAGTGCGGGGCCAGTTCGCGGGCCCGTTCCAGGATCCGCCCGAAGACCAGGCCGGGGCTGTTGAGGTCGACCAGGAGGGGGCGGGCGGCGGCCGTACTGCCGCGCGCGAAGGCGGCCGTCAGCTCGTCCTGCGCGGCCAGGACCCGCCGGGCGTGGGGCAGCAGCCGCTCGCCGTCGGCCGTCAGCGCGACCTGTCGTGTCGACCGCGCGAACAGGTCCGCGCCCAACTCCCGCTCCAGGCGCCGCACATCCCGGCTCAGCGCCTGCTGGGCGACGTACAGGCGGGCGGCCGCCCGCGTGAAGTGCAGTTCCTCGGCGACGGCGACGAAGGCGCGGAGCAGCCGCGGCTCCACATCGCGGGATGCCCCGGGCGGTGAGGTGACCATCCGGGGAACTTACAATACAGGCGCGTTAATCGCCCTCCAGTAGGTGTTGGACCACTCCTGGAGACAGCGATCAGCCTGGAGCCATGCCGCAAGCCCCCTCCGACTGCCCCGACATATCCACCACCGCCCCCGCCAAAGACCTGACCGCGTCCCCTTCCCCCGAGGCCCTCGCGTCCCCCGCCACCGAGGCCCCCGCGTCCCCCTCCCCCGGCACCTCCGTGGGCCGGGGCACCCGCCGCAACCCCTACGCCCGCCTCTTCGCCGTCCCCGGAGCCACCGCCTTCACCGTCGGCAACCTCATCGCCCGGCTGCCCATGGGGATGTTCAGCGTGAGCGCGGTGACGATGATCGCCGGGTCGCGCGGTTCGTACGCGCTCGCGGGCGCCGTCACCGCCACCGGGCTCGCGGCCACCGCCGTCGTGGCGCCCTGGACGGCGCGGCTCGTCGACCGCCACGGACAGGCGCGCGTGGCCGTGCCCGCCACCGCGTTCGCCGTGCTCGGCTCGCTCTGCCTGCTGCTGTGCGTGCGCTACGGGGCACCCGACTGGACCCTGTTCGCCTCGTACGCCGCCACGGCCACGGTCCCGAACACCGGCGGCATGTCGCGCGCCCGCTGGGCCCACCTCCTGAAGGGCGACGCGCGCGCCCTGCACACCGCCAACTCCTTCGAACAGGCGGCGGACGAGCTGTGCTTCATGCTCGGCCCGGTGCTCGCGGCCTTCCTGTGCGGGGCGTTCTTCCCGCAGGCGGGCACCCTCGTGGCGGCCGCGCTGCTCCTGACCGGCGTGCTGCTCTTCGCCGCCCAGCGCGCGACGGAACCGCCGCCCCACGGGCGCCCGGACGCCGCCGCGAGGGCGGCGTCGCCCCTGCGCGCACGGGGGATGCCCGCGCTGCTCGTCGTCTTCCTGGCCACCGGCGCGGTCTTCGGCGCCATGGAGGTCGTCACCATCGCCTACGCCGACGAGCGGGGCCACAAGGCGGCCGCGGGCGCCGTCCTGGCCCTCCAGGCGGCGGGTTCGTGCGTCGCGGGGCTCGTCTTCGGCGCGGTGCGGCCGCGCGGCCCGCTGCACCGCCGCAGGCTGCTGTGCGCGGCGGCGATGGCGGCCCTGATGGGCCTGCCGCTGCTCGCGGCCACCGCCACCGGCTCGCTCGTCGTCCTCGCCGGGGCGCTGCTGTGCGCCGGGATGGCCACCGCGCCGACGATGGTGACCGGCATGACGCTGGTCCAGCGGCTCACCCCCGAGGGGCGGGCGAACGAGGGCATGACCCTCGCCGTGACCGGCCTCCTCGGGGGCATCGCCTGCGGCGCGGCGGCGAGCGGCTGGACCGTGGAGCACCTGGGCACCACCACCGGCTACGCCGTGCCGCTGGCCGCCGCGGGCTGCGCGCTGCTGCTCACGCTGCTCGGCGGGGACCCCACCAGGGGCACCGGGGGTGCCGTCAGCACCGGGCGGGCTTGACCCACGAGCACTCAAGGTCGCCGCCGCCCCGCTCCCCGGAACCGGCCCGCGGCGAGCGCGGCTCCACCAGGACCGCCTTGTCCGCGGTGGACTTGGCGAGGGTGACGACGATCGCGTCCTCCAGGGGCTTCACCGAGGAGGCCAGGTGGTTGTTGAGGACGATGCTGAAGACCAGTTCGCGCCCGCCCGCGTCGGTCACGTACCCGGAGAGGGCCGACGCGCCGGTCAGCGTCCCGGTCTTCGCGCGCACGTTGCGGGCGGCGGGCGTCCCGCACATGCGGGTGCGCAGCGTGCCGCCGACGAACTTGTCCGGCTCGCAGGCCACCGGAAGGGACCGGTACCAGTCGGCGAACCAGGGCTCGCCCTTGGCCGAGCGCAGCAGCGCGATGAGCTGGCCCGCGGGGACGTTGTCCTTGCGGGAGAGGCCGGAGCCGTCGACCTGGCGGAGCTTGCCCGGGTCGACGCCCGCCGTCTTCAGATAGCCGCCGATCGCCGCGATGCCGTCGCCCCAGTTGCCGGGCCGCCCGGTCGCCTCGTACCCCATGGCCTTCGTCAGGGACTCGGCGTGCATGTTGTTGGACAGCTTCATGAACGGGACGAGCAAGTCCTTGAGCGGCATGGAGGCGTGCGAGGCGAGCTCGTGCGCGCCCTTCGGGGTCGCGCGCCCCGCCCTGGTCGGCCCGCTGACCTTCACCCCGTGGGCGGCGAGCGCGTCCCGGAAGACGGCGGCCGCGTACCGGGTGGGCTCCCAGACGGTCACCCATTCCTTGACGGCCCCGGCGCCCGCCGGGACGGAGCCCGTGACGGTGATGGTGTTCTCGCCGTGCCGCCGCTCGACGGCGAGGCTGTTCGCGCTGCCCGCGGCGCCCGTGGTGGCGCGCAGGTCGATGTCCACGTAGTCGGTCTTCGGGGTGAGGGACACCCGCGGCTCGCCCCCGGCACCGGCGCCCGGCGTCACCTCGACGATGACGGTCCCGGTGTCGTAGTCCGTGTCGGGGGCGAGGCTGAGCGCCGAGATCTGGGCGGCGTAGTACGACGACTCGTCGTCGGCGCCCCAGGTGTCGCCGACGCGCCGGTCGTCGAACCGGGTGTCGTCGGCGACGAGCCGCCCCGAGACCCGCCGGACCCCGGCCGCGGCGACCTTCGCCGCCAGCGCGTCGTAGTCCTTGGCGAGGGTCGTCGGGTCGCCGGTGCCGCGCAGGTACAGGTCCCCCTTGAGCACGGGCCCGTGCCGCTCCCCGGCGGCGAGGACGTCGGTGGTGAACCGGTGGTCGGGGCCGAGGAGCTCCAGGGCGGCGGCCGAGGTGAGCATCTTGGTGTTGGAGGCGGGCATGAGCCGCCCGGTCGGCCGGTGCTGGTAGAGGACGTCGCCGCTCTTGGCGTCGGCGACCACGACGCTGGCGACGCCACCCCCCATACGGGGGTCGCCGAGGATGGTGTCGATGGCTTCGGGGAGCCCGCTGCGCTCGGCGTCGGCCCCGGCCGGGGCGCTGAGGGACAGCGAGGCGGCGGCGACGCCGAGGACGGCGGGCCAGATCCAGTGGCGCATACGGATGTTGACGCGACTCACGGGTCTACTCATGACCCTGGAGGATCCCGGATGACGGCCCCTGGCAACAGTAGGCCGCGCCACGACATGGGCCAGGGGGGTGCGGGTGGCGGAGCCCCCGCATCGCGCGGCGAAGCCGCGCAGAACATACGAAGGCGACGTGGCCCGCGCTGTCCGCGGGCACACGTCGCCTGTCGCCTTCGTGGAGATGGCGGGAATCGAACCCGCGTCCAACGGTGCAGAATCAGGGCTTCTCCGTGTGCAGTCCACTGCGATTTTCTCAGCCCCGGAGATCACGTGGACAAGTCTCCGACGGGCTCAGTCACTGTTTGATTTCCTCCCAGACCCCGTGACCGGGTCTAGAAGTTTAGTTCCCTAGCTGATGCCAGGATCCGGGTCGGGAACAGCCCCGGGCTGACACTTCGCAAAGTCGCTACTTAGGCAGCGAGGGCGAAGGAATCGCGCTTGGTGTTGGCGATTATTGGTTGCGACATATGGTTAACGAGATCATTGCCGCTTCCTCGACACGCTTCCCCTGCTTCGACATCCGCTGTCGAAACCGATCATCCCCATGTTGATTTTTCAAACCCTCCGAGGAGGGGGCGCCCCGTCACCTGCGGGACGTCGTCCATCGTACGTGACCAACGCCGTCGGGTGCCAGCGTATTCCCCGCCACGGAGGACCTAGGCGATGCCCTGGCGCCGCCGGACCGCGGAGATCGCGCGGTTCGTCTCGCGCAGGTCCTGCTTCTCGCGCAGCGTCTGCCGCTTGTCGTACTCCTTCTTGCCCTTGGCGAGCGCGATCTCGACCTTGACGCGGCTGTCCTTGAAGTACAGGGCGAGCGGCACGAGGGTGTGCCCCGTCTCCTGGGACTTCGCCTCCAGCTTGTCGATCTCCGCGCGGTGCAGCAGCAGCTTGCGCTTGCGCTTGGCGGAGTGGTTGGTCCACGTGCCCTGGACGTACTCCGGGATGTGGATGTTGTGCAGCCAGGCCTCGTGGCCGTCGATCTGCACGAAGCCGTCCACGAGGGAGGCCCGGCCGAGCCTGAGGGACTTGACCTCGGTGCCCATCAGGACCACGCCGCACTCGTACGTGTCCAGGATGTGGTAGTCGTGCCGCGCCTTCTTGTTCTGCGCGATCATCTTGGGACGGGCGGCCTTGCTCTCCGCCTTCGCCGCCTTGCGCTTTACCTTTTCCTTCGCCATAGTGCGGCCATTTTCGCACTACGAGGGGGGTCCGAGGCCAGTCAATACTCTCTCGGCCCGCTCCTGGGCACCTCCGTCGACCTCCAGGTCCGGGGTGATGCCCCGGCGGTCGACGCCCCGCCCCGAAGGGGTGCGGTAGTGCCCCACGGTCAGCTCGGCGACGGAGCCGTCGGGCAGGCGGCTCGGCATCTGCACCGAGCCCTTGCCGAACGTCCTGGAGCCCACGACGACCGCGCGCCCGCGGTCCTGGAGGGCCCCGGTGAGCAGCTCGGCCGCGCTCATCGTGCCGCCGTCGACGAGCGCGACCACGGGTCTCGCCGCGTCGCCGCCGGGCCGGGCGTGCAGCGCGCGCTGGCGGCCGCGGACGTCGTACGTCGCCACCAAGCCGCCGTCCAGGAGCGCCGAGGCGGCGGTGACGGCCTCGGTGACCAGGCCGCCCGCGTTGCCCCGCAGGTCGAGGAGGACACCGGCGCCCCGCGGGGCGCCGCGCACCGCGTCGCGCACGGCCGCGCCGGAGCCCTTCGTGAACGCGTCCACCTTGATCTTCACGGCGCCGCCGGTCAGCCGGCTCACGCTCACCGAGTCCGTCGACAGGCGCTCCCGGTGCAGCGTCGTCCGCCACGCGCGCGTGCCGCGCTCCAGGCCGAGCTCGACCGGGGTGCCCTCGCGGGCGCCGCGCAGCAGGGACACGACCTCGGTCACCGGACGGCCCTTGACCTGGTGGCCGTCGACGGTGGTGAGCCGGTCGCCCTGGCGGATGCCCGCGCGGGCGGCGGGGCCGCCGCCGCGCACCTTCGAGACCTCGATGCGGCCGTCGGCAGCGCGCCGGGCCCACAGGCCGACGCCGGTGTAGGCGCCGTCCAGGGCCTGCTCGAACTCCTCGTACTCCCCCTGGGAGTACACGGACGCCCAGCGGTCGCCGCTGCGGCTGACCGCGTCCTCGGCGGCCTCCGTGCCGGACTTGCCGTCGGCCATGGCCTCGGCGGCGGCGTCCGCCGCGTCCTCGGCGGGATCCCTCTCGGGCTCCCGGTCCCGGTCGCTGTCGCGCGTGGAGGCGACGGAACGGGTGGGGGGTGCCGCAGAGTTCCGGCCTTCCGGGGGGTCCTCGCTCCAGGAGCCGGTGGCCGCGCCGGTGGCGAGGACGCTCGCGAACACCAATGTCAGGGCCGCCCCGCGGCGGACGCGGCGGGGCGAGGAGAGCCAATCGGGGCCTGACATGTCGGTGAGTCTAGGACAACGAGGGGCGCCGCACGGTCGGTTGACCGCACGGCGCCCGAGGCACGCCTCACATCAGCGGCACCCCGCGCCGCCCGCCGCCTCACACCTTCAGGTACTTGCGCAGCGCGAGGAAAGCGGCAAGGGCGGGCATGAGCAGTCCGATGACGAGGACCAGCGGAAGGACCGCGAAGACGGAGTCCCAGCCGATGAAGTTGATCAACGTCAGCTTCTCGGAGAGCTCCAGGCCGTGGTCGATGATGAAGTACCGGCCGAGCAGCAGGAACCCGCAGGCGAGCCCGCCGCCGATGAGCCCGGAGACGGCGGCCTCCAGGATGAACGGCATCTGGATGTAGAGGCTGGACGCGCCCACCAGGCGCATGATCCCGGTTTCACGACGACGGCTGAACGCCGAGACCCGCACCGTGTTGACGATCAGCATCAGGGCGACGACCAGCATCAGGGCCATGACCGCGAGGGCCGCCTTGTTCATGCCGTTGAGCAGCTCGAAGAGGTTGTCCAGGACGCCCTTCTGGTCCTCCACCGACTGCACGCCGTCACGCCCGGAGAAGGCGGTCGCCACCACCTGGTACTTCTCCGGGTCCTTCAGCTTGATGCGGTACGACTCCTGCATCTGGTCCGGGGTCAGGGAGCTGGACAGCGGGGAGTCGCCGAACTGCTCCTTGTAGTGCTTGTACGCCTCGTCCGCCGACTCGTGCTGGACGGTGTCCACGACCGACATCTTCTTGAGGTCGGTGAGGATCCGGTCCTTCTGCTCGTTCGTGACGGCGCCCTTGGCGCACTTGGGGTCCTGCTCGGCGTCCGCCTTGTTGCACAGGAAGATCGAGACGTTGACCTTGTCGTACCAGTAGCCCTTCATCGTGCTCACCTGGTCGCGCATGAGCAGCGAGCCGCCGAACAGGGCGAGCGAGAGGGCGACGGACACGACGACGGCGAACGTCATCGTGAGATTGCGGCGGAGACCGACGCCGATCTCCGACAGGACGAACTGGGCGCGCATGGCGGCCTTTCGGTGGATCAGGTGGAACAGATGGTTCCGGCAGGCGGGAACGTCAGGGCCGGGCGGAAGGACCGGCGGCCGACGGGGGCAGACGTGTCAGTGCTGGTAGCCGTAGACGCCGCGGGACTGGTCGCGGACGAGACGGCCCTTCTCCAGCTCAATGACGCGCTTGCGCATCTGGTCCACGATCTGCTGGTCGTGGGTGGCCATCACGACAGTGGTGCCCGTCCGGTTGATGCGGTCGAGCAGCTTCATGATGCCGACGGAGGTCTGCGGGTCGAGGTTGCCCGTCGGTTCGTCGGCGATCAGGAGCTTCGGCCGGTTGACGAAGGCACGGGCGATCGCCACGCGCTGCTGCTCACCACCGGAGAGCTCGCCGGGCATCCGGTCCTCCTTGCCGCCGAGCCCGACGAGGTCGAGCACCTGGGGCACGGACTTGCGGATCTCGCCGCGCGACTTGCCGATGACCTCCTGGGCGAAGGCCACGTTCTCGGCGACGGTCTTGTTCGGCAGGAGCCGGAAGTCCTGGAAGACGGTGCCCAGCTGGCGGCGCATGTGCGGCACCTTCCAGTGGGAGAGCCGGGCCAGGTCCTTGCCCAGGACGTGCACCTGGCCGTGGCTGGTGCGCTCCTCGCGGAGGATCAGCCGCAGGAAGGTGGACTTTCCGGAGCCGGATGACCCCACCAGGAAGACGAACTCGCCCTTTTCGATCTCCAGCGACACATCGCGGAGCGCCGGGCGGTTCTGCTTCGGATAGGCCTTGGAGACGTTGTCGAATCGGATCACGGGTGCACCACGGTTAGCCGGGGGTAGGTGAGCGTGACCCTACGCGAATGCGGTGCGCGAGCGCAGTCGGCGTCCTGAGTTGCGCGATTTGTCGCCGTCGGCGGCAGGAACGGATCGGCCGGAAACCGGCCGGGCAGGGCGGGCCGCGCCGAAATCCGCGGAAGCTGGCACAGTGGTAGGGGGAACGGTTGAGGTTCCCAGAGCGTTGGGCAGGCTGAGACTGTGCGGGAGGAGAAGCGCATGACCTTTGACAGGTTGGTGTGCGCGAACTGCGCGGCGCCTGTGAGCGAGGGCCGCTGCCCCGTGTGCCGGGCCAACCGGGACCGTATGCAGCAGGAAGGCCCCTTCGGCGGCCTCAGCCCCGCGACCCTGATAGGGCTGCTCGTCGTGCTGATCGCGGCGGTGGCGCTGCTCGCGCACCAGACCGCGTGAGCGCGTAGCCGCGCTGGGCGCGGGCGCCCGCGGATGGCCGTGACCGGTGGTTGCCCGGCGTGACCGACGGACCCGGTGGCTGGTCGGCCGAGCTCGTCCGTGGCTTTTGGTGATCGGCCGTTGCTGCTGGTGAGTTTCCGTGGCTACTGGTGATCGTCCGCCGCGCACGCGAAGAGGCCCGGAGCCGTGGGGCTCCGGGCCTCTTCGCGGTGGGGCGCCCCGGGAGGGTTACGCCGCCGCGCCGCGGTTGCCGACCAGGCGCGGCAGGAGGCGGAAGCCGATGCCGCCCGCGATCATCGTCGCGGCCCCGATGACCAGGAAGGTCACCTCGGTGGCGCCGGTCTCGGCCAGCTCGCCGTCGTTCTTGCCCTGCCCCTTGTCGGCCACCTGATCGACCTGCTGCGGGGCGGTGCCGGTGTCGGTCAGGCTGTCCTTGCCCTGGCCCTGCTCGACGGGCCGCTCGCCGCCACCGGCGGGGTCGGCGCCGTTGCCGCCGCCGTTGCCGCCGCCCGTGCCGCCGTGGCCCGGGTCGCCCGGGTCGCTGGTGGGCTTGGGCGGGTTCGTCGGCTCCGTGGGCGGGTCGGTGGGCTCCGGCGGGTCCGTCGGCTCGGTCGGCTGGTCCGTCGGCTCCGGCGGGTTGGTGGGCTCCGGCGGGTCCGTCGGCTCGGTCGGCTCGTCGGTCGGCTCCGGCGGGTTGGTGGGCTCCGGCGGGTCGTCGTCGTCACCCGGGAGGTCCGTGTCGACGCCGATGCCGTTCTCGTCGGCGGAGGCGCTCGCGCCCGTGCCGCCCAGGTCGACGCCCACGTCCAGGGCCGAGGCGGCGCCGGCGGCGGTGAGCGACGCACCGGCGGCGATCACCGCACCGGCGGCTATCCGCGCGATGCGGATCCGCGTCTTCTTGGTCATCAGGCTGCTACCCCCAGTAGCTGAATCGTCAGTGAGGCAGCGCCCGGGGCCCGGGTCACGGGGTGGTTCTCGATCGGCCCCCCGGATCACACGCGCCCCAGAGATACGCATGCCGCCCGCTAGCTTTTCCACTTTCCTGAGCACCGTCAAGGACGTTGCGCGCGCGATGCCCGTTATGCGCTCAGTTGACCGTCGAGCGGACATGCGACTGTGACGTAAGGGCGCGGGAAAGACGCGAGGGGCCCACAACTACCCCACAGAACACGGCGACCACGGCCCTGGGGGGCCGCGGTCGCCGTGAATTTCGCGGGGCGCCCGACGACCCGGCGGGGACCCCGCCCTGTCGACAAAGCGCTGAAATTACTTCTCCTGCTGCTTGCGCCAGCGAATTCCGGCCTCCAGGAAGCCGTCGATCTCGCCGTTGAACACCGCTTCCGGATTGCCGACCTCGTGCTCCGTACGCAGGTCCTTCACCATCTGGTACGGGTGCAGGACGTACGACCGCATCTGGTTGCCCCAGGAATTGCCGCCGTCGCCCTTGAGGGCGTTCATCTTCTCCTGCTCCTCCTGGCGGCGGCGCTCGAGCAGCTTCGCCTGGAGGACGTTCATCGCGGTCGCCTTGTTCTGGATCTGCGAGCGCTCGTTCTGACAGGAGACGACGATGCCGGTGGGGAGGTGGGTCAGGCGGACCGCGGAGTCCGTCGTGTTGACGCCCTGGCCGCCGGGGCCCGACGAGCGGTACACGTCGATGCGCAGCTCGCTCTCGTCGATCTCGATGTGGTCGGTCTGCTCGACCACGGGCAGGATCTCGACACCCGCGAAGGACGTCTGACGGCGGCCCTGGTTGTCGAACGGCGAGATGCGCACCAGGCGGTGCGTGCCCTGCTCCACGGAGAGCGTCCCGTACGCGTACGGCGCCTGGACGGCGAAGGTGGTCGACTTGATGCCGGCCTCTTCCGCGTACGACGTCTCGTACAGCTCCGTCTTGTAGCCGTGGCGCTCCGCCCAGCGCAGGTACATCCGCTGGAGCTTCTCGGCGAAGTCCGAGGCGTCGACGCCGCCCGCCTCCGCGCGGATCGTGACCAGGGCCTCACGGGCGTCGTACTCACCGGAGAGGAGGGTGCGGACCTCCATCTCGTCCAGGGCCTTCCTGACGGCCGTGAGCTCCGACTCGGCCTCCGCGCGGGTGTCCGGGTCGTCCTCCTCCTCGGCCATCTCGAAGAGAACGCCCAGGTCGTCGATGCGCCCGCGCAGGGTCTCCGCCTTGCGCACCTCCGCCTGGAGGTGGCTCAGCTTGCTGGTGATCTTCTGCGCCTCGTCCGGGTCGTCCCAGAGGGACGGCGCGGCCGCCTGCTCCTCGAGCACGGCGATGTCTGCCCTCAGCTTGTCGAGGTCCAGGACGGCCTCGATCGACTCCATGGTCGAGGAGAGGGACTTGAGCTCTTCGGATACGTCGACGACTGCCACGACACCAGCGTAACGGCTGCGGCTGGCGTCCCTCCCCCTGTGGGGGCGGGACGCCCCTGCTCCGGCCCTGCCTGGGCCCGGCCCGCCCCGCTGCCCCCGGCCCTCCCGCCCGGCCGGGGGCGGTGGGGCGGGCCCTTCGCTCGGGGCGCTGGTGCCCTCGGCCCCTGGTGCCGTTCCGCCGCTACCGCGGCGGTGCTTCCCGCCCTCCCACCCGTCACTCCCCGGCTTCGCCCGCCCGGCCCCGACGCGGAGCGCCGCGGCTGCCACGTCCCGTGCCCCGCCGCTACCGCGGCGGACTTGCCCACCCTCCCACCCGAATCTCCTTGGCTTTGGAGCTTTCGGCGGAGCCGGTGGGGGTGCCCTCGTGGGTGCCCGGGGCGGGGGCGGGTGGCGGGACCGGGGCGCGCGGGGTGCAGGGGCTGGTGTGGGGCGGGTGGCTGGGGGCTGTGGGTGGGGCGGCGTGGCCGTGGGCGGGGGGCGGGGTGGCGTGGTCGGGCGCGGTGTGAGGTGCCGCTGTGGGGCGCGGCGGCCTGTGGTCGCCTCGGGTGGGGGCGGGTGGGTGGGACCAGGCCGCGCGGGCGCGTGGGCCCGGGTTCAGGCACGCGGGGCTGCGTGGAGCTGCTGTGCTGGGGCGCTCGCAGATGCGGGGGCGGGGGACCCGGGGGCCGGTGTCGTTAGGGGGCCGGGGGAGCTGTGGTTTGGGGGGTGGGGGGTGGGGGGTCGTCCGTGGTGGCGTACCAGGCGCCCGCGCCTATCGCGGCGGCCAGGGCCGCCCCCGCCACCCCGAGGGCGATCCGGCGGCGCCGCGTCGTGGAGCGGTGGCGGGCCGAGCCGGGCCGGGCGGTGCCGGTCGCGCGGGGGGCGCGGGCGGTGCCCAGGGCGCCTCCGGCCAGCTCCTCGGGGCCGGGGACGCGCATGGAGGTGTGGGTGTCGCGGTTGGCGTCGGGGGTGGCGCCGGGGACCAGGGGGACGGCGCCGCGTCGGGGGGCGCGCGGCCGGGGCTCCGGGGGCGCGTCCTCGCGCGCCTCGGCGCCCTGGGGCTCCGCGTCGGGCTCGTCGACGTCCAGGGGCGGGATGCCCGCGAGCAGGGGGAGCTGCTCGCGCAGGCGGGCGGCGAGCTCGGAGGCGCGCAGCCGGGACGCGGGCGCCTTGGCCAGGCACTGGACCATGAGCTGCCAGAGCTCTTCGGGGATGCCGGGCAGGGGCACGACGGTCTCGGTGACGTGGCGGCGCAGGATCGCGCCGGGGTGGCCGCCGCCGAAGGGGGTGAAGCCCGCGAGGAGCTCGTAGAGGACGGTCGCGAGGGCGTAGATGTCGACGGCCGCGCGCGGGGGCAGGCCCTCGATGATCTCGGGCGCCAGATAGTCCGGCGTACCGATGATCTTCGTGGCGCGGGTCCGGCGCGGGGTGTCGATGAGTTTGGCGACGCCGAAGTCCGTCAGGAGGGCGGGGTGGGAGCCGCCGGGGCCGAGGGGGCCCTGCATGTCCAGGAGGACGTTCTCGGGCTTGACGTCGCGGTGCACGATTCCGGCGGCGTGCGCGGCGGCCAGGGCGTCGGCGACGTCCGCGACGATGGCCACGGCGGCCTCGGGGGCGAGGCGGCGCTCGCGTTCGAGGCGGGTGCGCAGGTCCGTGCCGCGGACGAGGTCCATGACGAGGGCGAGGTCGTTGCCGTCGACCACCAGGTCGTGGACGCCCACCACGCGCGCGTGGTCGAGGCTCAGCAGGGCCGTGCGCTCCTGGACGAAGCGGCCGACGAGCTCCTGGTCGGAGGCCAGGTCCTCGCGCAACAGCTTGATGGCGACGGGCCCCTCGGGCCCCTCGCCCAGCCACACCGTGCCGGCGCTGCCACGGCCCAGGATCTGATGGGCGGTGTACCGGCTGCCGATCTTGCGTGCCAAGACTGCTCCTACGGATGTGTGTTGGCGTCAAAAGTACGCGTCCGCGACACCAACCTTCACTCCGGGAGCGGAAATCACCCCTCAGATGTCGACAAATCCCCTAGGTCACGAGGATGTTGCCGTACGGCGGCCCGGACGGGGTCCGGGCCGCGGGCTCAGCCGTTGATCTTCGAGCTCCACTCCGAGAGCTTGTCCCACACGTCCTGGAGCTGGTCCCAGTACCCCTTCGTCGTGCCGATCCAGTCCTGGAGCGGGCTCAGCTCCCAGACCAGCCAGCTCGCGACGAACAGGATGACGAGGACGACCAGGCAGCCCTTGAGGCAGCCGAGGCCCGGGATCTTCGTCGGGTTCGCGCCGCGCTGACGGCGCTGCCGGGGCGGCTCGGGCTGCGGCGGCTGGGGAGCCGGAGCGGGCGCGGGGGGCGCGTACGGCTGCGGCTGCTGCGGCGCGTAGGGCTGGGGCTGGTGCTGCGGCGCGTACTGCTGCTGCGGGGGGTACGGCTGCGGCTGGTGCTGGGGGGCGTACGGCTGCGGCTGCTGCGGCGGTCGCTGCTGCTGGGGGCGGGCGACCTGGCGCTGCGGACGGCGGCGCAGCGGGTCCTGGCTGGGGTCCAGGTACTGCACCTGCGTCTGGTCGTTGCGGTCGCGGGCGGCGCGCATCTGGCTCTGCCAGGGGTGCGGGTCGTCCGGGCCCTGGCCGGGGCCCACGGGCGGCATGACGGCCGTGGGGTCGGCGCCCTGGGGGCCGCCGGTGTGCGGCATGACGCTGGTGGGCGCGGCCGGGTCGTAGCCGCCCGGGGCGCCCGAGGTGTTCGGCAGGACCTGGGTGGGGTCGGCCGCGCCGGGGGTGCCCGGCACCGGCGCGGGCGCCGGGTCGGGCGCGAGCAGGGCGGCGACGCCCTCGGCGGCGGCGATCTGCGCGGCGGAGGCGTGCACGCCGATGCCGTCGGCGACGGTGCGCAGGGCGCGCGCCAGGTTCTCGGCGCTGGGGCGGCGGTCCGGGTCCTTGCTCAGGCAGCGCTCGATGACCGTCCACAGGGGGTCGGGGACGGTGGAGGGGCGGCGCGGTTCGGCGCTCAGGTGCTGGTGCAGGACTTCGAGCGCGGAGCCGCCGGCGAACGGCGGGCGCCCGGTGACCAGCTCGTACAGCAGGATGCCTGCCCCGTAGATGTCGACCGCGCTGGTCTGCGGGCGGCCCTCGGCGGACTCCGGCGCGACGTACGCGGGCGTGCCGACGAACTCCTGGGTGCGGGTGAGGCCCGGGGAGTCGGCGAGGCGGGCGATGCCGAAGTCCGTGAGCATCGGGTGCATGCCGTCGGCGTCCTGCTTGACCAGGACGTTCGCGGGCTTCAGGTCGCGGTGGACGACGCCGTCGGCGTGGCTCGCGGCCAGCGCGTCGGCGATCTGCGCGGTGAGCAGGGCGGCGGCGGCCGGGCTGAACGGGCCGTTCTCGCGCAGGTACTTGTGCAGGTCCGGGCCCTCGATGAGGTCCATGACCAGGGCGAGCAGATCGCCCTCGACGACGAGGTCGCGGGTGCGGACGATGTTCGGGTGCGTCAGGCGGAGCAGGACGGAGCGCTCCCTGAGGAAGCGCATCACGACGTCCGCGTCGTTCGCGAGCTCCTCCTTGAGGACCTTGATCGCGACGGTCTCGCCGGGCTGGCCGGGGACGGCCGCCTCGGCACCCGCGGTCTCCCGCTGGCGGGCTCGCCAGACGGTGCCCGTGGCGCCGCGCCCGAGCGGCTCCTCGAGCAGGTACTTGCTGCCTACCGGCCGCACGTCATGCGCTCCCTGCTGGATCTGACTGGTCTGGTGGATCGGGTGGATCCGTGGTCCTGGGCTCCCGGTGACCCGGGGATCCCGGTCGGCCCTCGCCGCGATGGGCGTTCCGACCCACTGTAGTGCCGCCGGACGGGCCACCGGACGACGATCTTGCCAGTGGTGGCCGCTCGTGCGGACCTTTGTTCGCAGGGAAGACGCGCTACCAGGGCCGTTGGTTGCCGACGCCCGCGGACCAGGGTGCGAAAGGGGCTCCGGAGGGGGCTCTCGTAGGGGCTCGGCGGGGGCGCGCGCCCTCCGGGGGTGACGATTTTCCTTCTGGCCCGCTTCCCGCACTTTTCCGGGCACGTTTCCGTACAGAGGCGACCAATCAAGATCACTTACGGGTGGGGGGCGGGCGTGTTGTCAGTGGCAGGTGCGAGGATGCTTCCGTACTGGCCGACGTGCCCGTGTGCGGTGGGGGGAATCACAGCGCGAGTCCCCGTGCCGGGCGCCCAGCGCAGAAGGGACCGCTGACGGCATGCAGATCCGGCTGACCGTCCTCGGGCCGCGTGGCGGCCAGACCGCAGAGCCGGGGGGACGCCCCGCGACGTCCTGCGACGTGCTGGTCACCGCGCCCGCCGGGACCGCGCTCGCCGCCGTCGCCTCCGGCCTCGCCGCCGCCGTCGCCGCGGGCGAGGGCCCCGCCGTCCTGTACGCGGAGTCGGAGCGGCTCGACCTCCAGCGCTGCACGCTCGGCGAGCCGCCGCTGGTCGACGGCGCGGTGCTGTGCGTGGGCACCCCGGCCGAGCCGGGGCCCGAGCTCGCGGACGCCGCCGCCCAGCTCCATGTCGTCGCCGGGCCCGACGCGGGCGGTGTGCACCTGCTGCACGGCGGCCAGATCCGCGTCGGCCGCTCCGCGCAGGCCGACGTCCCCCTGGACGACCCGGACGTGTCCCGGCTGCACTGCGCGGTCACGCTCGACCAGGACGGCCGGGTCACGGTCACGGACCTCGGCTCGACGAACGGCACGGCGGTGGACGGCCGCGTGCTCACCGACCGGCCGGTGCGGCTCGCCTCCGGCTCGCTCCTGCGCATCGGCGAGTCCGTGCTCCGGCTGACCACGGGCAGCGGCATGGGCGGCGTGCTCGCCACCGCGGCGGACGGCGAGGGGCACGTGCGCGTGCGGGTCACCGCGGAAGGCGGGGGCGGGGCCACGGCGAGGGGCGTCGGGGAGCTGCGCGGCGCCTGGGGCACCCCGGCCGCGGAAGGCCCCGGAGCACCCGGCTCCGCACCCCCCTCGGGCGCACCCGGCTTCCCTGAATCGTCGTCCGGTACGTCCGTCCCCGTCGCCCCCGCAGAGGGCGTGACGCAGCACGCGTACGGCACGGCCGAGTGGGGTGCCTCCGGAGGCAGCGGGCACGGGGAGAGCGGGGTCGCGGAGTCCCCCGTGGTGCCCCGGCAGGGCGGCGCGCCCGAGGCCGAGCGGCAGCGGACCGGCACCCCCGCGCGCGGGACGCCCCTGCCGCGCGGCGTGCGCAAGCGGGGCGGCCTGTCCGCGTGGGCGCGGCGGCTGACCGGCGGGCGCGGCGAGGAGACGGCACGCGAGCACGGTGCGTACGACGAGGTGTACGAAGGCCCGCGGGGGCCCGAGGCGATCGAGGAGTGGGGCGGCGGCGGGCCGCTCCCGGAGCCGGTGCCCGAGGTGTGGCCCGACGCGGCGGCGCTGCTCCTGACGGCGCTCGGGCCGGGGACGCGGCTGTGGGAGCGCGGGCCCGGGCACCCGGAGGCGCTCGCGGTGCGCCTCGGCACGGTCGACCGGGCGGCGCCCGGGCAGAGCGCGCTGCTGCCCGCCGTGCCGGTGACGGTGAGCCTCGGGGAGACCGGGGCGCTCGGTCTCGCCGGGCCGCGCGAGCGGCTCGCGGGGCTCGCCCGGTCGGTGCTCGCCCAGCTGGCCGCGCTGCACTCCCCCGCGGACCTGGAGATCGTGCTGATCAGCACGGACCGGGCGCGTACGCCGGGCGAGCGGGCCGCGGAGTGGGCCTGGCTCGGCTGGCTGCCGCATCTGCGGCCCGCGCACGGCCAGGACTGCCGTCTGCTGCTCGCGTACGACCGCGAGCAGGCGGCGGCGCGCACGGCCGAGCTGCTGCGCCGCCTGGACGAGCCGGAGACCGCCGACGCGGGTCCCGGCGGGCCGGGGCCCGCTCGGGAGCGGACGGCCCGGGAGGCGTCCGGGCCGCGCACGGTGGTGGTCGTCGACGGCGACCCCGGTTCCGCCGCGCTGCGGGAGGCCGCCGTGCGGCTCGCGCGGGACGGCGGCAGGGCCGGGATCCACGTCGTGTGCCTGGCCGAGACGGCCGCGGCCTCGCCCGCGTCGCCGGTGACTCAGACGTATGAGGCGGCGTGTTCGGTGTCGCCCGCCTTCCGCGCGTGCGGGGCGGTCGCGCTGCTCAGCGGCGATGTGGCGACGGCCCTGCGGGTGCTGCGCACGGCGGACGGGCAGCCCGCGGGGCACGGCACGGTCGCCGTGGTGGACGCCGTGTCGGCGGCCTGGGCGCAGCGCTTCGCGCGGGCGCTCGCCCCGCTGCGGCCCGACGGCGCGGGCGGCGGCCACGCGCGCGTGGCGGCGCCGCTGCCGCAAGCCGCCCGGCTTCTGGACGAGTTGGGGCTCGCCCGGGCCACGCCCGCCTCGCTGATGGCGCGGTGGGCGGCCGCCGGGGACGACGCGGGCGCCCTGGGCGGGCGGGCCTGGGCGGTGCTCGGCGCGGGGGCGCGCGGGCCCGTCGTGGTGGACCTCGCAGCGGACGGGCCGCACCTGCTGGTGGCGGGGCCGCCCGGCAGCGGGCGCACGGAGCTGCTGCGGTCCGTCACCGCGTCCCTCGCCGCCGCCGAGCGGCCCGACCGGCTCGGCGTCGTCCTCGTCGACGGCGGGGTCGACGGGCGGGACGGGGGCACGGGGGGCGGCGGCGCGGGCGAGCGGCCCGGCGAAGGGCTGCGGGCCTGTACGGACCTCCCCCACGTCGGCACCCACCTCGCCGCCAACGACCCCGTACGGATGCGGGAGTTCGCGCAGTCCCTCACCGCGGAGCTGAAGCGGCGGGCCGAGCTGCTTGGGCGGCAGGGGTTCGCCGAGTGGCACGCGGGGCGGGTGGTGGCCGGGCGGATCGTGGCGCCGCGCGGGGCGCCGGACGCCGAGGCGGGCGGGGGCGCGGGGGCCGGGGACATCGAGGTGCCGAGCAGCTCCACGCTGCGGCTGCGGCCGCCCGGGGCCGGGGCACGGACCGAGCCGGGGCCGCCGCTCGCGCGGCTCGTCGTGGTCGTCGACGACTACGACTCCTTGCTGGCGCCCGCGCTCGGCTCGCCCGGGCGGCCCGCCGCCGGGTCCGTCGTCCGGGCGCTCGACGCGGTGGCCCGGGACGGGGAGCGGCTCGGGGTGCATCTGGTGGCCGCGGTGCGGGGGGCGGAGCGCGTGGCCGAGACGGAGGTGGGGCGGCGGGCCGGGCTCCGGGTCACGCTGGACGCGCCTGGGGGCGGGGTGGAGGATCCGGCGCCCGGGCGGGGGGTGTTGTGCGGGGCTGACGGGCGGGTCACCGCCTTCCAGGCGGGGCGGGTCACGGGGCGCATCCCTCGTACGGCGACGCTGCGGCCCACCGTGGTCCCCCTGGAGTGGGACCGCATGGGGGATCCCCCCACCCGCCGCCCTGTCCGCGAACTGGGCAATGGGCCCACGGACTTGGCCCTCCTCGCCAGCGCCCTGGACCGCGCGGCCCGCGAGGTCTCGGCCGACCAGGTGCCGTCCCTGCTCTGACAGTCGGGCGGCGCCCGGGGCCGCGGCCCGCCCTGCCTCGCGCGGCCCCTTCGGGACGATTGCCCCCAGTGAGGGACGACTGGGGTCAGGGGAGGTGATGGGCCGTTACAACGGCATCACGATCGGCGGGTTGACACCGTAGACCGTCTTGCCGCCCCACGCCCCCGGGCGTAGACAGGCCGGAACGGGACTGTCAGGGAAGAGAACGGGGCAGTGATGCGCAGCACTCTTCGTACACGCACGACCGGCAGGATGGTCGCCGCCACGGCGGTGGGCGCCCTCGCCCTTGGCCTCACCGCGTGCGGCGGTGACGACGACAAGGACGACGACGGCAACGGCAAGGGCGGCGGCAAGGAGGAGACCGCGGCCACCGTTCACCTGCCCAAGCTGGACGGGCAGAAGCTGTCGGTCTCGGCGGTGTGGGGCGGCGCGGAGCGCAAGGTGTTCCTCAGGGTCCTGGACGAGTTCGAGAAGCGGACGGGCGCCGACGTGTCGTTCGTGCCCGCGCAGGAGCCGATCATCAGCTTCCTCGCGTCGAAGGTGGCGGGCGGCCAACCCCCGGACGTGGCGATGCTGCCGCAGGTCGGCGCGGTGCAGCAGGCCGTGGAGAAGAAGTGGGCCAAGCCCCTTGGCGCGGCGGCGCAGAAGGAGCTGGACAAGAACTACGCGCAGGGCTGGAAGGACCTCGGGACGGTCGACGGCAAGCAGTACGGCGTGTACTTCAAGGCGGCCAACAAGTCGTTGGTCTGGTACAACACCAAGGTCTTCGAGAACGCGGGCGTCGACGAGCCCAAGACCTGGGACGCGTTCATGAAGACCGCCCAGACGGTGTACGACTCCGGGGTCGCGCCCGTGTCCGTGGGCGGCGCGGAGGCCTGGACGCTCACCGACTGGTTCGAGAACGTCTACCTCTCGCAGGCGGGCCCCGAGAAGTACGACCAGCTGGCCCAGCACAAGATCAAGTGGACGGACCCCTCCGTCAAGAAGGCGCTGACGACGCTCGGCGGGCTCTTCGGGAAGAAGGGGTTCGTCGCCGGGGGCGCGGACGGCGCGCTGCAGACGGAGTTCCCGGCGTCGGTGAAGCAGACGTTCGTCGGCGGCGAGCAGCCGAAGGCGGGCATGGTCTTCGAGGGCGACATGGTGTCGCTCTCGATCTCCGAGACGAAGGCGGAGATCGGCACGGACGCGAAGGTGTTCCCGTTCCCGGCGGTCGGGGACGAGTCCCCCGCGGTCGTCGGCGGTGACGCCGCGGTCGCGCTGAAGGACGGCAAAGGCGCGCAGGCCCTGCTCACGTTCCTGGCCTCGCCGGACGCGGCGCGGATCTGGGCGGAGGCGGGCGGCTTCGTGTCGCCGAACAAGAGCCTGGACCTGGCCGCGTACCCCAACGACGTGCAGCGCGGCATCGCCAAGGCGCTCATCGCGGCCGGTGACGACATCCGCTTCGACATGTCCGACCAGGCGCCCCCGGCCTTCGGCGGCACGCCGGGCAAGGGCGAGTGGAAGGCGCTCCAGGACTTCCTGAAGAACCCGAAGGACGTCGCGGGCACCCAGCGGACGCTGGAGGACGCGGCGGCCAAGGCGTACCCGAAGAGCTGACAGGGCGATGACGACTCCGGACGCCGGGGGCACCGCCGCGGTGCCCCCGGCCAGGCCGACGGCGCGCACGTCCACGACCGGCCCGCGCGGCGCCGGTCCCCGCAGGAGCGTGACCGGGACCCGCAAGGCGGTGGCGGCCCTGTTCCTGCTGCCCGCCCTGGTCCTGCTCGGCGCGCTCGTGCTGTATCCGATCGGGTTCTCGGTCCTGCGCAGCTTCTTCGACAAGAGCGGGGACTTCGCGGGCGTCGACAACTACGAGACGATGTTCGAGGACTCCGGGATCCGCACCGCCGTCAAGAACACGGCGATCTGGGTGGTGTTCGCGCCCGCGGTGGCGACCGCGCTCGGTCTGATCTTCGCCGTGCTGACCGAACGGGTGCGCTGGGGCACGGCGTTCAAGATCGTGATCTTCATGCCGATGGCGATCTCGATGCTGGCGGCGGGCATCATCTTCCGGCTGGTGTACGAGGCGAACCCCGACCGCGGGGTGGCCAACGCCGTGTGGGTGGGCGTGCACGACACGTTCGTGGAGTCCTCGCACTTCCCGAGCGGGCACCCGGCCGCGAGGTCCCCCATGAAGGAGGCGGGCGACGGCGCCTTCGTGACCCGTGAACCCGTGCGCGCCGGGCATCCGGTGGCCCTGCCCCTGACCGGCGTACCGCCCAACAAGATGCCCGACGACGCCGCGTCGGCGAAGCGCGCCGAGGCCGACCCCGGCAAGGTCACCGGCACGGCCTGGCAGGACTTCACCCGCGGCAAGGGCCGCGGCGAGGTCAACGCCCCGGACGCCGTCGAGCTCGGCTACCCGGGCATCAGGATCGAGGCGGTCAAGGACGGCGAGGTGGTGGCCTCGACGACGGCGGCGGACGACGGCACCTTCGCCCTGCCGAAGGAGGCCGACGGGGCGCTCCTGCGCTACCCCGCCTCGAACTTCCGCGAGCCGTACGACGGCGTGAACTGGCTCGGCCCCTCGCTCATCACGCCCGCCGTCATCGGCAGTTACGTGTGGATGTGGGCCGGGTTCGCGATGGTCCTCATCGCGGCGGGGCTCGCGAGCGTGCCGCGCGAGCTCCTGGAGGCCGCGCGCGTGGACGGCGCCAACGAGTGGCAGGTGTTCCGCCGGGTCACGGTGCCGCTGCTCGCGCCCGTCCTCGCGGTCGTCCTGGTCACGCTGATGATCAACGTGATGAAGATCTTCGACCTGGTCTTCGTGATCCCGCCGGGCTCCTCCAAGGACGAGGCGAACGTCCTCGCCGTCCAGCTCTACAACTCGGCCTTCGGGGACCAGAACGACGGCGTGGCGAGCGCGATCGCGGTGCTGCTCTTCGTCCTCGTACTCCCGGTGATGTGGTTCAACTTGCGGCGGCTGCGGCGGGAGGCGAAGCGATGAGCGCGCACACGCGGCCCGCCGCGGAGGCGGGCGTGGTGAAGGCCCGGCAGTCGCTCGGCGGGCGGATCGCGGGGCTGCTCGGCGGCACGGCGGTGCGGGTCTTCCTGATCCTCGTCGGCCTGTTCTGGCTGGTGCCCACGCTCGGCCTGCTGCTCGGCTCGCTGCGCACCAAGGAGGACATGAGCGCGACGGGCTGGTGGAAGGTCTTCGGGGCGCCGTCGCAGCTGACGTTCGAGAACTACTCCAGCCTCCTGAAGGACGAGACGATCACCGACTCGATCCTGACGAGCGTGTCCATCACCGTCCCGGCGACGCTGCTGGTCGTGGTGATCGGCTCGCTCGCCGGGTACGCGTTCGCGTGGATGGAGTTCCCGGGCCGCGACTGGTGGTTCCTCGGCGTGGTGGGGCTGCTCGTGGTGCCGGTGCAGGTGGCGCTCGTCCCGGTCTCCGACCTCTTCGGCAAGATCGGGATCTTCGAGACGACGACGGGCGTGGTGCTCTTCCACACCGCCTTCGGGCTGCCGTTCGCGATCTTCCTGCTGCGGAACTTCTTCGCGGAGATCCCCCGCGAACTCCTGGAGGCGGCGCGCCTGGACGGCGCCGGTGAGCTGCGGCTCTTCATCCGTGTGGTGATGCCGCTCGGCGCTCCGGCGATCGCCTCGCTCGGCATCTTCCAGTTCCTGTGGGTGTGGAACGACATGCTGATCGCGCTGATCTTCGCGGACGCGGGCAGCCCGCCGATCACGGTGGCGCTCCAGCAGCAGGTGCGGTTCTTCGGGGACAACGTGCAGATCCTCGCGCCCGGCGCGTTCATCTCGATGGTGATCCCGCTGGCGGTGTTCTTCGCGTTCCAGCGGCAGTTCGTGTCGGGCGTGATGGCGGGCGCGGTCAAGTAACGAGGGCAGCGCGGGCGCCGTCAAGTGAGGACGCGTACGCGCCCGCGCGCCCGGCGGCGCAGAAATGATCAACTGCCTTACGCATGGCGTGACTTGAGCGAAAGGGGGCGGTCCGGCACCGGACCGTCCCCTTTCTGTCCGCTTGACGGGCGTCCCCCGATGGGGAGAGCGGAGCGTAACCAGATCACCCCACCGGGCGTTCCCGGGCAGAGTGCCCGCGCCGACCCATGGATGTGCCGTGCCCCGGTTCAGTGTCATCGTCCCCGCGTACCAGGTGCAGGCCTATCTGCACGAATGCCTCACGTCCGTCCTCGAACAGAGCTTCGCGGACTGGGAGCTGATCGCGGTCGAGGACCGCTCGCCGGACGGCTGCGCCGCGATCATCGACGAGTTCGCGGGCCGGGACGCCCGGGTCAGGGCCGTCCACCTGAAGGAGAACGTGGGCCTCGGCCGCGCGCGGAACGCGGGCATGGAGCACGCCACCGGCGACTACCTGATCTTCCTCGACGCCGACGACAGCATGGCGCCCGGCTCCCTCCAGGCCATCGCCGACCGGCTGAAGGAGACCGGCGAGCCCGACGTCCTGGTCTACGACTACGAGCGGACGTACTGGACGGGCGAGCGGGTCCGCAACCAGCTCGCGCACCTCCTCGCCGAGGACGGCCCCGCCCCCTTCGAACTCGGCGACAGGAGCGGCCTGCTGCGGCTGCTCATGGTCGCGTGGAACAAGGCGCACCGCCGCGAGTTCGTCGAGCGGACCGGCCTCACGTTCCCGCCCGGCACCTACGAGGACGCGCCGTGGACGTACCCGCTGATGATGTCCGCGAAGTCCATCGCGACGCTCGACCGGGTGTGCGTGCGCTACCGGCAGCGGCGGCGCGGCGGGCTCCTCGGCACGGCGAGCCGCGCGCACTTCGACGTCTTCGACCAGTACGAGCGGGTGTTCGCGTTCCTCGACGCGCGCCCCCAGCTGCCGGAGGCCTGGCGGGCGCTGGTCTTCCGGCGCATGGTCGACCACTTCCTGACCATCTACTCCCGTCCTGAGCGGCTGCCGCACGGCAGCAGGGCCGAGTTCCTGCGCCGGGCGCGCGCCCACTACCGCCGCTTCCACGTCCCCGGCTCCCGGCCGCGGGCGGGCGCCCGGCTGCGGCACGCCCTGGTGCGGCTCGGCTCGCACCGCGCGTACCAGGCCCTGCGGGCGGTGCGCCGGTTCGGCGGGGCGGCCGCGCGGTACTGTGCCGGGGCGCTCGGCCGGGCCCGGGAGTCCCTGCTGCGGCTGCACTACCGGATCCAGCTGCGGCGGCCGGTGCGCGCGGACCTCGCGGTGTTCACGGCGGGCGACGGGCGGGGGCACAGCGGTGACCCGGGCGCCCTCGAGGCCGCGTTCCGCGAGCTCGCGCCGCACGTGCGCACCGCCTGGCTGGCCGCGCCCGCGCACCACCACACGCTGCCGACCGCGACCCGCAGGCTCACGCCCGGCACGGCCGCGGCCTGGACGGCCCTGGCGCGCGCCGCGTACCTGGTGAGCGACTCCGACTTCGACGGCCGACTCGTCAAGCGCCCCGGGCAGCTCGTGGTGCGGACCCACCCGGGCACGCCCCTGCGGCACGAGGGCGCCGACCTCCTGGAGCGCCCGGCGGCCGCGTGCGGCACGGACGTCGACGCGCGGCTGCGCTCCGCCGACACCTGGGACTACGTCGTGTCCCCCAACCGGCACGCGACCCTCGCGGGCGAGCGGGCGTACCCGGCGACGTACACGACGCTGGAGTACGGCTGTCCGCGCAACGACCGCTACCAGCGCGCCACCGCCACCGACGTGGCGCGGATCCGCGAGAGCCTCGGCGTACGGCCGGGAACGACGGCGATCCTGTACGCGCCGGAGTACCGCGACTACCGGCGCACGCAGCGGCTCGGCGTCGACCTGGAGCGGCTGCTCCGCCGCCTCGGCCCCCGCTTCACGGTCCTGGTGCACGCCCCCCACGTCGACGCGGAGCCGCTGCCCGACGACCTCTCCGGGCGGTGGGTCGACGCCTCCGGCGAGCCGGACCCGGGGCGGCTGTGCCTGGCCGCGGACGCGCTGGTCACGGACTACTCGTCGCTGATGTTCGACTACGCCAACCTGGACCGGCCGATCGTCCTGCACGCCGACGACTGGGAGGCGTACGAGGCGGCCCGCGGCACCTACTTCGACGTGCGCGCCTTCCCGCCGGGCGCGGTGGCGCGCGGCGAGGACGAGCTGGCCGACATCTTCGCTTCGGGGCACTGGCGGGGCTCGCGCTCGGCCCAGCTGCGGCGGGCCTTCCGGGAGCGGTTCTGCCCCTACGACGACGGGAGTGCCGCGGAGCGTGTCGTGCGGCGGGTGGTGTTCGGGGCGAAGATCCCACTACCTTCGGTCGTGGCGCTCCCGGAGCGGCACCCCACGCCGGCGGCGGGGCCCGAGGGCACCCGTGTGTCCGGGGCCGAGGACTCCGGGGTCGCGCAGACCGCCGCGCTCCTGTCGCAGCGCACTCCCCCCAACTCCAGGATCTGAGATGCCCGAAGCCTCCGCTTCCGTGCCCACGTCCGCGCCCGCGTCCGCCGAGGAGACGGACGACCTTCCCCTGCCCACCGCCTTCTCCGATGTGAAGGGCTGGTTCCACCCGGCCGACCAAGTGCTCTTCGACTGGTTCCTCAGCCGTCAGCTGGACCTCGGCGAAACGGGCGACCTGCTCGAACTCGGCGCCTACCTGGGCAAGAGCGCGATCTTCATGGGGTCCTATCTGCGGCCCGACGAGACCTTCACGGTCTGCGACCTGTTCGACTCGCCCGCGCCCGACGACGCGAACTCCAAGGAGATGGGCCGCTCGTACGCGACGCTGACCCGGCGCGCCTTCGAGGCCAACTACCGCTCCTTCCACGACGAGCTGCCCCAGGTCGTGCAGGCCCCCTCGGCCGGAATCGCCGCGCACGTGCCCCGGGGGAGCTGCCGCTTCGTCCACATCGACGCCTCGCACCTGTACGAGCACGTGCACGCCGACATCGCGGCGGCGCGCGAGCTGCTCACGCCCGACGGGATCGTCGTCCTCGACGACTTCCGGGCCGAGCACTGTCCCGGCGTGGCCGCCGCCACGTGGGGGGCCGTCGCCACGACGGGGCTGAAGCCGCTGTGCATCACGGCGACGAAGTTCTACGGGACGTGGGGGCGGTACGAGGCCGTGCACGGGGAGTTGAGGCGGCTCCTGAAGGGGCGGGACGACATGTGGCACGGGGCGGAGGACGTGGCCGGGCATCCGATGATCCGCATCAGCGGCCGCAAGGCCCGCACCCCGGCCCAGCCCCGGTCCCGGCACGCCCCCACGGCCCCGCCTCGCAAGCCCGACCCGGGCCCCCACCGCACCCGCCGCCCCCGCAGCCGGGGCCTGGGCCTGGCGGCGCTCCTGCCGGGGCGCGGGCGCTGAGGCCCGGGGCGGGCCGCGGGTGGGGGCTGGCTCCTGCTTCCGGGCTGGGGCGGGGTGGCCCTTCCGGGCGCCCCTGCGCCGGGGCGGGGCGGGGCGGGCACACGGCCGGGGCCCACTTGGCGCGGGCTTGCGCTCTGGCCGTGGGGCGCCCTGGTGCGGCTTTGCGCGATGGTTGCGCGGCGCCTTCCCCCCGGTCCTGCGCGATGGCTACGCGGCGCTTCCCCCGGCCCTGCGCGAATAGTTGCGCGGCGCCTGGTGGGGCCCTGTGCGGTGGTTGCGCGGCATCTGTTGCGGCCCTGCGCGATGGCTACGTGGCACCTGCCTCGGCCCTGCGCGAATAGTTGCGCGGCGCCTGCTCCCGGGCTGGGGCCGGGGGGGTGAGGGCTGGCCCTGCTCCGGGGCCGGGGGGGGGAGGGAGGGCTGGCCCCCGCTCCGGGCTTGGGCGGCGGGTGAGGGTTGGCTCATGCGCTGGGGCTGGGGCCGCGGGTGCTGCCGAGGCCCATCTGCTGGGCTGGCCGCACCCTGCGCTATGGCTGCGCGGCAGCTGGGCTTGCGCCCCGGTTGAACGGCCTGGCGGCACCTGGTGCTGTACCCACCCTTCCCCAAGCTCTCGGCTCCGCTCGAGCAGGGGATGCCCCACTCGCCCTGCGGGACGATTGCCCACAGCGGGGAGGGGCGGCCGCCTACCGCCCGACGCCCGAACGCGCGGGGCGTGCCCCGCCCCCGCCCCGGGGGCACCGGGCCCGCACCGGTGCAAGCCAAGGCACAGGCACGGCCCTGCCCGGCACAACGGCTGGGCGGCGACTGATGCCTGTGCCCACCCTGCCCCAAGCTCCCGGCTTCGCCCGAGCAGAGGATGCCCCACTCACCCTGCGGGACGATTGCCCACAGCGGGGAGCGGCAGCCGCCCACCTCCGGGCGCCCGAACACGCGAGGCGGCCCCCGCCCCTGAGGCACCGGGCCCGCACCGGCATGGCCGAGAGACGGCAACGCCCCTCAGCGCGGGGTGGACCCGCCACCCGCCCCCGCCCGGGTTGGGGGTGGGGATCCGTGGGGCGCCACCCGCAAGCGCCACGCGTCGGGGTCCGGCTCCGCGAAGCCGGGGAGATCCGGGTGGGCGGGTGGGAAAACCCGCCGCGGTAGCGGTGGGTGGCGGGCGCGCCGGGCCACAGCGCCACGCGTCGGGGTCCGGCTCCGCAAGGCCGGGGAGATTCGGGTGGGCGGGTGGGAAAGGCCCGTCGACGGTGGGGATCCGTGGGCGCCACGCGTCGGGGTTCTGCCCCGCGAAGCCGGGGAGGGGCGGGGGGCCGGTGGGCAAACCCGCCGCGGTAGTGGCGGGTGCCGGGCCGCAGCGCCACGCGTCGGGGCCCAACCCCGCAAGGCCGGGGAGATCCGGGTGGGCGGGTGGGAGGACCCGCCGCGGTAGCGGTGGTGGCACCCGGCGGGCCGCAGCGCCACGCGTCGGGGTCCGGCCCCCCAAGGCCGGGGAGATCCGGGTGGGCGGGTGGGAGGACCCGCCGCGGCAGCGGTGGTGGCACCCGGCGGGCCGCAGCGCCACGCGTCGGGGCCGAGCCCGGCAAGGCAGGGCAGGCATGGGTGGGCGGGTGGGAAAGCCCGCTGCGGCAGCGGGGAGGGGGGCGGCCCGGGCCAGTGCGGCCGGGGGAAGCGCAGCGGGCCGGGCCCGTGAGGCCGGGGAAGGGACATCGGGCCGGGTCCGTGAGGCCGAGGGAAGTGCGGCGGGCCGGGCCCGTGAAGCCAGGGGAAGCGCGGCGGGCCGGGCCCGTGAGGCCAGGGGAAGCGCGGCGGGCCGGGCCCGTGGGGCCGGGGTAGGCGCGGCGGTCCGTGGGGGGAGGGTGGGGAGGGGGCAAAGTGGGGCGATGCAGACCTTTTTTGTCGGGGGGCTTGCCCGGAGGGCGCGGGGGGCCGCACGCCGGGCCAGGTTCCGGGCGGAGCGAGCCACCGCGGGCCGCCAGCGCCGGGGCGGCGACGCCCCGCTCGCCCCTGTCCACCTGTCGCTCAGGGACAGCCGCACCCTCAACCTCGCCCTACCCGCCCCGACCCCGCCCCCGGCCCCCGCGCGGCTCCTGATCAGCCGAGGCCCCCGCCGCTTCCGCGTACCGCTCGCGTACGAAGCGGAGGCGGCGCTGCTCACGGCGACCGTCAGCCTGCGGGACGCCACCGCGGGCGAGGGCGGCGCCGGGCCCGTCCTGGGCGAGGGCGTGTGGCGCCTGACGGTGGAGACGGCCGGCGCCGACGGCCGCGTACGCCGTCAGGGGCTGGCCCTGGCCGACGTACCGGGGCCGCCGGGCCCGACGCTCCCCCACGCCCCGCACCCGCGCACCGGCACGCTCCTGCGGCTCGTGCGCTGCCGGGGCGGGCGGGCCGCGGTGCAGGTCACGCGGTCGCGGCCGCGCGCGGAGCTGGTGCGGTTCGAGCCGCGCGGGGACGGCATCACGGTGCACGGCCGGATGGTCGCGGTACGAGCGACCCCAACGGCACGAGCGGCCCCAAAGGCACGAGCGGCGCAGCAGGTCAGTGCGGTGCGGCGGCGGGACGGCCTGGCCGTGCCGGTGCGGCCCGAGTGGGACGGCGACCGGTTCCGCTTCGCGCTGCCGCTGGCGGCGATGGCCGGGGCGGGGCCCGGCCAGTGGGTGTGGGACTTCCGCGTGGGCGACCTGCCGCTGGGGCGCTGGCTGACCGACGTACGGGATCTGCCGTCGGCGTTCCCGACGCCGTTCCGGCTCGTCGCGCTGGAGGGCGGCGGTCTGGTGCGGGCCCATCCGCATGTCACCGCGTCCGGCGCGTTCGCCGTGACCTGTCTGGACCTGGGGCGGGACCTGGAGCAGAAGGAGACCTCATGAAGATCACGTACCTCCTCGGCTGGGGAGACGAGATGGGCGGCACCGAACTCGCCACGTACACCCAGGCGCTGCACCTGGCCGAGCGGCACGACGTGGAGGTCCTCTCGGTCTTCCGCACCCGGACCGAGCCGTTCTTCCCCGAGGCGCGGGGCCTGGCCGTGCGCTATCTGGTGGACCGCACGGTGACGCCGGAGCGGCCGGTGCGCGGCTCGCGGCTCGACGAGGCGGCCTGCCGGGCGCTCGCCGCGCTGCCCAGCGAACTGATCGCGCGCTCCTGGGAGTCGGCGTTCGACCGGCTCGCGGACGTGGAGCTGACGGCGGCGCTGACCGAGCTGGACACGGACGTCCTGGTCACCACGACGCCCGCGCTGCTCGCCGCGGCCGTGCGGCTGGTGCCGGGGCGCGTGGTGACCGTGCACCAGGAGCACCGGCCGACCCAGCGCCGCGGCCCGTCCGGTGAGCCGCTGCTGCTCTTCGCGCCGCGCCTGGACGCCCTGGTGACGCTGACGGAGCGGACCCGGGAGTGGATCGCGGAGTCCCTGGGCGCGACGGCGCCGGAGCTCGCGGTGATCCCCAACGCGGTCCCCGACGGCTTCAGGCCGCGCGCCGACGGCGGCAGCAAGGTCATCGTGATGGCCGCGCGGCTCACCGGCGAGAAGCGGGTCGACCACGCGGTCCGCGCCTTCGCGCGGCTCGCGGACGCGCACCCGGACTGGACCTTGCGGATCTTCGGCGGCGGGCACCGCGAGCCGAGCCTGCGCCGCCTGGTGGACGCCTTCGGCCTCCAGGACCGGATCGAACTCCTCGGCCCCTGCCAGGACATGGCCGCCGAGTGGGCCAAGGCGGGCCTGACCCTGATGACGGCGGGCCACAACGAGGCGTTCCCGCTCGTCCTGCTCGAAGCCCTCGCGGCGGGCGTGCCGGTGGTGGCGTACGACGTGCTGACGGGGCCCGCCGAGATCGTGCGGCACCGCGTGGACGGCCTTCTCGTGCCGCCCGGCGAGATCGAGCGCCTCGCCGCCGCCATGGACGAGTTGATGTCCGACGACGCCACCCGGCTCGGGTACGCGCGGGCCGCCCGCGAGGGCGTGTACGCCCGCTTCTCGTCCCAGCGCGTGACCGCGATGTGGGAGGAGCTGTACGCGCGGCTCGTCGCGGGCCGCGACCGGCCCGAGCGGCTCGCGGAGCGCGCGGACCGGGTGGCGCTCGGCGTCGCGTCCGGCGGCCCGGGCTTCCGGCCGACCACGCCGCACACCCTCGACGCGCCCGCGCCCGCCGACGAGCGGGCCCGCGAGGAGGAGATCCTGGCGGCCGACGACGGTCTGATCCGTTCGGTGGGGCGGCTCGCCGAACGGCGCGACGACGTCCGCACCGCCGACATGGCCGCCTGGAACCTGGACCTGACCGCGGCCGCCCTCGACGCGCGGGACGTGCCGTACGTCCTGGTGCGGACGGGCGGCGGCGCGACCGCGTACACCCTCGCCGTCGCCGACGACCACCGCGACGCCACCCTGAAGGCGCTCACCGAGGCGCTGCACGGCCGGGCGGTGTACGCCGAGCTGGTGGCGCCGCGTGACGCCGCGCCCGGCGTGGTGCTCGCCGAACGCCTCGACAGCGTCGGCGAGATGGCGGGGGTCAAGGTCTTCAAGCCGGTCACCACGACGACGCTCTCGCTGCGCCACGGCGTGCAGCAGGCGTGCACGGTGGCGTTCTGGACGCGCACCGGCGAGCCGGAGGGGAGCGGGCGGGTGTGGCGGGCGCCGTTCGGGAGCACGCTCGCCGGGGCCGAGCTGCCGTCCCTGACGCCCACGGCACGGCTGCGGGTCGGGGCGCGGGAGTACCCGAGCCTCGACGTGTTCGCGCGGCTGCTCATGAAGGACGTCGACTTCCCCGTCGACGCCGTCTACACCTGGGTCGACGACTCCGACCCGGCCTGGCGCGCGGCCCGCGCCGCCGCCCTGGGCGGCGGGGCCGACGGCGCGTCGGCCGACACCGGCGCGGTCCGCTTCCGCAACCGCGACGAACTCCGGTACTCCCTGCGGTCCCTCGCGATGTACGCGCCCTGGGTGCGGCACGTGTACCTGGTCACGGCGGGCCAGGTCCCGGCGTGGCTGGACGCGGACCACCCGGGTCTGACGGTGGTGGACCACCGCGACCTGTTCGCGGACCCGGACGGCTGTCTGCCGACGTTCAACTCGCACGCCATCGAGACCCAGCTGCACCGGATCGAGGGCCTGTCGGAGCACTTCCTGTACTTCAACGACGACATGTTCCTGGGCCGCCCCACGAGTCCGGACACGTTCTTCCTGCCGTCGGGGCTCGCCCGGTTCTTCTGGTCGTCGGTGTCCGTGCCCGACCTGCCGGTGTCCGCCGCCGACGAGGGCTATCTGGCCGCCGCGAAGAACAACCGGGAGCTGCTGCGCCGCGACTTCGGCCGCACCGCGACGCACTGCCTGCTGCACGTGCCGTACGCGCTGCGGCGCGACGTCCTCGCGGAGCTGGCCGAGCGGTACGACGACGAGCTCGCGGCGACCGCCCGCAACCCCTTCCGGGGCGCGGGCGACCACTCCGTCGTCTCGTCGCTGTTCCAGCACTACGCGTATCTGACGGGCCGGGCCGTGCCGGGCTCCCTCGCGTACGACTTCGTGGACATCGCCGAGCGCGCCGACCACGCCCGCCTCGGGCAGCTGCTCCAGTCCCGCGCCAAGACCGCGTTCTGCATCGGCGAGACGCCCGGCGGCGACGTGTCGGACGAGGAGTCGGCCCTCGCCCTGCGGGCGTTCCTCACGGCGTACTTCCCGGTGCCGTCGCCGTACGAGCGGGCCTCGGGGGCCTAGGCCGCGGAGACCTCGATGCCGTGGGCGAGGAGTGCGGCCTGGACGCGGTTGTCCACGCCGCACTTCGCGTACACGGCGCTGATGTAGGACTTGACGGTCCCGGCGCTGAGGCCGAGGCGGCGGCCGATCTGCTGGTTCGTCAGGCCCTCGCCCACCAGGGCGAGGACCTCCCGCTCGCGCAGCGAGAGCGGCGCCCCGCTGTACGCCTCGCGGGACTCGGCCCGGACGGTGGTGGCGCCGGCGCGGTGGATCCACGCGGCGGGCAGCACGGCGGCTCCGGAGGCGAGGGTGTGCACGGCGTGCGTGAGGGCGCGGACGTCGGCGTCCTCCGGGAGGTAGCCGGAGACGCCGGGCGGCACGCCGACGACGGTGGGGCGGGTGACGGCGGCCTCGCCGAGCAGTGCGACGGGGACGCGGGGCAGTTCGCCGCCCCTGACCGCGTCGAGCAGCCGGTCGATGCCGGGCAGGATCCGCGACGCCAGGACGACCGAGTCCGGCTGGGCCCGCACCCACGCGAGCACTCCGTCGACGTCTCCGTATGAGGTGACCGTGAATTCCCCGCCGTCCGCGAGGGACTGCGCGAGCCCCCTGCGGATCAACGGGTGGTGGTGCGCGACCGTCACGTTCAGCATGGCTCCCCCGAGCGATCCATTAGTCAAGAAGTCGTCAATATGTGGTCGGGCTTCAACCTACCCCAGCGGTGCCGCGTTGACGTGCGGCGATGCGCTCACCTGAGAGCCCGATCAACTCCTGCTCGTATGTCCGCATTTAACACCCCTACGCATTGGTAACTGCCGAACGGCCCCGTCAACAGGCAGTAGGGCGCGCTCCGCTTCTCCCACAAGATCGTTACCGGGTCCGGCGCTCTCGCCGGGCCCGGTAACGGACGTGCCCGCCCCGCGCCAATCGGGGCGGGCACGCGTCCGATCGTAATGAATCGATCCGAAGGAACACGCGACATGAACCGCTCGGCCACCCGCCGTCCCCTGACCACCGCCGCCGTCACCGCCACGGTCTTCGGCGCCTTCATGGTGGCCGCCACGGCCACCCCGTTCTTCCTGAAGAACGTGCTCAACATGAGCAAGGACTCCGCCTCCGTCGTCTACCAGTCGATCATGACGGGCATGGACGTCGCCTCGGCGATCGGCCTGGTCTCCGGCGGCCTGGCCGTCGGCTCCGTGGTCATCTGGGGCGTCAAGCAGGCCATCAAGAAGGGCGGCAAGAAGGCCGTCATCGCCTAAGTCCCGAGGCAGCGCATCCGGCCGGGACCCCGCACGCGCGGGGTCCCGGCGGGACCGACCGGCGACACCACAGGACGCGGAGACGCGGGGGCAGATGGATACGACGACCGGGCCGATCGCCCGGCCCACGGCCTTGGGCGGCTTGAAGTCCGCGGGGGCGGCACTTCTCCGGCGGCAGTGGCCCGCCGTGGTCAGCGGCGCCCTGCTGTGGCTCGCCGCGTTCGGCGCGGGCTGGTGGTTCGCGCCCGCGGACCCGACCGGGGTGAGCCGGGCCCCCAAGCAGGCCGACTGGGGCCTGTTCGCGGAGATCCTCGCGCGCAACGTCGGCGTCTCGGCGGCCCTCTTCCTCGGCGTCGCCACGCTCGGCGTCATGACGATCCCGCTCACGCTCCTGACCGGCACGCTCGCGGGCTACTACTGGGGCCAGGGCAGCGCGGTCCTCGGCACGCGGGGCGTCGTACGCCATCTGCTGCCGCACATGCCCCTCGAACTGGCCTGCCTCGCGCTCGCCGCGGCGGCCGGTCTGGTGCCGCTCGTGACGTGGGCGCGCGCCGGACTCGGGCGACGGCCCGCACAAGAGCGCGGCACACGGGACCGCTTCGGCTTCCAGGACGCGTGCCTGCTGTGGGGCGTGTCCCTGGCGGGCCTGACCCTGGCCGCGGCGGTGGAGACATGGGTGAGCACGTGAGGGCGGGGGCGCCCGTGACGACCGGGGCTTCCGCCTTGGCCGAGGCCTTCGCGATGCCCGAGGGCTTCGCGACGACCGGGCCTCCCCCGGCGGCGGGCGACAAGGCTCCGGCTGCCACGGCGGGCGGGGCTGCCGCGGCCTGTGAGGCCGCGGGCGATGGGGCCGCGGGCGATGGGGCCGCGGGCGATGGGGCCGCGGGCGATGGGGCCGCGGGCGATGGGGCACGCGGTGCCAGTGAGACCTTTTGAGACGGGCGGCACGATCGGGATGGGGAGCATGAGCGGGACTACCGGGACGACCGGCATCACCAGGACGAACGGTGTGGCAGGGCTGCCCGCCTTCGAGGACGACGCCCCCGGCGCGACCCCCGCGCCCCCGGCCGCGCGCGGCCCCTTCGGACAGCGCCTGCTGACCCGGCGCGGCCACGCCCTCGGCGTGAGCGCGCTCGTCGTCGCCACGGCCGCCTTCAGCGTGCCGCTGTGGGGCGAGATCCACGACAAGGTCGTGGAGCGCGTCGACAGCGCGTCCGAGGGCGCCATCGGCATCGGCACCAGCATCGCCTGGTGCACCAGCCTGCTCGCCAACGTCCTGACGCTCGGCCTGCTCGGCGTCCTCGTGGGCGCGCTCGGCGCGGTCGCCACCCGCCACCTGCCGCCGCCCGGCGCCCTGCCCACCGCGGACGAGAGCGGCGACTTCACCCGGCTACGGCGGGCGTTCACGCTCGGCTGGGTCGCCTTCGTCCTCGCCAAGCTCACCGTCTGGACCGTGGCGGGCCTCGCGCTCGGCCACGACGTCTCGCGGGCCGTGCCCACGGTGACGCACCTCGACGCCTGGCTGCCCCTGCTGCCCTGCGCGCTGCTGCTCGCGGGCCGCGCCACCGGTGCCGCCTGGCCGCGCGCCGCCGCCGTCGCCGCCGCGGTCACCGCCGTCTACGCCACCGCGCTCGGGCTGCTCCCCTCCTGACGTCCCACCGCCCCCGGAGAACCATGCTGCACCGCCTCTTCTTCGCCACCCTGGGAAACCCCCGGCTGCTCCAGTTCGCGCTGCGCTGCTGGACCGTGGTCATGGACGGCATCGCCCGGCCCGGGGTGCGGATCGCGGGCGGGGTGCTCGCGGCGGCCGCCGGGGTGTGCGCGGTGGCGTACTTCGCCGCGTTCCGGGCCACGGCCGACGCGACGCGCCGGGCCGTCGAGGCCTCGGCCGACCTGAGCGGCGACCCGGACAACGTCGTCGACGTCCTCCAGCTGCTCAGCGTCGTCTGGCTGATCAGCGGCGTGGTGCTGATCGCCGTCGGACTGCTCGTCGCCGTGGCGCGCTGGGGCAGCGTCCTGATGATCGTCGGCGGGGTGCTTTGGTGGGCCCCGCTCGGCGTCCTCGGTCTGTACCTGCCGTCCGCGACGGCGCCCAAGCTGCTCGCCGCGGCCTTCGTCGCGCTGGTCGTGCCCGCCACCGTGCTCTGCCCCGCCGAGCGGTTCGGTGGGGCCCGCGCCGGTGGGGCGGCATGACGGCCCGCCCCGGCGGCGCCTGGCCGCGCACCGTGTACGCCCTGTGGCTCGCCGACACCCGGCGGCGCCTCAACCTCCTCGCCGGTACGGGCCCTTCAGCGCGGCGCCGCCGGGCGGCGGCGCGCGTCGTCGTCTGCGCGGGCGCGGCCGCGGTGCTCGGCACCCTGGTCGTGCTCGGCCGCACCCTCGGCGTCCTGGCGCCGCCGGGACCGGACCTGCGGACGGACCTGGCCACCTGGACCTGGACACCCGTGGCCCTGTGGTTCCTGTTCCAGCTCTTCAGCGCGGAACCGACCAAGGCCCGCGCCCTGGTGAGCCCGCCCGACGCGAGCGTGCTGCACGCGCTGCCGGTGTCCCGCGCCCAGCTGGTGACCGCCCGGCTCGTCGTCCCCGCGGCCGGGATCGCGGCGGGGCTGCTCGTCGCCGCGGCCGCGATCGCCGTGCCCTGGCTCGCGGCCGGGACCGCGGGGCGCGCCGCCCTGCCGGTCCTCGCGGTGCACGCGGTGGGCGCGGCGGTCAGCGGCGTCGCCCTGCGCGTGGCCCTGGTGACGGCGCTCATGGTCCGCGTGGTGCGCGTGCCGCAGCTGCCGCGCCTGGCCGTCGCCCTGGTGGGCGGCGGCCTCGTCGGCGTCGTGGCCGCGCCGTTCGCACGCGCGCTCGGGGGCGGCTCGGGACCGTCCGAACAGGACCTGGCCCGGCTGCTCGGGAACGCCGTGACGGCCTCGCGCCCCCAGCTGTGGACGGACCTGCACGAGCCGGACGCCCTCGGCGCCGCCCTCGCCGGATACGCCGTGCTCACGCTGCTCCTGGCCGCCTTCGCCGTGCTGCGGGTGCGGGCCACCGTCCGCCGTGACGCGGCTTCGGGCCCGGCCGTCCGCGCGGCCACCGGCTCCACGGGGGCCTGGCCCGCGTCCCCGTACCGCGCGGTGTGGCGCGTGACCCGGCTGCGGCTGCTCCGCGGGCACCCGGAGACCGTCGGCGGACTGCTGCGGCTCCAGCGGTTCGGCGTGTTCGTCGGCGCGGCCTGCGCGGCCGTCGTGGTGACGAACGGTCAGCCGGTGTGGCAGCTGCCCCCCGCGGCCGTCGGCGCCCTGTTCGTGGCGGCCGCGCTGGTCACGACGAGCGAGGTCGTGCAGGTCTGCGGCATCGAGGCGGACCGGGAGTGCTGGGACGCGCTGCGCCAGTCGCCGCGCCCCACGGGCGCCTGGGTGGCGGCGAAGGCGTGGGCGGCGGCCGCGGCGGTCGGCGCGGCGACCGGCCCGTTCGCGCTCGGCGCGGCCGCGCTGTGCGGGGTGCGCGGCGCGGCCGCCTGGACCCAGACCCTGCTGGCGCTCGCCGCGGTGGCCTGCGGCGCGGGCTGCGCCACGGTCCTCACCTATTTCTGCGTGCCGCGCGCCGAGGCCTTCGCCGACGGCCGGGTGACCCGGGCTCCGGCGGCGGACGTCACCGAGGGCGTGTTCGTGGCCCTGCTGACCGTGCCGGTCACGGCGGGCGCCGGGCTCTGCCAGGCCCTCGCCGACGGCACCGCGGCCCGCCTCGCGCACGGCGCGCTGCTCGCGCTCTGCCTCGCGGGCGCCTGGGCCGCGCTGCGCGCCGTCGCGGCCCGCGACCTGCCCGACCCCAAGGCGGCGCCCGCCGCGGCCGCCGCACCGCCCGCCCGCCAGCAGAAAGCCGGAGCGCTCCAGTGATAGTCATCGACGACCTCGTCGTCCGCCGGGGCCCGGTGGACGTCCTCAGCGGCCTGAGCGCCCGCGTCGCCCCGGGCGAGTCCGTCCGCGTCGCCGGGCCGAACGGCAGCGGCAAGAGCACGCTCCTGCGGGTCATCGCCGGGCTCACCGCGCCCGACGCGGGCCGCGTCGCCGTGGACGGCCGGGCGCCCGGCGACCCGGCGGTGCGGGCCCTGCGCGGCCATGTGCAGGAGCCGCCGCCGCTGTACGAACACCTCACCGCGGCCGAGCAGCTGGGGTTCACCGCGGGCGTCTGGGGCGTGCCCGTGGGAGGGCTGCGCGAGCGCGCGGCGGCCCTCGGGCTCGGCGAGCGGTTCGACGTGCTCGTCGGGGAACTCTCCCTCGGCCAGCGCAAGAAGCTCGGCTACGTCTGCGCGACCGCCCACGCGCCCCGGCTCGTCCTGCTCGACGAGCCGTTCAACGGCCTGGACACGGCCGCCGGGAGCGCCGTGCGCGAGGACCTCGCCCGGTGGCGGGCCGAGGGCCGCACGCTCGTCGTCGTCTCGCACTCCGACACCTCGGTCGCGGGCCTGGTGGACCGCACCCTGACCCTGGAGGCCGCCGCGTGATCGAGGTCCGCGACCTGGTCAAGTCCTACGGCGGCCGCCGCGTCCTGGACGGCCTGTCGTTCACGGCCGCGCCCGGGAGCGTCACCGCCTTCCTCGGGCCCAACGGCGCGGGCAAGAGCACCACGCTGCGGATGGTCCTCGGCCTCGGCACCCCCGACGCGGGCAGCGCCCTGGTGCGCGGCGTCCCGTACGCGGAGCTCCGCGACCCGCTGCACACGGTGGGCGCCCTCCTCGACGCGTCGGCCTGCCACCCGGCGCGCAGCCCCCGCGCGCACCTCGCCTGGCTGGCGCGCACGCACCGCATTCCCCTGGCGCGGGTGGACGAGGTCCTCGGCCTGGTGGGCCTCGCGACGGCCGCGCGCAGGCCCGTGCGCGGCTTCTCGCTGGGCATGCGGCAGCGGCTCGGCATCGCGGTGGCGCTCCTCGGCGACCCCGAGGTGCTGCTGCTCGACGAGCCCATGAACGGCCTGGACCCCGAGGGCATCCAGTGGCTGCGCAAGCTCCTGCGCGCCCTCGCCGACGAGGGCCGTACGGTCCTGGTCTCCAGCCACCTCATGCACGAGATGGCCGTCACCGCCGACCACGTCCTGGTGATCGGCCGGGGGCGGGTCCTCGCCGACGGCGACATGGCCTCGCTCCTGACGGCGGGCCCGGTCGCCGTCCGCCTCGTGTCGCCGCGGCTCGACGCGCTCGCGCCCGCCCTGCGCGCCGAAGGCGCCCAGGTGGCGTACGGCGACGAGCCGGACACCGCGACCGTGACCGGCCTGCCCAGCGCCCGCGTCGGGGACGTCGCCGCCGCGCACGGCTTGAGCGTGCACGAACTGACGCCCGTGCGGCCGTCGTTGGAGGAGGCGTATCTGCGCCTGACCGAGCGCGCCGCCGAGTACCGCGCGAGTGCCCCCGCGACCGACGCCCCCCGGAAGGAGGCGGTAGCCCATGCGTGACCTGCTCGCCGCCGAGTGGATCAAGCTCCGCTCGGTGCGCTCCACCTGGACCCTGCTCGCGCTCGGCAGCGCCCTGACCGTCGCCGTGGGCCTGCTGTTCTGCGCTCTGATCGGCCCCGAGTACCGGGCCGCGGCCGCCGGGCGGCAGCGCGAACTCGACCCGGTGGGGCTGCCGTTCACCGGGCTGCAGTTCGGGCAGGTGCCGCTGGTGATCCTCGCGGTGCTGGCCGTCGGCAACGAGTACGGGACCGGGATGATCCGCACCACCCTTGCCGCCGTGCCCCGGCGGGGGCTCTTCCTCTCCGCCAAGCTCGCCCTTCTCGGCCTTGCCGGTCTTGCCTGGGGTCTGGCCACCGGCGCGGTGACGCTTCTCGCGGGGAGTGCGGTGCTCGGCGCGGGGCTTCCCCTGAGCGGGGAGGGCTTGCGTGCCGTGGTCGGTGCGGGGGTCTATGCCGGGTTGCTCGCCGTTCTCTCCGGTGCTCTTACGTTCATGGTGCGGAAGTCCCTTACCGCGCTTGGGGTGCTGCTTCCGCTGTTGTTCGTGGTTTCCGGGGTCATGGCCACCGCGCCTCGGTTGCGGCCGCTTGCTCGGCTGTTGCCGGATCGGGCCGGGCTTCGGCTGATGCAGACCCATCAGGACGTGGGTGACCTGACCCCCCTCGCCGGTGGTGGGGTGCTGTTTTTGTGGGTTGTGCTGGTTGTTGTGGCTGCGCGGTTCGTTCTGCGGCGTCAGGAGTGTTAGCGGCTGTCCGTGCGTGGGGGCTGGTCGCGCAGTTCCCCGCGCCCCTAAAGACGGGCACCTATGCTCCGCCCAGGAAGAGATGTTTCACCACTCGCTCCGCCGCTCCCCCGTCGTCGTACGGGCAGAAGCGGGCTCGGAAGGCCTCGCGTAGGCGGGTCGTGTCCGGTGTGTTCCAGGTGCCGTCGCGGAACAGGGCGATGAGGTCGTCCTCCGTGGTGGCCACCGCGCCGGGTGTTTCGCCCTCGTGGCCCGACAGGAGGTCGAAGTACGTGCCGCGGGCGAGCCGGTAGGCCTGCCAGTCCGGGGCGTAGGTGACGATCGGGCGGTCCAGGCAGGCGTAGTCGAACATCAGCGAGGAGTAGTCCGTCACCAGGGCGTCGGCGGCCAGGCAGAGGTCCTCCACGCGCGGGTGCCCGGTCACGTCGAGCAGGCCGGGGTGCGCGGCCAGGCCCGCGTCGGCGCCGTAGAAGTAGTGGGCGCGGACCAGGACCACGTACGCGGGGCCGAGCGCGGCGGCGAGGCGCTCCAGGTCGAGGCGGGGCAGGAAGCCCTTCTGGTAGTCGCGGTGCGTGGGCGCGTACAGGAGGACCGTGCGGCCGTCGGCGACGCCGAGTTCCTCGCGGACGCGGCGCACGTCGTCGTCCGTCGCCGTGAAGTACACGTCGTTGCGCGGGTAGCCGAGCTCCAGGGCGCGGTAGGACGCGGACGGGTAGACGCGCTCCCAGGTCTCGGTGGAGTGCGGGTTGGCGGAGAGGCTGTAGTCCCACTGGTCGACGTGGTCCATGAGGCGCTGGAAGCTGAGGTTGTGCGTGCTCGCGGGGTAGCGCCGCTGGTCCATGCCCATCTTCTTCAGGGGCGTGCCGTGGTGGGTCTGGAGGTAGACCTGGCCGGGGCGCTTGGTGAAGCCGCCGGGGAAGCTGGAGTTGTTGATCAGGTACGTGGCGCGGGCCATGGCCCGCCAGTAGCCGAGCGAGCCCGCGAACACGTGGTCGACGCCGGGCGGGACCCGGTGGCGGTGCTGGTACGAGACGACGAAGACGCCTCTGACGTGCGGGGCGAGTTCGCGGGCCTTGGCGTGGATGGCGGCCGGGTTGCAGGCGACGCCGCGGTTCCAGTACGCCCCGTAGACGGCGAGTTCCGGGTCGAGTCGGGCGGTGCGCAGCTCGGCGCGGTAGGCGGTGCGCTTGACGCGGGCGGCGAGCTGCTTCTTGCGCCGGGCGAGCTGGGCGCGCAGGGCGGCGCCCCGGCTCGCGGACCGCTCCAGGCGTTCGTAGGCGCGGTGGGAGCCGTCGGCCAGGGCGCGCTCCTCGGCCGACGCGGGTTCGTGGCCCGGCGGGCGGTGCGCGCCGAGCAGCGGGGCCGCGCGGCGGAAGAACTCGGGCCGGTCGCGCGGGGCGACGCGCCCGGGGTCGCCGAGGACGGCGAGCAGATGGCGTACGGCGTGCGGGTAGAGCCGGGCGACGGCGTCCGGGGCGTCGTAGGCGCCGGTGAACAGTTCCTCGTAGCGGTCGATCACGGTGAGGTGCCGCTCGCCCGGGGCGTTGGCGAAGCCGCCGACGCGCCGCTCCCGCCAGCGCACGCACACCCGGTCGAGCGCGGCGACGCGGTCCTGGGCCTGGAGGGTCGCCCGGTGCGCGGGCACCACGTCCTCGTAGGGGCCCGCCGAGAACGCCAGGCGCTGGCCGGTCCAGAACTCCCGCCGTACGACGCGGTTCCAGGCGGCCGGTGTCACGGCGAGCGGGTCGCCGGTCAGGTCGTCCCGTCCGGCGCGCACGTCGCCCCACCAGTTGAGCCTGTCGTGTCCGAACAGCAGGACGTCCGGGTCGCCCGCCGAGGTGAGCGCGGCGTCGGCGGCGCCGAGCGCGCCGGGCAGGAGCAGGTCGTCGCCGTCGAGGAAGAGCAGGTAGGCGCCGGTGGCGCGGGCGGCCCCGGCGTCGCGGGCGGGCCCCGGGCCCCGGCTCTCGGGCAGCCGGACGAGGTGCGCGCGCGGGTCGCGGCGCGCGTAGGCGGCGGCGATGTCCGCGCAGCCGTCGGGGGAGGCGTCGTCGACGACGATCAGTTCGAGGTCGCCGAAGGACTGGTCGAGCACCGAGTCAAGGCACTCCCTGAGATAGCCCTGGACGCGGTGGACGGGCACGACTACGGAGAAGCGCGACATGCGCACCGACGGTAGCCAATGCGTACGGACCGCCGAAGAACCCTCACTCGTAGGGGTGATCGGCGTCAACAAGGGCGACACGGCCGGGAAAACGGGAGGGATACGCCCGTAATGGACGTATTGCCCTCGTACGCCCAGGAAAGGCCGGTCGCCCGTGCAGCCCCGACTCAGCGTCGTCGTACCCATCTACAACGTCGAGGAGTTCCTTGAGGAGTGCCTGGAGTCGATCGCCCGGCAGACACCGGGCCCCGAGGACGACCCCGGCTCCCGTGGCGCCCTGGAGGTCATCCTCGTCGACGACGGCTCCACCGACGCGAGCCCGGACATCGCGCGCGCCTTCGCCGCCCGCGACCCGCGGTTCGTCTATGTGCGCCAGCCCAACGCGGGGCTGAGCGCCGCCCGCAACACCGGCGTGCGGCACGCGAGTCCGGGCGCCGCCTATCTGACGTTCGTGGACAGCGACGACGTCGTGCCGGACGGCGCGTACGCCCGGATGATCGCGAGCCTGGACATCAGCGGCTCCGACTTCGCCACCGGCAACGTGTGGCGGCTCACCGAGCGCGGCCGCTCGCAGGCCTGGCAGTACCAGTGGCTCACCGAGCCGCGCACCCGCACGCACATCGGCCGCGACCTCGCGCTCCTCGCCGACCGCGTCGCCTGGAACAAGATGTTCCGCAGGGCGTTCTGGGACCGGCACGGCTTCGCCTTCCCCGAGGGCAGGCTGTACGAGGACACGCCGGTGATGATCCCCGCGCACTTCCTCGCCGAGGCCGTGGACGTGCTGAGCGACCACGTCTACTACTGGCGGGTGCGCGAGGGCTCCATCACGCGGCGGCGCACCGACGTCAAGGGCGTGCGCGACCGGATCGCGGCCTGCGCCCACGTCAGCGCCTTCCTCGGCGAGCACGCGCCCGGCCTCAAGGCGACGTACGACGCCTCCTGCCTGCGCGACGACTTCGTGTACTTCCTGGAGGGGCTGCCGATGGGCGGGCCCGAGTACCGGGCCGCGTTCCTCGACGGCACCGCGGAGTTCCTGGGCGCAGCGGACCCGGAGCTCGTCCGGCGGCTGCCCGTGGACCTGCGGGTGAAGTGGCAGCTGGTGCGCGAGCGGCGCACCGACGAGCTGATCGCGCTGCTCGCCCGCGAACGCCAGGGCGGCAAGGGCGTGTTCACCGTGCGCGGCACCCGCCGGCGGTACGCCGCGTTCCCCGGCGTCGGCGCGCTGCCGCGCGAGCTGACCCGGCTCGGCCGCGGCGAACTGCCCGTCGTGGCCCGGCTGCGCGAGGCCTCCTGGGACGCCGAGGGCAAGCTGCGCCTTCGCGGCTACGCGTACGTCCGCAACCTCCCGGCCGACCGGCGCGCGCGGAGCGTGAAGGCCGGGCTCCTCAAGTCCGCCCACAGCAGGGGCCGGTTCCGCCGCGTGCCCACCCGCACGGTCTTCCTGCCCGAGGCCACCGAGGCCTCGCGCCAGCAGCTGCACAGCTACGACCTGTCCGGCTTCGAGATGACTGTCGACCCCGAGCGCCTGAAGACCGGCGGCCGCTGGCAGCCCGGGAACTGGCTGCTCGGCGTGGTCCTCGCGGGCCACGGCGCGGTGCGGCGCGCCGCCGTGCGCGCCCAGGACGGCGCGGGCACCCAGTCCCTCGTCCGCGACCTCGACGACGGGCTCCGCCTGACGGCGGGCTTCAGCAAGGGGCGGCTCGTCCTGCGCGTCCAGGAGTACGCGGCGCGCGTGGACGCCCACCGCCTCGACGACGGCCACGCCGTGCTCACCGGCACGCTCACCGGCGGCGCCCGCCCGCGGGCGCTGCGGCTGAGCGACGGCCGCGCCGAGTTCACCTACCCGGTCACGGTCGTGGGCGACCGCTTCGACACCCGGATCCGCCTCGCCGACCTGGAGGACGTGGAGCCCGCCCCGCAGCACGCGCCCGCCCAGGTCGAGCCCCCGCACGGCGACCGCTGGCAGGCCCGCCTGGTGCTGCCCGACGGCACGCGGGTGCCGCTCGCCGCCGCCCTGGACCTGCCGCCGGGCCGGTACGCGTCCCGGCCAGGCCGCGAGCTGTGCGCCACCGCCGACGACCAGGGCCGCCTCGTCGTCGAGCTCACCCGGCAGCCCGTCGCCGACCGCCTGGCCTGGACCGACGACGGCCGCCTCACCGTGGAGGGCACGGCCACGCCCGCCAGCTGGCCCACCGCCGAACTCGTGCTGCGCCACAGCGGCCGCGACGACGAGGTGACCGTGCCGGTGGAGCGCGTCGGCGGCCGCTTCCGCGCTTCCCTCGCCCCCGGCGGCGGCACCCTGCGGCAGGGCCGCTGGTACGCCTTCCTGCGGGAGGCCGGGCACAGCGGCCCCGGCGTGCCCGTGCGGGTCCTCGCCTCCCTCGGCGCGGCCCTGCCGGACCACCGCGCCGTCGGCGGGCGGGAGTTCACCGTCGACCGGCGCTTCGGCGACCGGCTCCTGATCGAGGCCGGGTCGGTGCTCGCGCGCACCGAGCGCGGCGCGTACCGGCGCCACCGGCTGCGCACCGAGCACTACCCGAGGGAGCGCGCCAAGTCCCTGCGCGACGCGGTCCTGTACTTCGACGGCGACTCGCCGCGCGCCGTCCACGACGAGCTCGTGCGGCGCGGCGCCGACGTCGAGCACCTGTGGGTCACGCACGACCAGCAGACGCCGGTGCCGCCCGGCGCGCGCGGCGTGGAGGAGCACAGCGCCGCCTGGTACGAGGCCCTGGCCCGCTGCCGCCGCGTCGTCACCGCGGGCCACCTGCCGGACTTCTTCGAGCGCCGCCCCGGCCAGACCGTCGTGCAGACCTGGCACGGCGCCCCGCTCAAGCGCCTCGGCACCGATCTGACCGACACCCTGTACGCCGACCACGGCCACCTCGACGCGCTGCCGCGCCTGGCCCGGCAGTGGAACGTCCTGGTCTCCCCCAACCGCTTCGCCACCGGGCACCTGGGCCGCGCCCTCGCCTACGACGGTGAGGTCCTGGAGGCCGGGTCGCCGCGCAACGACGTGCTGTTCGCCGCCGACCGCGCCAAGGTCGCCGAGCGCGTGCGGCGCGAGATCGGCCTGCCCCCCGGCAAGCGGGTCGTCCTGTACGCGCCGACGTACCGCGACCACCTCGCCGCCGCGCCCGGCCGATTCCGCTACGAGGCCGCCCTGGACTTCCGCGCCGCCGAACACGCCCTCGGCGACGACCACGTCCTGCTCGTCCGCAAGCACCCGCTCACCTCGGGCCGCCTGCCCGGCGCCCGCGCGCCCTTCGTGCGCGACGTCAGCTCCCACCCCCGCGCCGCCGAACTCCTGCTCGTCGCCGACGTCCTGGTCACCGACTACTCGTCCCTGATGTTCGACTTCGCGCACACCGGCCGCCCGATGCTGTTCCACGCCTACGACCTGGAGCACTACCGCGACACCGTGCGCGGCTTCTACCTCGACTTCGAGACCCGCGCGCCCGGACCGCTGCTCGCCTCCACCGCCGACGTCGTGGCCGCCCTGCGCGACCTCGACACGGTCACCGCCCGGCACGCCCCCGCGTACGCGTCCTTCCGCGCGGAGTACTGCGACCTCGACGACGGCCGGGCGGCGGCCCGCGTCGCGGAGAGGCTCATGCGGTGACCGCGCTCCTGACCGGGCGCGTCCCGGCGGGCGCCACCGCCTCCGGCCCCGGGCGGCTGTGGCGGCCCACGCCGTTCCTGGTCTTCGGCGGCCTGTTCTGGCTCGGCATGACGCTGGCGTACTGGCGGGTCCCGATGTGCTGCGACTTCGGCCAGCACGCGGCGGTCGTCGAACGCCTCAAGGCCGACCTGCTGCACCCCGCCCACCCGATGGCGGACCTGCCGGGCGACGGCAGCGCCTACTACTCCCCCTACGCCGTCGCCCAGGCCCTGTTCGCCAAGGCCACCGGCCTGACCGGCTGGGAGACGGTCAAGCTCGCCGGGCCTTTCAACCTGCTCGTCCTGCTCACCGGCCTGGGCCGCTTCGTCCGCGCCCTCACGCCCCGGCCCTGGGCCCCGGTCCTCGCCCTCACCGCGATGGTCCTGCTGTGGGGCACCCGCACGGCCTGGTGGAGCGGCTACCTGGGCCTGCTGTCGATGACGGGCAACCTCGGCTACCCGTCGACCTTCGCCATCGGCCTGACGTTCTGGGCCTGGTCCTGGACGGCCACGGGCCCGAAGTCGCCGTGGGCGTACGGAGGTCTGGGCGCGCTGTGCGGCGCGATCCTCCTGATCCACCCGATCTCATCGGTGGCGGCGGTAATCGGAGTGGCATCCTTCGCCATCGCCTGCTGCGGGCAATCGTGCCGCAGGGCGGCACCCATCCCAAAGACAGCACCCCGCTACCCCGCACTGTTGAACTGGGCCCTGGCCGCCACGGCAGCCGTGGCCATCGCGACCACCTGGCCCTACTTCAACCCCCTCACCCTCGTAGGCGACCCCTCAGTCGACGGCATCCACAGGCAGCTCTACACAGAGATGCCCGCGCGCTTCTGGCTAGCGGCCCTCGGCCTGCCCGCCCTGGGCCTGCGCTGGCGCCGCGACCACCGCGACCCCCTGGTCCTGATGTTCGCCCTCGACTGCGCGGTCGTCGCCTACGGCTGGCTCAGCGGCCACTACACGTACGGCCGCATCCTCGGCCTCACCCTGGTCCCCCTCCAGTTCGCCCTGGCGATCGAGCTGGCGGCGCCCCGCCCGTGGGGGACGCGCCGCGCCGCGCTCGCGGGGGCGGCCGCGCTCGGGGCGGCCGTCGGGTTCTGCCAGGTCCAGGCGGGGGCGGTGGTGCCCCGGGCCCTCGACCCGGTGGGCTTCGACCAGCCGCCGCGCTGGCCCGGCTACACCTGGGCGGCCGCCCAGATGCGCCCGGGCGACGTGGTGCTCACCGACGGCTACCGGCCCACGCGCTCGCTCCCGGCCTTCGGCGTCAACCTCGTCGCGCCCGCCTGGCCGGACACCTCGCTCGCCGAGGAGGAGCGCGGGCGGCGCCTGCGCGCGGTGCGGGCGTACCTCGCGCCGGAGTCGACCCGCGCCGAGCGCGCCGCCGTCGTGCGCCGCTACGCCGTGCGCTGGCTGCTGCTCGACCCGGCGCAGCGGGTGCCGCCGGAGGCGGTGGTGGTGGCGTGGGGGCCGCGTACCGGAGAGGTCCTCGCCCGGGTCGGCGGGGCCGGTCAGCGGCGTACGTAGAGCCGCAGCGCGCCGCCGACCGTGACGTACTCGGCGCGCCGGGTGAACTCCCCGCGCAGCACGGCGAGCTTGGCGGCCTCCGTGCCGCCGCGGTCCGTGGCCGCGCCGCGCAGCGGGCCCGCCTCGGAGAGCACCCAGAGGCGGTCCACGCCCGCGAGCCTGCGGCGCAGTTCGGCGGGGCCCGCCTCGCGGCCGTAGAGCGTGCCGGACGCGGCGCCCGAGGCCCGCAGGGCCACGTCCCGTACGCCGTGGAAGGCGTCGGGGTAGGTGAGCGGGACGCGGCGGGCGATGAGCGGCAGATACAGGACCGGGTCGCCGGGGCGCAGCTCGCGGGCGGCGACGGCGGCGAGCGCCGCGTGGTCCTCGCCGCGCCCGGCGGCCCGGTCACCGCGGTGCAGGGGGAACTGCCACCAGAAGACGCAGCCGACGGCGAGCGCGCCGACGGCGGCCACGGCACCGCGCCCGCGCCCGCCCGCGAAGGCCCGCACCGCCCGGTCGGCACCTGCCGCCACCAGCAACGGCCCGCCCGCGAGCGCGAACAGCACGTACCGCGCGTGGTACAGCGGCCACTGCTGCGACACCGCGAGCAGCGCGGCGGGCGGCACGACGAGCAGCGGCAGGGCCACCGCCTGGAGGGGGAGCCCGGCGCGGCGCCCGGTCCAGGGGCCGCACAGGGCGAGTGCGGCGAGGGCCAGTTCGGCGGCGAGGACGGCGAGCGTCGGCCCGGTGAACTCCCGCAGGAGCCGCACCGCGGCCGTGCCGTCGGGCGGCCGCAGCCAGCCGACCTGCGCCGCCTGCCGGTGCGAGACGAGGGCGAGCGGCACCAGGGCCAGCGCGGCGGGGACCGCCGCGCCCGCCCAGGCCCGGCGCACGCGGGGCGCGACGCGGCCGAGCAGCAGGGCCGCGGCGTGCGCGGCGAGCAGCAGCCCGGCGAGTTCGTGCAGGAGCACGGTGGCGGTGCTCACGGCGGCGTACGCGCACCACGGCCCGGGCCGCTCCGGGCGCTCGGCGGCCCGGACGAGCAGCAGTGTGGCGAGGGCCGCCCCGGCGGCGACGAGCGCGTAGGAGCGGCCCTGCTGCGCGTACTGCCCGGCGAGCGGGGTCACCGCGTACAGCAGGCCCGCCCACAGGCCGACGCGCGGGCGGGCGAGGCGCGCCCCGACGGCGGCGACGAGCCCGGCGGTGGCGGCCGCCGCGAGCACGGACGGCAGGCGCAGCGCGAGCTCGCCCGCGTCGGCCGGGAGCACGGCGTGCATGAGCAGGTAGTACAGGCCGTGCACGGCGTCCACGGTGCGCAGGAGCCACCAGATCTCGGGCAGCGAGCGGCGCGCCACCTGGAGCGTGACGCCCTCGTCGCGCCAGAGGTTGCCGCGTACGACGCCCCACAGGCCGACGGCGAGCATGACGAGGGCGGGCACGAGGACGACCGCCGCTTCCCGGAGCCGCCCCGCCCGCCCTTGCTCTGCCTGTCTTGCCTGCCCTGCCCGGCCTGCCTGCGCTGCCTGCCGGAATCGCCTGCACCGCTTGCCCCGCGTGACCCGCACGAAGAAGAACTTTGCTCCGCTATGACCCGGATTAACCAGACATGCCGCAGACGACCCAGCACGGGCTCTTAATCGGATAATTCCTGGCAACCTCTAACATTTCCCTTGTGGAACCGAATTCGCCTCAGGCGCAGCCGTCGTCCCCGTGCGTCACCGTCGTCGTGATCGGCTACAACGACGCCCCGCACGTCGCGGACGCGGTGCGCTCCGCGCTCGCCCAGGGCCCCGTGGTCCGCGAGGTGATCGCCGTCGACGACTGCTCGACCGACGACAGCCTCGCGGTCCTGCACGACCTGGCCGCGGCCGAGCCGCGCCTGAAGGTCCTGCGCCGCGCGGCCAACAGCGGCGGCTGCGGGGCCCCGCGCAACGCCGGGATCGACGCGGCGAGCGGCGACTACGTGATGTTCCTCGACAGCGACGACGTGCTGCCGCCGGGCGCGGCCGACGCCCTGCTCGCCGCCGCCGAGCGCCACGGCGCCGAGGTCGCCTCCGGCCTGTGCGTGCGCCGCGAGCTGCCGTCCGGGCGCGAGGTGCCCTGGCAGCCCGAGCTGTACCGCAAGCCCGCGCTCGTCGCCCGCCCCGAGCTGCGCCCGCGCCTGGTCCACGACACCCTGTGCGTCAACAAGCTCTACCGCACGGACTTCCTGCGCGCGCACGGCGCCCGCTTCCCCGAAGGCCGCTTCCTCTACGAGGACTTCGTGTTCGGCGCCCGCGTGCTCGCCGCCGCGCCGCGCGTCGCGCTCGTCCCCGACCCCGTCTACGTGTGGCACGTGCGGCGCTCCGCCGCCAAGCTGTCGATCTCCCTCGACCGGTCCGGGATCGCCAACTGGAAGGCCCGCGTCGGGGCCCACCGCCAGGCCGTGGACATCCTGCGCGCGACCGGGGACAGCGGCGGCAAGGCCCTCGCGCGGGCCGCCCGCGCCAAGTTCCTCGACCACTCCCTGCGCATATACGCACGCGAGCTGCCCGCGCGCGGCACGGCGTACCAGCGCGAGTGGTGGGCGCTCACGCGCGCGTACCTGACGGAGTTCGACGCCGCCGACCTGGAGGCCGCGCCCGCGCCCGGACGCGTCATCGCCCGGGTCCTGCTCGCCTCGCCGCACCCCCGCGACCTGGCCAGGATCCAGCAGGTGGCGGCCCGCCCGGCCCGGCTCACCCCGCCGTACGCGCGCGCGGGCGACGCCACGCCCGTGTGGTCCGCCGACCTGCCCCAGGTCACCCTCGACCACCTCCTCCACCGCCCGCTGCGGCTGCTCCCGCTCACCGTCGACGCCGAGCTGCGCCCGCGCGCGGGCACGCTGCGGCTGCGCCTGCACGAGCTGTACGGGCGGGTGGCCGAGGCCGGTCCCGCCGTGGTCGACGTGGAGCTCGTGCCCCGGGACGGCGGCCGCCCCGGCCTGCGCCGCACGGCCGCGTTCGGCGCCGGGACGCCGGACGGCACCTGGGAGGCCGAGGTGCGGCTCGACCTCGGCGCGCTCGACGGCGAGGTCTTCGACCTGCGGGTGCGCCTGCTCTTCGACGACGGCACGACCCGCGAGACCACGGCCCGCGCGGTGCCGGGCCCCGGCCTGCTGCGCCGCGCGGTGGTGCCGGACGGGCGGCGCGGCGTGCTGCTCGTCCAGCCGTACGCCACCCGGGCCGGGAGCCTGGCGGTGCGGCTCGCGCCGGGCGCGCTCGGCGTCGCCGGGGTCGCGCGGCGGCGGCTCGGGCGCCTGTTGCGCGCCCTGCGCCCGGCAGGACCGGGAGGAAACGCCCACTGACACACCCCTCACCCCGCCTCTGCGAGACTCACCGTCCGGGACGACCCCGACAGACGACAACACACGACACACGACACGACGGGACGAGCTGACCATGACCTGGCTGATCACCGGCGGCGCCGGATACATCGGGGCGCATGTGGTCCGCGCCATGACCGAGGCGGGCGAGCGGACCGTGGTCTACGACGACCTGTCCACCGGCATCGCCGCGCGCGTGCCCGCCGAGGTGCCGCTCGTCACCGGCTCGACCCTGGACGCCGGGCCGCTCGCCCGCGCCCTGGAGGAGCACGAGGTCACGGGCGTCATCCACCTCGCGGCCAAGAAGCAGGTCGGCGAGTCCGTGGAGCAGCCCCTGCGCTACTACCGGGAGAACGTGGAGGGCCTGCGCGTCCTCCTGGAGACCATGGCGGACGCGGGCGTCCCGGCCTTCGTCCTGTCCTCCTCCGCCGCGGTGTACGGCATGCCGTCCACCGAGAACGGGCTCGTCACGGAGGACACGCCCTGCCTGCCGATGAGCCCGTACGGCGAGACGAAGCTCGCGGGCGAGTGGCTGGCCCGCGCGACGGGCCGGGCCACGGGCCTGCGCACGGCCTGCCTGCGGTACTTCAACGTGGCGGGCGCGGCGAGCCCCGAACTCGCCGACACCGGGGTCTTCAACATCGTCCCGATGGTCTTCGAGAAGCTCACCCAGGGCGAGGCCCCGCGGATCTTCGGCGCCGACTACCCCACGCCCGACGGCACCTGCGTGCGCGACTACATCCACATCAGCGACGTCGCCGAGGCCCATGTGGCCGCCGCCCGGCGCCTCACCGAAGTGCCCGGAGGCACCGATCTGACGCTCAACATCGGCCGGGGCGAGGGCGTCTCGGTCCGCGAGATGGTCGACCTCATCGCCGACGTCACCGGGTACGCCATCCCCGCCGAGGTCACCGCGCGCCGCGCGGGCGACCCGGCGCGCGTCGTCGCCGCCGCCGACCGCATCACGGCCGAGCTCGGCTGGTCGGCCAAGCGGGACGTGCGCGAGATGGTCGAGTCGGCGTGGGCGGGCTGGGTACGCCTGCACCCCGAGGCGGAGCGCGCGACGGTGTCCTGACCCACCCGCACGAGCACGCACCGAAGGGTAAGTACCCCACTAAATAGTCGGTACTTGAGGAACACGACGGTGGAATCCAGGCTGGGGTGAGCGATCAACGCCCCCACCCCGCCCCAGCATTGGAGCCGCCATGCCCACGCCCGCCCGCACGCCCGTGACCCTCGTCGGACTCGGCGCGATGGGCACGGCCCTCGCCTCCGCCTACCTCGCCGCCGGGCACCCCGTCACCGTCTGGAACCGCAGCCCCGAGAAGGCTGCGCCGCTCGTCGAGCGGGGCGCCGCGCACGCCCCGGACATCCGCGCGGCGATCGCCGCGAGCCCGCTGACCGTGGCCTGTCTGACGACGTACGACGCGACCCTCGCCGCCCTGGAACCGGCCGCCGCCGAGCTCGCCGGGCGCGCCCTGGTCACCCTCAACTCCGGCAGCCCGTCCGGCGCCCGCACCATGGCCTCCTGGGCCACCGGGCACGGCGCCCGCTTCCTCGACGGCGCGGTCAAGAACGTGCCGACGGCCGTCGGCAAGCCCGACACCCTGCTGTACTACGGCGGCGACCGGGCCGTGTTCGAGGAGTACGAGGCCACGCTGCGCGTCCTGGGCGGCGACACCCAGTTCCTCGGCCCGGAGCCGGACCTCGCCGCCCTGTACGAGCTGGCCGTCGGCGGCACCCTGCTGCCCGCCCTCCTCGGCTTCTTCCAGGGCGCGGCCCTCGTCACCGCGCGCGGCCTGAAGACGGACACGCTGGTGCCGCACACCGCGAAGTGGCTGGAGATGATCATCTCCCTGCTGCCGCACTACGCGGCGGAAATCGACCGCGGCGACTACTCCGACCCCCTCTCCTCCGTCGAGATCTTCCACGCGGGCATCCCGTACGACGAGGAGCTGGGCACCGAACACGGCCTCGACGTGCGCTGGCACGCACCCATGCACGACCTGCTGCGCCGGGCCGTGGCCGAGGGCCGCGGGGACCAGAGCATCTCGGCCCTGGTGGAACTGCTGCGCGACCCCACCGAGCACCCGGGGGCGTAGCGGTCGTTCACGCACCCCACCACCGCAGCCGAGCCCTTCGAAGGCAACCCACACGGTCTTGCCGACGCGGTGTTCGGCGACGCCGAAGTCGTCGGCGAGCGCACTCACCAGGTACAGCCCGCGGCCGGTGAGTGCGCAGGGATCGGGCTGCCGGACCTCGGGACTCCCGTCGCCACTGTCGCGAACCTCGATGCGCAGGGACCCGCCGTCCAGGGTGGAATCGCTGCTGCCGTGACAAGGACACGGTGAACCACCGCTTTCAGCTCAGCCTTACGATCCCGACCACCGCGCCACCTTTCGCGAAAAGCGGCAAGGTTGAAGGCCACCGACCATGTGGGAGGACGCCGTGAGCACGAATGGGTGGGTCAGCACCTCGATGCCGTACCTGGTGCCGCGAGAGCCAGGGCAGTCGGACGCCTGGGGCGCCGAGACGGCTGCCCAGGGACGCCGGGGAAGCCAGCGCGTCGTCCACGCCGGCGAGGTGCCCGCACCCGTCCGGGTGGCCGAACTCCTGGGCCTCGCCGAGGGAGAGGCCGTCGTGGTACGCCGACGCGTGATGTATCTGGAAGGCGAGCCCTGCGAATTGACGGACACGTACTACCCCGCGCCCATCGCGCGCGGTACCCGTCTCGCCGGAACGGCAAAGATCCCTGGTGGCGCGGTGACCCTGCTGGCCGCTCTGGGGCACGTCGGCGCCCGGGTCCGGGAGGACGTCACCGCGCGGATGCCGGACGCGGAGACGCGTGACGTGCTGCGCCTGGGCCCCGACGAGCCCGTGCTGCTCCTGCACCGCGCGACCCTGGACCGTGAAGGCCAGCCGATCCAGGCCGACTTGATGACCATGCCCGCGCACCGGCAGCGGCTGCGCTACGAGATCGAGATCGGCTGACCGTGACCGAACCGGAAAGTGCCGACCGCCGCTCCCTGCACGAGCGGATCGCCGCCGACCTGCACGACGAGATCATGAGCGGCGACCTGGCCCCGGGCGCGAGTCTGCCCTCCACAGCGCAGCTCAAGGCCCGCTTCGAGGCTTCCAACGCGACCGTGCAGAAGGCCCTGCAACTGCTCAAGGACGAACGGCTCGTCGTCGGCCGCGCCGGGGCGGCCGTCACCGTGCGCGAACACCGGCAGCGGACCATGCGCCCAGCCGCGTTCATGGCCCCGGCCGGGAGGGGCGAGCCGTACCGCTGGCTCACCGAGGCGGCCGAGCAAGGCACTCGCGCGCACAGCAAGCTCCTCGAAGTGGCCGAGGCCAGACCACCTGCCGACGTCGCGGCCGCACTACAACTCGCCGACGACGGCAGCGCGCTGCTGCGCCGCCAGATCCTGATGATCGACGACGAACCCGTGGAACTGGTCAGGTCCTACTACCCGCTGGAGATCGCGCGCGGCACGGCGATCGCGGAGCGCCGCAAGATCCGGGGCGGCACCCCGGCCCTCCTGGCCGAGCACGGTTTCCCGCCACGGCTCAGCGTGGACAGGGTCTCCGCGCGCGTGCCCACCCAGGAACAGTTCCAGGCGCTCCGGCTGCCGAGCGACCTCCCCGTGCTGCGGACCCTGCGTGTCATCTACAGCGACCACGACCGCCCCATCGAGGCCACCGTCATGGTCAAAGCCGGGCACCTCTACGAAGTCCAGTACGAGTTCACTCCCGACTGACGGCCGGAAGGGTCGACAGCCATCCGCAGGCTCTGCCCCGCAGCGCGGGCCCGGCCGCGCCTCAGGTGCGGCGTTCGCGTGTCCTCACCAGGGCGATGATCACGGCGATGGCGGCGGCGCCGGACAGGATGCCGACGGTGTCCCTGGCCGCGCCGTCGAGGATCAGGCTGTTGGTCATGTTGATGATCATGGCTACGGCGAGCGCGAGCCACAGGAAGGGCCTCATGACGGACCTTTCGGGAGGCGCCCCGGCGGCGTGGCACCGGGAGCCTCCGGTGAGGGTGCGGACATGAGCGACCCTGCCGGTCCGGCGGCCGCCTGACCAGAGTGGACTCGCCCGGACCGGGAGCGCGAGCGGCCGGGGGGGGGGGGGGGGGGGGGGGGGGGGGGGGGGGGGGGGGGGGGGGCGGGGGGGGGGGCGGGGGGGGGGGGGGGGGGGGGCGGCGGCGCGCCG